>NZ_BONE01000036.1 GCF_016862555.1 Asanoa siamensis | reverse complement strand
CGAGCGGGAGCCGGCGCCACGCGGCGAGCGGGAGCCGGCGCCACGCGGCGAGCGGGAGCCGGCGCCACGCGGCGAGCGGGAGCCGGCGCCACGCAACGTGCGCGAGGCGGCGCTGGCCGGTGTGCGGGAGGCGACCGACGCAGCCGGCGCGTGCCGCGGTGCCGACGTCGTGCTCAGCGTCAACAGCGCCGCCGACGCGCTCGACGCGCTGCGGCAGGGCCTGCCCGGCTGCCGGCCCGGCACCGTCTGGGCGGAGCTCAACACGGCCGCGCCGGCGGTCAAGCTGCAGGCGGCGGCGATCGCCGCCGGCGTCGGTGTCGAGGTCGTCGACGTGGCCATCATGGCGCCGGTGCCCGGCCGTGACCTGCGCGTGCCCATGGCCGCCAGCGGCCCCACCGCGAGCCGTTTCCGGGACCTGATCAACGCGTACGGTGCCGAGGTCACGGTCGTCGACGGGCCGGTCGGTGCCGCCGCGACGCGCAAGCTGCTGCGCAGCGTGTTCTACAAAGGACTGGCCGCCGCCGCGGTCGAGGCGCTGGCCGCCGCCCGGGCCGCCGGGCTGGAGGACTGGCTCGACGGCAACATCCGCGCGGAGCTGGCCCGGGCCGACGCCGGCACCCTGGACCGGCTCACCCACGGCTCGCTGGCCCACGCCCGCCGGCGGGTCGACGAGATGGCCGCCGCCGCTGACCTCCTCGACGACCTCGGCGTGCCGGCGCGGGTCGCGCGGGCCAGCCGGGACTGGCTCACCGACCTGGCCGGCCCGACCGCAACGTGAGCAGGGTGATCTCGCTCGGCGCGAAGACCCGGAACGGCGGACCCCAGAAACCGGTGCCGCGGCTGGTGTAGAGCTGCGTGCGCTCCCCGTGCCGGCTGAGCCCCGACAGCACGGGCTGGTCGGTCAGCACGAGATAGTGGAAGGGCCAGATCTGGCCGCCGTGCGTATGCCCGGAGATCTGCAGGTCGATGCCGTGCGCCACGGCGCCGTCGATCTGCCGCGGCTGGTGTGCCAGCAGCAGGACGGGCAGGTCCGGGTCGGCGCCGGCGAGCGCGGCCGCGTGGTCGGTGTGGTGACCCGGCTCGCCCGAGCCGGCCGCGGTGCGGTCGTCGACACCGGCCACGACCAGGCTGTCGCCGTCGCGGGTCAGCACGATGTGCCGGTTGTGCAGGGCGTCCCAGCCCAGGTCGCGCATGTGGTCGAGCCAGCCCTGGCCTTCGGAGAAATACTCGTGGTTGCCGGTCACGTACGCCCGCGCGTACCGCGCCTTCACCTGACCCAGCGGCGCGGCCTGCTCGAGCCGCTGCGCGACCGTGCCGTCGGCGATGTCGCCGGTGTGGCAGACCAGGTCGGCGTCGAGCGCGTTGACCACGTCGACGACGCCGGCCGACCAGCGCGCCCGGTCGATGGGCCCGTAGTGCGTGTCGGTCAGCAGCACCACCCGCAGGCCGTCGAGCCCGGGGCCCAGGCGCGGTATGAGCACGTCGACCGCCCGTACCCGGGAGACGCGCATGGCTTCGTAGTGACCCCAACCCAGCAGCACCAGCGCGGCCAACACCGCGGCGCCGGCCGTCACCCGCGACCGCAGCGGGTCGCCGACACCGCCGAGGAACAGGCCGAGGCGCACCACCTGCGACAGGATCGAGCAGGTGAACAGCACCCAGATGACGCCGAGCGTGGCGTCGCCGATGCGGGCGGCCCAGTCGCGGTGCCGACGGCCGTGGCCGAGCACCATGAGGCGCGTGTAGCCGAGGGCGCCGAAGAAGAACACCGCCGCGCCGAGCCCCTGGAGCCAGGCGGGCCACGACTGACCGGTGAAGACCAGCAACCCGCACGGTACGCCGAACAGCAGCAGCACCATGGTGGCCAGGGTGAGCGCCGTCCGCCGCTGCCGGCGTGGCCGGTGCGGCGGCGGCTCGGGAACGAGTTCAGCTTCGGTCACCGGCAAAGCATGTCACGACCCCTGGGTCTCCCTTGTGGACGCTACGGGAGATTCGCCTCGACGACGTCGTTCACGATTCGCGTACGCAGGATGGGCTGGTCCGATCCCGCCGGTCCGTGCATGACGAGGCCGTCCTTGAGCCGGAACGTGCTGCCGTGCCACGGGCACTCGACGCAGGCGTCCCCGTCGATGTCGACGACCCGGCCCTCGCCGAGCGGGCCGGTCTCGTGACCGCAGCGCTCGAGCAGCACCGAGACGCGGTCGCCGTCGCGGTAGACGAGCACCGGCACCTCACCGATGTTTCGCGAGACGGGCATCCCGTGCGGCAGCGCGCTCACGTCGGCCACCGGGTGCCAGCCGTCGCCGATCCGGTGCAGCTCGGAGACCGCCTGGTTGACCTGCGCGCCCTGCTTGTAGGCGAGGTGGCCGCCGAGGAAGGCGCTCACGTTGACGACACCGAACGCGGCGAACCCCAGGATGCGGCCAGTGCGGTGATCACCCTTGAGGCGGGCGGCCAGCGAGGCGGAGTAGAGCGCGACCGACACGACGTTGGCGGTGAGGTGGACGAGACCGACGCGACGCTGCTCGTGATCGAGTTCGGCCCAGTCGTTGGCACCGGCCAGCGCGGTCGGCACCGCACCCGCCACTCCCACCCCGACCAGGGCCGTCGCCGGGAACTCCTGCCCGCGCAGCGCGTCGAGGACCGCCGCACTGGTCCACGAGCCGAGCGTGAACGAGGCCAGCGCGGGGTGCAGCGGATGGCCGACCTGCACGCCGTGCAGGGCGTCCCGGAGCATGCGCGGTTTGAGGACCGCCTGCAGGCCGCGCTGGAGTGGATCACTGATCCGGTCGAGACCGGACGCCTGTTCGAGCCTGGTCATCAACTGCTTAATCATCATTTCGGGTTTCCCCCGGTCGGACCCCCCAAACGGAGTTATCCACAGGCTTTCCCGGACCCGAATTCGGGGCTCATAGAATCGCCGGGTGGCGACGTCAGCGGAGATGGTGGGAGCCGAGCCGATCGAGGTGCTGCGGCGGCTCTTCGGCTATGACACGTTCCGCAACCAGCAGGCGGAGATCATCGAGCAGCTGGTCAGCGGGGGTGACGCGCTGGTCCTGATGCCGACCGGCGGTGGCAAGTCCCTGTGCTACCAGATCCCGGCGATCGTCCGGCCCGGCACCGGCGTGGTGATCTCCCCATTGATCGCGCTGATGCAGGACCAGGTCGACGCGATGCGGGCGCTGGGGGTGCGCGCGGGCTTCGTCAACTCGACCCAGGAGTGGGGCGAGCGGCGCGACACGGAGACGGCATTCGTCGACGGCGAGCTCGACCTGCTCTACCTGGCGCCCGAGGCGCTGGGCTCGGCCAACACGATGCGCCTGCTCGAGCGCGGGCGGATATCGCTCTTCGCGATCGACGAGGCGCACTGCGTGGCGCAGTGGGGCCACGACTTCCGCCCCGACTACCTCGGGCTCTCGGTGCTCCACGAGCGCTGGCCCGAGGTACCGCGGATCGCGCTCACCGCGACCGCGACCACCGCGACCCGCGACGAGATCGCCACCCGGCTCAACCTGACCGACGCCAAGCGGTTCGTGGCGAGCTTCGACCGGCCCAACATCCAATACCGCATCGTCCCCAAGAAGAGCCCGACCAACCAGCTCCTCGAGTTCCTCCGCACCGAGCACAAGGACGACGCCGGCATCGTCTACTGCCTGTCACGCGCGTCCGTCGAGCGCACCGCCGAGCAGCTCGTGGCCAACGGCGTGCCGGCGTTGCCCTATCACGCGGGGCTCGACGCCCGCACCCGCGCCGACAACCAGTCCCGCTTCCTGCGCGAGGACGGCCTGGTCATGGTGGCGACGATCGCGTTCGGCATGGGCATCGACAAGCCCGACGTGCGCTTCGTCGCCCACCTCGACCTGCCGAAGTCGGTCGAGGGCTACTACCAGGAGACGGGCCGGGCGGGCCGCGACGGGCTGCCGTCGACGGCGTGGCTGGCCTACGGCCTGCAGGACGTGGTCCAGCAACGCAAGATGATCGAGACGTCCGACGCCGACCGCACCCGGCGCCGCGCGCTGAGCCAGCACCTCGACGCGATGCTCGCGCTCTGCGAGACGGTCGAGTGCCGCCGGGTGCAGTTGCTGGCCTACTTCGGCGAGGCCGACGGGCAGCCGTGCGGCAACTGCGACACGTGCCTGAGCCCGCCGTCCTCGTTCGACGGCACGGTCGCCGCGCAGAAGCTGCTCTCGACGGTGCTGCGCCTCGACCGGGAGCGCAACCAGCGCTTCGGGGCGGGCCAGCTCATCGACATCCTGCTCGGCCGCCAGACAGACAAGGTGACCCGCTTCAACCACGACAAGCTCACGGTCTTCGGCATCGGCACCGAACTCTCCGAGGCCGAGTGGCGCGGCGCGGTGCGCCAACTGCTGGCGCAGGGCCTGCTCGCGGTCGAGGGTGACTACGGCACGCTGTCGCTGACCGAGGCGAGCCGCGGGGTGCTCTCGAAGGAACGCCAGGTCATGCTCCGCCGCGAGCCACCGAAGACCCCCCGCCAGTCGTCGTCCCGCGGCACATCGTCGAAGTCTTCCCCGGCGCCGGCGCTGGCGGGCGAGGCGGTCGGCTCGTTCGAGCGGTTGCGGGCCTGGCGCGGCGCGACGGCCAAGGAACAGGGCATGCCGGCCTACGTCATCTTCCACGACGCGACGCTGCGCCAGATCGCCACCGACGCACCCGGCACGCTCGCTGAGCTGGGGCGCATCAGCGGGGTGGGCGAGAACAAGCTGGCCAAGTACGGCCAGCAGGTGCTCGACGTGCTGGCGGAGTCGCTCCCGGAACCGACCCCGGCCGCCGTCCCTGCGGCGGTGCCGGCGGCGCGGTCGGCGCCGGCCGGCCGGTCCGCACCACCCGAGGACGATCTGTGGGGTGATGAAGAGTTGGTCGAGCCCGATTATTACGAGTAGGTCCGCCTGGGTCGGCGCGGTTTAGGTCCCGCACGGTCCGCGACGCGGCGCCGGCCACCGCGGGCCGCCCGGAGGCAAAACCCGCGTCGTGCGGCGCCCGCCGGAGGAATCCGGGCCGTGTGAGGAGGCGAAGCCTCCCAGGGCAACGTCCGGCGCCGCGAAAGCGCGCGCCGCCCGAGGCGAAGTCCGGCCGGGAGCGAAGTCCGGCCGGGGGCGAAGCCTGCCGGGGGCGACGCCCGCCTCGGCGGGCGACCGCCGGTGCGGTTGGCGCGCCGGGCGCGCCGGGGTGCCGCACGCACACCCCAGCGCCCCCGCGCACGGTCAGCGCTTGTCGCGCAGGTTCGCGCGGCGCTCACGGAGTTCGTGTTCGTCGATCTCACCCCGGGCGTAACGGTCGGCCAACGTCTGTTCTGCGGCGTGCCGGGCCGTGCGGCCTGGCGACCGGTTCCAGATGAAATAGCCGATCACCGACACGACCAGCACCCAGAAGAGGATCGGGAACACGATCCACCAACCGGGGCCGCCGTGGTTCCAGGGGCCGTTGTGCCACGCGGGGTCCGCGGCGTAGGTCGTGAGCTCTGTCATCATCGTGCGCTCCTCACCGAGAAAGGGCCAATTTCCGTACGCTCTCGACGGTCTCCCATCCGGCCGCGCGCGACGTCAGCCGGGAAGCGGCATCCGGCGTACGCAAGCGAACGCAGCATTTAGCTTTGTGTGCATGGGCGATCTCATGCACGCGGTCGGTTACCGCCGCCCGTTGCCGATCACCGACCCGGAGAGCCTGGTCGACGCCGAGGTGCCGGTGCCGACGCCCGGCCCCCACGACCTGCTCGTCCAGGTCGAGGCCGTCTCGGTCAACCCGGCCGACGTCAAGTCGAGGTCGGGCAGCGACCCGAAGGGCTTCCGGATCCTCGGGTACGACGCCGCGGGTGTCGTGACGGCCGTCGGCGACGCGGTGACGCGGTTCGTGGTCGGTGACAAGGTCTGGTACGCGGGGCGGATCGACCGGCCCGGCAGCAACGCGCGGTTCCAGGTGGTCAACGAGCACATCGTGGGGCACAAGCCGGCCACCCTCGACTTCGCCGACGCGGCGGCGCTGCCGCTGACCACGATCACCGCGTGGGAGATGCTCTTCGACCACTTCGGGCTGACCGAACGCAGCACCGGCACGCTGCTGATGGTCGGCGCGGCCGGCGGCGTCGGCTCGATGGTCCTGCAACTCGCCCGCGCCCGCACCGGGTTGACGATCATCGGCACCGCGCGCCGCGGCGAGTCGCGGCAGTGGGCCCTCGACATGGGCGCCCACCAGGTGGTCGACCGGCACGACCTGGTCGGCTCGGTGCGCGCGGTCGCACCGGACGGCGTCGACTACATCGTGAGCCCGTTCTCCAAGGGCAACATCGACGCGTACGCGGAGCTGATCCGCCCCCTCGGCCACATCGCGGCCACCGACGAGCCGGAGGGCCTCGACCTGCTGCCCCTCAAGCCGAAGAGCGTGACCTGGCACTGGGAGCTGATGTTCACGCGGCCGATCCTGCTGCCGTCGGACACCTACCAGCACGACCTGCTGGAGGAGACGGCGAAGCTGGTCGACGCCGGCCGCTTGCGCACCACCGCGACGACCCACCTCGGCCCGATCGACGCGGCGACGATGCGCGACGCCCACGCCCGGGTCGAAAGCTCGGGCGCGATCGGCAAGGTCGTCGTCTCCGCCGGCTGACGCCGCGCACTCCACCGGAGTTCAATGGGACCCGGGAGGCAGGGTGGACACGCTCGAACGGGCCCGGGAACACCACCGCCGGCACGCGTGGGTGGACGCGTGTGCCGCGTTCCGGGCCGCCGAGCCGCTCGCCGTCGACGACCTGGAGCGGCTGGCCGAGTGCACCCAGGTGCTGGGCCGGATCGACGACGCCGTGGTGCTCCGGCAACGGCTCTACGCCGGCTACGTCTCGGCGGGGGCGGTGGGTCCCGCGATGCGCACGGCGTTCTACCTGGCGCACGCGCTCGTGGTGAAGGACGAGCCCGCCCTCGCCGGTGGCTGGCTCGCCCGCGCCCACCGGCTCGCGCCACCGGGCGCGACACCGCCCGCCGAGGTGGGCTACCTGTTGATCCCGGAGGCGGAGCGCCGTTTCGGCGCCGGCGACCCCGCCGCGGCGTTCGCCACCGCCACGGAGGTGGCGGCCTTCGGCGGCCGGCTCGGCGACCCGGACCTGACCGCGATCGCCGTGCACATCCAGGGCCGCGCCCGCATCCGCCAGGGTCGGGTCGTCGAGGGACTCGCCCTCCTCGACGAGGCGCTGGTCGAGGTCAGCTCCGGCACGACCGCGGCGCCGGTGACGAGCTGGATCTACTGCAGCGTCATCGACGCGTGCCGCGAGCTGCACGAGCTGCGCCGGGCCCGGGAGTGGACGCTCGCGCTGAACGCCTGGTGCGACGCCCGCCCGCAGTACACCGGCGTCTTCTCAGCCGTGTGCCGCATCCACCGGGCCGAGCTGCTGCTGCTCGGCGGCGACTGGCCCGGCGCGGTGCGCGAGGCGCGGCTCGCCTGTGACCAGCTCACCACGGGGTACGGCAGCGCGCTGGCCGGTGCGGCGCACTACCAGCTCGCGGAGGCGCACCGGCTGCGCGGCGACGCCGCGGGCGCGGCCGGCGCCTACCGGGTCGCGGGCTCGTTCGGCGGCCCGACCCAGCCCGGGCTCGCCCTGCTGTGGCTGGCCCAGGGGCGGGTGGAAGCCGCCGCGGCCGCGGTGCGACGGGCCTTGGGCGAGACCGAGCATCCGCTGGCCCGGGCCCGGCTCCTGCCCGCGTACGTCGAGATCATGCTGGCCGCGACCGACCTCGCGGCCGCCCGGTCCGGCGCGGAGGAGCTGCGCGGGATCGCCGTCGCGTTCGACACCGCGGGACTGCGGGCCCGCCGCGCGTACGCCGTCGGGATCGTGCACCTGAACGCTGGCGACGCGGACGCCGCGCTACCGGAGCTGCGCCGCGCCGGCGCCCTGTGGCGTGAGCTGGCGGCGCCCTACGAGGCCGCCCGCACCGGGATCGGGATCGGCCTGGCCTGCCGGATGCTGGGCGACGAGGCGTCGGCGACGCTCGAGCTCGACACGGCGCGGGAGACGCTGGGCCGCCTCGGCGCGGTCGACCCGGCGGCGCGGCCCAGCCCGGCGGGCCTCAGCCCGCGGGAGCTGGAGGTGCTGCGGCTGGTCGCCGCCGGCCGATCCAACAGGGCGATCGCGGACACGCTGTCGATCAGCGACCGCACCGTGGAACGGCACGTGAGCAACATTCTCACCAAGTTCGGCGTCGACTCGCGCACCGCGGCGGCCGCGTACGCCTTCGCCCACGGGATCCGCTGAGCGAAATCACCCATGGGTACGGGGCCCCGGTGCGTGGTCATACCGAAGCGGCGGCGCGGTGCTCCTCCCTAGCGTCGACGACGGGGTGATGACCGATGCGACACGCGATGGTGCTCGGCGCGGGAATCGGCGGGCTGTTCGCGGCCCGGGCGTTGAGCGAGGTGTACGACCGGGTCACGGTGATCGAGCGCGACCGCCTGCCCGTCGAAGCCGGACAACGGCGCGGCGTGCCGCAGGGCCGGCACGCCCACGTGCTGGTCACCGCCGGCGCGCAGGCGCTGGACCGGCTCTTTCCCGGCGCCTGCGCGGAACTGGTGGCCGCCGGCGCGCCGGTGGTCCGGGACTTCGCCGAGTTCCGGCTGGCCCCGGGCGGCGGGAGCCCGCTGCGCCTGCTCGGTCCGGCGCCCGAACCGTTCGCCTGCCTGGTCAGCCGGCCGTTCCTGGAAGCGAAGGTGCGCTCGCGGGTCCGCTCACTGTCCAACGTGGTCGTCCGCGACGGCGTGGCCGCGACCGACCTGGCCGCGGTCGGCGGGCGGGTGAGCGGCGTGCGGACCGCCGGCGGGACCCTCGACGCCGACCTGGTCGTGGACGCGACGGGCCGGGGCAGCCGGGCGCCGGCGTGGCTGTCCGCGCTCGGATACCCGGCGCCGAGCCGGGAGCGGGTTCCGATCGACCTGATGTACGTGACCCGGCGGCTGCGCCCGCGCACCCTGCCGGCGCTGGTCGTCGGGGTCAGCGCCCGGCCCGGCCGGCCGCGCGGGATCGTGCTGTTCGCGCAGGAGGACGGGCGGGCCATCCTCACCGTGTCGGGCTACGGCGGTCATCATCCGCCGCGGGACCCGGCCGGTCTGCTGGCCGCCCTGGCCGACATCGCGCCGCCGGACGTCGTGGCCGCGGTCCGCGCGGCGGACGCACTGGGGGATCCGATCGTGGCGCACTTCCCGGCGAACGTCCGGCACCGCTACGACCGGCTGCGCCGGTTCCCCGCCGGCTTCCTGGTGCTCGGCGACGCGATCTGCTCGACCAACCCGGCGTACGCGCTGGGCATGTCGGTCGCCGCCCGCCAGGCGGAGGCGCTGCGCGACGTGCTCATGGCCGGCGAGCACGACCTGGCCCGCCGGTACTTCCGCGCCGCCGCACGACCGGCCCACGCCGCCTGGGCCGCCGCGGTGGGCGGTGACCTGGCGCTGCCCGAGGTGCCGGGCCCGCGCCCGCTCCCGGTGCGCCTGGCCAGGGTCTACACAGGACGGTTGCTCCGGGCGGCGGAGCGCGACCCCGTCGTGGCACACCAGTTCCTCCGCGTCGCGGCCCTGCAGGAGCCCGCCACCCGGCTCTTCCGACCCGCGATCGCCCTCCGGGCGCTGCGCTGACTCCCCCACGCGCCACCACGACGGCACCGGCACGGCACGCGGGGCCGACACCAACAACGACTCCGCGCCTCAGGCGGGTGCCCAAACCAACGACGGCCCCAGCGCCTCAGGCGGGCGTCACCGAGACGACCGCGTCGATCAGTGGTGCGCCCGCCGCGAGCGCCGGGTCGTTGTGGTCGGCGCCCTCGACCGCGACGGCCCGCGAGGTTCCGCCGGCCCGGTCGGCGACGGTGCGGCTCTGCTCCGGCGGGACGATCGTGTCGGCCGTGCCGTAGACCACGACCGTCGGCACCTCGATCCGGGCGATCCGGTCGGCCACCGGGTACCGGTCACGGAGCATGGTCCGCACGGGCAACCACGGGTAGTGGGCGCTGCCCACCGCGGCCAGGTCGGTGAACGGTGACCGCAGCACGAGTCCCGCCGGCGGGTGCTCCGTCGCGAGTTCGGTGACCACCGCCGCGCCCAGGCTCTCGCCGAGATAGAGGACCCGATCGTCGGTGAAGCGGTCGCGCAGCGCCGCCCGGGCCGCCCGCGCGTCCCGGGCGAGGCCGCGCTCGCTCGGGCTGCCCGAATTACCGCCGTAGGCGCGGTAGTCGAACAGCAGCACCGTGAAGCCTTCGGCCGCCAAGGCCTTCGCGAGCGGCAGGCGGTCCGCCCGGTTGCCCGCGTTGCCGTTCGCGACGAGCACCGCGGCCCGCCGGTCGCGCACCCGGGACGGCGGCACCAGCCAGGCGCCGAGGGCGAGGCCGTCGCTCGTCCGCAGGACCAGCGCCTCGGTGCCCGGACCCGCGTCCCCGACCGCCGCGCTGTCCGGGAAGTAGATCAGCCGCCGCTGCAGCAGCCAGACCACGGCGAGCAGCAGCGCGATGACCACCACGAGGACGAGCGCGACGCGCGGCGCTGTTCGCATCCCGGCTCAGTTCGCGGCCGTCGCGGCGCCGTGGCAGGCGCCGTAGCCTTCCGCTCGCGCGATGATGCGGCCGTCGCGGATCACGATCGCCGCCTCCGTCGCGTCGCTGACCGACGGCACGCCTGCCGCCGCGGCGATCGCTCCCGCGTCGTCGTGCAGCACGCGCAACCGCGGCCACGACGTGGGTGGGAAGGACGCCCGCAGGCAGTTGTCCACCTCGGCCAACGTCAGCCGCGCCAGTGCGGACAGCTCCGCCGGGTCGCCGCTGACCAGGACCGCCGTGACCTCGGTGCCGGGTGGGGCCGCGCGGACCGCTTCCTCGATCGTGCTCAGGCGGTACAGGCCCAGGATCGCGACGAGGCCGCCCGCGGGTGCGCCCGCGGGCGGTGACCAGCGTTCGTCGACCGGGCGCGCACGCACCGCGAACGGCAGGTGCGGCGGCAGCCACGCGTCGTCCAGGTCCAGGTCGGCGAGTTGCGCGCAGGCCCGGACCACGTCGAACGGCTCCAGGAAACCCGGCGCGGCCGCGGCGAGCTGGCTCGCACCGTGCAATGTGGTCAGTGCCGTCTCCGCCACGCGGACCCGGCGGCCCGTGCGGGTGCGCAGGTCACCGAACGCCAAATGCTCCAGCGCCAGGCCCAGCAGCAGCGAGTTGAGCTTCATGAGCTGGGCGAACGGCCGGCGGGTCTCCTCCGACGCCAGGATCTCCGGCAGCAGGTCGGCGCCCAGGCGGGCCGGGGACCGGTCGTCGTCCATGTACATCGGCAGGCGGGCGACCCACGTCCGAGCGAACGCGGCCAGCGCCTCGCGCGGTGAGTCAGCCGTCGGCTCCGGTGCGTCCGGCTGGTCGGTCAGCATGGCGGCCGCCAGGACCGCGAAGTAGAGCGCGCGCTTGCTCGGGAAGTTGGAGTAGACCGCGCCCCGGGTGAGGTCGGCCCGCTCCGCGATCGAGTCGATCTTGGCCGAGCGGTAGCCCCGGTCGAGGAACTCCGTGCGCGCCGCGGCCAGCACCGCGGCCCTGTTGCGCTCCTGCCCCTCGGCCCGGCTGAGCCTTGCCATGCCACCCCCGTCGCGCGTCCCGGCGACGCCTGGGCTGGCGTCGCGGCGGATGTCCGTGTCAAGATATCGCCACCATTCAGATGATGTGAACATCTGATATTAACATCTGGAAAGGTCGAGATGGAGATCCAGCTCAGCGACCCGGACCTACTGCGAGACCCCATCGCCGGGTACGCGCGAGCGCGTGAACAGGCGCCGGTCGTCACCCTCACCGCGCCCGGCTTCGGGGGCATGCGCGCCGTGACCCGGCACGCGGAGGCGCGGGCCATGCTCGCCGACCCGCGGTTCACGCTCGGGGACGACAGCTACCAGCACCTCGACGTGCCGGAGCACTGCCGGCCCTACCTGCGCACCATGCAGCACCTGGACGGCGCCGAGCACGCCCGCCTGCGCCGCCTCGTCACGCCCGAGTTCTCCGCCCGCCGCGCGGCGGAGCTACGGCCGCGGATCGCGCACACCGTCGGGACGCTGCTCGACCGGCTCGAGCAGGCCGCCGGCCCGGACGGCACCGTCGACCTCCAGGAGCACTTCGCCACCCCGCTGCCGATGGAGGTGATCTGCGACCTGGTCGGCGTGCCGGCCGAGAGCCGTCCACAGTGGCACGTCTTCGGCGCCGCGGTAGCCGCCGGGCAGGGCGCGGCCTTCACCGCCGCCGTGCCCGCGATCATCGACGGCGCGCGCGAGGTCGTGTCACACCGCCGCGCGACACCCGGGCCCGACGTGATCAGCCGCCTCCTGCGCGCCGACGGGCTGACCGAGACCGAGCTCGTCACCTTCGCCTGGCACCTCGCGCTCGCGGGCCAGACCCCGACCAACCTGATCGCCAACGCGGTGCCGACCCTGCTCGCCCACCCCGACCAGCTCGCCGCGCTCACCAACGGTCCGGCCGCCGGGGTCGAGGAGCTGCTGCGCTGGTGCGGGCCACAACTGTTGACCATCCCCCGCCAGGCCCAGGAGGACGTCGAGATCGGCGGCGAGCTGATCCACAAGGGCGAGCAGGTCACCGCCGTGCTGGCCGCCGCCAACCGCGACCCCCGCGCCTTCACCGACCCGGACCGCTTCGACGTGCACCGCACCCCGAACAACCACCTCAGCTTCGCCCACGGCTCGCACTTCTGCCTCGGCGCCCCACTCGCCCGCGTCCAGACCGAGGTAGCCCTGACGACCCTGTTCGCCCGTTACCCGAACCTGACCCTGGCCGAGGCGCCGACCCGCACCATGGACCCGACCACCTGGCGCTTCCCGACCGTCAAGGTCACGCTCTAGGCACCACGCCGGGCCAACAGATAGCAGCGGCGGCTCGGGTACTCCGCCGACGGCACCGGCGACCGCAGCGTGCTGGCCGACACGGAGAACCCGGCCGCCGCCAGGTCGAAACTCACCACGGCCGGGTCGAGATAGAACGCGTCCAGGTCGACGGCCGCCCCGAACCACTCGGCGAGGTGCTGCACGCTCCCCGCCGGCTGGTCGGCCGCCGACACGTGGAAGGCGATCAACACCCACCCGCCCGGCGCCAGGGCGCGGGCGAACTCGGCGAAGGCCACCGCCCGCTCCTCGGCCGTCAGATGGATGATCGAGTAGAAGGCGACGATCCCCGACCACGCGCCGTCGGCCACCGGCAGGTCCAGCATCGAGCCCACCTCGAAGCTCAGCTCCGGCGCCGCCGACCGGGCGAGCGCGACCATCTCCGGCGACAGGTCGACGCCGACCACCGCGCGGTGCCGGGCCGCCAGGTGCCGCGTCACGTGCCCGGGACCGCAGCCGACGTCGGCCACGATGCCCGGGCAGAGTTCGAGCAGCGCGTCGAGCAGCGCCCGGTCGACCGGCTTGGCCGCCAACTCCGTGCGCAGCGCAGCGTCGTAGGCGGTGGCCACCGTGTCGTACGCGTCCCGGATCCGGCTCTCCGACATTCCCGGGACGCTACCGGTTGACCATGTCCGGGTTCGCGGCGATGAACGCGTCGGCCGTGCCCGCCGCGAGCGCCGCGAAGAACTCCTTGGCCTCCGGCTGCAGGGCCTCACCGGCGTACGAGCCGCTGGAGTTGCGCACGGTCCCGCCCTTGAGCTTGACCATCGTGATCGAGTCCTGCCGCATGCCCCGCAGCGCCAGCGCGAACTCGGCGACGCTGTGCCCCCGCCCGTTGAACACCAGCGACTCGCCCGCCGCCCGGATCACCCGGTCGAGCTTGGGGAAGTCGGTCAGCACGTCCTTGCTCAGCGCCTGCTGCGCCATCGCCTTGACGAACTGCTGCTGGTGCCGCTGCCGCCCGTAGTCGCCGTCCTTGACGGTGTAGCGCTGCCGCACGTAGTCGAGCGCCTGCCACCCGCTGAACGTGTGGGTGCCCTTGGTGTATTTCGCCTGCGGGCCGTAGTAGGGATGCTCGCACCCACAGCCGTTGTTCGGCCGGTGCTTGCCGTCGGGCGTCATGTGCTCCGAGTAGACGACGTCCTGGTCGACGGTCATCGTGACGCCGCCCATCGCGTCCACGATCTTCTTGAAGCCGTTGAAGTTGACGATCGCGCCGGCGTCGAACCGCTCGATCCCGGTGTAGCGGCTCACGGTGTTCGACAGCAGCTCGAACCCCCTGGCCCGGTCGGGGGTGCTACCACCAGGAACCCGGCTGCCCCGCGCCATCGCGGAGTTGAGCCGGTCGCGGCCACCGTCGAAACCGGCCTTCGGAAACGGCGGGATCTCGACGACCAGGTCCCGCGGCAGCGAGAACAGATAGCCGCGGTCGAGCCCGGCGGGAATGTGCATGATCATGATGGAGTCGGCCAGGGGAAGCTGCTTCTCCTCGCGCGGGTCGATCCCGACGAGCAGGATGTTGAGCGGACCCTTGATGTCACTCTTCGGCTCGACGTCGGTGCCCTCGCCGAACAGGTCCTCGGTGGTGACGGCGCCCTCGTAGCGGGCCAGCAGCGCCTGCGACGTGACGATCAGGCCGCCGCTGGCGACCATCAGCACCGCGCCCACGATCACACAGATCCGGGCCCAGCGCGGAATCGTCGAGCGGCGCTTCTTCTTCTCCGGAGCATCAGCGGATTTATCGGAGTTGGCGGGAATATCGGAACTGGCGGGAATGTCGGGCGGCATGCGGCGTCCTCCCCGTCGCTTATTAGAGAGACGCATCCAGATACCCGCAACGTTGCGCTCTTTACCTTGTCCCTTGGTCAAGGTGAAGACTTGCTCTCATGGACGTGCGCGACCTGACCATCGGCGAGTTCGGCCGCCGAACCGGTTTGTCACCCAAAGCCCTGCGGCTGTACGAGGTGTCGGGGCTCCTGAAGCCGGCCAGCGTCGACCCGGCCACCGGCTACCGGCGCTACACCACCGACCAGGTCGACCGCGCCCGCCGGATCAGCCTGCTCCGCCAGCTCGACATGCCGCTCGCGATCGTCGCCGAGGTGCTGGCCGCCGACGACGACGCGGACGCGGCCATCCGGCTCGAACGCTGGTGGCAGGCGCAGGAGGCGCAGGCCCGCGCCCGCCGGGCCAGCGTCGACTATCTGCGCGCGCAGCTCACCCGCAGCGGGCCGGCCCGCACGCCGTACCCGGTCACGATGCTCGAACGACCGTCGACCAAGGTCGCCACCATCACCCGCGAGTGTGACCAGCAGTCGATCGTGCCGACCTCGCTCGCCTGCGCGGCCGAGATCGACGCGCACCTGCGGGCGGCCGGCGCCGAGCCGGCCGGCGAGCGGTGGTTCCTGTTCCACGGCCACGTCACCCCCGACAGCGAGGCCCCGGTCGAGGTCGCGCTGCCGTTCACCGGCACCGTCGAACCGGCCGGCGACATCGTCATCCGGGTCGAGCCGGCACAGACCCTCGCGGCCGTCACGGTCACCCGCGGCGACTGCTTCTATCCCAAGATCATGTTTGCGTACGACGACGTCGAGGACCACGTCCACGCGGCCGGCCTGCCGACGACCGGCGCGCCCCGCGAGATCTACTTCGCCGAATGGTCCGAGATCACCGACGACGACCCGTTCGTGCACGTCGCCGTTCCCGTCCGATCCACAGTGGAGAGTCAACAGCGATGAACCTCACCCGGCAGACCGCCTACAGCGATCCCGGCGCGTACGCGCACCTCTTCGACGACCTGCCCACCGACCCGCGCGAGCTGACCGCGGTGGTGCGCAACGTCATCACGCACTACCGCGACCCCCACGTCACGCTCCCGGCCGCGCACGTGCAGGACGTCAACCACCGGTGGATCGACCGCCTGCTCGCCACCGACCAGTCCCGGCACGCCGCCCCGCTCGACCGGCCCCGCGCCGCCGACGCCCGGGTCGGCGGCTGCTGCCGCGACTTCTCCCTGCTCGCCGTCGCGGCGCTGCGGCACCGGGGCGTCCCCGCCCGCGTCCGGATCGGCTTCGCCGACTACTTCTTCGTGCCGGGCTGGCACCACGACCACGTGGTCGCCGACTACTGGGACGGCGACCGCTGGGTGCTCGCCGACCCGCAGATCGGGCCCGGCGACTGGCCCTTCGACCCCGACGACATGCCGCGCCCCGAGTCGGCCGGTGCCCCGTTCGCGACCGCCGCCGCGGTGTGGACCGCCTACCGGCGCGGCGAGGTCGACGCCGACACCTACGGCGTGGACCCGTCGATGCCGCTGCGCGGCGAGTGGTTCATCCGGGACTACGTGCTCGGCGAGCTGGCCGCCCGGCAGGGCGACGAGGTGCTGCTCTGGGACGTCTGGGGCGACATGTCGGACGACGTCGACCCGGCCCGCGCCGCGCTGGCCGACGAGATCGCGGCCCTGCTGCTGGCCGCCGAGGCCGGCGACGCCGCGGCCGACGCGGAGTTGGCCGAGCGTTACCGGGCCGACGACCGACTCAACCCGCGCGGCCGGGTGACCTGCCTGTCACCGGTCGGCGAGCCGTTCGTGGTCGACCTGGCGACCCGCGTCACCTCACCTGCACCAGCCCGTGCCGCCCACTGACCCGCCAGCGGGGCTCGTCGGCGTCCAGCCGGTCGACAATGGATTGCCGGAGGCCGACGACGACCTCCGACTTGCAGGTGCGTAGCGCGACGACCGGCACGCCGAGATCGGCGGCCGCGACCGGGAACGGTGTCACGGGGTCCCAGTCGCGGTCGCCGACGAGCCGGCGGTAGTTGAGGTCGCCCTTGACGACGACCACCCCGTGCGCGGCGAGGTCGGCCGACAGGTCCGCCGGCAGGGCCCGGAAGTCCAGCGGCGCGCACCAGAACGCGTGGGTACGCACGGCCACGCGCGAATCCAACGCCCGCCCGAGCCGGGCGCAGGCGGCCTCCACATCGGACGGCGTCGCGTCGGAGACGTAGTAGGGCGCGGGCTTGACGTGCAGCGTGACCCGGTCGGCCAGGCCGGTGTCGAGCAGCCAGTTGACCAGCACCAGGTCGGCCAGCAGCTCGCGACCGGCGTTGTCGGTGACCACGCACACCGCGCCCGGCCGGGCACCCAGCGCCGCCCGCAGCGCGGCGGTCTCGTCGACGAGCAGCTCGTCGGGCGCCGCCGGGTCGTCGGCGGAGACGGGCTCCTGCATCCGGAAGCTCAGGTCGGCGCGGTTGCCGAACACGGCCGCCTTGACCACGGTCGCCAGGCCGGCGTCCGTCGGTTCGGCCGGCAGCGCGGCGACCCAGCCCAGGTCCCGGTCGAGCGCCAGGTCGGCGAGCTCCGGCTCCTTCATGGGCCGGAACGGGTCGACGCCCTGCCACGGCCCGGGGCGGAAGTAGTCGACGGCATCGAGAATCCGCCGGTAGAAGTAGCTCTCGGCCCACAGGAACGGCGCGTCCGCCCAGGGTCGGCCGAACTGGCCGCGGTCCCAGGCGTCCCAGTCGGCCAGGTCCGGCGCGTCCCCGGGCAACCGCTGGATCACCCCGGTCAGCGACTCGTCGAGCAGGGCCCGCAGCGCTGCCCGCTGCGCCGCGCCGTAGGGTCGCCCGACCTGCTCGACCAGCGTGGGATGGCGCTGGTGGAACACCTCCCGCGCGTACCGACCCTCGGTGCCGACCAGCAGTTCGCCCGGTGTGTTCCGCACGCCTCCATCGTCGCCTGCCGTCACCGGCGCCGGGCGTCGACCTCGATCTCGAACCGCATCGCGGGCTCGGCGAGCCCGCAGACGAGCATCGTGGCGGCCGGTCGCACCTCGCCGAACGCGGCGCGCAGCGTCGGCCAGCAGGGCTCGAAGTCGGCGCGGTCCGGCAGCAGGTAGCGCACCCGGACCACGTCGGCCAGCGTGCAGCCGGCCTCGGCCAGCGCCGCCTCGACGTTGCGGATCGCCTGCGCGCACTGCGCCACCACGTCGTCGGCGATACTCATCGTGGCGTAGTCGTAGCCCGTCGTGCCGGAGACGTGCACGCGGTCGCCGTCGACCACCGCGCGGGCGTACCCGATCCGCTCTTCGAAGACGGACCCGCTGGAGATGCTCCGCCGCTCGCTCACGCCGGCTGCCAGTCGTCGTTGATCCGCTGGAACAGCACGTGGTCGTGCCACTCGCCGGCCACGTGCAGGTAGGAGCGGGCGACACCGATCCGCTCGAAGCCGTTGCGCTCCAGCACCTTCTGCGAGGCGATGTTGTCGAGCTTGGTGCCGGCCTGCACCCGGTGCAGGCGGAACTCGCCGAACGCCGTCTCGAGCATGAGCGCGGCCGCCTTCGAGGCGACGCCGCGGCCGTTGGCAGCCTGGGCCACCCAGTAGCCGAGGTTCGCGGACTGCGCGGGGCCGTACTCGATCACGCTGAGGGAGATCATCCCGACGATCTCGCCGTCGGACTCGATGACGCAGCGGTGGACGTGGGGATCGGAGTGCACGGCCTCGATCCGTTCCAACTGCCCCGCGGCGGTGTAGAAGGACTCGGCGCGGTCGGGTTCGAACGGGGCGAGGAACTCGCGATTGGCGAGGTAGACGGCGGCGAGCGGCGCGGCGTGGGTCGTCTCGAGCGGGCGGATCTGCACCATCGCCCGATTCAACCAGCCCGCGCCGCGCCCCGACCGCCCGGGCCGCGCCCGCTGTTTCGTACCTGAAGGGGTCGCTTTCCTTATGTGGGCCTTTGCTCCGTTGACCGCGTCCACATCATGGGCCTAGCGTCTTGCGGGTGCAGCGTCGGTTGCTCATCGGGTTGGTGGTCGTCGTTCTCGCGGTGACGGTGCCGGCCGGTGTCAGCCTGCTCGGAAACGACTCCGAGAAGGGTCCGGACAACGCTCCCGCCGGCGCGACGGCCATCTGTGACACCGCGAACCTGGTCGCCAAGCGCGAGTTGCGCGGCATGTGGCTGACCACCGTCAGCAACATCGACTTTCCCAGCAAGCCGGGCCTGCCCGAGGCCAAGGTCAAGGCCGAATACCTGGGCTGGCTCGACCTCGCCCAGAAGATGAACCACAACGCGGTGTTCGTGCACGTGCGGCCGAGCGGCGACGCGTTCTGGCCGTCCCCGTACGCGCCCTGGTCGGAATGGCTGACCGGCGAGCGCGGCAAGGACCCGGGCTGGGACCCGCTGGCCTGGATGGTGACCGAGACGCACGCCCGCAACCTAGAGTTCCACGCCTGGTTCAACCCCTACCGGGGCAGCCAGCCGGCGACCTCCGGCGGCGCGGGCGCCGACTTCGCCAAGCTCGCGCCCGACCATCCGCTGCGCAAGCACCCGGAGTGGGCGGTGGCCTTCCCCGAGGGCGAGAAGAACAGCCGCTTCTACTTCGACCCGGGCGTCCCCGAGGCCCGCCGGCACGTCGAGGACGCGATCCTCGACGCCGTCAACCGCTACGACATCGACGGCGTGCACTTCGACGACTTCTTCTACCCCTACCCCGAGGGCTACGAGTTCAACGACGACCGCAGCTACGCAAGGTACGGCGGCGGGATGTCCCGCGGCGACTGGCGGCGGTCCAACGTGGACACCTTCGTCCGCGAGATCGGCGAGCGGATCCGGGCGACCAAGCCGTGGGTACGGTTCGGCCTGAGCCCGTTCGGCATCTGGCGCAACAAGGCCAACGACCCGGCCGGCTCACCGACCAAGGGCCTGGAGAGCTACGAGGCCATCTACGCCGACACCCGCAAGTGGGTCCGGGAGCGCTGGCTCGACTACATCGTGCCGCAGCTCTACTGGAACATCGGCTTCGACAAGGCCGACTACGCCAAGCTGCTGCCCTGGTGGGTCGACACCGTCAAGGACACCGGCGTGCAGCTCTACATCGGACAGGCCGACTACCGGATCGGCGAGGCGGGCCCGTGGAGCGAGCCCGCCCAGATCGACCGGCAACTCGCGCTCAACGACCGCTACCAGGTGGCCGGCAGCATCCACTTCAGCGCCAAGCAGGTGAAGGCCGACCGGCTCGGCGCGGTGACCCGCTACCGCGACGCGCACTACGCCCAGCCCGCCCTGGTGCCCACCATCGACCGGCTGCGCGACGGGCGGCCGCCGGCGCCGGAGCCGACCGGGGCCCGGCTCGACGGCGACCGCACCGTGTTGACCTGGCGGCCGGTCGACGACGTGACCGGCTACGCCATCTACCGCGCCGACCCGGTCGCCCGCAACGCCGGCCTCGTCGCGACCGTGCGGGCCACCGACCTGCCGAGTTGGATCGGCCCGGCCGGCAGCTACTGCGTCACGTCGCTGGACCGCGCCAACAACGAGAGCACGCCCGTGCTAATCGGGTGAGCCCCAGTTGCCGCGGAACACCACGTCCTGCGTCGGCCGCCGGCGCCCGCGCAGGTCGCGCGGCGGCTCGTCGCTGTAGCCGACCGAGATCGCGCCGATCGGGCGGTAGCCGGCCGGCACCCCGAACTCCTTCTTGAACGGCTCGATCCCGTCGATCGGCAGGCCGAAGAAGCAGGCGCCCAGCCCCGCGTCGACCGCGGTCAGCAACATCAGCAGCGACGCCATGCCCGTGTCGATGTCCCAGTACGGCGCCGGCCACCACGCGTCCGAGCGGTCCTCGTGGCCCTTGTCCGGGGCCGCGTACCGGTCGAGGTAGGCGTCCTTGTGCGCGCACGGCACGATCAGCAGCGGCGCGGCGAAGTGGGAGGCGAACCACTTCTCGGGCTCCGCGCAACGGCGCATGGCCGCCCGGAACCGTTCGAGGTCGGCGGCGGTGTCGAGGACCAGGAAACCCCAGCCCTGCGAGAAACCGGCCGACGGGGCGCGCAGGCCGTTGCGCAGGATCCGGTCGACGACCTCGGGCGGCACCGGACGGTCGGGCTCGTAGCTGCGTACCATCCGGCGCTTACGGACGACATCCTGAAACTCCATGCCGGTACCGTACCGCCGCCCGGCTGGTACGGTGCGGCGATGATCGACCGCGATCGACTCCTGGCGCTGCTCGCCCGCGAGCGGGCGGCGTTCGTCGCCACGCACCCCCGGTCGGCCGGGGCCTACGCGGCCGCCGGCAACCTCTTCGGCCAGGTGCCGATGACGTGGATGAACAAGACCGCGGGCGGCTTCCCGGTCTACGCGGCCGGGGCGCGCGGCGCCCGGGTGACCGATGTGGACGGACACAGCTACGTCGACTTCTCGCTCGGCGACACCGCCGCGATGGCCGGGCACTCCCCGGCGCCGGTGGTCGCCGCCGTGACCGACCGGCTCGCGGCCGGCGGCGGCCTGGCCACCATGCTGCCGTCCGAGGACGCCGCCTGGGTCGGCGCCGAGCTGGCCCGGCGGTTCGGCGTGCCACGCTGGAGCTTCACGCTGACCGCGACCGACGCCAACCGCTGGGCGATCCGGCTGCTGCGCGCGGTCACCGGGCGGCCGCGGGTCCTGGTCAACTCCTACTGCTACCACGGCTCGGTCGACGAGTCGCTGATCCTAGCTGTCGTCGGCGAACGAGTGGTGCTCGTGCGTCACTTGCCAGCGGTCGTCGCTCTTGCGCAGGCCCACGGTGAGCCGCAGTCGCAGGTCGGGCTTCGCGGCCAGCTCCTCCGGTGTGCCGCAGCGCAGCAGGGCGTGCGCGAAGGCCACGTCGTCGCCGGCCGTCACGTCGAGTGACTCGAGCGTGAACTCGGCACCCTGCCGCTGCCAGACGAAGAAGTCGGGCCAGGTCTCGCGATAGGCGTCCAGACCACGAACACCGGCGTACGGCGGCGGCACGTCGAACATCACGATGTCGTCGGCGTGGTCGGCGAGCACGCCGTCGAGGTCACCGGCCGCGACGGCGGCGACCCAGCGCCGGATCAGGTCGTCGATCGCGGTGCGGTCGGCGTCAGTCGTCGTCATGGTGCTCCTCCTTCTCCCCGCAGAGTTGCGGTCGCAAGGTGTCGAACGCCCACCGCTCGAAGCGCGCGGGTGACCAGCCCCGGTCGCGCACGAGCAGCAGGTAGAGCTCCGGGGAGAGGACGCCGTAGAGCAGGTCGGCGGCGTCGGTGGCGGAGACGCCGGGCCGGCCGCCGGGCTTGCCGACCAGCGACCGGGCCGCGGCCGTCGCGACCGTGTAGCGGGGGTCCGCGTCGGGCCAGAGCCCCGCGATCTCGGGATCGGTCGCGCCGGCCGACTCGACCGTCTTGATGATCGGTGCGACCCGGTCGAGCACGACGGTGGTGCCGGCGACGTGTGCCCGCAGGTGGGCCTGCGCGGTGGGCGCCTCGATCCCGGCCCGGAACCAGTCACGGTCCACTGTGGCCACCGGCTCCTCGTCACCGGCGATCGTGACGTCGACCATCTCCTTGAACAGCGAACGCTTGTTGCCGAACGTGAAGTAGATGGTCTGCA
The DNA here is from genome assembly GCF_016862555.1 of Asanoa siamensis. Taxonomy (GTDB): domain Bacteria; phylum Actinomycetota; class Actinomycetes; order Mycobacteriales; family Micromonosporaceae; genus Asanoa; species Asanoa siamensis. The sequence continues at coordinate 60,893 of NZ_BONE01000036.1, read as the reverse complement.
CAGCCACGCCGGCGGCGGCCGCGACGTCGGCCAGCGTGGTCGCGCCGTACCCCTGCTCCACGAAGAGCCGCCGCGCCGCGTCGAGCATGCGCGTGCGCGTCTCGCGCGCTTTCACGGTGCGCCGGTTCGGAGCCCGGCCCTTGACGCCCGTCACCCAGCTAGTGTAACTCTAGAGTCAACCACTAGTGAGCTACTCTAGCGAAATGGGGTACGGAGATGACGATCGTCCGCGTCACCAGGTTCACCACGACCACCGACACCGGCGCCCTGCTGGCCAAGCGGGCCGAACTCATCGACGCCGTGCGCGCGCGCTTCGCCGGCCCGGTCACCACCCGGCTGGTCCGAGACGCCGAGGCGACCTGGACGGACACCTGGACCTGGCCGTCGGCAGCGGCCGCGGACGCCGCCGGCGAGGCCCGACTGCCGCTCGCGGCGGAGGCGTTCGCCCTGGTCACACTCCAGGGTGTCGAAACGGCCGAGGTGGTCGACGAGCGATGACCGACGACGCGACCCGGCGCTGGCTCGACGCGACCTGGACCTTCGTCCGCGCCGCGCTCCCGCCGGCGCCGGCCCGGGCGCTCGAGGTCGGCTGCGGCCCGGCCGGCGGTTTCGTCCCGGCGCTCCGCGCGGCCGGCTACGACGCGGTGGGCGTCGACCCGGCCGCGCCCGCCGGCCCCGGTTTCCACCAGGTGGAGTTCGAACACTGGACGCCGCCGGCGCCCGCCGACGTCGTCGTGGCGTGCACCTCGCTGCACCACGTCGACGACCTCGACCACATGGTCGACCGGATCGCCGCCGCGACGCGACCCGGCGGCACGCTGGTGGTGGTCGAGTGGGCGCACGAGCGGTTCGACGAGCGCACGGCCCGGTGGTGCTTCGACCGGCTGCCCCCCGGCGAAGGTTGGCTGCACCACCACCGGCAGCGCTGGCGGGATTCGGGTGTCCCGTGGACGGCCTATCTCGACGACTGGGTGGCGGCGGAGGGTCTGCACCGGGCCGACGCCATCGTCGCGGCGCTGGGCCGGCAGTTCCGCGCCCGGTCGCTGGTGGCGGCGCCGTACTTCTTCGCCGACCTGGGCATCACCGAAGCCGCCGAGCGGGCCGCCGGGATCGCGCTGACCGGGCTGCGCTGGGTCGGGTCAGCCGAGCAGGCGGTCGATCGTCGAGACCTTGCTGTCCAGGGCGCCCGCGACGCCCTCGCGCCAGTCGACCTTGATGACCGTCGAGGTGCGGGGGGCGCGGGCCTGGACGGCCGCGACGGCCGCGCGGACCACGCCCATCGCCTCGTCCCAGGACTCGCCCTCGACGGTGGTGAACATGGCATCGGTGCGGTTGGGCAGGCCGGACGCGCGGACGACCCGGATGGCCTCGGCGACGAGCTCGCCGACGGCCTCGCCGGTGCCCAACGGGGTCACGCTGAACGCCACCAGGACTGACATATGGGGCAGACTAGCTCAGCGCGGCTGCCACGCGTCGGGCAGTGTGGTGAGCTTCCGGATGTGCGCGGGCAGCTTGCCGCTCAGCACGTCGGCCAGTGACGTCTCGTCGACCACCTCGCGCACGGCCGCGCGCACCGCGACCCAGACGCGGGGCAGGTTCTCCGCGGAGCCCTCGTAGGCGGTCTCCTCGGGGCGCATGCCCCGGACGCCGGCCAGCGGCCCGTCGACCGCCCGCAGGATCGCGCCGATCGTCACCTCGCGCGGCGGCTGCGTCAGCGTGTAGCCGCCCTCGGCACCGCGCTGGGCGCGGACGATGCCGGCCCGGCGCAGGTCGGCGAGGACCGCCTCGAGGAACTTGCGCGGCATGTCCTGGTCGGCCGCCAGTGCCTGGGCTGACATCACCGACGGGTACGCCGCGGCGAGGCTCAGTGCCGCGCGGACCGCGTAATCGCCCCGCGCCGAAATCTGCACGGGACCATCATGCCTCGCCGCCCACTCTCGGCGCGGGCCGCCCGTGCGGATCGGTCACTCCCGGCCGACGCTGGTTCGGCAGTCGCGGCCCGGCCTTCTGCGCGGCCCGGAACGCTCCGGGGCTCGTGCCCGCCTCGCGGTGGAAGAACCGGCCGAAGTTGGTCGGCTCCGGGAAACCCAGCCGCCGCCCGATGTCGGCGATCGGGTCGTCGGTCACCGCGAGCAGCCGCATCGCCTCGAGCGTCACGCGGTCGTCGATGACCTGCTTCGCGCTGCGACCGGTGGCGGCGAGACAGGCGCGGGTGATCGTGCGGACCGAGTAGCCCATCCGCTCCGCGTACTCCTCGACCCGCCTGGTCCTGGTGAAGTCCTTCTCCACCTCCAACCGGAACCGCACGTACGCGTCGTTGCGCTCGGCGGGCGCGCGGCCGGGCAGCAGCGCGATGCGCAGCAGCAGCACGGCGAGCTGGTGCCGGAGCAGGCCGGCGGCGAGGGTGCCCGAGCGCTGCCGCTGGCAGTCGACGACGAGCTGGCTGACCTCGTTGATGACCGCGTCCTCGTCCTCGCCCGCGAGCTGCCAGCAGGCCGGGCCGAGCCCGCCGTCGAGCAGCACGGGGTCGTCGGCCACCTCGGCGACCGCGGCCGGCTCCCAGCAGACCACGATGGCGTCCAGGCCGGCGTTGCCGCCGAACCGGATCACCTGCCCGGGCCGGACCCAGATCAGGGTGCCGGGCCGGCACGGGTACGGCCGGAAGTCGACCTCGTGCTGCCCGTGGCCGACCGTGACCAGCACCAGCACGTGGTTGTCGCTGCGCCGCGCGGCGGCGAGGTTCTGCCGGGCGGCGAGTTCGCGCAGAGTCACGGTGCCGACGCCGGCCCAGCCGGGCGTGGGCGCCGGGGGGCCGCTCTCGCCAGCCGGTTGACCGATAAGGGCCATCGCCCGACGGTAGCCGGGGACGCGCCCGAATGCATCCCGATCCTCGTACGGAGTAGCGGGCATCGACGCACGTCGGTTAATGTCAGGCCAGTCCGGGCTGGACCCGTCGCCGCGCCGCCGGCGGCCCGACCCACCTTGGACACCGCATGCGCCCGACACCGTTCCTGGCCGCCGCCCTGCTCGCGGCCGTGCCCGCCGTCGCACCCACCGCCACGCAGGCCGTCGCGGGCCCCGCCCTGACCGTCGACGCCGCGCAGGACCGGCATCCGATCAGCCCACACGTCTACGGCATGAACTTCGCCGACGCCGCCCTCGCGGCGGAGCTCGACCTGCCGGTGCGCCGGTGGGGCGGCAATGCCACCACGCGCTACGACTACCGCTACGACACCACCAACCGGGCGAGCGACTGGTTCTTCGAGAACATCGCCGAGGAGAACGACGACCCCGGCGCCCTGCCCGACGGCTCGTCCACCGACGAGTTCGTGGAGCAGGACCGGGCGACGGGCACCGACACGATCCTGACGGTGCCGCTGATCGGCTGGGCGCCGAAGGCGCGGGACGGGTCGTGCGGATTCTCGGTGGCGAAGTACGGGCCGCAGCAGCGCACCGACGAGTGGCGCCCGGACTGCGGGAACGGCATCCGGCCGGACGGCACGCCGGTCACCGGCAACGACCCGCGGGACACCAGCGCGCCGGTCGGCGCCGCGTACGTCACGTCCTGGATCGGCCACCTGACGGAGAAGTACGGCACGGCCGACGAGGGCGGGGTGCGCTTCTACAACCTCGACAACGAGCCGGACATCTGGCACAGCACGCACCGCGACGTGCACCCGCTGGGCGCGAGCTCGGTGGAGCTGCGCGACCGGGCGATCGAGATCGGCGCGGCGGTGAAGGCGGCCGACCCGGGCGCCGCGACGCTCGGCCCGGTCGGCTGGGGCTGGACCAGTTGGGACTACTCGGGCCTGGACCAGGAGACCTGCGGCCGCACGGGCTGCTGGGCCGATCCACCCGACCGGGCGGCCCGCGACGGCCTGCCGTTCACCACCTGGTATCTCCAACAGCTCCGCGCGTACGAGCAGGCGCACGGCACCCGCCTGCTGGACTACTTCGACATGCACTTCTACCCGCAGGCCGGCGGCGTCGCGTTCGGCAACGGGAACGATCCGGCGACCAACGCCCTGCGCCTGCGGTCGACCCGCGCGCTCTGGGATCCCACCTATGTGGACGAGAGCTGGATCGGCACCCAGGTGCGGCTGGTGCCGCGGATGCGCGAGCTGGTCGCGGCCCACTATCCGGGCACCCGGACCGCGATCACCGAGTACAACTGGGGCGCGCTCGACCACGTCAACGGCGCGCTGGCCCAGGCCGACATCCTCGGCATCTTCGGCCGCGAGCGGCTCGACCTGGCCACGCTCTGGGCGCCACCGGCGGCGGCCGACCCCGGCGCGTACGCGTTCCGGATGTACCGCAACTACGACGGCGCCGGCGGCCGGTTCGGCGACATCGGCGTCCGCGCGACCAGCGCGGACCAGTCCGTGCTCTCGGTGTACGCCGCGGAACGCTCCAGCGACGGCGCGCTGACCGCGATGGTGGTCAACAAGAGCGGCGCGGACCAGACGGCGCCGGTCACGTTCGCGGGCCGCGGCGCGGGCACCGCCAAGGTCCACCGCTACGGCGCCGCCGACCCCGGAGCGATCGTCCGCGCGCCCGACCAGCCGGTGTCGGCGTCCGGCACGGTCGAGACGACGTTCCCGGCCGACAGCATCACGCTCCTCGTCCTCGACCGCCCGGCCCCGGACACCACCCCGCCGTCCGCGCCGGGCCAGCCGCGGGCCACGGCGATCGGCACCGACTCGGTGACCCTGACCTGGCCGCCGGCCACGGACGACACCGGCGTGGCCGGCTACGACGTGTGGGCGCAGCACACCGACTACGTCTACCGGGCGGCCACGACGACGACGCCCGGCGTCACGGTGACGGGCCTGCAGCCGGCGTCGGAGTACCGGTTCACCGTGCGGGCGCGGGACGCGGCCGGCAACCAGTCGCCGCCCTCCCCCGGCCTGACGGTGGTCACCGCGCCGCGACCGGGTGCGCCGACGCTGACCGCCCGCCACCTCAACCTCGACTGGTCACCCGGCGACAACCAGATCAGGCCGGGCCTGATGCTCGACAACAGCGGCGCGGCGGCGATGCCGTTGAGCCGCGTCACCGCGCGCTACTGGTTCACCCGCGACGGCGGTGCCCCGCGGGTCGACGCGTGGTGCGACTGGGCCCAGGTCGGCTGCGCCACGGTGACCCGGCGGGTGGTGCCGCTGGCCACACCGCGACCGGGCGCGGACGCGTACCTGGAGGTGGGTTTCGGCTCCGGCTCGCTCGCGCCGCACTCGTCGACGGGCCAGATCCAGCTCCGCCTGGCCAAGGCCGACTGGTCGCGCTTCACCGAGCCGGACGACCACAGCTACCGCCCGAACGCGCCGGGCTACGCGACCAACGCGCGCATCACGGTCTACGTCGACGGGACGAAGGTGGCCGGCACCGAGCCCTAGTCCGGCCGGCGCGCGGTGGGGCGGGTCATCATCGTGCGGGCGACGTCGCTGGGCTTCAGCGGCGGCTCCGTCAGGGGGTGGGCCCGCTCCGGGCGCAGGCTGTCGAGGAACAGCTGCGCGTTGCGGCGCCAGGCGCGCGGGGCCACGTCGCGGGTGACCTCGGCGACGCGGCTGTTCGAGAGCGTGATGAAGAGCAGGTCCTCAGTCGTGAAGTCCGGGCGGATGGCACCTTCCGCCCGGGCCCGGCTGAACAGCTCGACGATCCGGCGCTGGATCCGGGTGCGGATCTCCAGCAGCCGCGGCGCGTCGTCGAAGCGCGTCGTCATCAGGTTGAGGTAGCCGCCCCGCTCCGCCTCCAGCGCGCACGTCTCGAGGATGTAGCCGGCCACCCCGGCCCACCGGTCGGGGTCGGCCAGCGCCCGGTCGACCAGGGCGAGCTGGGCCAGCAGCGGCTCCTCGAGGACCGCCTCCCAGAGCGCCGACCGGGTCGGGAAGTGCCGGTAGAGGGTGCCCGGGCCGACCCCGGCCGCGGTCGCGATCCGGTCGAGCGGGGCCTGCAGGCCCTCGGCGGCGAACAGCTCCCGGGCGGCCGACAGCAGCCGTTCCCGGTTGCGGACGCTGTCGCTGCGCTCGCGCCGCGGTGTGGCCCGCCTCTCGTCTCGCACGCGCTCCAGGATAAGCGGGAATACCGGAGACACCTCTCCGTTATAACTCCTCGTACCGGAGATGTGTCTCCGCTAAAGAAATCGAGGAGAAAGCACTGTGAGCAGCACCGATAACCGCCCGACCGTCCTCGTCCTGGGCGGCGGGTACGCCGGGATCAAGGTCGCGAAGGCCCTCGACGACGTCGCCGACGTGACGCTCGTCGCACCCGGCGACGCCTTCACGCACAACAGCGCCGCCTGGCGGGCCCTGGTCGAGCCGGAGTGGCTCGAGCGGATCTTCCTGCCGTACGACCGCCTGCTGCACCGGGGCCGGTTCGTCCGCGACCGGGCCGTCGCCGTCGACGGCCGGCGGGTGACGCTCGCCTCCGGGCAGGTCCTGGAGCCGGACCACCTCGTGCTGGCCACCGGGACCGGCTACCCGTTCCCGGCCAAGGTCGACGAGCCCGACGCCGCGACCGCGCGGGCCAAGGTCCGCCTGGCCCACGAGGCACTGCTCGACTCCGACCGCGTGCTGGTCGTCGGGGCCGGGCCGGCCGGGCTGGAGCTGGCCGGCGAGATCAAGGCGTTCCACCCGGACAAGACGGTCACCATCGTCAGCGCCGGAGACGACGTCATGCCCGGGCCGTTCGACCAGGGCCTCCGCGACGAGCTGCGGCGCCAGCTCGACAAGCTCGGCGTCGAGGTCAGGCTCAACAGCCCCGTGCGTACGCTCCCGGCGGCGCCACCGACCGCCCGGGGTGACGTCGTGGTGACCACGGAATCCGGCGAGGAGCTGACGGCCGACGTCTGGTACCAGGCGTTCGGCGTCAGCCCGGCGTCCGGCTTCCTGCGCGGCACGCTGGCGGCCGCCCGCCGGGACGACGGCTACCTGCGGGTCGACGCCCACCTCCGGGTCGACGGGGCCGACGGGGTCTACGCCGTCGGCGACCTCACGGACGCCGACCGCGACGGCATCGGCACCGCGGTCGCGCAGGCGGAACTGGTCGCGGCGAACCTCCGCGCGGCGATCACCGGCACGGGCGAGCAGGCGGCCTACACGCGCCAGCCGATCGTCATCGCGGTGCCGCTCGGCCCGGACGGCGGGGCGGGCCAGCTCCCGTGGGTCGAGGGCATCGCCGGCGCGGAGCTGATCGCGGGCCTGAAGGGCAGGACGATGCTGGTCGAGCCGTGGGCGGCGCTGTTCGACGCTCAGGCCCAGGCGTAACCGGTCGCGCGGAAGGTCGCGGCGGCCTCGGCCCGGGTGGCGTCCGCCCGGGCCGGGTCCGTCGCGGCCCACACCGTCGCCAGCACGTCCAGCGCGAACGCGTCGAGCAGCCGGTAGCCGGCCGGGACGGTCGTCCGCCGCGCCTCCCCGGCGTGCCGGCGCGCCGCCTGGTGGTCGCCGGCGGCGAGCGTGGCCCGGGCGAGGCCCACCAGGGCGACGGTCCGGGGGTACGACTGGTCGGCCATCAGCTCGCACGCCTCCCGATGCTGCCGCTTCGCCTCGGCCAGCCGGCCCAGCCGGCGGTCGACGGAGCCGGCCACGTTGCTGATGTCGGCCTGCAACCGGTCGTAGCGGGTGTCGCCGGCGCGCTCGCGGGCGGCCGCGACCAGCGCCGCGGCGCGGGCCAGATCGCCCAGGTCGGCGTGCACGATGGCCAGGCTGGCCAGCGTCGACGCCTCGGCACCCAGGTTGCCCAGGGCGCGGTGCCCGGCCAGCGCCTCCGCGAACAGCCCGAGCGCCGTCTCGCTGTCGCCCAGCAGGTGGCTCAGCTCGGCGAGGTTGCCGGTCGCGACGGCGCCGCTGGACGCGTGGTCGAAGGACCGGTAGAGCCGGATCGAGGCCGCACCGTAGTCGCGGGCCGCGCGGAGGTCACCGAACTCGAAGTGGAGCACGGCGAGCGAGTTGAGGCAGAGCGCCTCCCCGCGCGCCGAGCCGACCCGACGGTTGATCGTCAGCGCGGCCTCGAGGTCGGCGGCCGCGTCCTGACCCCGGCCCCGCAGGCCGTGGATGATCGACCGCCCGTACAACGCCGTGACCTCACCCTCGGCCCAGCCCGCGGCGCGCGCGTGGGCGTGGCCGCGGCTGAAGTAGCGCAGCGCCGGGTCCGCGCGTCCCGCCTGCCAGCGCACGAACGCCAGGCAGACGAACGCCGCGGCCAGCCCGGTCGGATCGCCGGAGCGCCGGGCGGCGGCGAGCGCGGCGCGGCCGGCGGTCAGCGAGTCGATCAGGTAGACGCGCCGGTAGAGCCAGGCCCGCAGGGCATCGGTGAGCTGCCAGGCGAAGTGGTACGGCCCGTGCGTGGCGGCGTGCGTGACCAGCGCGAGCAGGTTGGCCCGCTCGTCCTCCAGCCAGGCGACGCCGGCGGCGAGGTCGGCGAAGTCGGGAGCGGCCGGCCCGGGCGGGTCGGGCAGCCGGATCACGTCGGGGCTGACCACCCGCGTCGCGGCGAGCGCGGTGCGCAGGTAGTGGTCGAGCAGCCGGTCGAGCGCGGCCCGGCGGTCGGCCTCCGTCTCCTCCGCGCGGGCCCGTTCGGCGGCGTAGACCCGCAGCAGGTCGTGGGCCGTGAACCGGTCCGGCCGCTGCCGCTCCATCAGGTGACCGTCGGCGAGTTCCGTCAGCAGCCGTTGCGCCGCCGGGCCGGTCGCGCCCGTCAGCGCCGCCGCGGCCCCCACCGTCAGGTCCGCGCACGGCACCAGGCCGAACAGCCGGAACAGCCGGCGGGCCTGCGGCGACCGGCGGGCGTACGAGAGACCGAAGGCGGCCCGCACCGCGGCCTGGCTGTCGCCGTGCACCTGCAGGGCGGTCAGCCGGTCGGTGCTCAGCGCCGTCACGTACGAGCCGATGTCGCCGAGCCCGCCGCCGGTGAGCTGGGCCGCCGCGATGCGCAGCGCGAGCGGCAGGTGGCCGCACAGGTCGACCAGCCGGGCCGACGACCCGGGCTCGGCGGCGACCCGGCCGGCGCCGAGCGCGCCCCGCAGCAGGTCCGCGGCGTCGCCCGGTGGCAGCACGTCCAGCGGCACGCGCACGGCGCCGTCCCGCACGGCCAGCCCGGAGAGCTGGTCCCGGCTGGTGACCAGCGCGACGCAGCCCGCACCGGCCGGCAGCAGCGGGCGCACCTGGTCGGCGTGGCCGGCGTTGTCGAGCACCACGAGCACCCGCCGGTCGGCCAGGGTGCTGCGGTAGCGGGCGGCGGCCTCGTCGGGGTCGGCCGGTATCTCGTCGGCCGGCACGCCGAAGGAGCGCAGGAAGACCGCGAGCACGGCCGCCGGGCGCAACGGCGGGCGGTCGTCGTAGCCGCGCAGGTCCACGTAGAGCTGGCCGTCGGGGAAGCGCGCGCTGACCCGGTGTCCCCAGTGGACGGCCAGCGCCGTCTTGCCGACTCCGGGGATGCCCGAGACGACCGCGACGACGGGGCCGGGGCCGCGCAGGATCCCGTCGAGCCGGGCCAGCTCCGCGCCGCGACCGGTGAAACCCGACGTGCCCGCTCCGGCCGGCAGCTGGCGGGGCGTCGGCACCGTCGGTCGCGTCCGCGCCGCCGCGGCCGCCGCCAGCCCGTCGAGGTCGGCGGCGGCGATGCCGGCCAGCCGGGGGTCGCCGCGCAGGATCGCCTCGTGCAGCGCGCGCAGGGCGGCGGACGGCTCCACACCGAGCTCGTCGACGAGCAGGGCCCGGCTGCGGCGGTAGACCTCGAGCGCGTCGGCCTGCCGGCCGGCCCGCACCAGGGCCAGCATCAGCAGCCCCCGCACGGACTCCCGGTAGGGGTGCTCCTCGGCGAGGACGGCGAGATCGGCGGCGGCTTCGGCGGGCCGGCCGAGGTCGAGCGCGACGCCGGCGGCCTCCTCCCGCACGGTGTCACGCAGGTCGGTCAGGCGGCTGGCCTCCGCCAGCACGGGCGAGCCGACGACACCCGCGTACGCGTCGCCGCGCCACAGCCCGAGCGCCTCCTGGAACAGCTTGGCCGCGGCGGCCGGGTCGCCGCCCCGCCGGGCGTCCCGCGCCTGCTCGACGGCGACGTCGAAGCGCCGGACGTCGAACTCGTCGTCGTGCAGGACGATCGCGTAGCCGTCGCCGGTGTGCCGCACCCGCGCCGGGTCACGCAGGGCCTGCCGCAGGCGATGCACGTAGACCTGCAGCGTCTTGCGCGCGGCGGGCGGCGGCGCGCCGTCCCACAGCGCGGTGAGCAGAGCGTCCGTGGCCACCGGCCGCCCGTCGCGGCAGAGCAGCAGCGCCAGCAGGCGCACCTGCATCGGCGTGCCGAGCGGGACCGCCCTGCCCTGGTCGCGGACCCGCAACGGGCCCAGGGCATCGAAGAACAGCGTGGACCTCCCGGGTGTACGAGCAGCCTCGCGCACCCGGCGGTGACGCCGCAACCCCGCTGCAACCGGCCCGGCGCACACTGGTCACCGGGTGGCTGGTCCGAGGCCACGGCGCGGGTCCGCAACCGCGCCGTGCGCCCCGGCGAGCACGTGTCCCGCGGATCCTTTGCGCCGCCTACGCTCGGGCCCGGCGAAGCGGCGCCGAGATCCGCGGGACACCCGCCCACGAGGTCAGCCGACCGGCGCGCGTCTCGAGCCCGAGCCAGCTCGCCAGTGAGCTGATCTCGCCGGTCACGGCCGCCGCCACCTCCGTGCCGAACGGCTCGTCCTCGTGCACGGCGTCGACGCGGAGCACGCCGGCCCGCCGGTCCGCGGTCGCGTCCAGCTTCCCCACCAGCCGGTCGCCGTGCAGGATCGGCAGCGCGTAGTAGCCCCAGCGGCGGTTGGCGGCCGGCTTGTACATCTCCAGGCCGTACTCGAAGCCGAACAGCTCCAGCAGCCGGCGCCGGTCGTGCACCAGCCGGTCGAACGGCGAGAGCAGCGCGGCGCGCCCGGTGAACGGCTGGCCGAGATACCTCGGGTCGACCCGCCACATCCCCTTGACGCCGTCGACCACCGCGGGTTCGCCGGCCGTGCCGACGTCGTACGGCTCGATCGGGACCTGGGTGGTCCGCGCCCGGGCGATGCCCAGCGCCGCGAGCCGCCGCGCGTCGCGCCGGCGCAGCGCCTCGTCGAGCGGGACCACCGGGTCGTCGGGGTGGACGCGCTCCGCCAGGTCCCAGAGCCGGTCCCGGCCCAGCCGACCCGCGACCGCCACCTCACCGCGCAGGGACATGGCCTCCAGCAGCCGGATGACGTTCTGCTGGTCGGTCCAGCCGGTCGACCGCCACGGCACGACGCAGGTGTCCGGGATGACGCGCGACGGCAGCGGCCCCTCCGCCCGCAGCCGGGCCAGGATGTCGCGGCGGCAGGCGTCGTTGGCCGCGACGAACTCGCCGCGCCGACCGGGCGGCGGCCGGTCCCGAGTCGCGGCCATCTCGGCGCGGTGAAGCGCCATGTCCTCGGCGGGCCGGATCGTCGCGGTCAGCTCGACCAGCGTCCGCTTCGTCAACGCGGCGGCCAGATCGGCCGGCGACCAGGCCGGGCCGAGCCGGCTCCACACGACCAGCTCGGCGCTGGGCGCGACCGCCGCGGTCGGGTCGATCTGCAGCAACGTCAGGTGCCGCACCACGTCGAGCAGGGCGGTCGGCCGCGCGCTGTCCAGGAGCTGGGCGCGGACCGCGATCCGGCGGGCGTCCAGAGTGGAGAGATGGTGCGGGGTCACTTGTCGGCCAGGAACTCCAGCGTCCGCCGGAGGACGAGGGCCGTCGCCTCGGCGTCGTAGGCCGGCAGGCTCACGTCGGTGAACAGGTGCTGGTCGCCCGGGTAGAGGTGGAGCTCGCCGTCGGTGGCCGCGGCCACGATCTCGCGGGCCGCGTCGAGGTCGCCGTCGTCGCCGACGAAGAACGGGTCGTGGTCCATCGCGTGGACGCGCACCGGGACCGCCGCCGGCCACGGGCCGCCGAACTCCTTGGGCGGGATGCTGGTGTGGAAGAGCAGGGCACCCCGGGTCGGCCGGGTCTGGGCGAGCAACTGCGCGGGCATGCCGCCGAGCGAGAAGCCGCCGTAGACGACGTCGGCCGGCAGCTCACCGGCGGCGGCGACGCCCTTGTCGAGCAGGGTGTCGAAACCGACCTGCCGCGCGTACGCCCGGCCGTCCTCGATGGTGTCGAAGACGTTGCCGTCGTAGAGGTCGGGCGTGTGCACGGTGTGCCCGGCCGACCGCAGCGCCTCGGCGAACGCGGTCACTCCCGGCGTCAGCCCGTGTATGTGGTGGAACAGCACAACCTCGGCCATGGACACTCCCCCATCTCCCGGTGCGGTCGCGGTTCGCGGTTCACCCTAGACCGCCCGGCCGGGCGGCGCTGACCAGCCGCTCGCCGGGATCGCCACCGGCGCCGGCGGGGACTACCGTCCGGACGCATGGCAGTTCTCACCGGTCCCCCGGCGGCGGGGAACGATCTCGACACCATGCTCGGCGCGCTCGAGCGCGGGCGCCGCTACCTGGCCTGGAAGTGTGGCGGCCTGGACGCCGCCGGCCTGCGGGCGACGCTCGGCCCGTCCACGATGACCCTGGGCGGCCTGCTCAAGCACCTGGCCCTGGTCGAGGAGCACACGTTCGCCGGGAAGCTGTTCGGCCGGCCGATGAGCGAGCCGTTCGCCTCCGTCGACTTCGACCAGGACCCCGACTGGGAGTGGCGCACGGCCGCGGACGACTCGCCCGAGGACCTGATGGCGCTCTGGACGGCGTCGGTCGAGCGGGCCCGCGCGCTGGTCGCCGAGGCGCTGGCCGACGGCGGCCTCGACCGCCTCGGGGTCGCGGCCTGGCCGGACGGCCGCCGGGCCAGCCTCCGCCGGCACCTGATGGACATGATCGAGGAGTACGCCCGCCACGTGGGCCACGCGGACCTCCTCCGCGAGTCCGTGGACGGCCTGGTGGGCGAAGACCCCGCCGACGCTTGACGATCGACTCGGTAAGTCGTAGCTTTCGGTTCGTGGCCACTTACCAAGCCTGGGAGGCGTTGGGCGACCCCAGCCGGTTCGCCATCGTCACGGCGCTGGCCGAGCGGCCGCGGGCCGTCGGCGAGCTCGCCCGGGAGCTGCCGATCAGCCGCCCGGCCGTCTCGCAGCACCTCAAGGTGCTCAAGGACGCCGGCCTGGTGACCGACCGGGCGGAGGGGACCCGCCGGGTCTACCGCCTGAACCCGGCCGGCGTGGCCGCGCTGCGGGACCAGCTCGACACGTTCTGGGCCCGCGCGCTGGACGGCTACCAGGAGATCGCCGAGGAGGAGAACCCATGACACAAGCAGCGGCCGCGGTGGTGCGGCGGCAGATCGTCGTCGAGGCACCGGTCGAGCGGGCGTTCGCCGTGTTCACCGAGCGGTTCGGTGACTTCAAGCCGCGCGAGCACAACCTGTTGCGGGCGCCCATCACGGAGACGGTGCTCGAGCCGCGGGTCGGCGGTCACATCTACGACCGGGCGGCCGACGGGAGCGAGTGCCGGTGGGCGCGGATCCTCGCGTACGAGCCGCCGCACCGGGTCGTCTTCAGCTGGGACATCGGGCCCACCTGGCAGGTCGAGACGGACCACGACCTGACCAGCGAGGTCGAGGTCACGTTCGTCGCCGAGGCGCCGGGCCGCACCCGGGTGGAGCTCGAGCACCGCGACCTGGACCGGCACGGGCCGGGTTGGGAGTCGGTCAGCGACGGCATCGCGCGCGACGACGGCTGGCCGCTCTACCTCGACCGGTACGCGGCCCTGTTCCGGAGCTGAACGCGCGGCGGGCCGCCCCGGAGGTCCGGGGCGGCCCGCACGACGCGTCAGTTGGTGGTGGTGACGAGGACGGCCTCTTCGGCGTGCGGGGTGAGCCGCAGGATCCACTGGTAGCCGAAGAACGTCGGGCGCATCCGGACCAGGCCCTTGTCGATCGCGCGGACCATCTTGAGCGGGGTCTTGTCGGCGTCGGTCACGACGCCGAGCGGCAGGCCGGTCGCGCGCTCGTCGAGCAGGTCGAAGCCCGCCTTGCGGACCAGCCGGCGCAGCGACGCCCGGGTGAAGAAGCGTAGGTGGGTGTTGTCGAGGATGCCGCGGCGGTCGTAGCCGAACATGCCGGACAGCACCCGGGCCCGCGGGTACCAGTGACCGAAGTTCGGCACCGAGAGCAGCACCTGACCGCCCGGGCGGAGCACCCGGCGGATCTCGCGCATCGTCTCGGTCGGCCGGGGCAGGTGCTCGATGATGTCGCCGGCGATCACGACATCGAAGCCGACGCCGATCTCGGGCGGGATGCCGTTGGTGAGGTCGGCCTGGTAGAAGACGTCGACGCGGTCGCGGACGCCGGGCACCTCGAGGTAGTCGACGCCGGTCACGTGGTGGCCCGCGGCGCGCATGAACTCGGCGAGGCGGCCGCCGGAGCAGCCGATGTCGAGGACCTTGGCCGGCTCCATCTGCGCCATCATCTCGAGGATCACCGCGTGCGACGTGCCGTCGCCGTCCTTGAACGCGTACTCGTCGACCGAGGGGATCCACGCCGACGTGCCGAAGCCCTTGCTGGACAGCTTGTATTCCACGACGTCCTTGACGACGTCCTTGGCGTACTTCATGCCGTTGACGTAGCAGATCTCGTCGCCGTAGTAGGTCGGGATCGGGATTTCGGCGATGTGCTTCTTCGCGTGCAGGAGCTGGATGATGATCTGCGTGTCGAAGTCGAAGTCGTCGGTGTTCTCGGTGAACGGGATGTCCTTGAGCGCCGCCACGCTGTAGGCCCGGTACCCCGAGTGGAACTCGGTCAGCCCGGTGCCCAGCATCCCGTTCTCGACCCGGGTGAGGATCCGGTTGCCGACCCGCTTGTAGAACGGCATCCCGCCCTTCTTGGCGGCGCCGGGCTCCATCATCCGCGAGCCGAAGACCGCGTCGGCCTGACCCTTGACCAGCGGCTCGACCATCTGCGGGAGCATCTCGGGTGCGTACTGGCCGTCGCCGTGCAGCATCACGACGATGTCGAGGCCGTGCTCGATGGCGAGCTGGTAGCCGGCCTTCTGGTTGCCGCCGTACCCGAGGTTCTTCGAGTGCCGGATCACGATCGTGTGCGGGGTGTCCTCCCGCTGCGCCCAGCTCAGGCCGTGCAGGTGGGTGTCGTCGTGGCTCGCGTCGTCCAGCACGAGCACCTCGGTGATCTGGTCCCGGAACTCGACCGGGATCCGATCCAGGGTCGCCTGCAACGTCGTCGCCGCGTTGTAGGCCACCACGAGGATGCCGATGCGCGGAGCGTCAGCCATAACGGAGCCTCCCGTGCTCATTTGGCGCCGACCACGTCGGCGGACTGTCGGTAGCCGTCGGACGGCTCGTCGCGGCTCTCCCCCGCGGGCAGATCGCTGGTGTCGCTGTCGTGCTGGTCCGGATCCCGATCCGGCTCCGCGGGTGACCGCCACGCCCGCAGCACGACCACGAGGCCCGCCACGACCACGGCGAGCAGGGCCACCCAACTCACCACCGCGAGGGTGAACGCGGTGGTGTTCATCGCCACGGCCCGGCCCTGCCACCAGTCCCAGGGCCAGCGGTACTCATTCCACCGCTCGTAGACCACCCAGATCAAGGTGGAAGCCGCCACGTGGTAGCCGGTCGCCACCCAGAAGTTGACGAGGTACGCCGCCGCCAGCGGCCAGGTCAGGTACTGCATGCCGAACGCGGGGCTCAGCAGCAGGAAGACCGCGAACCCGAGCCCGATGGCGACGTGCAGCTTCTCGGGCCGCCGCCAGACGAGCGCGACGGGCAGCAGCGCACCGAGCAGCAGCGAGACCCACCGCCCGGGCCCGATCATCAGGTCGACGAGGCCGTCGGGCGCGTGCAGCCACTTGGCGAACTGCACAGGACCCCACTCGCGTACGCCGATCCCGGCGTAACCGAGCACCTGCGCCTTGAGGTCGGTCCACTTGAGCAGCACGGCCGGCGCCCAGATGACGCCCATGGTCAGCCCGGACCCGACGAGGAACGCCACGAGCCGCTTGAAACCCCACCGCCAAGCGGCGAGGGCCAGCACGGGCACGAGGATGACCGGAATCAACTTCACGCTGACGGCCAACGCGATCGCGACCCCGGCCAGCGAGGCGGACCGCCGGGTCATCAACAACCAGGCGGCCACGAGGGCGAACATGACGAACAACGGATCGTTGTTCCCATGAAACCCGGAGATCACGAACAAGGCGGGGCTGAGCGCCACGGCAAGACCGGCCGCGGTCCCCTCACGAAGGGACCGAGCCCGCCGCACAAGATCGAACACAACCAGCGAAGAAACCAGATCAGCAAAGATCGACGGCAGCTTCACCAACGTGGACAGGTCGGCCACCCCATGGGCGACAAGCCAGTTGTACGTATAAAGCAGGTACCCGATCAGCGGCGGATGGTTGTAAACGGCCTTGAACTCATGCCCGTAGATCCCAACGGGCCCCCACTTCTCCACGCCACCGGCAAACCGCGTCCAGTGCCCAACGTCATTGGTGCCCCACGTATTAGCGGCCCACACAACCTTGAGAACCAACACGGCGAGGGCAACGGCAAAAACCAGAAGCCCTGCCCGCCCAACGGGCGAACCCAGGACGCCGCGACGCCCAGCCGCATCCCGCGCGGCCGCCCCCTGCGCCTGCATCCCCAAGAACTCCTAAACCGAGCCGCGCTCGTACCCGTGACCGAAGGCACGCTATTAGCCGCCAGCAACACCTGTCAACGCGCCCAAGTCCCCACAACCACAGGTGACCAAACCCTCACAGCGAGCACGAGCCAAGAACGTCCACTTTCACCCGACCCGGGTAGCCACAAGGTGAAGGACAAGAAAAGAGAAGGCCCCGAACGTGGCGCGACAACCGCACCGCGGGGTGTCCGGGGGCTCGGCCCCCGGAGCCAACAAAACGAGCGCCCCCGTCCGCGCGTTCCGCGGACAGGGGCACCCCAAGCTCGTGGGCGATACTGGGATCGAACCAGTGACCTCTTCGGTGTGAACGAAGCGCTCTCCCGCTGAGCTAATCGCCCTCAGCGCGGACGACAATACCTGATCCCGACACCGGGGCGCACATCCGCCCCGCGAGCAGTCACCAGCCGAAGAAGTCGCGGGTCTCGGTGATCAGGTCGATGTCGAGGCTGACCTTGACGGAGGCCCAGACGACGAATGCCACGAAGATCAGGCCGACGGCGCCGATGACCAGGCGTAGGGGCCAGGCTTGGCGCCCGATCCAGGCGGTCCAGGCTCGTACGTTGCGGCGGGTGAAGGTGAGGAGCTTTTTGGCCCACGTGAACTCCACCGCCCAGATGGCCAGGCCGCCGATCACGATGAACCAGCCCGGGCCGGGTAGCGGTATGAGCAGAATACCCAGAGCGACGACGGCGAGCCCGGCAATCGCGACCGTGATGCGGAGGATCATCCGTCCGGTCGGGTTTGCCCGGATCAGTTCGAGGGTTTCGCCGATGCGGCCCCGGTGGGCCGGCGCCGAAACGCCCGTTCGTACCTCTGGATCCGAATTTTCGGGCGGGCTACTCCGATCGAGCGTCACCCCGTGCCTCCGCTCCTCGGTCTCCGCGATGGTCGCCTCCCGCTCCGCGCCGCTGCCCATTTGCTCCATTGAGGATGGTTTCATCGCCCAATCCACTCCGGCTCCGCCTCGGCCCGTCACTCAACGGGACCGCTCGACGTTACCGAACTGAGTCGACGTCTGAGCTACCCGACGCCGGACGGTGCCCAGTACCACAGCAAGTCGGGCATTATACGCATTTTGCCGGGCTTGTAGCGCAATAACGCACCGTCTTCCCACTACTGGGTGAGATCAGCGATTGACGGAGCGTAAGTAGAACTATCACCTGAGTATGGGAAACGCGGGGCAAGCGCGTCCCGCAGCGGTGCCGGGGGGAGAACGTACATGAGTGTCATCCGACCGACGACCGTTGAGGTTGAAACCTCATTGCGGCTCGTCGCACCAGACGCCACCGCTCTGCCGGTGCGCGCCAGCCTGCGCTACGACCCAGCCGACCCGTACGCGGTCCACGTCCTGTTCCACGCCGACTCGGCCGGCGGCGAGGCGGTGAGCTGGTCGTTCGCCCGTGAGCTGCTCGTCACGGGCCTCGACGAGCCCGCCGGCATCGGCGACGTCCGGGTGTGGCCGTGGGCCACACCGCGGGGCGACTTCGTCGCGCTGGCCCTGTCGTCACCCGACGGGAACGCCCTGTTCGAGGTACCGCGCAGCGTGCTGGTGCGGTTCCTGCGGCGGACCTACGTCGTCGTCCCGCGCGGTCGGGAAACCGACCACCTCGACGTCGACGCGGCGGTCAACCGGCTACTGGCCGGTCGATAACACCTGAGAAAAGCGCCGCGCGGATCCTGCCGACTCCGCGCGGCGCCTTCTTTTGCCCTCTGACCTAGCTGACGTTGATGTCGCTGCACCACATGTAGGTCTGGTCCATGTGCGACGCCTTCCAGATCACGAACATGACGTGCGCTCCGGTGCGCCCCGGGAACGAGACGTTGAACGAGATGTTCTGCGCCGGCGCGTACCGCCCGGTCGTGGCGACCAGGTCGAGGTTGCCCCACCCGACACTCTGGGTAGCCGGGTTGAACCCCTGCTTCGTGACATAGACCCGGAAGAAGTCAGCGCCGTGGCTGGCCTGGTCGTACATCTGCACCGTGATGTTGCGGGAGACGTTGGTCGCCTTCCACGCACCCGGCTGGTTCAGGGTGCTGTTCCGGGAGAGGGCGTTGGCGCAGAGTTGCCCGTCCGGGGTGCGCTGCTGGTACTGGCCGGCGAGGCCGTCCCGCAGCGCGCTCATCCAGTTCCACATGGTGTCGGGGTTGGCCTGGAAGGCCCGGTAACACATCGGGTCCTGGGTCTGCATGGCCGGATTCATGTGCTGGCTGCCCCAGGTCTTCCAGCACTGGTAGGCACGGGTCGACGGGTTGATGATCGTGCCGTGGGCCTGGGCCGGACCGGCCCAGGGCAACAGGCCGACCACGACGGCGACCAGCAGGACGAGCGCCCGTGAGATGGGTGTACGCACTGTTCATCCTCCGTTCGATGGAAACGGTCGGGATGGGAGCGCTCCATCCACCATTACATAGATTGATGTAAATATCAAAGCCCGGCCGCGTCGTCGTACCGTCGGCGCAGTTCGGTCATTTCGGACTCGGCCAGCGCCTCGCGGCTCGCCAGGTCGGCGTACTTCTGCGGGAACATCTGGCGTAGCCGGTCGACGTACATCACGTCGGCGGTGGCCTCGACCACCTGGATGCCCGGCGGCTCGGTGGACAGGTCCATGATCAGCGGGCCGGCCAGCTTGACGGCCACGTCCCAGGGCCGCTTCGGCTCCGCGATCCCGCAGAGATGGAAGCCGTAGACGGTCCGCACGTCGGCGAGCGCCGTCACCTCGGCGGGTTCGTAGCCGTAGACGCGGACACCGCAGATCACCTCGGCCTTGGCCGGGTCACCCGCGGCCACGTGCTGGCCGCCGTGGTTGTGCTGCCCCGGATCGGCCCGCTCGAGCGTCGTCCGCATCCGGTCCAGGATCCGCGAACCCAGGTCCGCGGGCGCCGCCTCCGACCCGCCCGAACTGGCCAGCGCGACGGCACCGCCGGAAACGGCCAGCATGATCACCGCCACCCACAGGAAGCGGTTCCGGAACAATCCCGCGAAACTCTCCCGGGAAATCACGATTGCTGCTCACCTCGTCGCCGATTGCAGGTGCGATGGAGGTGGCCCGGCAACGCCGTGCTCGGCACGGTTGCCCCCGTGCCGCGGCGATATGAGCCATTCCATCACGTCCGCCGGCACCCCAGCAACATCGACCGGCGTCATTTCCGGCCGAAACAGTTCCGGAAACCAGGCGCCACGATCCGCCGGCCCACTGACGGTTACAGGCTCCGGCCGTGGTCGCGGGCGGACTGCTCGGCGCGGACCCGCAGCTCGACCGCAAGGTCCTTGAACTGGTCGAGGTTCGGGTCGATGCCCACCAGGGTCAGCTCGGACTCGACGATCCGCAGGTCCAGGTTCCAGACGTCGCCCAGGATGCGGCGCATCCACGGTGTCGCGTGGTCCCAGCCCGCTCGCGGCATGTCCGGTCCGTAGGAGCCGCCGCGGACCGTGACGAGGACCGCGGGCTTTCCGGCCAGGATCGTGTAGGCGCCCGCCGCCATCCGCGGGTCGGCGAGGACCGTGTCCACCCACGTCTTGAAGTGCTGCGAAACGCCGTAGTTGTAGAGCGGCACCGCGAACAGCAAGGCGTCCGCCTCGAGCAGCTCGTCGGTCAGCCGGGCGGCCAGGTCGACCGCCGCGCGCTGGGTCGCGGTCCACTTCTCCGGCGGCAGGAACCGCGCCGTCGTCGCGTCCGACCAGGCCGTCGACGGCAGCGCCGCCGTGCCGACGTGGCGGCGGGTGATCGGGGCGTCGGGGTGGGCCGCGCGCCACTCGCGCTCCACGATGTCGGCGATCTCGCGGCTGTGCGAACCCTCGACGCGGATGCTCGCGTCGAGCCGGAACAGGGACATGATCGAACTCCTTTTGCTGATGTGTCAGCAACCGTAGACACGGTGATGCTGATGCGTCAACAAACACCGGGTACGCTCGGCCACATGACCGAACCGCGCTGGCTGGACCCGCAGGAACGGCGCATGTGGCGGGCCTACCTGCGCATGCAGCGGGCGATCGAGGTCGCCCTCGTCCGGCAGCTCGGCGACTCCGGCATCTCCCGGCCCGACTTCGAGGTGCTGGTGCCCCTCTCCGAGGCCGAGGGCCGTACGCTGCGGGTCCGCGACCTGGCCACCTGGCTCGGCTGGGACCGCAGCCGCATCTCGCACCAGCTCCGGCGCATGGAGGAACGCGGCCTGATCACCCGCGAGCACTGCACCGACGACGCCCGCGGCACGATGGTGCGGATGACCGACGAGGGCTACGCGATCACCGTCCGCGCGGCCCCGGACCAGGTCGCGACGGTCCGCCGGGTGCTGGTCGACCTGTTGTCGCGCGACGAGATCGACCAGCTCACCGCGATCGCCGAGCGGGTGGCGAACGCCGCGGGCTACGACCAGCTTCCCTACCCGGACAACTGACAGGTCAGCGCGTCGCCGCGAGGATCGCCGACCAGGCCTCGCGCCGGTCGTCGGCCGGGGTCAGGACGCAGTCGGCGCAGGTGCCGCCGCCGGGGATGCGGTAGTAGAGACAGCAGTTCGCGCGCACCAGGAAACGGCGGGCCCGGGCCGGGTCCGGGCGGGCCACCAGGCCCGTGCCGGCCAGCGGGGGCAAGGTCAGCGCGTGGTCCAGCACCTCGCCGGCCCGTGCGGCGTGGCGCGGCATCGTGTCGGCCAGCACGCCGGCCGCGCCGGCGAGGGCCGACGCCACGTTGCCCCAGAGGACCTTCGGGGACAGCCGGAACTCGTCCCGGAACAGCTCGAGCAGCGGGGTCACCGTCTCCGCCAGCGGCCCCGCGACCAGCTCCGCGGCCACCTCGGCCGGCGCCCCGGCCGCGCGCGCCGCGACCGTCCCGTAGGCCATCGGCAACGGGCCCGACGGAACCGGACGCCACCAGAGGTTCGCCCGCGTGGCCAGCGGCAGCGCGCCGCCCGCGAGCGCGGCGCCCAGCGGCGGCGACAGCAACCGGGCCGTCACGCCCATGAACCAGACCGACGCCACGACGCGGTCGGGAACGTCCGATTCGGCCAGTCCGAACGCGTTGACCAGCGTCGATCGGGCGACCGTTACCCGCTCGGCCGCGACGGCGGGCGTCAACAGCGCCGTGAACGGCCGCCAGTCCCCCCTCGACGACCATGCCTCCCAGGCGAAATACGGGCCGATCGCGGCTGCGGCCGCGAGCGCTGGGCCCGCTGCGGCGGTCGTATGGGGCGGCACGCGTGTGAGCCTAGACCTGTCGATGGGGCAGACTGACCACCCATGCGTGAGGTCCTCGTCATCGGGATCGGGGCCGGCGACCCTGACCAGCTCACCCTGCAGGCGGTCAAGGCGCTCGGCCGGCTCGACGTCGCCTTCCTCGTCGACAAGGGCGACGTGAAACGGGACCTCACCGACCTGCGCCGGGACATGCTCCGCCAGTACGCGCCGCGGGCGCGCGTGGCGACCGTCACCGATCCGGAACGCGACCGCACCACCGACGCGTACGCCGCCGGCGTCGACGACTGGCGCCGGGCCCGGGCCGCCCGGTTCCGCGACCTCGTCCGCGACCAGCTCACCGAGGACGAGACCGGCGGTTTCCTGGTCTGGGGCGACCCCGCCCTGTTCGACAGCACGATCGGCATCCTCGACGACATCGACGGCGTCGCGTTCACCTACGCCGTCATCCCCGGCATCTCCAGCGTCAGCGCCCTCGCCGCCCGCCACGGGATCGGGCTCAACCGGGTCGGCCGCGCCGTGCAGATCACCACCGGACGCCGGCTCGCCACCGAGGGCCTGCCGCCGGGCGTGGACGACGTCGTGGTGATGCTCGACGCCCGCAACGCCTACCGCGCGGTCGACACCGACGTCGACGTCTACTGGGGCGCCTACCTCGGCACCCCGGACGAGATCGTCCGCGCGGGCCGGCTCGCGGACATAAAGGACGAGATCGACGAGGTACGCGCGGCGGCGCGCGCCCGCAAGGGCTGGATCATGGACACCTACCTGCTGCGCCGCCGCGACCGATGACCACGACGGTGCTCGTGCTCGGCGGCACCACCGAGGCGGCCGAGCTCGCGGCCCTGCTCGCCGCCGACCGTCGACTGCGGATCGTCACCTCGTACGCCGGCCGCACCAGCGACCCCCGCCGCCCCGCCGGTGAGGTCCGCGTCGGCGGCTTCGGCGGCGCGGACGGACTCCGCGCCTGGCTGGAGAGCAACGCCCCCGCCGTCCTCGTCGACGCGACCCACCCGTTCGCGGAAACGGTCAGCGCGCACGCCGCCGCCGCGCACGGCGTGCCCCGGTTGCGCCTGCGCCGTCCTGGATGGACAGAGCAAGGTGGAGACCGCTGGCACCGCGTGCCCGACCTGCGCACCGCCGCCGCCGTCCTGCCCACCCACGGCGCCCGCGCGTTCATCACCACCGGGCGGCAACGGCTGCGCACCTTCACCGGCGCCCCCGCCTGCGCGGCGCTGCCACTGCTGCTGGTGCGCTGCGTCGAGCCGCCCGGCGAGGAGCTGCCGCCCAACGTCCGCGTTCTGCTGGACCGCGGCCCGTACACCCTCGACGGCGAGCGCGCGCTGCTCGACCGGCACGGCATCGACGTCGTGGTCACCAAGGACAGCGGCGGCGACGCCACCCGCGCCAAGCTCGACGCCGCCCGCGAGCGCGACATCCCGGTGGTCCTGGTCGACCGTCCTGTAGAGCCCGATATGCCCACCGTCGACACACCCGCCGCGGCCGCCGCCCGTGTCCGCGAACTAGTCTCCGGTCCGTGACCGCGACGTTCGTACTGCTCTCGACCGCCGACACCGACCTGCTCGCCGCCGCCAAGGCGGAGCACTGGCGGGTCGCCAACCCGTCCCGGCTGACCACCGACGACCTGCCCGCGCTGCTCGACGGCGCCGCCGGCGTCGTGCTGCGCCTGCTCGGCGGCCGGCGCACCTGGCCCGAGGGCGTCGACGCGGTGCTCGCCGCCGGCCTGCCGGTGGTCGCGGTGGGCGGCGAGGCGGTGCCCGACGCGGAGTTGACCGCCCTCTCGACGGTGCCGGCCGGTGTCGTCGCCGACGCGCAGCGCTACCTCGTCGCCGGCGGCCCGGCCAACCTGCTGCACCTCCGCCGGTTCCTGGCGGACACGCTGCTGATGGCCGGCGAGGGCTTCGCGCCGCCGGTCGAGTTCCCGGCCTACGGCCACCACGGCCCGCGGGCTGAGAAGACCGGCCCGACCGTTGGCATCGTCTTCTACCGGGCGCATGCGCTGGCCGGCAACACCGAGTTCGTCGACACGCTCGCCGCGGAGGTCGCGAAGGCCGGCGGCACGCCGCTGCCCGTCTACGCCTCGTCGCTGCGCTCGGCCGAGACCGGCCTCTACGAGGTGCTGCGGGGCTGCGACGCGCTGGTCGTCACGATGCTCGCGGCCGGCGGCACGACCGCCGCGGACGCCTCCGCGGGCGGCGACGACGAGGCCTGGTCGGTGGAGGCGCTGGCCGCCCTCGACATCCCGGTGCTGCAGGGCCTGTGCCTGACCACGACCCGGGAGGCGTGGGAGCGCTCGGACGCGGCGCTGACGCCGATGGACGCCGCGATGCAGGTGGCGATCCCGGAGTTCGACGGGCGCCTGATCACGGTGCCGTTCTCGTTCAAGGAGCCCGGCCCCGACGGGGTGCCCGTCTATCGGGCCGACCCCGAGCGGGCCGCCCGGGTGGCCGGCATCGCGCTGCGGCACGCCCGGCTGCGGGCGATCCCCAACGCGCGCAAGCGGCTGGCGATCGTGCTGTCGTCGTACCCGACCAAGCACTCGCGGGTCGGCAACGCCGTGGGTCTCGACACACCGGCATCGGCGGTCGCGCTGCTGGGCGCCCTCCAACAGGCCGGCTACGACGTGGGCGACGTGCCCACCGACGGCGACACGCTGATCCACACGCTGATCGCGGCCGGTGGGCACGACGTGGAGTGGCTCACCGAGGAGCAGCTCGCGGCGGCGCCGATCCGGGTGCCCGCGGCCACCTACGCCGAGTGGTTCGCGGACGTGCCCGAAAGCTTGCGCGAGTCGATGGTGACCCACTGGGGTCCGCCGCCCGGCGAGCTCTACGTCGACGACGGCGCGGTCGTGCTGGCCGCGCTGCGCTACGGCAACGTCACGCTGATGATCCAGCCGCCCCGCGGCTTCGGCGAGAACCCGATCGCCATCTACCACGACCCGGACCTGCCGCCGTCGCACCACTACCTCGCCGCGTACCGGTGGCTGCAGTCCAACGTGGACGCGGTCGTGCACCTCGGCAAGCACGGCACCCTGGAGTGGCTGCCCGGCAAGGGGCTCGGCCTCGCCGCCGACTGCGCGCCCGACGCCGTGCTCGGCGACCTGCCGCTCGTCTACCCGTTCGTCGTCAACGACCCCGGCGAGGGCACCCAGGCCAAGCGGCGCGGCCACGCCACGATCGTCGACCACCTGGTGCCCCCGATGGCGCGCGCCGACACGTACGGCGACATGGCCCGGCTCGAACAGCTCCTCGACGAGTACGCCACGGTCGCCGCGCTCGACCCGGCCAAGGTGCCGACCCTGCGGGCGCAGATCTGGACGCTCATCCACGCCGCCGAGCTCCACCACGACCTGCACGTCGACGAGCAGCCCGGCGACGACGAGTTCGACGACTTCGTGCTGCACGTCGACGGCTACCTGTGCGAGATCAAGGACTCGCTGATCCGCGACGGCCTGCACGTCCTCGGCGCGCCACCGGCCGGCGCGGCGCGGGTCGACATGGTGCTGGCGATCCTGCGCGCCCGCCAGGTCTGGGGTGGCCGCCGCGGCGCGCTGCCGGGCCTGCGCGAGGCCCTGGCGGCCCACCTCGGCGTCGCGGACACCGCGCTGGAGAGCGACGCCCTGGAAGAGGTCGCGCGCACGCTCGTCCTCGCGATGGAGAGCCACGGCTGGGATCCGGAGCAGGCCCCGGTGGTGACGACCGGGACCCTCGGCAGCGCGCCCACGGGCGTCGTGGACGTGCTGCGGTTCGGCGCCACCGAGGTCGTGCCGCGGCTGGCCGCCACCACCGATGAGATCAGCGCCGTCGCGCACGCCCTGGACGGCGGCTACGTGCCCGCCGGGCCGTCCGGCTCGCCCACCCGCGGCCTGGTCAACGTGCTGCCCACCGGCCGCAACTTCTACTCCGTCGACCCGAAGGCGATCCCGTCGCGCAACGCCTGGGACGTCGGGCGCGCGCTGGCCGACTCGCTGCTCGACCGGCACCGCGCGGACACCGGGACCTGGCCGGCGCTGGTCGGCCTGACCGTCTGGGGCACCAGCGCGATGCGTACCCAGGGTGACGACATCGCCGAGGTGCTCGCGCTGATCGGCGCGCGCCCGGTCTGGGACGACGCGTCCCGCCGGGTCAACGGCTTCGAGATCGTGCCGCGGGCGGAGCTGGGCCGGCCCCGGATCGACGTGACCGTGCGCATCTCCGGCTTCTTCCGCGACGCGTTCCCGCACGTCATCGCGCTGCTGGACGACGCGATCGCCGCCGTCGCCGAGCTGGACGAGCCCGACAACTTCGTGCGTGCGCACGCGCTGGCCGACCAGGCGGAGCACGGTGACTGGCGACGTGCCACGACCAGGATCTTCGGTTCCAGGCCCGGCGCGTACGGTGCGGGCCTGTTGCCGTTGATCGACGCCCGTAACTGGCGTGACGACCGCGACCTCGCCGAGGTGTACGCGGTCTGGGGCGGCTACGCCTACGGTCGCGGGCTGGACGGGCGGGCGGCGCGCGGCGACCTCGAGACGGTCTACCGGCGGATGGCCGTGGCGGCCAAGAACGTCGACACCCGCGAGCACGACATCGCCGACTCCGACGACTACTTCCAGTACCACGGCGGCATGGTGGCGATGGTCCGCTCGCTGCGCGGCACGGATCCGGCCGCGTACATCGGCGACTCGCACCGCCCCGACGAGGTGCGCACGCGGTCGCTGGCCGAGGAGACGAAGCGCGTCTTCCGCGCCCGGGTGGTCAACCCGCGCTGGATCGAGGCGATGCGCCGGCACGGCTACAAGGGCGCGTTCGAGCTCGCGGCGACGGTCGACTACCTCTTCGGGTACGACGCGACGGCCGGCGTGGTCGACGACTGGATGTACGAGAAGCTGGCGGACGCGTACGTGCTGGACCCGTCGGTGCGCGAGTTCCTCGACAAGTCCAACCCGTGGGCGCTGCGCGGCATCACCGAGCGCTTGCTGGAGGCGGCCGAACGCGGCCTGTGGGCGGCGCCGAACCCGGAGACCATCGACGCTCTGCGCGCGGAGTATCTCCGGACGGAAGGTGACCTCGAAGGAGCGTAATCTCACTCCCTTTGACGCGGCCCGCGTCGGTGGGTCAGCATGTCTGAACGAGCGGTGCGGAGGAACCCGGTGCGATTCCGGGGCGGTCCCGCCACTGTCACCGGGGAGCGAACCCTCACCCGATTGGTCACGGCCCGCAAGGGTTGGAAGGCCGAGGGGGAGCGTCGATCCGGGAGCCAGGACACTCGGCCGCTCGCCGTCGAACCGTCGCGGGCGTGGACACCCGCGGAAGGGATGCGCCATGTCGTCGCGCCGGCACGCGGAATGAGCTCCGCGTACCCGTTCTCCGCCGTCGTCGGCCTCGCCGACCTGCGCCAGGCACTGCTGCTCAACGCCGTCTCGCCGGTGATCGGCGGGGTGCTCGTGCGCGGCGAGAAGGGCACCGCGAAATCGACGATGGTACGGGCGTTGGCCGCGCTGCTGCCCGACATCGCGGTCGTGCCGGGCTGCCGGTTCGCCTGTGACCCGGCCGCGCCGGACGCGGCGTGCCCCGACGGCCCGCACGCCGGGGTCACGTCGAGCACCAGGCGGTCGCGGCTGGTCGAGTTGCCGGTCGGTGCCACCGAGGACCGCGTCGTCGGCACGCTCGACGTGCAGCGGATCCTGACCGAGGGCACCAAGGCGTACGAGCCCGGCCTGCTGGCCGCCGCGCACCGGGGCGCGCTCTACGTCGACGAGGTCAACCTGCTCCCCGACCACCTGGTCGACCTGCTGCTGGACGCGGCCGCGATGGGGCGCGCGTTCGTCGAGCGCGACGGCGTCTCGCTCCGGCACGCCGCCCGCTTCCTGCTGGTCGGCACGATGAACCCCGAGGAGGGCGAGCCGCGGCCGCAACTCGTCGACCGGTTCGGGCTCGTGGTCGAGGTGGGCGCGCCCGCCGAGCCCGGCGACCGGGCCGAGGTGGTCCGGCGGCGGCTGGCCTACGAGGCCGACCCGGACGGCTTCGCGGCGCGGTTCGCGACCGCCGACGCGGCCACGGCCGAGCGGATCGTCGCGGCCCGGGCCCGGCTGCCGAAGGTGACCCTGCCCGACGCGGCGCTGGACCGGATCGCCCGGATCTGCCTGGCGTACGGCGTCGACGGCCTGCGCGCCGACATCGTGATGGCCCGCACCGCCGTCGCCCTGGCCGCCTGGCGCGACCGCGCCGTGGTCACCGACCAGGAGGTCGACGACGCGGCGCGGCTGGCGCTGCCCCACCGCCGCCGGCGCGACCCGTTCGACCCGCCGGGCGCCGACGAGCAGGCGCTGGACGACGCCCTGGAGCAGGCGGGATCTTCCGAACCCCCGCCGCCCGAGCCGGACGACGACCCCGGTCCCGGCGGTGGCCCGTCCGGCCCCGGCCCCGACAGCCCGCCGCCGGACGACAACGGCCCGGGTGGTGGCGGCGCCGCCGCACCCGACGCCGAGGACCGCCCCGGTTCGGCACCCGCCGCTCCCCCACCGGCGGCCGCCGCTGCCGGCTCGGCCTACAAGACCCGGACGCTGACCGCCCGCTCCCGGGGCCGCCACGGCCACAGTGGACGGCGCTCGCCCGCCTACGCCGCGCGCGGCCGGGTGGCCGGCTCGCGCACCCCGCGCGGCCGGATCGGCGCCGTGCACCTGCCCGACACCGTCCTCGCCGCCGCCCGCGACCAGAGCGCAAGGAACGGTCCGTTATTAACGAATAGCGTTAACAACGGACCGTTCCTTGCGCGAATCGCGATCCGTCGGGAGCACCTGCGCGAGGCCGTCCACATCGGACGCGAGGCCAACCTGGTGCTGTTCGTGGTCGACGCGTCCGGGTCCATGGCCGCGCGCACCCGGATGGCCGCCGTCAAGACCGCCGTGCTCTCCCTGCTCCGCGACGCCTACCAGCGCCGGGACACGGTGGGCATGATCACCTTCCGGGACACCCAGGCGACCACGGTGCTGCGCCCCACGGCCAGCCACGAGGTCGGCGTGCGCCGGCTGGCCGACCTGCGCACCGGCGGGCGTACGCCGTTGGCCGCCGGTCTGGCCACCGCGGCGCGGACGCTGGCCGGCGAGCGCCGCCGCGACCCGCTGCGCCGCCCCCTGCTGGTGGTCGTCACCGACGGCCGGCACACCCGCGGCCCGGATCCGCGCACGGTCGCACCCGCGCTGGCCGGCGTGCCGAGCGTGGTCGTCGACTGCGAGACCGGCCCCGTCCGGCTGGGCATGGCCCGCACGCTGGCCATCGCGCTGGACGCCGAGTACCTCCCGCTCGCGGCGCTCTCCGCCGCCACCCTCAAGGCGGTCTGAGATGCCACAGGGCAAGGTCGAGCAGGTGCCGGACGACGGGCTGACCACCCGCGAGCGGCGGCGGCAGCCGCTGCTCGCGGTGCACACAGGCATCGGCAAGGGAAAGTCGACGGCCGCCTTCGGGATGGCGCTGCGCGCCTGGAACGCCGGCTGGCCCATCGTCGTCTTCCAGTTCGTCAAGAGTCCCAAGTGGCGCGTCGGCGAGGAGACCGCGCTCAAGGCGCTCGGCGCCCACCACGCGGCCACCGGCGTCGGCGCGCCCGTCACCTGGCACAAGATGGGCGAGGGCTGGTCGTGGCTGGCCCGGCCCGGCGACGAGCGCGACCACGCCGCCGAGGCGGCCGAGGGCTGGGCGCAGGTCAGGCGGGACCTGGCGGACGAGCGGTACCGGTTCTACGTGCTGGACGAGTTCACGTACCCGATGAAGTGGGGTTGGGTCGACGTGGCCGAGGTCGTCGCGACGCTGCGCGCCCGGCCGGGCAACCAGCACGTCGTGGTCACGGGTCGCGACGCCGCGCCGGCGCTGGTCGAGGCGGCCGACCTGGTCACCGAGATGAGCAAGGTCAAGCATCCGATGGACGCCGGCCGCAAGGGACAGCAGGGCATCGAGTGGTAGCCCGCGTCGTGGTGGCCGCGCCGGCCTCCGGGCACGGCAAGACCACCGTCGCGGGCGGGCTGCTCGCCGCCTTCGCGGCCCGGGGCCGGCGGGTCGCCGGGTTCAAGGTCGGTCCGGACTACATCGACCCCGGCTATCACGCGCTGGCCAGCGGCCGGCCCGGGCGCAACCTCGACCCGGTGCTGGTCGGCACGGAGCGGATCGCGCCGCTGTTCGCGCACGGCGCCGCGGGTGCCGACCTCGCGGTGGTCGAGGGCGTGATGGGGCTGTTCGACGGGCGGGCGCACGCCGGCGAGCACGGCTCGACCGCGCAGGTGGCCAAGCTGCTCTCCGCGCCGGTGCTGCTGGTGGTCGACGGCTCCGCCGTCGGACGGTCGATCGCCGCGCTGGTGCACGGGTTCCGCGGCTTCGACCCGGCGGTGCGACTGGCCGGCGTGGTGCTCAACAAGGTCGGTTCCGACCGGCACGAGGCGATCCTGCGCGAGGCGCTGGAGGAGACCGGGACCCCGGTGCTCGGCGTGCTGCGGCGCAGCGACGCGGTCGCCGCGCCGTCGCGGCACCTCGGGCTGGTGCCGGTGGCGGAGCGGGCGTCCGAGGCGACCACGGCGATGGCCGCGCTGGCCGCGCTGATCGAGTCCAGTGTGGACCTGGCGGCCATCGCGGCGGAGGCCGCCGCGGCACCACCGCTGGCGGTCGAACCCTGGTCGCCGCCGGTCCACCCGACGGGCTCCCGGCCGGTGGTCGCGGTCGCCGGCGGCCCGGCGTTCAGCTTCTCCTACGCCGAGACCACCGAGCTGCTGGCCGCGGCCGGTGCCGAGGTCGTGACCGTGGACCCGCTGCGCGACGAGGCCCTGCCGCCGCGCACCGCGGCGCTGGTCGTCGGCGGCGGCTTCCCCGAGGTGTACGCGGCCGAGCTGTCCGCCAACGCGCCGCTGCGCTCGTCCGTGGCCGCCCTGGCCGCCGCCGGCGCGCCGATCGCGGCGGAGTGCGCCGGGCTGCTCTGGCTCTCCCGGTCGCTCGACGGCGCGCCGATGTGCGGCGTGCTGCCCGCCGATGCCGCGATGACGGGCCGGCTGACGCTCGGCTACCGGGACGCGGTGGCGATCTCGCCGAGCTGGCTCGGGCCGGTCGGCACCCGGGTGACCGGGCACGAGTTCCACCGCACGGCGACCACGCCCGGCGCCGGCGCCGCGCCCGCGTGGGCGTGGCGGGAACGGCCCGCCGAGGGCTTCGTGGCGGGCAACGTGCACGCCTCCTACCTGCACCTGCACTGGGCCGGTGCCCCGGAGATCGCGGAACGGCTGGTGGCGGCATGCGCCTGATCGGAGTCGGCGTCGGGCCCGGTGATCCGGAGCTGATGACGCTCAAGGGCGTGCGGGCGCTGGCCACCGCGGGCCGGGTGTTCGTGCCCGTGCTCGACCCCGCGGACGTCGGGCGGGCCGAGGCGACCGTGCGGGCGCACGCCGCGCACGAGCGGATCGAGCGGTTGGTCTTCGCGCTCAACGAGCGCACGGACGCCGGGCGGCGGGAGCGCTACTGGGACGCGGCGGGGCGCCGGGTCGCGCAGTGGCTGCGGGAGACCGGCGGCACGGCCGCGTTCGCCACGATCGGCGACCCCAACGTGTACGCGACGTTCGGCTACCTGGCGGAGACCGTACGCGGGCTGCTGCCCTCGGTCGAGGTGGAGACGGTGCCGGGCATCACGGCGATGCAGGCGCTGGCCGCGGCGGCCGGGCGGCCGCTGGTCGAGGGCGGCGAGGAGCTGGTGCTGCTGCCGCTCGCCCGGGGCGACCTGGCGCCGCTGCACGAGGCGCTGGCGCGCGACGCCACCGTCGTCGTCTACAAGGGAGGGCGGCACATGGCGGCGATCGCCGCGGCCGCGGCCGGCCGGGGCGCCGTGGTCGGCAGCCACCTGGGCCTACCGGACGAGAAGGTGCTACCGCTCGACGCGGTCGACGGGCCGTTGCCGTACCTGGCGACGGTGCTGATCCCGGCCGTCCGCGAGCGACGGGGAGGAAAGCTGTGACCGGTCGGGTGAGCTTCGTCGGTGCCGGACCGGGCGCCGCCGACCTGATGACGCTGCGCGCGGCGCGGCGGCTGGCCGAGGCCGACATCGTGGTCTGGGCGTCGAGCCTGGTCTCGGCGGAGGTGCTCGAACACGTGCGGCCCGGCGCCGAGGTCGTGGATTCGGCCGCCGTGCCGCTCGAGACCGTGGTCGAGATCTATCACCGCGCCGCGGCCGAGGGCCTGCACGTCGTGCGGCTCCACTCGGGCGACCCGAGCCTGTGGGGCGCGGTCGCCGAGCAGCTCGACGCCTGCGCGGGCCTCGACCTCGCCACGGAGATCGTCCCCGGCGTGTCGGCCTTCGGCGCCGTCGCGGCCGCGGCCGGCCGGGAGCTGACCGTGCCCGAGGTCGCCCAGTCGGTGATCCTGACCCGGCTCGAAGGCGGCAAGACGCCGATGCCCGACGGGGAGCGGATCGCGGACTTCGCCCGGCACGGCACGACGATGGCGGTGTTCCTGTCGGCGGCGCGCGCCAAGCAGTTGGCGGAGCAGCTCGTCGAGGGCGGTTACCCGCCCGAGACGCCGGTGGTGATCGGATCGCGGGTGAGCTGGCCCGACGAGCTGCTGGCCTGGTGCACGATCGGGACGCTGGCCGAGACGGTGCGCGCGCACAAGCTGTGGAAGCACACGCTGTTCCTGGTAGGGCCGGCGCTGGCGGCGCACGGGACGCGCAGCCACCTCTACCACCCGGGGCATTTCCACGGTCACCGGCGCGCGGAGCGGGGCGCCCGCTCGGAGCTGAAGGCCCGCCGTGCCTAGGGTGATCGTGTACGGCCACGACGGCGGCCCCCTGCCCGCGGCGGTGGGCGAGGCGACGCTGCTGGTCGGCGGCGAACGGCATCTCGCCGGCGTGTCGTCGGACGCCGAGCGGGTGATCATGGGCCCGGTGGCGGCGGCGGTCGACCGGGTCGCGGTCCACGATGGACCGGTTGCCGTGCTGGCGAGCGGCGATCCGGGGTTCTTCGGCATCGTGCGGGCGCTGCGCCGGGCCGGGGTGGACCCGGTCGTCCGGCCGGCGGTCTCGTCGGTGGCGCAGGCGTTCGCCCGGTTGGGGCTGCCCTGGGACGACGCGGTGGTGGTGTCGGCACACGGCCGGGACGGCGGGCTGCGGCGGGCGGTCAACGTCTGCCGCGCGTACCCGAAGGTCGCCGTCCTCACCGGCCCCGGCGCCGAGCCGCCGGTGCTCGCGGCCGAGCTGCGCGGCTGGCCCCGGCGTGTCGTCGTGGCCTCCCACCTCGGCCTGGCCGACGAGCGGCTGACCGGCCCCGACGGCGACTGGGCGGACCCCAACGTGGTGCTCGTGCTGGCCGAGGGGGACCCGGGCGACGGCCCCGCCGGCTGGCTCGCGGGCGGTATCCGGCCACCCGCCGGTTGGGCGCTGCCCGAGGACGCCTTCGCCCACCGGGACTCGATGATCACCAAGGCCGAGGTACGCGCCGTCACCCTGCCCCACCTCGCCCCCGCCCCGGGCACGCTCGTGTGGGACGTCGGCACCGGTTCGGGCTCGGTCGCCGTCGAGTGTGGCCGGTTCGGCGCCGCGGTGGTGGCGGTCGACCGCGACCCGGCGGCCGCGGACCTGGTACGCGCCAACGCCGGCCGGCACGGCGTGGCCGTGCGGATGGTCACGGGCGCGGCCCCGCGGGCCCTGTCCGACCTGCCGGACCCGGACGCGGTGTTCGTGGGCGGCGGTGGCCCGGAGGTGCTGCGCGCGGTCCTGGATCGCGCACCCGCCCGCGTCGTCGCGGCCTACGCCGCACTCGAACCGGTCGGCCCGGCCGCGACGGCACTGGCCGCCGCCGGCTACACGACCGGCGGCGCCCAGATCCAGGCGAACCGTCTGGCCGACCTCGCCGGCCGGCACCGCCTGGCCGCGACCAACCCGGTGACGCTGGTCTGGGGGTCCCGATGATCGGCGCGGTCGCACCGACCGCGGCGGGCCGACGCCTGGCCGCGACCAACCCCGTGAGACTGCTCTGGGGGTCCCGATGATCGGCGTCGTCGCACCGACCGCGGCGGGCCGACGCCTGGCCGCCCGCCTCGCGGACGCCTGGCCCGGCGAGGTCCGCGTCTTCGACGGCCCGGTCCGCGACCAGTTCGCCGAAGCCTGGGCGGGCAGTGAGGTGCTGGTCTGCTTCCTCGCCACCGGCGCGACGGTGCGCCTGATCGCTCCCCTGCTGTCCGACAAGCACACCGACCCCGGCGTCGTCTGCGTCGACGAGGCGGGCCGCTTCGCGGTGGCCCTGACCGGTGGCCACGACGGCGGCGCCAACGACGCGGCCCGGCGGATCGCCGCGCTGCTCGGCGCCGAACCCGTCGTCACCACCGCCACCGACAGCGCGGGGCTGCCACCGCTCGACGGCTTCGGCGCGGACCTGGGCTTCCGGCTCGCCGACCCGGCTCCGGTCGCCCGGGTGACCCGCGCGGTGCTCGACGGCGCCGGCGCGGTCGTGGTCGCCGACCGGACCTGGCCGGTTCCCGCCCTACCCGACGACGGCCCCGACCCGGTGCGCCTGGTCGTCTCGGACCGCGTCGACGCCACCGGCGACCTCGTCTACCGCCCGCCGTCCCTGGTGGTCGGCGTCGGCGCGAGCCGGGGCGTCACCGAAGAGGCGGTCGCCGCCGTGGTGCACGCCGCGCTGGCGGACGGCGGGCTCGACCCCGCCGCCGTGCGGGCGCTGGCCACTGTGGACGTCAAGGCCGACGAGGCCGGCATCCTCGCGTTCGCGGCCCATCGCGGCTGGCCCGTGCTGACGTTCCCCGCCGCCGAGCTGGCCGGCGAGGACGTGCCGACGCCGTCCGAGGTCGTGCGGGCCGCGGTCGGCACGCCGAGTGTGGCCGAGGCGGCCGCGCTGCGGGCCGCCCGCGACGCCGGGCGCGGCGCGGAGCTCGTGGTGACCAAGCGGGTCACCCCGACAGCGACCGCCGCCGTGGCCCGGCTCGTGCCCCGCGGCCGGCTGACCATCGTCGGCATCGGGCCCGGCGCCGAGGACCTGCGCACCCCGCGGGCCACCGCCGCGCTGCGCCGGGCGGCCGTGGTGGTCGGGCTCGACCAGTACGTGGACCAGGTGCGCCACCTCCTCTCCCCCGGCACCCGGATCGTCGCGTCCGTGCTCGGCGAGGAGGCCAAGCGCGCCCGCGAAGCCGTCGAGCTGGCCACCGAGGGGCACGCCGTGGCGCTGATCGGGTCCGGTGACGCCGGGCTCTACGCCATGGCCTCACCCGCGCTGGAGCTCGCCGGGGACGACGTCGACGTCGAGGCCGTGCCGGGCGTCACCGCCGCGCTGGCCGCGAGCGCCCTGCTGGGCGCGCCGCTCGGGCACGACCACGCCTACGTGTCGCTCTCGGACCTGCACACACCCTGGCCCGTGATCGCCGAGCGGCTCCGGGCCGTCGCCGCCGCGGACCTGGTCGCCTGCCTCTACAACCCGCGCAGCCGCACGCGGATCACCCAGTTCGACGAGGCCCTGGCGATCCTCCGGGCGCACCGGCCGCCGGACACCCCCGTCGGCGTCGTCCGCGACGCGACGCGGCCGGGCCAGCACGTCCACCTCACCACCGTCGCGGCACTGGCCGCCGATCCGTCCATCGTGGACATGCGATCGGTGGTCCTGGTCGGCTCCAGCCGCAGCCGGGTCGTGGCCGGGCGGATGGTCACACCCCGGGAGTACGCGTGGCTGTCGTGAAACGCACGGTGCACCCGATCGAGGCGGAGTCCTACCGGATCCTGCGCCGCGCGGCCGACACCGCCGCCCTGCCGCCGCACACCCGGGACGTAATCGAGCGGATCATCCACACCACCGCGGACCCTGGCTGGCTCACCGACCTGGTCACCGACGAGGCGGCGCTGGCCGCCGGCCGGGCCGCGCTGGCCGCCGGCGCTCCCCTTGTCACCGACGTGTCGATGGTGGCGGCCGGCGTCACCACCTACCCGGCGACCTGCCTCGTCGCCGCGCCCGAGACGGCCGCGCTGGCCCGCGACACCGGGCTCACCCGCTCCGCCGCCGGAATCCGGCTCGCCGCCGAGGAAAACCCGGACGGCGCGGTCTGGGTGATCGGCAACGCGCCGACCGCGCTGGTCGAGCTGATCGACCTTGCCACCACCGGTGCGATCCGGCCGGCGCTCGTCATCGGGCTCCCCGTCGGCTACGTCGGCGCGGCCGAGTCCAAGGCCGCCCTGCGCGAGACCGCGCTGCCGCACCTGTCCAACCGGTCCGCACGCGGCGGCGCGGCCGTCGCCGCCGCCGCCGTCAACGCCCTGCTGTACGGAGATCCGCTCGCATGACCACCCCTCTGCTCATCGCCGGCCACGGCACCAAGGACCCGGACGGGGTCGACGACTTCCGCCGCTTCGTCGCGCGGGTCGGCCGGAGCCTCGACGTGCCGGTCGCCGGCGGCTTCATCGAACTGTCGGAGCCACCGGTCAAGGACGCGGTCGCCGACCTGCTGACGGACGGGGTCCGGCGGCTGGCCTGCGTACCCCTGATGCTCGTCGCCGCCGGCCACGCCAAGGGCGACATCCCCGGCTCGCTGGCCGCCGAACGGGCAAGGCATCCCGGCCTGACCTTCGCCTACGGGCGACCGCTCGGCCCGCACCCGGGCGTGCTCGCCCTGCTCCGGGAACGCCTGAGCGACGCGGGAGCCGACAGGAACACCACCGTGCTGCTGGTCGGCCGGGGCTCCACCGACCCGGACGCCAACGCCGAGGTCGCCAAGGTGGCCCGCCTGCTCGCGGAGACCACGGACGTGTCCGGCGTGGAGTACGCGTTCGTCTCGCTCGCCCAGCCCAGCGTGCCGGCCGGCCTCGACCGCTGTCGCGCCCTGGGTGCGGCGAAAACGGTGGTGCTGCCCTACTTCCTCTTCACCGGCGTCCTGCCCCGCCGGGTCGCCACCCAGGCGGCCGAGTGGGCGACCGAACACCACGCCGACGTCCGCACCGCCGAGGTGATCGGCGACTGCGCGGGCCTGGCCGAGATCGTGGTCGAGCGCTACCGCGAAGCGCTGGCCGGTGACATCCGCGCCAACTGCGACACGTGCAAGTACCGGATCGCCCTGCCGTTCCACGAGCACGCGGTCGGCGCCGCGCAGGTGCCGCACACGCATCCGGCCGACCACCACCATCAGCACTGAGGGCGGTGGCCGGCCGGAGCGGCTGGCTGGCTGACTAGGCGGAGGCGGTGAGCACCGCTTCGCGGCGGAGGGTGCGCTCCACGAGCGCGCCCAGGCCGAGCCCGAGGGTGGTCCAGACGACCACCTGCGTGCCGAGCGAGGCCAGGCGGAAGTTCCAGAGCACGAGCGGCGAGAAGCCCTCCGGAATCTCCTCGATCGTCGGCAGCAGCACGTGTGCCACCACGACCACGGCGACGAACGCACCGGCACCCAGGATGGACGCGTTCCACAGGCCGAGCCGGCCGACCCGCGCCCGTCCGATGTAGACGGCGAGCGCCAGGGCCGCCAGCGCGATCACCAGCAGGAGGAAGTAGAGCGACGTACGCCGCCCGATGCTGTCCTCGGAGCCGGTGGCCGGCGGGTTGGCCGGATACTTGAGCCACGGCACGAACGCCACGGTGACGAAGCCGGCCAGCGCGACCAGCGCCGCGGTGGCCCGCGGCCCGAGCCGGCCGAGGCGCCCGTAGGCGGCGGCGAACACCATCGAGAAGATCCCGCCCAGCGCGACGCCGTAGATCAGCGTCGCGGTGAGCAGGCCGACGGTGCTCTGCACCGTGCGGGTCACCGACCCGGGCTCACCGGGTGGCGAGTGCGCCTCCTCGAAGGCGATCGCCGCGTCGATCGGGCCCTCGCCCACGAGGTAGGCGAAGACGAACGCGAGCACGCCGGCGGCCAGTCCCACCAGCATGCCGCGGATCAGCAACGAACGGGGGGACAGCACGATGCCCCGCCCGTCAGTGGCAGGGGAAACCGAGCAGGTGGCGGCCGTCGTGCACGAACTCGTGCACGCCGCTGCCACCGATCAGGTGGAACACACCCTGCTCGGTGCCGACGAAGTAGAGCAACGCGATCGCGAGCACGGCGCCGAACAGGAGCCAGGGCTGGAGCGCACGCCACGGGATGGCCACGGGCTGGACGGCCGGGCTCGGGGTGGCGGAAGACGAGATGCTGGACACGGGGCGAACCTCCTCGGGATCACGCGTCCCACGACGGGTTTCGGTGTCGACGGAGGGTCTGACTCCCACGCCTGCGCGTGGTCACAGTGGCGCGACCGCGCCGGATTCCCACCGGCTTCCTACCGTCGTCACGTCTGCCCGGGACGCTACGGTCGCCCGCGCCGAGGTGTCAACCACGTGAGACTTCCCGCTCAGTTCGCGCGAAGGTCGCCCTCCCGGACCGGGGATAACCAGGACGCCGCTACCGACTCCGAGCGGGAGCACGGTGGACCGCATGGCATTGCGTACACACACGATCGGAAACCAGGGCCTGACCGCCTCCGTCGAGGGGCTGGGCACGTTCGGCCTGACCGCCGCGTACGGCACCCGCGACGACGCCGAGTCGACGGCCACCATCCACCGCGCGCTCGACCTCGGTGTGACCATGTTCGACACCGCCGACTTCTACGGCTACGGCGAGGCGGAACGGCTGCTCGGCCGGGCACTGGCAAGCCGCCGGGCCGAAACGGTCATCGCCACCAAGGTCGGCGGCGGCACGTTCGACGACCAGGACCGACTCGTCGGGCCCGCCAACGGCCAGCCCGCGTACCTGCGCGTCGCCGTCGAGCGGTCGCTGCGCCGGCTCGGCGTCGACCGGATCGATCTGCTCTACCTGCACCGGGTGGACCCGGCTGTGCCCGTCGAGGAGAGCATCGGCGCGCTGGGCGAATTCGTCACGGCCGGCACGGTCGGCTATCTGGGCATCAGCGAGGCCTCGGCGCGGAGCATCCGCCGGGCGCACGCGACCGCGCCGCTGTCGGCGGTGCAGACCGAGTACTCGTTGTTCAGCCGGGACGTCGAGGCCAACGGCGTGCTGGCGGCCACCCGCGAGCTGGGGCTCGGCTTCGTCGCGTACTCCCCACTGGGTCGCGGCTTCCTCACCGGCACCATCCGCAGCATGGACGACGTGCCGGAGGGCGACTTCCGCCGGACGTGGCCGCGCCTGGCCGACGGCAACATCGACCGCAACCTGGTGCTCGTGGACCGCATCCGGGCCGTCGCCGACCGGGTCGGCGTCACCCCCGCCCAACTCGCACTAGCGTGGGTGCTGGAGCGGGGCGGCACGGCCATCCCGGGCACCAAGCACCGCACGTACCTCGAGGAGAACGTGGCCGCGGCGGCGATCGAGCTGACCCCGGCGGTCATGGCGGAGCTGGGCGTGATCCTGCCGGTGGGCGCGGCGGCCGGCGCCCGCTACACGCCCGAGGCGATGGCCGCCATCGAGGAGTGAGGTCGTAGTGGCACGTGGCGAGCTCGGCGATTTCCTGCGGAGCCGCCGGGAGGCGCTCCGGCCGTCCGACGTGGGCATCCCGTCGGGCGGCCGGCGCCGCACACCCGGCCTGCGCCGCGAGGAGGTCGCGCTGCTGGCGAACCTCTCCGTCGACTACTACGAGCGGCTGGAGCAGTCGCGGGCCGGCACGCCGTCGGAGACGCTGCTCGGCGCGCTGGCGGGGGCGTTGCGACTCTCGGTCGAGGAGCGTGACTACCTCTACCGGCTGGCCGGCTACTCGGCGCCGAACCCCGGTGTCGACACCGGATACGTCGACCCCGCGCTGATGTTCCTGCTCGACACCCTCGACACCGTGCCGGCGCAGGTCGTCGACGACCTGACCACGATGCTGGCGCAGAACGCGCTGAGCCGGGCACTGCTCGGCCGCTGGACCGACGGCGACGAGCGGTCCAACAACGTGGTCTGGCGCTGGTTCACGGATCCCGCGTCGCGCGAGCTGAACGCGCCGCAGGAGCACGAGTCGCTGGGCCGGGGCTACGTGGCCGACCTACGGGCCGCCGCCTCCCGCCGGGGCCCGGACCCGAAGGTCGAGCGGCTCGTCGCCGACCTGGAGTCGGCCAGCGACGAGTTCGCCCGCTACTGGCATGAGATGCGGGTGACGCCGCTGCACAGCACCCGCAAGCTGATCGTCCATCCGCGGGCGGGCAACCTCGACGTCCAGTGCGACTACGTCCGCGCCGAGAGCACCGGCCAGCGGCTCGTGATCTTCCGGCCGCAGCCGGGCTCGCACACCGCCGACAGCTTCGAGTTCCTGCGGGTCCTCGGCGACGGTGGCCGGCGCTACGTGGCCGACTGACCGAGCCCCACCTGCTCCCGGAACTCGGCGGTGTGGTGCAGGTGGGGAAAGGGCTCGTCGGGTACGGGCACGCCCAGCGCGCGGGCCAGCGGCTCCCATCCGTCGTGGCCGAGCCGCCACTCGACGAGTCGCCCGGCCGGGATCTCCGCGCGGATGGCCGCGAGCCGCTGGTCGTACATCCGCTCCATCCAGGCCCGGTCCTCGAACCGCCCCTGGAAGTCGCCCTGCCAGACCAGGCGTTCGAGCACGTGGCGGAACGCCGCGGGCTGCACCTCGCCGTCGGGCCGGGGCCCGAGGGTGCCCGCCCGGGCGGCCTGGCGCACGGCCCAGATCGTCCGCTCGGCGCTGCGGTAGAACCCGTCGAAGTCGCGGTGGTTGAGCAGCACCGGGGCGTCCGGGAAGGCGGCGCAGACCTCCCGCCACCGGCTGCAGGCCGGCCAGTCGACAGTGGACTGCCAACCGGTGAACATCTCGTGCCAGTCGACCGTCTCGCCGTCGGCCGCCCGGAGCCACCGGGCCGCCTCCCGCTCGCGGTGCGCGCCCACGCTGAGCTCCTGCATGTGCAGGCACGGCCCGGCGCCCAGCCGTTCCAGCGCCACCCGCAGCGACCGCGTCCCCGTCCGCCCGAACCCGACCCCAATGATCCGCATGAATACCTACCCTAGCGACCCCCTGTTCCGTTTCGCGCGTCAGCCAGGTAACGTCTGGCCCGAGTTAGGCAAGGCTAACCTAAAGGGAGGTCGTGTTGGAGAGCTCCACTCCACACTTGTTCGGCCGGTCCACTGTCACCACGTTCCAGCACGACGTCGCGCGGGCCGCCGCCGCCGTCGCGGAGCGGGTGAGCACCGTGCGCCGCCCCTACTCGGGCGCGAGCCTGACCGACCTGCAGGGCATGGTCGACGCCGTCGACCTGGACCGGCCGCTGGGCGACACCGACGCCGCCCTCGACGAGATCGCCCGCCTCTACCTCGACCACGCGGTCTGGTTCCACGAGCCCGGCTACGTCGCCCACCTGAACTGCCCCGTCGCCCTCCCCGCGCTCAGCGCCGAGGTGCTGCTGGCCGCCGTCAACTCGTCGGTCGACACCTACGACCAGAGCACCACCGGCACGTTGATCGAGCGCCGGCTGGTCGACTGGGCCGCCGGCCGGATCGGCTTCGGCCCCGACGCGGACGGCGTCTTCACCAGCGGCGGCACCCAGTCCAACCTGCACGGGCTGCTGCTCGCCCGGGAGGCGAGCCCGGCCACCGACCTGTCCCGGATGCGCGTCCTGGCCACCGCCGAGGCCCACTTCAGCGTCACCCAGGCGGCGATCCTGCTCGGGCTCGGCCGTGACGCCGTCGTCACCGTCGGCACCGACGGCGGCGGCCGGATGGACCCGGTCGCGCTGACCGCGGCGCTGGACGGCCTGACCCGCTTCGGCCTCACACCGATGGCCGTCGTCGCGACCGCGGGCACCACCGACCTCGGCTGCGTCGACCCGATCGCCGACATCGCCGAGGCCTGCGCCCGCCGCGGCGTCTGGCTGCACGTCGACGCGGCGTACGGCTGCGGCCTGCTCGTCTCGACCCGACGCCGGCACCTGCTCGACGGCATCGAGCGGGCCGACTCGGTCACCGTCGACTTCCACAAGAGCTTCTTCCAGCCGATCAGCTCCAGCGCCATCATCGTGCGGCACTCGGCCGCCATGCGCCGGATCGCCCACCACGCCGACTACCTCAACCCGCGTACGGCCACCGTGCCCAACCAGGTCGACAAGAGCCTGCAGACGACCCGCCGGTTCGACGCGCTCAAGCTCTGGATGACCCTGCGCACGGTCGGCTCCGAGCAGCTCGGCGCGATGTTCGACCGCGTCGTCGACCTCGCCGAGGAGGCACACGGCCTGCTCACCGACGACCCGGAGTTCGAGGTGCACGCCGCGCCGACGCTGAGCACGGTGCTGTTCCGCTACCGGCCGGCGGCGCTGGACGACGCGGCCTGCGACGACCTGACCCCGCGGCTGCGGGCCCGGCTGTTCGCCGGCGGCGAGGCCATCATCGCCGGCACCACCCGGGCGGGCCGGCCCTGGCTCAAGTTCACCCTGCTCAACCCGATGACCACGGCCGACCACCTGCGGGCCGTGCTCGACCGGGTCCGCGAGGCCGGCGACGCGCTGCTCGCCGAGGACGACCCGCGGCTCGCGACGGCGGTGGTGTGATGCGGATCCACGACTTCGCCGGCGTCGGCGTCGGCCCGTTCAACCTCGGCCTGGCCTGCCTCACCGCCGACCTGGCCGATGTGGACGGTGTGTTCTTCGAACAGCGGGACGGCTTCGACTGGCATCCGGGCCTGATGATCCCGGGCGCCACGATCCAGGTGCCGTTCCTCGCCGACCTCGTCACGCTGGCCGACCCGACCTCACGTTTCTCGTTCCTCAACTACCTGAAGCGGACCGGCCGGCTCTACCGCTACTACATCCGGGAGAGCTTCTACCCGTTGCGCGCCGAGTACAACGCCTACTGCCAGTGGGCGGCGGCCCAGCTCCCGTCGCTGCGCTTCGGCAGCCGGGTCGAGCGCGTCGACTACGACGGGACCCGTCGGGCGTACGCCCTGCGGGTGCTCTCCGCCGGCGCGGTCGAGACGGTCTGGGCACGCAAGCTCGTGCTCGGCATCGGCACCGCACCGAGGATCCCGGCGCCGCTGCGCGACCTGCCGGGCCCCGTGGTGCACAGCGCCGACTACCTGTCGGCCAAGCCGCGCCTCGAAGCGCTCGACTCCGTCACCGTCGTCGGCAGTGGACAGAGTGCCGCCGAGATCTACCTCGACCTGCTGCCCGGCACGGCCACGCACGGCTACCACCTGAGCTGGCTCACCCGCTCGCCGCGCTTCTTCCCCATGGAATACACGAAGCTGACGCTGGAGATGACGTCTCCGGAGTACGTCCGCTACCACCACGCCCTGCCCACCGCGACCCGCGACCGGCTCGGCCGCGAGCAGCGCAACCTCTACAAGGGAATCAGCGGCGACCTCGTCGACACCATCTTCGACACTCTCTACGAGCAGGGCCTGGCGGGCGACGTCCCGACCACGCTGCGCACCGGCGTCGAGGTCACCGCGGCCGGCTGGGACGGCGAGCGCTACACCCT
Source organism: Asanoa siamensis (assembly GCF_016862555.1). GTDB lineage: Bacteria > Actinomycetota > Actinomycetes > Mycobacteriales > Micromonosporaceae > Asanoa > Asanoa siamensis. Next base: position 17,663 of record NZ_BONE01000036.1, on the reverse strand, counting down.
CGACCTGCACCACGCCGAGCAGGACCGGTCGTTCCGGGCGCGGACCCAGGGCCTGGTGCTGGCCACCGGCTACGCGCCGCGGGTGCCGACCTTCCTCGACCCCGTCCGCGACCGGATCCGGTGGGACGAGCGCGGCCGGTACGACGTCTCGCTCGGCTACGCGGTCGACGTGGCCGGCGACGAGATCTTCGTGCAGAACGCCGAGGAGCACACGCACAGCCTGACCGCGCCGGACCTGGGCATGGGCGCCTACCGCAACTCGGTCATCATCCGGGCCCTGACGGGCCGCGAGATCTACCCGGTGGAGGAGCGCATCGCGTTCCAGGAGTTCGGCGCGCCGGCCCCGGCGCTCGCGGAGGTGGCATCGTGACGTACACCCTGGAACCGCTCGACCTCGACGCGCACGCGGAGCTGTTGCACGGCTGGGTGACCCACCCCCGGTCCGTCTACTGGGGAATGCGGGGCGCCTCGGTCGAGACGGTGCGCAAGGCGTACGCGGAGATCGCCGGCGACCCGCACCACGACGCGTGGCTCGGCCGGCTCGACGGCGAGCCGGTGTTCCTCGCCGAGACCTACGAGCCGGCGCACAGCGAGCTGGCCGGCCAGTACCGGGTCGCCGACGGCGACGTCGGGATGCACGTGCTGGTCGCACCGCCCGCTCCCGGCGCCACGCCGAAGCACGGGCTCACCTCCGGCGTGATGCGGGCCGTGATGTCGTTCATCTTCGCCGACCCGCGCGCCCACCGCGTCGTGGTCGAGCCCGACGAGCGCAACGCGGCCATCGCGCGCAAGAACGCCGAGGTCGGCTTCGTCGAGGAGCGCCGCGTCCAGCTCTCCGACAAGGTGGCCCGGCTGAGCTTCTGCACCCGCGCCGCGTACGAGCGGACCGCGCCGGAACCGCCCGCGCACCTGACGCCGGAGACCATGGCGGTCGCGCACCGGCGGCTCGTCGCCAAGGCGATCGCGGAGTTCAGCCACGAGCGGATCCTCACGCCCCAGCCGTTGCCCGGCGGCGGTTTCGCGGTGCACGGCCACCGCTTCCAGGCGCACCGCTACGGCCTGGAGCACTGGGTGGTCGACGCGGACTCGCTGGCCCGCGACGACGGCGGGCCGGTGGACGCGATGGCGTTCGTGGCCGGGCTGGCCGGCACGCTCGGCATCCCGGACAAGCTCGTCGGCACCTACCTGGAGGAGATCGCGGCCACCCTCGCGGGCGCCGCGTGGAAGCACCACCACGAGCGCCTCGACGCGCGGGCGCTCGTGCACGCCGACTTCCAGGCGATCGAGGCCGCGATGACCGAGGGGCACCCCGGGTTCGTGGCCAACAACGGGCGGATCGGCTTCGGCCTCGCCGACCACGAGGCGTACGCACCGGAGGCGGGGCAACCGGTCCGGCTCGTCTGGCTCGCGGTCCGCAAGGACGAGAGCGACTTCACCGCGGGCGAGGGGGTGTCCGAGGACGCCTTCTACGCGGCCGAACTCGGCCCGGAGACGCTGGACCGGTTCGGGACCCGGCTGCGCGGCCTCGGCCTCGATCCGGCCGACTACCGCTTTCTGCCCGCGCACCCGTGGCAGTGGGAGCACAAGCACGCGATCACGTTCGCGCCCGACATCGCCCGGCGGTCGATCGTGCCACTGGGCACGGGGAACGACCGCTACCGCGCGCAGCAGTCGATCCGCACGTTCTTCAACACCGACCGGCCCGACCGGCACTACGTGAAGACCGCGCTGGCGATCCAGAACATGGGCTTCCTGCGTGGCCTGTCCCCCACCTACATGCGGGCCACGCCGCCGATCAACGACTGGGTGGCCGACGTCGTGCGCGGCGACGACACCCTGCGCGCCTGCGGCTTCGACGTGCTGCGCGAGCTGGCGTCGGCCGGCTACACCGGCGACGCGTACCACCGCAGCGGTTTCGTCTCGGCGCACCAGCGGATGCTGGCGGCGCTGTGGCGCGAGAGCCCGCTGCCCCGCCTCGCGCCCGGCGAGCGGCTGGCCACGATGGCGAGCCTGCTGCACCGCGACCGGTCCGGGCGGTCGCTGGCCGCCGAGCTCGTCGCCGCGTCCGGGCTGCCGGCCGACCGCTGGGTCGCGACCTACCTGCGCGCGTACGTGCGCCTGGTCGTCCACTGCATCCTCCGGCACGACCTCGCCTTCATGCCCCACGGCGAGAACCTGATCCTGGTGCTCGACGGGCACGTGCCCACCCGGGTGTTCATGAAGGACATCGGGGAGGAGGTCGCCGTGATGAGCACCGAGCGGCCGCTGCCGGCCGCGATCGAGCGGATCAGGATCGACGTCTCCGACGACGTCAAGGCCCTGGCGTTGCACACCGACGTGTTCGACGGCTTCCTGCGGCACCTCGCGGGCATCCTCGACGTCGACGGCGTGCTGCCCTGGAGCCGGTTCTGGACGCTGGTCGCGGAGTGCGTGGCCGAGCACGGCGCCGACCACCCGGAGCTGCGCGGCCGGCTCGCGCTGGACCGGCCCGAGTTCCACCACTCGTGCCTCAACCGCCTGCAGCTCCGCAACACGCTGCAGATGGTCGACCTCACCGACCAGGCCGGCTCGCTGATCTTCGCCGGCACGCTGGTCAACCCGATCGCCGCGCGATGAAGGTACGCCGCGACGACTACGGCATCCCGCACCTCTGGGCGCAGGACGCCGACCAGCTCGCCTTCCTGCAGGGCCGGGTCACCGCGACCGACCGGGCCTGGCAGATCGAGGTCGAACGCCTGCGCGCAGAGGGCCGCCTGGCCGCCGTGCTCGGCCCGGCGGAGCTGCCGTGGGACCGGTTCGCCCGCCGGGCCCGTTTCGACGACACCGCCCGCCGCTGCTTCGCCGCCCTGGCGCCGGACACCCGGCGCTGGGTGGCGGCCTTCGTGGACGGTGTGAACGAGGGCCTGGCGACGGCCGACGCGCCGGAGTTCGCGGAGGTCGGCGTCCGCCCGGGCCGCTGGCAGCCGTGGTCACCGCTGGGTGTGTTCCTCGTGCAGCACGCGCTGTTCGGCACGTTCCCGCACAAGCTGTGGCGGGCCGACCTCACCGCCGCGCTCGGCGGCACCGCGCTGTTCGCGGCCGCCGAGCCGGGCGGGTCGGGCAGCAACGCGTGGGCGCTGGCCGGTCCGCGGCCGGTGCTGGCCGGCGACCCGCACCGCCTGCTCGAGCTGCCGGGGATCTACCAGCAGATCGGCCTCGCGTGCCCGGAGTTCGACGTGATCGGCCTGGCCTTCCCGGGCGTGCCGGGCGTGCCGCACTTCGGGCACACCGGCGGCGTCGCCTGGGGCATCACCAACGCGATGGCCGACTACCAGGACCTGTACCGGGAGGAGCTGCGCCGCGACGGCGGCGAGGTCTCGGCACGCGGTCCGGCGGGCTGGGAACCGGTCGCCGTGCACGTCGAGCGCGTGGCGGTCCGCGACGCCGAGCAGGTGGCGGTCGAGGTGATGGAGACAGCCCGCGGGCCGGTCGTCGACGTCGACCGGCGGACCGGCGAGGCGCTGAGCCTGCGTACGCCCAGCCGGGTCGAGGCCGCGCTCGGCTTCGACGCGCTGCTGCCGCTGCTGCGGGCCCGGACCACCGGCGACGTCGTGGCGGCGCTGCGGGCGTGGGTCGAGCCCGTCAACAGCGTGCTGGTCGCGGACACCACCGGCGACGTGCGCGAGCTCGTCGCCGGTCTGGTCCCGGTGCGGGACGCGCGGTGCCACCGCGAGCCCGTGCCGGCCTGGGACGCCCGGCTCGCCTGGCGGGGCTATGCCGAGCCGGCGGCGGCGCGGGTCGACGACGTCGCCGTGCACGCCAACGACCGCCGGCCCGCGGTGGCCGACCTCGGCACGGACTTCGCGCCACCGCACCGCGCGCGGCGGATCCGGGAGCTGCTCGACGCGGGCACCCCGGCCGCGGCGATCCACACCGACGACCGGGCGGTGCCGCTGCGGGACCTGCTGGCCGCGGCCGCGGTGACCGGCCCGGCGGCGGACCTGCGGGAGCGGTTGCTCGCCTGGGACGGCGCGATGAGCGCGTCGAGTGTGGCCGCCGGCGCCTACGCGGCTTGGCGCGGCGCTCTCGTGCGCCGGCTGCACGCGCATCCGGTCCTGCGCCCGTTGCGCGTGCCGTCGGCGTACGACGAGCTGTTCGCGCCCTGGACCGACCCGCTCGGCCGGATCGGGGCGTCGCTTCCCAGCGTGCTCGCGGGCATCCCGGACCGGGCGCGGATCGCGGCGGACGCGCTCGTGGACGCCGCGGCGGAACCGGCCATGCCGTGGGGCGGGCGGCACCTGCTGACCCCCGTCCAGGCGCTGCCGGGCGGTGCGCCCACCACGCCCCTCGGCGGCGACACCGACTGCGTCCTGTCGACCTACAGCGTGCCCGGCCTGTCCGACGCGTGCTGGCGTGGCCCGGTCGCCCGCTGGGTCTGGGATCTCGGCGACCGCGCGGCCAGCCGGTGGATCGTGCCGTTCGGGGCCGGCGGGCGCCCGGGTGACCCGCACTACGCCGACCAGCTGCCGCTCTGGGCGGCCGGCGCGCTCATCCCGGTGAGTTTCTGAATCGATCTCGGATATAGTCGATGTCCCCGCCTGGAGGCCGTCGATGCTCCTCAGCGCAGCCGATACCCGAGCGATCATTCCGCAGTGGCCGGAGGTGCTGGTCGGCGCCGTCGCGTTCGCACTGCTGTGCCTCGTCCTGATGAAGGTCGTGTTCCCGCGGATGGAGCGGCTGTTCGCGGCGCGGGCCGACGCGATCGACGGCGGGCTGGCCCGCGCGGAAGCCGCCCGGGCGCAGGCCGAGCGGGTCCGCGACGACTACCGGCAGCGGCTGGCCGAGGCCCGCGCCGAGGCTGCCGGCATACGTGAGGAAGCCCGCACCGAGGCGGCGGAGATCCGCGCCGAGGCACTCGCGGCCGCCCGTGCCGAGGCCGACGCGATCATCGCCGCCGGACGGGCTCGGCTAGCAGCGGAACGCGCCGCTGTCCAGCAAGGTCTGCTTCCCGACATCGACCGGCTTGCCGGCGTGCTCGCGACCCGAATCCTCGATGGTCCTTCCGCACATCGTGGACATTCCCGGGCGAACGCCCCTGGTCAAGGGTTGAACTCGTCCACTTCCCCCTCGAACAACCACCGTCCGGCCTGATAGCGTCCGGCCGGACCGGGCTGCTCGAGAACGGAGGTCAACCGGTGACAGACAACCGGGTGAAAGGCCGTGTGAAGGGGCTGTTCGGTGGGACGACTCCGGACAATGGGCATCATATGACTGAGCCAGCCGAGGCATTCGGCGACCCCAACTCGCACCAGGCGCTCGCCGTGCTCACGTTGGCACAGCGCACCGCCGACGAACACATCGGGCAGGCCCAGCGGCAGGGCGAGCAGTTGCTCGCCGAGGCGCGCCGGTCCGCCGACCAGATCGCCCGCGAGGCGCAGGGCTACTCCGACGAGATGCGCCGGCAGGCCGACAAGGTGCTCGCCGACGCGCGCGCCTCGGCGGAGCAGTCGGCCCGCGACGCGGCCCAGCACGCCGACGACGTCCGCCGCGAGGGCGAGCGTCTGCTGACCGAGGCGCAGACCACCGCCGAGCAGGTGGTCGCCGACGCCAACGACACGTCGGAGCGGCTGGTCACCGAGGCGCAGGCCAACGCCGAGCAGATCACCCAGGACGCGCAGGACGCGGCGGACGCGCTCGAGCAGGACGCGCAGCAGCGCTACGAGGAGGCGGTCGGCAGCCTGCAGCCGCAGCGCGAGGCGTTGCAGCAGGAGATCGAGTCGCTGCAGCAGTTCGACCGCGAATACCGGGCGCAGCTCGTGGCGTTCATGCAGGGCCAGCTCCGCCAGCTCGGGGTCGAGACCCCGAACGCGGGCGGCGAGACCCAGCTGCTCGCCCAGCTACCGGTCGCCCGGGAAGCGTAGGCCGGCGCACTCGACACACGTACGGGCGGCTGGCAGCACGGCCAGCCGCTCGGGGTCGATCTCGCGGCCGCACCGCTCGCAGCGGCCGTAGCTGTCGTCCTCGACCCGGGCCAGCGCCGCGTCGATCGCCGCGAGCCGGTCGCGGGCGCGCTGCAGCAGGGCGCCCGCCTGCGCGCGCTCGTAGGCGATCGTCTGACCCTCGGGGTCGTGCTCGTCGTCGGTCGCGGTGCCGGTCTGCGCGGTCACGATGCCCTCGACGACCCGCCCGAGCGCCTCGATCTGCGCGACGGTGTCGCGCCGCTCGGCCCGCAACCGCTCCACCGGCGTGTCGGCCATCCCACCAGCCTAGGACAGGGCCCTACAGCGTCGGCGGGTCCCACTTCGCGAAACCGCTCATCGTGCGGAGGCCCGCGTTGTCCGGCGTGAGGCGGATCACGGCGTTGCGCAGCGCGACCGCCACCGGGTTGCGCAGGCCCTGACCGACGCGGCCCATCTGGTGGGCCGCGCGGGCCACCTGTTGCGTCCTCGGCCGCCGCTGGGCGTCGTAGGCGCGCAGCCCGCTGTCGAGGTCGCCGGCCGGGTCGCAGCTCGCCGCGAGCACGACCGCGTCCTCGATCGCCTGGTTGGCGCCCTGCCCCAGGTGGGGGGTCATCGCGTGCGCGGCGTCACCCAGCAGCGCCACCCGACCGTGCACATAGGACGGCAGCGGCGTGGCGAGGTGGTAGAGGTCGTCGCGGAGCACCGTCGTGGTCGCGGCCATGAGCGCGGGGATCGGCTCGTGCCAGCCGGCGAACCGCTCGCGTACGGCCGCCATCTCGTCGTCGCGCCAGGCCTTGGGCGGCGCGGTGACCGAGCCGAACCAGTAGACCCGGCCGTCGCCGAGCGGCACCATGCCGAACTCGGCGCCGGGCCCCCAGGTGATGGCCACGACCAGCGGCCCCCGCCACGGCTCGTCGGTGACCCCGCGCCAGGCTGTCGCGCCGGCGTAGACGGGCGGCGGGGCGTCGGGCCACAACCGGCGGCGGATGGCGCTGTTGATGCCGTCGGCGGCCACCACGAGGTCGGCCACCCGCCCGTCGACCCGCGGCTGGGGACCGGCGACGACCTCCGCCACGTCGGTGCCCGTGACCACGGTGCCCGGCGGCAGCGCGTCGTGCAGCACCCGGTGCAGCGTGGCCCGGTGGATGCCGATCGCCGACGTGCCGAGCACCCGCTGCATGGCCGCCGCGTCGACCCGGCTGAGCCACCGGCCGCCGGGGGTGCGCAGGCCGCCGGACGCCTCGACCTGGCCCTGCGCCCGCACCGCGGCGCCGACACCGAGCGCGTCGAGGGCGCGCATGCCGTTGGCCAGCAGGGTGATGCCGGCGCCGACGGCGGTGATCCGCGGCGCGCGCTCGAGCACGACCACCTCCCACCCGCGCCGGCGCAGGCCGATCGCCGCGCTGAGCCCGCCGATGCCCGCCCCGACCACGATCGCCGTCGCCATGACGACCCCTCCTCGTCTTTCTACATCTGTAGAAGACCATACTACAGGTGTAGAAGAACAGGAGCCGCCCGTGACCCGCTTCACCGACCTCACCGACGCCGCGATCGCCGTCGTGGCCGAGCAGGGCATGCGCGGCCTCACCCACCGCGCGGTCGACGCCCGGGCCGGGCTCTCCCTGGGTACGACCTCCGCGTACTTCCGGACCCGCAAGGCCCTGATCGAGGGGCTGGTCCGCCGCCTCGCCGACCTCGACGACGCGGACCTGGCGACGCGGAGCTTCGACGTGCCGACGGACCCGGCCGGTTTCGCCGACGCCGTCGCCTGGGTCCTGGACACCTGGCTGACGACCGGCCGGGAACGCACGCTGGCCCGCTACGCCTGCCTGCTGGAGGCCACGCACCACCCGGAGCTGCGGACGATCCTGGCGTACGGCCGCTCCTCGCGCGACCAGGCCCGCGCGCTGATGACCGCCGCGGGGGTGCCGAACCCGGCCCAGGCCGGCGACCACTTCGTGGCCTGTGTGGACGGTCTCCTGTTCGACCGGATGGTCGGCGCGGGCGCCCTGACCGCCCCCGCGCCGGGCACGCCGGAGAACCGCGCCGACCTGGCGACGGCCGTCCGCCGGCTGCTGGCGGGCTTCACCGGCCCTCGCTAAGGTGCGGCGCATGCGATCGCTGACCGCCGCCGTCCGCGCCCACGACGGGTGAACCACGACCTGACGCCCGCCGGGCGGGCGCTCGTGCGGCATTTCGACGAGCTGTTCCCCGGTGACGCGGCCGTGCTGCTGCCGCCGGCTCCCGGCCCGATCGCCGGCCTGGTGCCGAACCTGCACGTCCTGCGGACACGGCCGCCGGACGGCGGGCTCGTCTACGCCACCGTCGGCCTGTGGGACGCGACCCAGCGCGACGGGCACGGCCTGGAGTTCGTGCTGCACGCGCCCGGCCCCGCCGACGAGGCGCACGTCGAGACGCTCACGATGGTCGCGTACTACCACGCCTCCGGCGGCGACTACGTCCTCGACCACGGCCACACCGTGCCCATCGGCCGGCCCTGGCTGCCCGGGTCGGGCTGCGACCACCTGCTGGTGAGCCTGCCGTACCCGTGGGGTCCGGACCTGGAGGAGTGCCCGCTGCCCGGCGGCCACGCGCGGGTCCTCTGGCTGCTGCCGATCACCGGGGCGGAGAAGCGGTTCCGGCACGACCACGACCTGGAGGCGCTGGAGCAGCGTCTGGAGGACGCCGGGATCGTCCCGACCGATCCGCTGCGCCGCTGTGTCGTCAGCGGCTGACCTCCGCTAGCGCCACGCGCTCGATCTCGCGCAGGGTCAGGCGCCGGCCGCGCAGTTGCGGGTACCGGGCCGGGTAGTCCTCGGCGCCCACGTCCGCGCGCAGGGTCAGGCCGTGGGCCGCGAGCAGCGTCGGGAGCTCGGCCGGGTCGTAGGCGCTGAGCCAGCCGTAGCGGCGCGACGCCCGCGCGCGGCCGCGCCGGACGCGGTCGGGCAGGTAGGTGAGGACCAGCCGGCTGCCGGGCGCGAGCGAGCCCGCCCAGACGAACGTCGGCGTGACCCCGGCGGGCGGCAGGTATTGTGCGACCGCCTCGAAGACCACCAGCGTCGGCAGCGCGGCGTCGAAGCCGGCGTCGGCCAGCAGGGCCGCGAGCGGGTCCACGGTGACGTCGGCGGCCAGGTAGCGGATGTTCGCCGGCAGCGGCCCGGGCACCCGGGCCAGGGCCGCCCGCTTGAGCGCCTGCGTGCCCGGCAGGTCGAGCTCCCAGACCGGGACGGCGGCGAGCTCGGCGAGCCGGTAGGGGCGGCTGTCGAGGCCGGCGCCGAGCACGACCACCTGGCGGGCGCCGGCGGCCAGCGCGTCCCGGCACCAGTCGTCGATCACCCGGGTACGGCAGATCGCGGTGCCGCGGACGCCCGGCATGGCCGTCTCCGCGAGGCGGCCGAGCGTCAACCGCGCGCGTCGGTGCCGCGCGATCCAGCCCGGCACGCCCGTCAGCAGGTGGGCCGAGACCGGGTCGTCGAGCAGGCGCTGGGCGGGCGGGACGTCGGCTTCGAGGGCGCGCATCGTCGCGACCGCGATCGCCGTCGTCTCCACGCGTATCGATGCCACGCGTCGATGGATATCACAGTGTGCGGGCGAGCTCGGTCCGGGAGCGGACACCGAGGCGGCTGAAGATGTTGCGCAGGTGGTGGTCGACCGTACGGGTCGAGAGGAAGAGCTGGGCCGCGACCTCGCGGTTGGTCGCGCCGTCCGCGACGAGCTGGGCGATCCGCTGCTGTTGCGCGGTGAGCGTCAGGCCCGGCGGCGGTGCGGCCCGGTCGCCCGCCTCGCCCGCCGCGCGCAGCTCGGTCGACGCCTGGGCCGCCCAGATCGGCATGTCGAGCAGCGCGAAGCCCTCCGCCGCGCGGTGCAGGTGGGGCCGCGCGTCCCGGGGGTGGCGGGCACGGCGCAGGTCGCGGCCGAGCAGCAGCTCCGTGCGGGCGCGCTCGAAGTCGCCGCCGTCGGCCGGGTGCAGGCGCAGCGCGGTCTCGAACTCCGCCAGGGCGGGTCCGCTGCCCCGGGGTGCCAGCAGCGCGCGGCAGCGGGCGGCCAGCGCCTGCCGGGTCGGGTCACCGGTCGCGGCGGCCCAGCGGTCGAACACCGCCGCGGCCGCGTGGGCCGCCGCCGGGTCGCCGGCCCCGGCGGCGGCCTCGACGAGGTAGGGCGTGGCGGTCATCTGGATCAGCACCGTGCCGCTGCCGGACATCGGATCTGCCATCGTGGACAGTCGGCGCAGCGCGTCGGCGGCGCGACCGGCGACCAGGTCGAGGACGGCGAGCGCCCATTGCACGAGCGCGCGCGGCCGGCTCGCGTGCGAGCCCGAGCGCAGCTCGCGCATCCAGCCCAGGCACTCCGGCGCGGCGCCGCGCAGGGCGGCCAGCAGGGCGAGCAGGCCGACCAGGTTGCCGGCGGCCGCGCGCTGGCCGCACGCCCGGGCGGCCACGAGACCCTCGCGCGCGCTGGCGGCCGCGGCGTCGTAGGAGCCCATCCAGTACTCGACGAACGTGCGCAGCTCCAGCGCCCGCGGCAGCAGCGCGACCGCGCCGCTCGACCGGGCCAGCTCCACCGCGCGCTCCAGGATCCGGTGGGCTGCCGCGTCGTCGCCGAGCAGCAGGCCGGCCGTGGCGGCGCTGGTCAGGACCTCCGGGTCCGGTGTGGACAGTGAGAGCACCGAGCGCAGCGCCGGCCGCGCCCGCTCGTGGTCGCCCCGCATGATCGCCGCGAGGCCGGCGACCTGGGCCGAGCGCACCGGGTCGACGTGGCCGGCCCGGCGCAGCACGGCCGCCCGGCGCAGCACCTCGCGGTAACGCCCGTGGTTGCCGTCCAGGCAGACCGCCTCGCCGGCCAGCACCAGCGCCCGCCAGGCCTGGTCGGGCCGGGTCGGGGCCAGCTCGTCGGCCGAGGTCAGCAGCAGCTCGAGCGCTTCACCGGCCGGGCCGCCGCGCAGCGCGATCTCGCCGGCGAGCAGCGCACCGCCGGCGCCCGCCCGGGCCAGCAGCCGGCGGGCGCGGGCCAGGTCGCCGCCGAGCCAGGCGAACCGGGCCGCGGCGGCCCGGCGCGCGACCGCCGGGCCACCGTCGGGGGTCAGCTCGGCGGCCCGCTCCAGCGCCACCGAGCCGACGCGGCAGTCCACGACGGACTGTGCCGCCCGTTCGATCTCGTCGGCCAGGCCGGCGTCGGGCGGCGGGGTCGCGGCCGCCAGGTGCAGCAGGCGGCGCAGTCCGTGCGCGTCACCGGTGAGCAGCTTGGCCAGCGTGCGGTGGGCGCGCTGCCGGTCGGCCAGGGTGGCCTCGTCGCGCACCGCCTCGCGGGCGGCCGGGTGGGTGAACCCGGTGCCCCGCAGCAGCCCGGCCCGCTCGGCCGCGGCCAGCGCGCCGCCGCCGAGCCGCGCCAGCGCCGCCGGGTCCAGCCCGTCGTCGAGGGCCACCAGCAGCAGCGCGCGCCGGGTGCTGGCGGGCAGGGCGCGCAACCGGGTCCGGTACGCGAGGCGCAGGTCGCCGTCGGCGGGCAGCCCGGCCGGCGGTGGCTCGACGCCGCGGCGCTGGCCCGGGGTCAACGCCCGGACGAGGTCGTGCAGCGCGGCGGGGTTGCCGAAGGAGAGCCCGGCGAGCACCTCGGCCAGCGGGCCGCCCAGGCCGTGGTCGGCCAGCACGTCGGCGGCCTGGCCCGGGTCGAGCGGCGCGAGTCGCAGCGTGGTGGCGGCGACCGCCGGGCCGCCGGTGCCGGCGAAGACCACGGCGATCCGGTGGTCCCGGGCACGGCGGGCGAGGAAGGCCAGCACCTCCAGGGACGGCGGGTCGACCCGGTCGGCGTCGTCGACCACGCAGAGGACCGGCCGGTGCCGGCTGAGAGAGACGACGGCGTCGAAGAACCGGGTGCACGACCGCAGGCGCTGCTCGGCGGTGCGCGGCCGGCGGGTCGGTCGCGGCACCGGCGACGGCGGCAGCGCCGCATAGGGCAGGTCGGCCTCCCCCGGCTGCCCGCGCGCCCGCAGGCAGGCGAAACCCGGCGCCTGCCGCTCCGCGTGGGCGAGCAGCGCGCTGCGACCGGAGCCGGGGTCACCCTCGATCAGCAGGGTCCCGCCCGCGCCGTCGGCCGCCCGCCGGAGCAGGCGACCGATCGCGGCGAGCTCGCGCACCCGCCCCCGCAGCACCGGCCCGCCTGGCGCGAGAATGTGCACTGCCGGTGCAACAAGCATGTATCCAGTGTCACCTATCCGAAAGCTCTCCGCAACAAAGACGCCCGTCTATCGACGGGCGCCTTCGTTCCGGGCTGGCTCAGCTGCTCGGGCAGGTGTTGCGGTACTCGTCGATCGCGCTGCCGCTCGGGCCGGGGCAGAGGAACTGCTCGTAGCGGGTGTCGTTGTCGACGAACCGCTTGAGCCAGGCGACCATCTGCCGGCCGGTCGGCGTGTTGGTGGACTGCGGGAAGAAGTGGCTGGCGTTGTTCAGCTCCAGGTACGCCTTCTCCGCCGACGCCGGGATGCTGTTGTAGAACGGGATCGAGTGCGACGACACCGGCGCGATCGAGTCGCTCTCGCCGCCGATGATCAGCGTCGGCACCCGCAGCTCGGTCCAGCTCTTGTCGGTGTTCCACGGTGCGAGCGGGATCGCCGCCTGCAGCGACGGTCGGTCCGAGGCGGCCTCGAGACTGCCCCCACCGCCCATCGAGTGCCCGGCGACGGCGAGGCGGGTGCTGTCGACCCGGCTGCGCACCGAGCTGCTGTTGACCAGGTAGTCCAGCGCGGCGAGGAGCTGCGAGCCGCGGCTCGCGGGCTGGTCGAAGCGGCTGTTGGTCTCGATGCCGATCACGACGAAGCCGTGCGAGGCGATCCGCGGACCGAGCCAGTCGATGCTCGACCAGGCGGCGGTGTAGCCCGGCGAGATCGCGATCGCGCCGAACGTACCGTCGGCGGTGGTGGTCGGGTAGTAGATGACGCCGCCGCCGAAGCCGCTGACCAGCGACGAGACGCTGGTCGAGGACGTGGCGTAGGGACCGCGGGTGGCGTCCAGGATCGACGTGGTCGGGTTGGGGCCGCGCTCGTACGGGTTCTCGGCCGCCAGCGCGTTGGGCACGCCCGCGACACCGACACTGAGCACAGCGGCCGTGACCACGGCGGCGAGACGGATGGGTGTTCTCACGTGGGGGGCTCCTGGTCCGTCGGGGGACATCGACGTTGACCAGTGTTTGACGCGGCCCCTCAGCCGCGCATCGGCGAAATCACCGGTGTCAGAGCGTCAGGCGCAGGATCCGGTCGTCACCCGGGGCCGGGTCGCCGCGGCCGTCGTGGTTGGAGGTCAGCACCCACATCGAGCCGTCGGGCGCCGCGGCGACGTGCCGGAGGCGACCGTGCTCACCGCGCAACAGCGCCTCGGCGCCGCTGCCGTCGGTCTTGATCGTGTAGAGCCGCTCGCCGCGCAGGCAGGCCATCCAGACCAGCCCGTCGGGACCGACGGCGATGCCGCTGGGCGACGCGTCGGCCGTACGCCAGGTCGCGATCGGGTTGGTGAACGCCGGGTCGTCGGAGTTGCCCTCGGCCTCCGGCCAGCCGTAGTTGCGGCCCGGCTCGATCCGGTTGAGCTCGTCGTAGGTGTTCTGCCCGAACTCCGACGCGAACATCGCGCCGCCGCCGTCCCAGGCGAGCCCCTGCACGTTGCGGTGGCCGTAGGTGTAGACCGGGGTCGCGCCGAACGGGTTGCCGGGCGCCGGCGCGCCCTCCGGGGTGAGCCGCAGGATCTTGCCGCCGAGGCTCGCCCGGTCCTGCGCCGCGTCGCGGTCGCCCGCGTCGCCGGTGCCGACGTAGAGCATGCCGTCGGGGCCGAACGCGATCCGGCCGCCGTTGTGGTTGCCGGCCTTGGGGATGCCCGAGAACACGACGGTACGGGCGTCGGGCTGGTCGGGCCGGAACCGCGCGATCCGGTTGTCGTCGTCGGCGGTGTAGTAGACGTAGACCCAGTCGCCGGCCGGCGCGACCGCGATGCCGAGCAACCCGCCCTCGCCCGACGGGCGCGCCTCGGAGACGACGGTGACCTCGCGCGCGGTGTCGCCCCGCACCGAGAGCACCCGGGCCGTGTCCCGCTCGGTCACCAGCGCCGAGCCGTCGGGCCGGAACGCCAGCCCCCACGGCGCGCGCAGGTCGGTGACCACATCGGACACGCCGGCCGGCTGGACGTCGGGGGCGGCCTCGACCGAAGGCTCGCTGAACCACCCCCGCCAGGCGCCGACACCTCCGAGGGCGGCGGCGACGAGGACGACGACGGTCACCACGGTCAACGCGATCCGAGCCCGGCTCACCGTTCGAGAGTAACGCCGCGCCGAGCGGGCACCCAGGTGGGCGAGGAAGGGAGACCCGCCATGCTCAGCATCCGCTCGCAGGACTCGTGCCTCTGCATCGCCTCGAAGGGATCGGTCCTCTCCATCGGCTCGATCGGCTCGGTCGGCAGCATCGGCTCCATCGGCTCGGCCTTCTCGGCGTTCTCGGTCGGCTCGTGGGTGAGCGCGTTCTCGCTGCTCTCGGCGGCGTCCCTCGGCTCGATCATGTCGTGGGCCGGCCTCGGTCGGATCATGCGAAGCGGACAGCGGTAGACCCGGTTTCACGAACAGGCGTTCTGGGAACATTCCGGCCCGACCACGGCGCGCACGGGCGCCGCGGCCGAGACGAGAGGTGCCTGACCATGGGTCTGATGTTCCGTAAGCGGAAGAAGATCGGCCCGATCATCCTGAACTTCACGGAGAACGGCTTCAGCTCCTGGAGCATCAAGATCGGTCGCTGGTCGTGGAACTCCCGGGCGCGGGCCCACCGCGTCGACCTGCCGGGACCGCTGTCCTGGAAGCAGGACAAGAGCTGACCTCCCCCGCGCGCGGCGCCCTCCGGTCCTCCGGAAGGGCGCCGCGCGCGCGTCTGCCCTGAGTAGATTGTCCGATATGAACCGTGCGGCCTGGTTCCGTGTGGTGGCGGCGGTGGTGCTGCTGGTCGGCCTCTACTACGTGGTGCCGGTCGAGCCGGGTGACGCCGGCTGGCGGCTGGCGTTGCGCGCGCTGGCCGCGCTGGTCTTCGTCGGCGGCGCCATCGCGCTCGTGGTCTGGCAGATCCGCCGCCGGCTGCGTAGCGACCAGTTGCCGCTGGAGGGCCTGGCCGTCGCGCTGGTGGCCGGGGCGATCGCGTTCGCGCTGGCCGACTACGTGCTGGAGGTCTCGGCACCGGGCCAGTTCGCGGGCCTCGACACCCGCACGGACGCGCTCTATTTCGCGTTGTCCGCACTCTTCACGGTGGGCTTCGGCGACATCCACGCGGCCGGCCAGGGCGCCCGCGTACTCGTGATCTTCCAGATGGTGTTCAACATCGTGGTGCTCGCCACCGGCGCCTCGCTGTTGATCAACCAGGCCAGCGCCCGGGTGAAGG
Organism: Asanoa siamensis; assembly: GCF_016862555.1. Lineage (GTDB taxonomy): Bacteria > Actinomycetota > Actinomycetes > Mycobacteriales > Micromonosporaceae > Asanoa > Asanoa siamensis. The sequence goes on along the minus strand of NZ_BONE01000036.1, from coordinate 2,327 downwards.
CTAGCCGGCAGGGGCGATGACCACGTCGCCGCCGAGCCGGCCGGCCGGCGGGTCGCGGGTCACCTGGCCGGCGGTGAGCAGGGCGGTGAGCACCCGGTTGGCGTCGGCGGCCCGGTAGACGGTGTCGGTGACCGCGAAGCGCCGCAGCTCGGTCACCGTCGCCCGGCCGACCTCCGCGAGGTGGGCGAGCAGCTCCCGGCGCAGCGGCCCCGGGTGCGGGCGCTCGGCGATGTCGAGGAGGTGACCCTCGGGGTCGTGCGGGTCGCGGTAGCGGACACCCGCGTACTCGTCGACCGCCCACATCGCGTCCTTGAACCCGTCGAGGCTCTTGCCCTGCCCGGTGGCGAACGCGACCAGCCGGGCACTCTCGTCGCGGGCCACCAGCTCGACGTCGGCGACCAGCGGGAACCCGGCGGCGCCGAGCTGGGCCCGGTGCTCGCGGACGCCCGCGGGCAGCACGAGCAGCAGCTCGCCGGGCTTGCCGCGGGCGACCGCGGCCAGCGTGCCGGCGGACGGCGGCGGGCCCGACCCGGCGTCGAGGAAGGCGAGCAGCGGCGCGCCCGCCGCCGAGGCCGCGCTGAGCACGGCCGGCAGCGTGTCGACGCCGCCGTCGACGGCGTGGATGTCCAACCCGGACGGCCGGTCGAGCTCCTGGTAGACCGTGTCGAGCGCGGCCCGGTCGGGGCTCGGCGCGATCACCGGGGCGGTCAGCCGGCGGCCGCGCAGCAGGTCGGTGAACTCGTCGAAGACCCGCAGCGCCGCCTCGGGCAGGCCGTCGGGCGGGCCACCGTAGGCCTGCGCGAAGGTGGCCCGCTTGGAACGGTGCAGCGCGGCCGGGCCCCAGGCGTCGAGCTGCCGCACGAGGATCTCGCGTACGACGTCGTCGATCGGCCCGGTCATGCCTCCAGTTTGGCCGATCCGGCGTCAGGCCGGAACAGAGATGCCGACACCGCCTCGCGTCTGACCGCCGTAGCGCGCCTTCTCGGCCTCGATGTCCAGCCGGCCGATCCGGCGGCGGGCGTCCAGCGCCGTGTCGTCGAGCCGGTCGGCCGGGATCAGCCAGACGATCTCGAACTCGAGCCCGTCGGGGTCCTTGCCGTAGAGCGACTTGGTGCTGCCGTGGTCGGAGGCCCCGACCAGCGCGCCCGCGGCGCTGAGCCGCTCGGCGGTCGACGACAGCTCGTCGAGCGTGTCGACCTCCCAGGCGAGGTGGTAGAGGCCGACGGTGGCGCGGCCGGCCGGCGACGGGCCGGCACCCGCGACCTCGAACAGCCCGAGGTCGTGGTCGTTGGTCGAGTCGGGAGCCTGCAGGAACGCGGCGCCCGCGAACCCGTCGGGCGTCATCGGGACCTTCGTGAAGCCGAGGACGTCCTGGTAGAAGGCGACGCTGCGGGCGAGGTCACTGACGAACAGGACCGCGTGGTTGAGTCGGTGGATGCCCATGGGCACAACGGTAGCGCCATCTAGTTGAGAGTTCAACAAAGAGGGTATGATGCCTGTCATGACGCGATGGCTGGACGACCAGGAGCAGGCCACCTGGCGTGCTTTCCTCAGTGCCACCCGGGCCCTGATGGACTCCCTGGACCGCGAGCTGCAGCACGAGGCCGGCATGCCGCACGCCTACTACGAGATCCTGGTGCGGCTCTCCGAGGCGCCCGAGCGCCAGATGCGGATGAGTGAGCTGGCCGACGCCTGCGGCTCCTCCCGCAGCCGCCTGTCGCACGCCGTCGCCCGGCTCGAGGAGTCCGGCTGGGTCAAGCGCCAGGACTGCCCGACCGACCGGCGCGGTCAGCTCGCCGTGCTCACCGCGGACGGCCACCGCGTCCTGGTCGAGGCGGCACCCGGCCACGTCGAGGGCGTCCGCCGCCACCTCTTCGACCGGCTCACCAAGGAGCAGGTGGCCCAGCTCCGCGGCATCAGCGAGGCGGTCCTGGCCGACTAGCGTTGCGCGATACGCACGAACGGACGACTTCTGCGCCGGAGAGCCCAGGTCACGTAGGGTCCGGTCAATATCTCCGCCAACTGGCTCTTGTACCGAACGTCGCCGGACAGCCACGATGAGGCGATGTCCATCGGCCTTCGTGACCTCACCGCGCGGGCACAGGACCGGATCCATGCCGGTGACCTGGCCGGCGCGGAGGAACTGCTCGGCACCGCGCTCGCCAAGGCCGACCCCTCGCCGGCGACCGCCACCGACGAGCTCGCGCTCGCCGCCGCGCTGCAGGCCAAGGTGCTGCTCGCGCTCGGCGACGCGCACGGCGCGCGGGGCTGGGCGTCCTACGCCCACTCGGCGGCCACGCGGCTCTACGGGGCGCACGACCCGCGCA
>NZ_BONE01000035.1 GCF_016862555.1 Asanoa siamensis | reverse complement strand
CTGCCGGGCGCCGACCTCGCCGACGAAGAGCTGACGGTCAAGGTGCTGCCGATGCAGCAGGACGAGTTCCGCTGTGCGCGCTGTTTCCTTGTCCACCACCGCAGTCAGCTCGCCTTCGAGCGCAACGGCGACCTGATCTGCCGGGAATGCGCCTGACCGGGGATCGACAACCCAGGGCGGCGGCCCACGCGGTCGCCGCCGCCGACTTCGACCTGCGGGCGTGGCCGCGACCTGCTTGACTCGTAATGGACGAGACCGAGCTGGAGGGTACGGATGAGCCACGCCGAGCGGTCCACGGGCGAGCCGGACTCCGCGGCGCAGGAGTCCACGCCCGCGGCCGACGTTCCGGCCGAACCGCCCAGCAACGACGAGCTCGGCGACACGGTCGCCAAGCTCACCGCCGACGACCTCGAGCCCGGGCAGCGCAACAGGCTGCTCGGCCGGCTGATCAGCCAGGTCCGCGCCCGTGGCGTCGGTGACCTGTTCAACCCGCGCGCGGCCCTGCGATGGATCGCCGACGCGGTCGACGACGTCGCCCCCTACCTGCCGGTGCGCGACCTCGAGACGCTCCGCAAGCACCATCCCGGCCTCGACGACGACAAGCTCGCCGAACGCCTCGTCCGCAACGCCAGCCTGGGCACCGCCGGGGTCGGCGCCGCGGGCGGCGGGGTCGCCGCGATCGAGTGGGCCGCGACCCCGACCCTGCTGACGGCGCCGGTGCTGCTGGCCGCCGAGACCGTGACCGTCGTGGCCATCGAGATCAAGCTGATCGGCGAGCTGCACGAGGTCTACGGGCAGCCGGTGCCCGGCAACGGCGCGCAGCGCGCCATCCCCCTGGCCATGGCCTGGTCACAGCAGCGCGGGGTCAACCCGATGGTGCCGGGCGTCGGCATCGGCGCGGTGCTCGGCACCGCCGCCCGCAAGGAGATGCGCGACCGGCTGCTGCGCCGGTTCGGCCGCAACCTGACCACGCTCGGCCCGTTCCTGACGGGGGCGGCGGTCGCCAGCTACCTCAACCGGCGGGCCACGAAGTCGCTCGGCGACCAGGTGATCGACGACCTCAAGAAGCGCCGCCGCAAGATCATCGAGGGAGAGGCGCGCTGACCCTCGCCTTGTCGATGGCGGCCGCCAGCTTGACCGGGTCGCGGGAGCTGACCAGCCAGTACGGGGTCGGGTCGGCCGGATCGTCGATGATCACCTGGACGGCGCCGGAGACCCACGGCCGCTGCACGACGAACGCCAGCTCGTGGCTCCCGACGCCGAGCAGCTCGCGCTTGCCGGCCGCGTCCAGGGGCACCGCGTCGGTGACGAACGTCAGCGGGATGTGCGCGTCGTCGACGACGAGCTCCCCGCCGCGGACGGCGACCAGGATCCGGCCGGCCCGCCAGAGCCCGAACAGGGCGAGCGGGACCAGCACCACGAACGGGAGCCAGGCCCGCACGCCGGGCGCGCCCATCCACAGCTCGAACGCCAGGAGCAGCGCGACCGCCAACCCGCACAGCCACAGCCACCAGGGGAGCCGTAACCGCTCGGCGTAGTCATCGGTAGCCACGATGTCCGAGGGTACGGCGCGCCGTACGCTCGGCACCCGGCAGGATAGGAGGGACCGCTCCCCGCGGGCCCAGACAGAAAGCTGACACCGTGACCGACGCCGCCGTCCGGGTGGCCGTGCGCCAGCTCGACCCGGACCTCCCGCTCCCGACGTACGCCCACCCAGGTGACGCGGGCGCCGACCTGTCGGCGGCCGCCGACGTCGAGATCCCACCCGGTGGCCGGGCGCTGGTGCCGACCGGCGTCGCCATCGCGCTGCCGGACGGTTTCGTCGGCCTGGTGCACCCGCGTTCCGGCCTGGCGACGCGGCTGGGCGTGACGGTGCTCAACGCGCCCGGCACGGTCGACGCGGGCTACCGCGGCGAGATCTTGGTCAACCTGGTCAACCACGACCCGTCGGCGCCGGCGAAGATCTCGCGGGGCGACCGCATCGCCCAGCTTGTCGTGCAGCGCGTCGAGCGGGCACACTTCCACGTCGTCGAGGAACTGCCCGGGTCCGTCCGTGGATCGGGCGGGCACGGCTCCACCGGCGGGGTGGCGACAGCTCCGGCGGCAACGGGTGAAAGGCGGGCGGACTGATGTTCTCGCGAGGTGGATCCGGGCGGCACGCCCGCGACGACCGCGGCCGGTCCGAGCGTCCGGCCCGGGGCAGCGCGGCGGTCCCCCAGCCGGACGACCGGCGCCACGGCCCCTACGACGTCTCCGAGGCACCGTCCGGTGTGGAGCGGCTCGACCTGGGCAGCCTGCAGATCCCGGCCGTGCCCGAGGTCGAGATCCGCGTCCAGGCCAACCCCGACGGTGCCGTGCAGCAGGTGGTGCTGGTCAACGGCGACAACGCGCTGCAGGTCGGCGTGTTCGCCGCGCCGCGGTCCGAGGGCATCTGGGACGAGGTGCGCGAGGAGATCCGCAAGTCGCTGTTCAGCGAGGGTGTCGCGGCGCAGGAGTCCCAGGGGGAATATGGCGTCGAGTTGCGCGCCCGGGTGCGCACCGCCGACGGCCTGACCGACCTGCGGTTCCTCGGCATCGACGGCCCGCGCTGGATGGTCCGCGGCGTGTTCCAGGGCCCGGCCGCGACCGACCCCGGCCAGGCGGGCGTGCTGGTGGAGTGCCTGCACGGCCTGGTGGTCGACCGCGGCCAGGAGGCCCGGCCGGTGCGTGAGCCACTGCCGCTGCGGCTGCCCAAGGACGCCACCGACCAGGTGCACGACGAGCAGGAAGCGGCCGCCGCGCAGCCGCCGCTCGCGCCGCCGACCAACGGGTCCGGCCCGGGCGGTGCCGGCCCGGCACCGCGCCGCCGGCCCTCGCCCCGGCCACGCTGAGCGATCGACGCCGCTCTCCGCGTCGACGGGCTCGGCGCGGGGAGATGCGTGACGGCGGTCACGCGTACGCTGAAGGTGGCGCGCGTCCTGCCGGGGGCGTCGAGGAGAGTGAGCCCGAAGGCCATGGCCATCGACCAGAGCCGCACGTCGCTGCGGCGGTTCCTGCAGCGACTGACGGCTGACGAGGAGACCCTGGAGGCCGAGAGCCTCCAGCGGGAAAGCGCGAAGTCCGGCTGCATGCCGGCCGGGCTGTGCATGCGGGGGCAGGTCGTGACGCTCACCGGGCGTCTCAAGACCGTCGTCTACACCCCGCGCACCAACCTTCCCACGCTCGAGGCCGACCTCTACGACGGCAGTGACGTGGTGACGCTGGTGTGGCTGGGCCGGCGGCACATCGCGGGGATCGAGCCGGGGCGACAGTTGAGCGCGCGTGGTCGCGTCGCGGTGCGGGATGACCGTAAAGTCATCTACAACCCGTACTACGAGCTGGAAGCCACCAGATGACGTCTCCGCCACGTGCCGCCGACGAGTCCACCCGCGACCCCGACGGCGAGGAGCCGCTGCCGCCCTTCGGCGAGATGGTGTCGCAGCAGCTCGGCGGCTGGCGCGGCCTCGTCGAGTCCAGCGTCCCGGTCGTGGTGTTCGTCGTCGTCAACATCATCTGGGAGCTCAACCCGGCGCTGATCGCCTCGGTCGGCGTCGCGCTGGTCATCGGCGCGGTCCGGCTGGCCCAGAAGCGCCCGGTCCGGCACGCCGTCAACGGCCTGTTCGGCATCGGCCTGGGCGCGATCATCGCCTGGCGCACGGGCGAGGCCCGCGACTTCTACCTGCCGGGCATCATCCAGAGCTACGTCTTCGCCCTGGCCCTGTTGATCTCCGCCGCGGTGCGCCAGCCACTGGTGGGCTGGGGCTGGTCGGTGATCATGGCCGGCGGCAAGTCCGACTGGCGCCAGGACCGCCGCCTGATGCGCACGTTCATCTGGCTCACGGTCGTCTGGGCGGTGGTCTGGATCCTCAAGGTCAGCGCGCAGGCCTGGCTCTGGTGGGACAAGCAGGACGACCTGCTCGGCATCGCCCGCCTGGTCCTCGGCACGCCGCCCTACGTGCTGCTGGCCCTGTTCACGGTGGCGGTGGTCCGCCGCGTGACCCGCGACCGCCCACCGGCGCCCGCGGTCGAGAACGCCTGACCGGACGCCCTGACCTGGCCTCGCTTTCCGGCGGGACGCGGCGGCGGACTCCCGGAGCCGCTGGAAAGATCAGGGTCGACTCACGGAGCCGCTGGAAAGATCAGGGTCTTTGCTCGGGTCCGCGTTGGTCGCGGGCCGCTCCTCCCGCGAGGGACCGCTTCGCTTGCCAGGTCCGTCGCGTGGCGCGCTCCGGGCGTGTCGCGCCGGCGGCGGGTCCGTGCGCGGGAGCGTACACGCGAAATCATGTACGTACATGCTTTCGCATGTACGGCTTGGCGGAGACCTGTGCGGGGCCGCAGGCGGTTCGGCTCGTTCCGGGGCGGCGGATCTGGGAGCACGATCGACGAGACACCAGGCCGGCCCGGACCCGCCACCGGCCGCAGGCCCGCGTCTGCGAGGTGACCCCAGACGAAGCGTGCCAAGCCGCGGTCGAACCCGCTAGCCGACCGCGCGGCGGTCCGCCGCGTCCGGGCCCAGGATCACCGCGCGGACCGCGTCCTCGACCTCGGCCGTACACACGAAGATCAGCTCGTCGCCCGCCTCCAGCGGGTCGTCCGGCGTCGGCACCAGGACCCGGCGGCCCCGCAGGATCGCCACCAGGGCCGAGTCGCGGGGGAGCGGCACGTTGCGCACCGGCAGGCCCACGTAGGGCGCCGTCGGGGGCAGGGTGATCTCCACCAGGTTGGCCTCGCCCTGGCGGAACGTCATCAGCCGGACCAGGTCGCCGACCGTGACCGCCTCCTCGACCAGCGCGGCCATCAGCCGCGGCTTGCTGACCGAGACGTCGACGCCCCACTGCTCGGTGAACAGCCACTCGTTCTCGGCGCGGTTGACCCGGGCGACCACCCGCGGCACCGCGAACTCGGTCTTGGCGAGCAGCGAGACGACCAGGTTGACCTTGTCGTCGCCGGTCGCGGCGACCACCACGTCGCAGCTCGCGACGTTGGACTCCTCGAGGCTGGCCAGCTCGCAGGCGTCGGCCAGGATCCACTCCGCGGCCGGCACCCGCTCCGGGCGCAGCATCTTCGGCGACCGCTCGATGAGCATCACCTCGTGGCCGTTGCCGACGAGCTCGGCGGCGATCGAGCGGCCCACGTTGCCCGCCCCGGCGATGGCGACCCGCATGGTCAGTGCCCCCCTTCCGGAGCGGCGGCGGCGACGTCGGTCACCGACCGGGCGATGTCGTCGGTGACCAGCATGAAGAGCTGGTCACCCTCCTGGATCACGGTCGAGGCCGTGGGCAGGGTGCCGATCCCGAACCGCATCAGGTACGCGGTCCGGGCCCCGACCGCGTCCTCCACGGAGCGCAGCAGGCGGCCGATCCAGTCCTTGTGCACCGGCACCTCGATGATCGAGACGGTGCTGGTCGGGTCCCGGAAGATCTCGACGTGCCCCTCGGGGATCAGGTGCCGGATCATCCGGTCGGCGGTCCACCGGACGGTGGCCACCGTCGGGATGCCGAGGCGCTCGTACACCTCGGCGCGTTTCTGGTCGTAGATCCGGGCCGCGACCCGGGTCACGCCGAAGGTCTCGCGGGCCAGCCGGGCCGAGATGATGTTGGAGTTGTCACCGCTGGAGACGGCGGCGAACGCGTCGGCCCGCTCGATGCCCGCGTCCCGCAGCACCTCGCGGTCGAAGCCCACCCCGGCGACCGTGATGCCGCCGAACTCCGGGCCCAGCCGGCGGAAGGCGTCGGGGTTCTGGTCGATCACGGAGACCGAGTGGCCCCGCTCCTCGAGGGTGTGCGCGAGCGTCGAGCCGACGCGACCACAGCCCATGATCACGACGTGCACCGGTGACACCCCTTCCACGGCGGATTACGGCCGATTGACCGTACCGCCTGCATCAGAAATACCGTGCGGGCCTACCGGGCGATGACGCTTTCCTGACGGCCGTACCCTTACCCGTTGTGGCCAGACCCACCTCGGTGATGAAGCGTCTGCTGCTGGGGAGACCGTTCCGCTCCGACCGGCTGCAGCACACGCTGTTACCCAAGCGCATCGCCCTGCCGGTGTTCGCCTCCGACGCGCTCTCCTCGGTGGCCTACGCGCCGGACGAGATCCTGCTGACCCTCTCGATCGCCGGCGCCTCGGCCTACGTGTTCTCGCCGTGGGTGGCACTCGCCGTGGTCGTGGTGATGCTGACCGTGGTCGCCAGCTACCGCCAGAACGTGCACGCCTACCCGTCCGGCGGCGGCGACTACGAGGTGGCCACCGTCAACCTGGGCCCGAAGTTCGGCATCGGGGTGGCCAGCGCGCTGCTGGTCGACTACGTGCTGACCGTGGCCGTGTCGGTCTCGTCGGGCGTGGCCAACCTCGGGTCCGTGGTGCCGTGGGTGGCCACGCACAAGATCGCCGTCGCGGTCGGCGCTGTCATCCTGCTCACCGCGGTCAACCTGCGCGGCCTGCGGGAGTCGGGCACGGCGTTCGCGATCCCGACGTACGGCTTCATGATCGTCATCATCGGCATGCTCCTGACCGGTTTCTTCCGGATATTCGTCCTGGGTGACGATCTCCGGGCGCCCAGCGCGGGGTTGACCATCGCGGCCGAGCACGACGTGACCGGCTTCGCGATGGTCTTCTTGCTGTTACGGACGTTCTCGTCCGGCGCGGCGGCCCTGACCGGTGTCGAGGCCATCTCCAACGGCGTGCCGGCGTTCAAGCCCCCGAAGAGCCGCAACGCGGCGACCACCCTGCTGCTCCTCGGCACCGCGGCGGTCAGCATGCTGGTCGGCATCGTCTACCTGTCCCGCCTGACGCACCTGCAGTTCATGGAGGACCCGGCACGGCAGATCGTCGGCGGCACCGGCGAGTACGTGCAGAAGACCGTCACCACCCAGCTCGGCGAGACCGTGTTCGGCTCCGGCTCGATCCTGCTGTACGTGGTGGCCGGCGCCACGGCCCTGATCCTCTTCCTGGCGGCGAACACCGCGTTCAACGGCTTCCCGGTGCTCGGCTCGATCCTGGCCCAGGACCGCTATCTGCCCCGGCAGCTGCACACCCGGGGCGACCGGCTGGCGTTCTCCAACGGCATCATCTTCCTGGCCGTCTGTGCGGTCGTGCTGATCGTCGCGTTCCAGGCCGAGGTGACCCGGCTGATCCAGCTCTACATCGTGGGCGTGTTCGTCTCGTTCACGCTCTCGCAGAGCGGCATGATCCGGCACTGGAACCGGCTGCTGCCCCGGGAGCGCGATCCCGAGGCCCGGCGCCGCATGCACCGGGCCCGGGCGATCAACACCTTCGGCGCCTTCCTGACCGGCACCGTCCTGGTCATCGTCCTGATCACGAAGTTCCTGCTCGGTGCCTGGATCGCGATCGCCGCGATGCTGGTGATCTACGTGGTGATGCTGGCCATCCGGTCGCACTACGACCGGGTCGCGCGGGAGCTGGCCCCCGAGGAGGGCCGGCCCATGCTGCCGGCCCGCAACCACGCCGTCGTGCTGGTCTCCAAGGTGCACCTGCCGACGCTGCGCGCCGTCGCGTACGCCCAGGCGACCCGCCCCGACACGCTGACCGCGGTGACCGTCAACGTCGACGACAAGGACACCCGGGCCGTGCAGGCGGAGTGGGAGCGGCGGGACGTGCCGGTGCCGCTGACCGTGATCGACTCGCCCTACCGGGAGATCACCCGGCCGATCATCGACTTCGTCAAGCGGGTCCGCCGGGACTCGCCGCGCGACGTGGTCACGGTCTTCATCCCGGAGTACGTCGTGGGCCACTGGTGGGAGAACCTGCTGCACAACCAGAGCGCGCTGCGGCTCAAGGGCCGGCTGCTGTTCGAGCCCGGAGTGATGGTCACCAGCGTGCCGTGGCAGCTCGCGTCGAGCCAGACGCGCAACCTGGAGCGGATGGACGCGACCCTGATCCGGACACCGGCCCGCGGCCCCCGCAACCGGGGTGGCCACAAGCACGGCGGGCCGCCGCCGAGTGCCCCGCCGGCCCAGCCCGGCTCCGGCACGCCGGCCGACAGCCCCGGCGTCGGCAGCGACACCGCGGAGCGATCATGAGCGAGGAGCGGGTCGCGGTCGACCAGGAAGAGCTGATCACGGTCACCGTCGGCGCCCCGGCGCACGGTGGGCACTGCGTCGCGCGGCTCGACGGCCAGGTCGTCTTCGTCCGGCACGCGCTGCCGGGCGAGCGGGTCACCGCGGTGGTCACCGAGGTGCACAGTGGATACCTGCGGGCCGACGCGGTCGAGATCCTCGAGCCGTCGCCGGACCGGGTCACGCCGCCCTGCCCATACGCCGGGCCCGGCCGCTGCGGCGGCTGCGACCTGCAGCACGTGACCCCGGCCGGCCAGCTCGACTGGAAGACCGCGGTGCTCCGCGAGCAGCTCACCCGGCTCGGCCGGCTGGCGCCCGACGAGGTCGACGCGCTCGGCGTCGCGGTCACCGCCCTGCCCGGCGGGCCGACGGGCTGGCGCAGCCGCGTCCGCTACGCGGTGGACGCGGCCGGCCGCCCCGGCCTGCTCAAGCACCGCTCGCACGAGGTCGTGCCGATCGACCGCTGCCTGATCGCGCGTCCGGAGATCCAGGCGCTGCCGGTGCTGCGCCAGTCGTGGCCCACCGCCGAGTCCGTGGAGACCGTGGCCTCCTCCGCCGGCGACGTCGTCGTGGTCGAGCATCCGGGTGCGGAACCCGGCACGGTGCGTGAGCGGGCGCTCGGTCGCACGTGGACGCTCGGTGCCGAGACGTTCTGGCAGGTGCACCCCGCGGCGGCCGAGACGCTGGTCGGCGCGGCGCTGGAGATGGTCGCGCCGCGGCCGGGCGAGCGCGCCTGGGACCTCTACGGCGGTGCCGGGCTGTTCGCCGCGGCGCTGGCCGAACGGGTCGGGCCGGACGGCCGGGTCACCATCGTCGAGTCGGCCCCGGACGGTGTGCGGGCGGCGCGGGAGAACCTCACGGACCTGCCCTGGGTCGAGGTCGTGGCCGCCCGGGTCGAGACCGCGTTGGCCCGCCGGCGGGTCGCCGGGCCCGTCGACATCGTGGTGCTCGACCCGCCGCGCAGTGGCGCGGGAGCCCGGGTGGTCGAGGCGCTGGTCGCGTCCGGCGCCCGCGCGGTCGGTTACGTGGCGTGCGACCCGGCCTCGTTCGCCCGCGACGTGCGCACGTTCCGCGACCACGGTTGGCGGCTGGCGGAACTGCGCGGCTACGACTGTTTCCCGATGACGCACCATCTCGAATGCGTCGGCCTGCTGGTCCCGAATTAGTTTTCGGAATATGTTTCCGTAATTGACCCCCGATCGGGGGTCATCGCTGTGCCGCGATGACCCGCCGACCCGGAGTGGGGACCGGGCTGCCCTCCGATTCCTGGCCGGACGCGCGGGACGCCGCACGCCGGTCACGGAGCCGGATCCAGCCGATGACGAGCAGGATCAGCGGGAGCAACGGCAACGCGATGATCGCCACGACGATCAGCGCGATCAGTTGTCCCACGGCGTACTTTCCGGAAACGCGCGAGGAACCTGACATGTGGGCATACCTTTTGGGGAGGGAAATCTCTGCCGCCATCGTACGTCTCCGCACGCTTGTGCCCTATTTATCACGCGCCGGAATTTATCCGCCTTCGCGGCCGGCCGTGACCCATCGATCATGGCCTTAGCGTGCGGTTTCGAAGATCCTTGCCGCGAAATATCGCGATGTGGCCGGCCGACCAGCCCGAAAAAGTGTCGCGGTCCCGTCAGCAAGACTTGCCCGATCGGCCTGCCAGGCCACCCGTTCGGGGGGACGGTGGGCGCCCCGTGCCGATGGTCCCGTGCACGGGAGTCGTTCGCGAGAACTCCTCCGGTCACCGAGCGCGCCCGGCCGAGCGCGCACCGTCCACAAGGCGGAGACGCGGCTACCCAGCGTGATCGTGACATCCGCTGCGCGCTTTGCGGAAAGGGAGATTCGGTGAAGACGATCTCGGATCGGGGTGCGGCAGGTGCGTACCCGATTACACTTGCCGGTCATGAGCGTTGAAGAGGGTCGGGCCAGTCTGTTGTCCGCCATCCGCGGCCCGCAGGACCTCAAACGGCTCTCCCACGAGGAGTTGGTCCTGCTCGCGGCCGAGATCCGGGACTTCCTGGTCGCGAAGGTCTCCCGCACCGGTGGACATCTCGGCCCCAACCTCGGCGTCGTCGAGTTGACGCTGGCGATGCACCGGGTCTTCGACTCGCCGCGCGACAAGTTCCTCTTCGACACGGGCCACCAGTCCTACGTTCACAAGATCGTTACGGGCCGGCAGGCCGGCTTCGACCAGCTCCGCCAGCGGGGTGGCCTCTCGGGCTACCCGAGCCAGGCCGAGAGCGAGCACGACCTCATCGAGAACTCGCACGCGTCGACGGCGCTGAGCTACGCCGACGGCATGGCCAAGGCCTACGCGCTGCGCGGCGAGGACCGCAACGTGGTCGCCGTGGTCGGCGACGGCGCACTGACCGGCGGCATGTGCTGGGAGGCGCTCAACAACATCGCCGCCGCCCGCAACCCGCTGGTCATCGTGGTCAACGACAACCAGCGCTCCTACGCGCCGACGATCGGCGGCCTCGCCGACCACCTCTCCTCGCTGCGGCTCAACCCCGGCTACGAGAAGGTGCTCGACCTCGTCAAGGAGTCGCTGGGCTCGACCCCGCTGGTCGGCAAGCCGCTCTACGAGGTTTTGCACGCGGTGAAGAAGGGCATCAAGGATGCCGTGGCGCCGCAGGCCATGTTCGAGGATCTCGGCATCAAATACGTCGGGCCGGTCGACGGCCACGACACCGTCGCCGTGGAATCCGCGCTGCGCCGCGCCAAGGGCTTCCGCGGCCCGGTCATCGTGCACGCGGTGACCCGCAAGGGCTACGGCTACCGGCCCGCGGAAGAGGACGACGCCGACTGCCTGCACGGCCCGAGCAGCGCGTTCGACGTCGAGACCGGCAAGCTGCTGGCGGCGCCGAGCGTCAAGTGGACCCACGTCTTCGCCGAGGAGCTGGTCGCGGTCGCCGACGAGCGGCCCGACATCGTCGGCATCACCGCCGCGATGGCCGAGCCGACCGGCATCGCGTCGCTCGCCCGCAAGCACCCCGACCGCGTCTACGACGTCGGCATCGCCGAGCAACACGCGGCCACCTCGGCGGCCGGCCTCGCGCTGGGCGGCCTGCACCCGGTGGTCGCGGTCTACGCGACCTTCCTCAACCGCGCGTTCGACCAGGTGCTGCTCGACGTCGCGATGCACAAGCTGCCCGTGACCTTCGTGCTCGACCGCGCCGGCATCACCGGTCCCGACGGGCCGAGTCACTACGGCATCTGGGACATGTCGGTCTTCGGTGTCGTGCCGGGCCTCCGCCTGGCCGCCCCGCGTGACGCCGCCACCCTGCGCGAGGAGCTGCGCGAGGCCGTGGCCGTCGACGACGGGCCGACGATCCTGCGCTTCCCGACCGGGTCCGTCGCCGCCGACCTGCCGGCGGTCCGCCGCATCGGCCAGGTCGACGTGCTCACCGAGAGCCGCCAGAAAGACGTGCTGCTGGTCGCGGTCGGCGCCTTCGGGCACCTCGGCGTCGAGGTCGCGACCCGGCTCGCCGAGCAGGGCTACGGCGTGACCGTGGTCGACCCGCGCTGGGTCCGCCCGGTCGCCCCCGAGCTCGTCACGCTGGCCGCCGGGCACCGCCTGGTCGTCACCGTCGAGGACGGCGTGCGCGACGGCGGCGTCGGCGACGCCCTGGCCAAGGCCATGCGCGACGCCGACGTCCGGGTCCCGCTGCGCGACCTGGGCGTGCCCGCCGCCTGGCACCCGCAGGGCAACCGCGCCCAGATCCTGGCCGACATCGGCCTCACCGCCCAGGACGTGGCCCGCGAGGTCACCGGCTGGGTGTCCCGGCTCGACGACACCACCGAGCCGCTGAGCGCGGCCGCGCCCGAGCCGGCGCGGCGGGACAACGTCACCTCCTAGGCCCTGGGATGTCGCAGCGGCCGGGCGAGTGGGTGGTGATCGACCTCGGCACCGCCCACGGCACGGTCGACGAGGAGCGGCTGCTTCCCGACCCTCGCGCCCGCGGCCGTTCCTGGCGCCGGCGCCTCGCCGCGGCGACCGCCGGCCTCGTGCTCGTCTGCGGCGGCGCCGCCACGGCCAGCCCGCCGTTCCGGCCCACCGCGGCCGTGCCGGTCGAGGCCGGCTCCAGCGTCTCCGTGGCGGGCGACCTGCTGGTGGTCGCCGATCCGGCACCACCGGCCGGCATCGCACCGACCAGCTCGGCCGGTGGCACGGCCGGCGGCGACGCGGTCGAGGGCCTGGTCGAGCTGCGCGGCTACGACCTGCCGGCCGGCACCCAGCGGTGGCGGCTGCGGCTGCCCGCCGCGATGTCGCAGTCGGCGAGCCGGGTCGGCGACCTGGTGCTGGTGGCCTCCCGCGACTCGATCCGCCGGCAGACCGGCACCACCGCGATCGACGCGGCCACCGGCGCGGTGCGGTGGAGCCGCGACGACGCGCTGCTGACCGTGCCGGGCGTCGAGACCGGCCTCGCCGTCGAGGAGGTGCGCAGCGCCAGCGGCGCCGGGCGCCGGGTGGCCGGGCGGATCGACGCGGTCGATCTCACCACCGGCCGCAGCCGCTGGCACACCCGGGTGCCGTCGACCGCGGTCGCGCACGTCGTGGCCGGCGACCGGCCGCTGGCCGTGCTCGTGCTCGACTCCGGCCGCACCGAGGTGCGTGACCTGGCCGGCGGCGCGCTGCTGCGGGCCGGCTCGCTGCCGCCCGCGGACTACGCGCCCGACAACCCGCGCCTCGTGGCCGACGCGTTCGTGCTCCGCCACCCCGACAGCCGGCTGGGGCAGCGGTCGGCACTCAGCGCCTACAACCTCGACGACGTCGGCCTCGAGTGGAGCCGGCCCGACCGCGCCCGCGACGTCCGCTGGGCCGACTGCGACGGCAAGCTGTGCGGGCGTACGCCCGAGGGGATCTGGACCCTCGACCTCGACAACGGCGGGCTGGCCTTCGCGACCGGCGACGGCCTGCCCTGGCTGCCCGTCCGGGGCAGCGCCGACCAGCTCGTCTTCCGGCTGCTGCCGGACGAGCGGGTGGCGGTGGCCAGCGGCGGCACCACCACGTCGCCGCGACCGCTCGGCACGCTGCCGGCCGGCAGCCGCGACTGCCGCGCCGGCGAAACGGCGCTGGTCTGCCGCGGCGGCGACGGCCACGAGCTGGCGATCTACTCCCTTCCGTCGCCGTAGGACAGCCATGCAGCCGGCGGGCACCATCGACCTCGGCCCGGTCGCCGACCGGCCGGCCGATCCGGACGAGCGCGAGCTGCCCCGCCGGCGACCGTTCGGCGCCCTCGTCGGCGTGCTGGTCGCAGTGTCCCTGACGCTGGGCGGCTCGCTGGTGCCGGCGCCACCGCTGACCGCCACGGCCACCCAGCTCGGCGGCGTCGGCTCCTCGTTCGCGGTCGCCGGTGACCGGCTCTACGTCGTGCGCCGGGTCAGCGACGCGGCCGGCTCGCTGACCGCGGTGCGGCTGCCGGGCGGGGAGGAGCTGTGGACGTCCCCGTACGCGCCGACCGGCGAGCGGATCATCCGCGTCGACACGGCTGGCCCGGTCGTGCTGATCTCCGGCGGCGAGACCACCGGGCGGATCCGCCGGACCGACGCGTACGACGCCGGGACCGGCGAGCGGCTCTGGTGGGTGCCGGCCGAGCTCGTGGTCGACGCGGCGGCGGGCACCGGCTACGCGAGCACGGCCGACCCGCCCCGGCTGCGGGCGCTGGACCTGGCGACCGGGCGGGCGCTGTGGTCGGCGGAGCCGGGTGACCGGTTCACCTTCACCGCCGTCGGCGGCCCCGCGCCGGCCGCCGGGCGGATACCGCCCCGGGACGCGCCGAAGTCCGAGACCGACGCGGTGGGCGGCGCCGGCGGGGCCACCGTGGCCACGGGCGCGGCCGGGTCCGGCGGCCGGCTCGCGCTGTTCGTCCGGTCGGGGCGGGTCGAGCTGCGCGACGCCCGCACCGGCGCCGTGCTCCGGCAGGCCAACCCGCTCGGTGCCGAGGCGCTACCGCTCGCGGGCCTGAGCGTCGGCGGCGTTCTCGTGTTCTGGTACGCCGAACGCGGCGGCACCGGCCTCGCCGGCCTCGACCCGGGCACCCTCGACGTGCGCTGGCGGATGCCGTACGACATCGACGGCGGCGGCATCGGCCGGTGCCTGGCCCTGGTCTGCCTGAGCAGCCACGGCGACGTGCTGGCCGTGGACCCGGCCACCGGCGAGCCGCGCTGGCGCGTACCCGGGGTCAGTTATGTGGTCGAAGCGCGGGGGCAGCTGATCGGACTCGGTGCCGTGCCCGGCGGGCTGGGCCCGGTGCGCTCCGTCGACCCCGCCACCGGCGCCGAGGTCGCCGACCTGCACGGCTGGCGGACCGGCGCGCGCGGCGACTCCGTGGTCACCCGGATCCCGATCGGCGCCCAGCACACGATCATCGGCCTGCTCGGCCCGCCCTCCGGCGCGCTGCGCCCGCTCGGCACCGCACCCGAGGTGCTGCTCACCTGCCAGTCCGGCCCCAGCGCCATCGTCTGCCGCACGGCCACGGGCACACTGCGGATCTGGGCCGTACGCGCGGAGCGCTAGCTTTGCTCACACGGACTTGACGTGGGGTGAGGGAGGCTTTCGCCGTGCGGGTGCTGGTGGTGGAGGACGAGCGCAACCTGGCCGACGCGATCGCGCGCGGGTTGCGACGGCACGGGCTGGCCGTCGACGTCGCCTACGACGGCACGGCGGGCCACGAGATGGCGTTCGTGACCAGGTACGACGTGGTCGTGCTGGACCGCGACCTGCCCGGCGTGCACGGCGACCAGATCTGCGCCGACCTGGTGTCCTCCGGGGCGCTGACCCGGGTGCTGATGCTGACGGCGAGTGGCACCGTCGCCGACCGGGTCGACGGGCTGCAGCTCGGCGCCGACGACTACCTGCCCAAGCCGTTCGCCTTCGACGAGCTGGTCGCCCGCGTGCGTGCGCTCGGCCGGCGGGCCACGCCGCCCGCGCCGCCGGTGCTCGCGATCGCCGACCTGGTGCTCGACCCGGCCCGCCGGGTGGCCACCCGGGCCGGGGCGGCGGTCGACCTGACCCGCAAGGAGTTCGGCGTGCTCGAGGAGCTGCTCAAGGCGCGCGGCGCGGTGGTGTCCAGCGAGGAGCTGCTGGAGCGGGTCTGGGACGCCAACACGGATCCCTTCACGACGACGGTCCGGGTGACGGTTATGACGCTGCGCAAGAAGCTGGGCGAGCCGCCCTTGATCGAGACGGTGGTCGGCGCCGGTTACCGGATGCCGGGGGAGCTGGTGTCATGACGGTTTATGCGGCCGACCGGCAGCGCGGGCCCCGACCGACGTTGCGGTTGCGGCTCACCCTGCTCAACGGCGTCGTCGTGGTGGCGACCGGGCTCGTCCTGATCCTGCTCGCCTGGGTGCTGGTCGGCGACGCCATCCACCCCGCCGACCAGCTCCAGCCGGGCGCGTTCGTCGACCTGGCCGACGGGCGCCGGCTCGACGCGGCCGCCTGGCAGGCCCAGGTGGTCGACTCCGCCTCGCGTGAGCTGCTCGTCAAGGGCCTGCTGGCGCTGCTGGTGACCAGCCTGGTCGGCATCGTGGCGGCCTACGCGGTGGCCGGGCGGGCGCTGCGCCCGCTGCACCGCGTCACCGCGACCGCCCGCCGGTTGAGCGAGCAGACGCTCGACCAGCGCATCCGCTACACGGGCGCCGACGACGAGATCGCCGAGCTCGCCCGTACGTTCGACGCGATGCTCGACCGCCTCGGCGCGGCCTTCGACGCGCAGAAGCGGTTCGTCGCCAACGCCTCGCACGAGTTGCGCACGCCGCTGGCCGTGATGCGCACCGAGATCGACGTGACGCTGGCCGACGACGAGGCCGACGCGACCGAGTTCCGCCGGATGGCCACCGTCGTGCGGGACGCCTCGGAGCGGGCCAACGGGCTGGTCGACGCCCTGCTGGTGCTGGCCCGCAGCGAGGGGCAGCGGGGCCGGCGGCTGGGTCGCAAGGTCCCGGCGGACCTGGCCGACGGGCTGCGCGCCGCGCTGTCGGCGATGCGCGGCGAGGTCGACCGGCTCGGGCTCGTCGTGGAGACCGACCTCGCACCGGCCCCGGTGGTGGGCGACCCCGGCCTGCTCGAGCGGCTCGCCGGCAACCTCGTCGAGAACGCGGTGCGCTACAACCACCTGCACGGCCGGCTCTGGGCCCGCGCCGGCACCGAGGGCGACCAGGTGTTCCTGGTGGTCGGCAACACCGGCTTCGAGGTGGACGCCGGCGACGTGCCGGGGCTGTTCGAGCCGTTCCGCCGGGGCGGCCGCGAGCGCACCGGGGCCCGCGGGTCGGGGCTGGGCCTGTCGATCGTGCGCGCGGTGTGCGACGCGCACGGCGGCAGCGTGACGGCGACACCGCAGGAGGACGGCGGTCTCGAGGTGCGGGTGACCCTGCCGGCGGCGAGCGTCACGCCCGTCGCCGCGGGCTCGGCCACCGTCGGTGACGCGAAACCGCGTTGATCCGCGGGGTCGCCTCTGCCACGGTGACCGCCATGACCAACCGCATCCATCACGTCAACGTCGACAGCCACGACCCGTACGCCCTGGCCGGCTGGTGGTCCGACGTGCTCGGCTACCCACGCTCCGAAGACGACTTCCCGGGCGATCCGGAGGCGCTGCTGATCGCGCCGGAAGGCGCCGGCCCGAGCGTGCTGTTCTGCCGCGTCCCCGACGACAAGACCACCAAGAACCGCCTGCACTTCGACCTCCAGCCGACCGACCACGGCCGTGACGCGGAGGTCGAGCGCCTGCTCGGCATCGGTGCCACCCTGGTCGGCGACCACCGCCGCCCCGACGGCACGGGCTGGGTCACGCTGGCCGACCCGGAGGGCAACGAGTTCTGCGTGGAGCGCAGCGCGGCCGAGCGGGCGGCGAGTTGACCTGGTCACGATCGAGGCAAGAGTTGTGTCCCGTGGCTGACGCAGGGTGCGCGGCGGGTGCACAGGGTCGCTACGATCCGGCAGTCCACCTGTGACCCCCGGGGAGCCGTGATGTCCGACCCTTACTCGCAGCCGCCGCCCTACGGCTCCCAGCCGCCTTACGGCGACCAGCCGCAGCCGCCCTACGGCCAGCAGCCCGGCTACGGCCAGCAGCAGCCGCAGTACGGGCAGCAGCCCAACTACGGCGAGCAGCCGCCGCAGTACGGCCAGCCGTACGGCGACCAGCCGCCCGGGCAGACCTACGGCCAGCCGCAGCCGGGCACCTACGGGCAGCCGCCGCAGCAGCCCACCTACGGCCAGCAGCCCGGTTACGGCCAGCAGCCCGGTTACGGCCAGCCCGGCTACGGGCAGCAGCCCGGCTACGGCGACTACGGCCAGCAGCAGCCGTCCTCGGGCGCGCCCTACGGCCAGCCGCCGTCCTCGCCGGCGCCCTACGGGCAGCAGCCCGGTTACCCGCAGCCCGGTTACGGCCAGCCGCCGCAGCAGCCGACCTACGGTGAGCAGCCGTTCGGCGGCCCGCCGATGCCGCCGACCGCGCCGCCGAAGAAGAGCCGCGCCGGCCGCATCGTGCTCATCGTGCTCGCGGTCGTGCTGGTGCTCTGTGTCGGCGGTGGCGTCGGGCTCTTCTTCCTGCTCAAGGACGACGTGGGCGACGTCGTCACGGCGGCGAACACCCGCGTGGTCGCGCCCGCGACGCTGGGCGGCAAGCCGAAGATCAGCGACCCGTCGTTGCAGGGCGTGGTCGACAGCATGAAGAACGAGCTCAACACCGACCTGCCCGACACGAGCAGCACGGCGGCCGCGTTCTACGGCGACCTGAAGAGCGGCGACCTGATCATGCTGGTGGCGGCGTCCGGCCTGGTCACCGATCCCAAGCAGGAGCTCGACGAGGCGTTCGGCGGCGTCGGCCAGGGCGGCTTCACGATGAAGAACGTGAAGGACGTCGACCCGGGCCCGCTGGGCGGCGAGGCCCGCTGCGCCGACGCCACGATCAGCGACAGCGGCGCCGAGGTGCCGATGGGCATCTGCGCCTGGGCCGACAAGGGCAGCGTCGGCATGATCGGCATCTACAAGACCGACGGCACCAACGCCTACAAGAGCTTCGTGGCCATGCGCGGCGAGGTCGAGAAGCAGTAGTGCGACGACGCGAAGGGCCCCGGGGGATTCCCCGGGGCCCTTCGTCGTCCGTCAGAGCCGGCCCGTGGCCGCCAGGTGCGGCGTGATGCCGCCCAGGTGGAACGGCCAGCCCGCGCCCAGCACCAGGCACAGGTCGATGTCCTTGGCGTCGGCGACCACGCCGTCGGCCAGCATGAGCTTGACCTCCTCGGCGATCGCGTCGAGGGCCCGGTCGCGCACCTGTTCGGCCGTCAGCGGGGCGTCGCCGACCTCGAGCAGCGCGACCACCGACTCGTCGATGTTGCCCTCGCGGTCGGTCAGCGACTTCCCGCTCTCGACGATCCGGCCCAGGTTGGCGCTGACGCCGAACCGGTCCGGGAACGCCGCGTGCATGGTCTTCGACACGTGCAGCGCGACCGCCGGCCCGACCATCGTGAGCAGCGCGAGCGGCCGCATCGGCAGGCCCAGCGGGTCGAGGGCGGTGTTGGCCACCTCGACCGGGGTGCCGGCGTCGATCGCCGCGTAGATCTCGCCGAGGAACCGGGTCAGCAGCCGGTTGACCACGAACGACGGGGCGTCCTTGACCAGCACGCAGGACTTGCGCAACTGCCTGCCGACCGCGAACGCCGTGGCCAGCGCCGGGTCGTCGGTCTTGCCGGCCCGGACGATCTCGACCAGCGGCATCACCGACACCGGGTTGAAGAAGTGGAAGCCGACGACCCGCTCCGGGTGCTCGAGGTCGGCGGCCATCTCCGTGACCGACAGCGACGAGGTGTTGGTGGCCAGCACCGCCTCGGGCGAGACGACCTTCTCCAGCTCGGCGAAGACCTGCTTCTTGACGGCCAGGTCCTCGAACACCGCCTCGATGACGAAGTCGGCGTCGGCGAACACGGCCTTGTCGACCGAGCCGCTGACGAGACCGTGCAGCTTGGCCGCCGTGCCCTCGTCGATCCGGCCCTTGCCCCGCAGCTTGTCGATCTCGCCGTGCACGTAGGCGACGCCCTTGTCGACCCGCTCTTGGTCGAGGTCGGTGAGCACCACCGGCACCTCAAGGCGGCGGGCGAACAGCAGCGCCATCTGCCCGGCCATCAGCCCGGCGCCGACGACGCCGACCTTGGTGACATCGCGGGCCAGCGCCTTGTCCGGCGCGCCGGCCGGCTTCTTCGCGCGGCGCTGCACGAGGTCGAACGCGTACAGGCTGTTGCGCAGCTGCGGGCCGGTGACCAGGTCGCCGAGCGCCTCGTCCTCGGCGGCGGTGCCGGTCGCGAAGTCGGCGTCCTTGGCCAGCGCCAGCAGCTCCAGCGCCTTCTCGGCCGAGGCCACCGCGCCGTGCAGCTTCTCGTCGAGCTGCAGCTTCGCGAAGTAGAGCACGCCGTCCCACATGTCGCGGTCGATCTCCGGCCGCTCGACGGTGATCTCGCCCGCGACCACGCCGGCCGCCCACTCGAGCGAGCGCTCCAGGAAGTCGGCCGGCTCCAGCAGCACGTCGGCGATGCCCAGCTCGCGGGCCTGCGCCGGGCGCAGCGTCTTCTGGGTGAGCGGGTTCTGGATGATCACCTGGGCGGCGGGCGCGATGCCGATCAGGTTGGGCAGGAGCTGCGTGCCGCCCCAGGCCGGCACGAGGCCGAGCGAGACCTCGGGCAGCGCGAGCGCGTTGGCCCCGCCCGAGAGCGTGCGGTAGTGGCAGTGCAGCGCCACCTCCAGGCCGCCGCCCATCGCGACGCCGTTGACGAACGCGAACGTCGGGATCGCCGACTCGCGCAGGCGGTTGAACACGCGGTGCCCGTACCGGCCGAGCTCGACCGCCTGTTCCCTTGATTTGATCATCGGCATCCCGGTGATGTCGGCGCCGACCGAGAAGATGTACGGCTTGCCGGTGATCGCGATAAACGCGGGCTCCAGGGCCGTGGCCGCCGTGATCGCCTCGTCGAGGCTGGCCAGGCCGCCCGGGCCGAAGCTGTTGGGCTTGGTGTGGTCGAGCCCGTTGTCGAGCGTGATCAGGGCGGCCTTGTGCCCGTTGACGGTGACGGCGCGTACCAGCGCCTTGGTCACGACCTCGCTGCTCACTTGGCGCCCTCCCAGGCCGGGTTCTCCCAGATGACCGAGCCGCCCATGCCGATGCCGATGCACATGGCGGTGATGCCGTACCGCACCTCGGGGTGCTCCGCGAACTGGCGCGCGAGCTGCGTCATCAGCCGCACGCCGGACGAGGCCAGCGGGTGGCCGACGGCGATCGCGCCGCCCCACGGGTTGACCCGCGGGTCGTCGTCGGCGATGCCGAAGTGATCGAGGAACGCCAGCACCTGCACGGCGAACGCCTCGTTGAGCTCGAACAGCCCGATGTCCTCGATGGACAGCCCGGCGATCCGCAGCGCCTTCTCGGTCGCCGGGATCGGGCCGACGCCCATGACCTCCGGCTCGACGCCGACGAAGCCGTACGAGACGAGCCGCATGGCCACCGGCAGGCCGAGCTCGCGGGCGGTCTCCTCGGCGGCGATGATGCTCGCGGTCGCGCCGTCGTTGAGGCCGGCCGAGTTGCCGGCGGTGACCCGGCCGTGCGGGCGGAACGGGGTCTTCAGCGTGGCGAGCTTGGCCAGGCTGGTGTCGCGCGGCGCCTCGTCCACGGTGGCCAGACCCCAGCCGTTCTCCGGGTCGCGGATCGCCACCGGCACGAGGTCGTCCTGCAGCTTGCCGTTCGCGTACGCCTTGGCCGTCCTGACCTGGCTCGCCAGGCCGAACGCGTCCGCACGCTCCCTGGTGACCGCCGGCAGCCGGTCGTGCAGGTTCTCGGCGGTCTTGCCCATCACCAGCGCGGACGGGTCGACGAGCTTCTCGGCGAGGATGCGCGGGTTGGGGTCGACGCCCTCGCCCATGGGGTGGCGGCCCATGTGCTCGACGCCGCCGGCGACCGCGACGTCGTAGGCGCCCATCGCGATGCCGCCCGCGACGGTGGTCACCGCGGTCATCGCGCCCGCGCACATGCGGTCGATGGCGAAGCCGGGCACGGTCTTGGGCAGGCCGGCCAGCAGTGCGGCGGTGCGGCCGATGGTCAGGCCCTGGTCGCCGATCTGGGTGGTCGCGGCGATCGCGACCTCCTCCACCCTTTCCGGTGGCAGCGACGGGTTGCGGCGGAGCAGCTCGCGGATGCAGCGGATGACGAGGTCGTCGGCGCGGGTGTGCGCGTACATGCCACCCGCCTTTCCGAACGGGGTGCGAATGCCGTCGACGAACACGACGTCGCGGACAGATCGGGGCACGGGTCGGGCCTCCTCCAGAACGGGGTACTGACCAGTATGCTACTCATGAGTAACCTCGCGCGGAGCGTGGAGTGGGACACAAGCACGCGGTTGGTAGGGTCCTGCCCATGAAGGTCTTGATCGCGGGTGGCGCGGGTTTCATCGGCAGCACGGTCGCGTCGGCGTGCCTCGACGCCGGGATCACCCCGGTCGTCCTGGACAGCCTGGTGACGGGCCGCGCGGAATACGTCCGCGACCGGATCTTCTACGAGGGTGACATCGCCGACGGCGCTCTCATCGACCGGATCTTCGCCGATCACCCGGACATCTCGGCTGTCGTGCACGCCGCCGCGCTGATCGTGGTGCCGGAGTCGGTGTCATCGCCGCTCCGCTACTACCGGGAGAACGTCGCCAAGTCGCTCGACCTGATCGCGCACGTGACCCGCAACGGCTGCGAGCGCTACCTGTTCTCGTCGTCGGCCTCGATCTACGCGCCGGGCGCCGACTTCACCGTCGACGAGTCGTCGGCGCTGCGCCCCGAGTCGCCGTACGCCCGGACCAAGGCCGTCATGGAGTGGGTCCTCGAGGACGCCACCAACGCGTACGACCTGCGGGTCATCTCGCTGCGCTACTTCAACCCGATCGGCGCCGACCCGAAGATGCGCACGGGCCTGCAGCACGCGAAGCCGACCCACCTGCTCGGCCGCCTGATCACGGCGCTGGAGCAGGACGAGGAGTTCCAGATCACGGGCACCGACTGGCCGACCCGCGACGGCAGCGGCATCCGCGACTTCATCCACGTCTGGGACCTGGCCCGCGCCCACGTCGAGGCCCTGCGCCGTTTCGACCAGGTGCTGCCGGCGGGCGGTGACCGTCGCTACGACGTGCTGAACCTGGGCTCGGGCACGGGCACGACGGTCCGCGAGTTCGTCGACGCCTTCCGCCGGGTCGCCGACCGCCCCCTGCGGGTGGCGGAGGCCCCGTCCCGCCCGGGCGACGTGGTCGGCTCCTACACCCGCACCGACAAGGCCGCGGCGGCCCTGGACTGGTCCTGCGACTACACGGTCGAGGACGGCATCCGCCACTCCCTCGAGTGGTCGACCCACCGCTCGGCCGTACTCGGCGAGTAGCCCGGGTGGTCGGTCGGTCCGGCGTCAGGCCGGCTTCGGGTCGGTCAGCGCGTTGGCCAGGTCGGTCGAGAGCAGGCCGACCTGCCAGGCGCGGGCGCCGTAGCCGCGCAGCGTGGCCGAGACCGTCTCCGGGGTGACATCTTCCGGCGGGGTCCAGGCCAGGCGGCGGATCGAGTCCGGGGTGATCAGGTTTTCGGGCGGCAGCCGGTGGGCGCCCGCCGTCGTCGTGACCACCTCGCGGCAGCGGGCCAGCCGGGCTGCCGCCACCGGGTCGCGTTCCGCCCAGCGGTGCGGCGGGGGCGGGCCGTCGATCGGCGGGTTGGTCGGCAGCGCGTCGTCGGGCAGGCCGCGGGCCGTGTCGAGGGCGTCGAGCCAGACCCGGGCCAGCCGGCGCACCGAGCGGCCGCCGAAGCCCGGCAGCGTGAGCAGGGTGCGCTCGTCCTTCGGGTCGATCTCGGCCGCCGCGATGATCGCCGAGTCCGGCAGCACCCGGCCGGGGGCCGAGTCGCGGCGGGCGGCGATGTCGTCGCGGGCGTACCAGATCGCCCGGACCCGCGCCTGCGCCCGTGCCCCGCGGATGCGGTGGATGCCGGACGTGCGGCGCCACGGGTCGGGGCGGCTGCGCGGCGGCTGGGCGCCCCAGGCCACCAGCGCGGCGAACTCCTCGGCCGCCCAGTCCTGCTTGCCCTGGGCGACCAGCTCGGCCGCCAGCGCGTCGCGGAGGTCGACGAGCAGCTCCACGTCGAGGGCGGCGTAGCTCAGCCACGACTCCGGCAGCGGGCGGCTCGACCAGTCGGCGGCCGAGTGGTGCTTCTCCAGGGCGTACCCGAGAAGCTGCTCCGTCAGGGCCGCCAGGCCCACGCGTTCGAAGCCCGCCAGCCGGCCGGCCAGCTCGGTGTCGAACAGCCGGCGTGGACGCAGGCCCAGGTCGCTCAGGCACGGCAGGTCCTGGCTGGCCGCGTGCAGCACCCACTCGGCGTCGGCGATCGCGGCGTCGAGCGTGCGCAGGTCGCCCAGCGGCAGCGGGTCGATCAGCACGGTGCCGGAGCCGCCGCGGCGGAGCTGGACCAGGTAGGCCCGTTGGCTGTAGCGGTAGCCGGAGGCGCGCTCGGCGTCGATGGCCACGGGGCCGGTGCCGGCCGCGAAGCGGGCGACGGCGTCGGCCAGGTCGTCGGGCGACTCCACGGGCGCGGGAGTGCCCTCCCGGGGCGCGGTGAGCAGCTGCGCGGCGGGGCTGTCCGCGAGGGGCGCGGAGGCCGCCGGGCCGTCGGGGGAGCCGGTGGAGGGGCCGTCCGCTTCGGGGGAGGTGGGCGACTCGTCCCCCGCTCGGCGTGCGGCCCGACGGCGCAGGGGTGGTTCGTCGGTCACCTGCCAACCCTAGTAGGCGCGCCGTCACGCATCGGACAGCCGGGTCGGCGCGTCGGGAGGTGCGGTACGGTCTCGCGGGGGCCCAGTCCGGTGCGACGGGAGGGAGCGGCAATGTCCGCCGGGGACGAGCGCACAACCTGGCCCGAAACTTCACCCGGGTACGGCGACCCGCCGGCACCCCAACAGCGGGTCGTTCCCGCGGACGGGCCGATCTACCGGCCGTCCGAGCGGCCGGCCCCGCCCTATGCCCCACCAGGGCCGCGAGGTCCGGCCGAGCCGCCGCCCGCTGCCTACGGGACGCTGTGGGCACCGCCGCCACCCGAGTTCGCACCGCCACCATCCGAGTTCGCACCGCCGGCGCCGCGCGCGCCGATGGACGCCGCGCCGTCGCGGCCGGTGCCGACCCACCCCGCTCCGCGGCTCGAGCCCGTCGTGCCCTTCGAACCGGGCGTGCCGTTCGGCCCCGGAGTGGTCGGCCCTCCGCCGGTGGACACCCGCAAAGGTGAAAAGCGCGGCTGGGCCTTCGGTCTCTCGCTCGGCCTGATCGTGCTCCTGGCCGGGGTCGCGGCCTGGCAGGCGGTCCGCATCGACCAGCTCGGCGACCGGCTCACCGCGAGCGAGCGCGTCCGCGACGAGCAGCAGACCCGCACCGCCGGCCAGCTCGAGGAGCTCGACGGCCGGGCCACCGAGCTCGAGCAGCGGGCCGGCGCGGCCTTCGACCCGGAGGCGATCTCCACCGCCGCGCTGCCCAGCGTCCTGCGGGTCGACGCCGGCAACGTCAGCGGCACCGCGTTCGCGGTCGGCAAGCCGGCCGGCGGGGGGAAGACAAACCTGATCACCAACTTCCACGTGGTCGAGGACGTCTACGACGGCGGTGGCCGGCAGGTGTTCCTGGAGCGGTCCGGCAAGCGGTACGCGGCCCAGATCATCGCCGTGAACCGCGACCGGGACGTGGCCCACCTGCGGTCGAACACCAAGCTCAACGGCCTGGTGACCGCCAAGGGCGACGTCAAATCGGGCCAGCAGATCGTGGTCGTCGGCGCCCCGCTGGGCCTGAGCGACTCGGTGACCACCGGCGTCGTGAGCGCGGTCCGCGAGCTGCCGGACAGCAACGGCCCGCTGATCCAGTTCGACGCGCCCATCAACCCGGGCAACTCCGGCGGCCCGGTGATCAACTCGGCCAAGCAGGTGGTCGGCATCGCGACGGCCAAGGCCGAGAACGCGGAGGGCATCGGCCTGGCCGTTCCGATCAAGGTCGCCTGCGACAACTTCAAGATCTGCTGAACGGCGTCGGGCACGGCGAGAGCGGAGATCGCCTCGTGACACGATGGGGGCGATGACGACGACGACCCACACCGACTCCGCCCTCGTCCGCGCCGCCCGGGGCGAGGCCGTGCCGCACACGCCCGTCTGGTTCATGCGGCAGGCCGGCCGTTCGCTCCCCGAATACCGGGAGCTGCGCGCGGGCATCGGCATGCTGGACACCATCCGCCGGCCGGACCTGGTCACGGAGATCACCCTGCAGCCGGTACGCCGGCACGGTGTCGACGCCGCGGTCCTGTTCAGCGACATCGTGGTGCCCATCGCGGCCGCCGGGGTCGACGTCGACATCGTGGCCGGCACCGGCCCGGTCGTCGCGGAGCCGATCCGCACCACCGCGGACGTGGCCCGGCTGCGCCGCCTCGAGCCCACCGACGTGGACCACGTCGCCGAGGCTGTCCGGCTGACCACCGCGGAGCTCGGCGACACCCCGCTGATCGGCTTCGCGGGCGCGCCGTTCACGCTGGCCAGCTACCTCGTCGAAGGCGGCCCGTCGCGGAACCACCTCAAGACCAAGGCGCTGATGTACGGCGACCCGGACACGTGGCACGCCCTGCTCGACCGGCTGGCCGACAACGCGCTGACGTTCCTGCGCGTCCAGGTCGGCGCCGGCGCCGCGGCGGTCCAGCTCTTCGACTCGTGGATCGGCGCGCTGTCCGAGGCCGACTACCGCCGCTTCGTGCTCCCGCACTCCGCGAAGGTGCTGCGGGGCCTGGACGACGCGGGCGTGCCCCGGATCCACTTCGGCGTCGGCACCGGTGAGCTGCTCGGCGCCATCGGCGAGGCGGGCGCCGACGTGGTCGGGGTCGACTGGCGGACCCCGCTCGACGTCGCCACCGGCCGGATCGGCCCCGACAAGGCCGTGCAGGGCAACCTCGACCCGGCCACGCTGTTCGCGCCGTGGGAGGTCGTCGAAGCCGAGGTGCGCCGGGTGCTCGAGCAGGGCCGGGCCGCGCCGGGGCACATCTTCAACCTTGGCCACGGGGTGCCTCCGGAGACCGACCCGACGGTGCTGACCCGGGTCACCGCGTTGGTCCACGAGCTCACCGCGAGCTAACTGTCGCATTTCGGGGGCAATGTCGGTTCAGGCGAGCCGATCATGGCCGGGCGCCCGGCGTGCCCTACCCCCATCGCGCCCCACGGAATGCATAGGCTGCGGTCATGGCTCCGACAGCGGTTCCCGACGTCTTCG
Organism: Asanoa siamensis; assembly: GCF_016862555.1. Classification (GTDB taxonomy): domain Bacteria; phylum Actinomycetota; class Actinomycetes; order Mycobacteriales; family Micromonosporaceae; genus Asanoa; species Asanoa siamensis. The sequence continues at coordinate 62,240 of NZ_BONE01000035.1, read as the reverse complement.
CGAACGCCGTCGCCAGCCTTCGCGCCGCGACCCCCCGCGCCGAGATCGTGCTCGAGGAGGTCGGCGCACCCCAGCGGCTCGCGCCCTTCACGTTCGCCCTGAGCGCCTCGGTGACCAGGCCCGACGACGACGAGATGGCCACCGGCCGGCTGATCCTGCTGCACGACCCGGCCGGCCACGAGGCCTGGGAGGGCACGATGCGGCTGGTCACCTATGTGACCGCCGAGGTCGACGTCGACATGGCCGCCGACCCGCTGCTGCCGACGGTCGGCTGGACCTGGCTCACCGACGCGCTGGACGCGCAGGACGCGCACTACCGGGCGATCGGCGGCACGGTCACCCAGACCATGTCGACCCGGTTCGGCGACCTCGCCGGCCCGCCCACGGCCGCCGACATCGAGATCCGGGCGAGCTGGACCCCGACCGACGAGGATCTGGGCGCCCACCTGCTGGCCTGGTCGACGCTGCTGGCCTCGACCGCGGGCCTGCCCCCGCCGGGAGTGACGGCGCTCCCTGCCCGCCGCACCGCCTGACCGAGCGCCGAACGGTCCGCCATAGGGTGGACGCCATGGCGCACGGGTGGCGGGTCGCGGTGATCGGCGGCGGGATCGCGGGGCTGTCCGCCGCGCTCCGGATCCACGACGCGGCGCCGGACGTCCACGTCACCGTCTTCGAGCAGGGCCCCGCGCTCGGCGGCAAGCTGCGCACCGGCGAGCTGGCCGGGTCGCCGGTCGAGCTGGGTGCCGAGGCGTTCCTGGTGCGCGACGCCGCCACCGGCGCGGACTCGCCCGCGGTCACGCTGGCCCGCCGCGTCGGGCTCGGCGACGACCTGGTCAACCCCGCGGTCGGCGCGGCCGCGCTCGCGGTCGACGGCAAGCTGGTGCCGATGCCGCGCGGCACGCTGACCGGCGTGCCCGGCGACGTCGACGCGCTCGCCGGGGTCGCCCGCGTCGAGCCCGACCACGACCTGGACGCGGGCCACCCGCTGCTCGCCGAGGGCGAGGACGTCGCCGTCGGCGAGCTGGTCCGCCGCCGGCTCGGCGACCAGGTCGTCGACCGGCTGGTCGACCCGATGCTCGGCGGCGTCTACGCGGGGCGCGCGGACACGCTCTCCCTGGCCGCCACCATGCCGGCGCTGGCGCGGCAGGCGCGGGTCGAGGGCACGCTCACAGGCGCCGTGAAGGCGGCCCAGGCCGCGTTCCCCCGGGTGCCGGGCGGCGCCGTCTTCGCCACCGTGCGCGGCGGCGTGAGCCGGCTCGTCGCGGCCACGGCCGCCGCCGGCGGCGCCGAGATCCGGCTGGGCGCCACGGTCCGCGCGCTGGCCCCCGCGCCCGCGGGCTGGCGGCTGACGGTCGGGCCGACCCGCGACCCCGAGCACCTGACCGTCGACGCCGTGGTGCTGGCCGTGCCCGCCCGCCCGGCGGCGCGCCTGCTCGCCGGCGTCGACCCGACCGCCGCGACCGGTGTCGGCGCGCTCGACTACGCCAGCGTGGCGCTGGTGACGCTCGCCCTGCCCCGGCCCGAGCTGCCGGCGCTGTCGGGCTTCCTGGTGCCGGCCGAGAACGGCACTGCGATCAAGGCCGCCACCTTCTTCTCCACCAAGTGGGCCCACCAGGCGCGGGCGGACGGCGTCGCGCTGGTGCGCGCGTCGGTCGGGCGCTACGGCGACGAGCACGTGCTGCAGCGCGACGACGCCGAGCTGGTCGGCATCGTCCACAGGGAACTGTCCAACCTGGTCGACCACAGCCTGCCCAGGCCGGTGGAGACCAGGGTGCAGCGCTGGGGCGGGGCGCTGCCGCAGTACGCGCCCGGCCACCTCGACCGGGTCGCCACGGCCCGGGCCGCGCTGCGCCGGGGAGCGCCGACGGTCGCGCTGGCGGGCGCCGGCTACGACGGGGTCGGCATCCCGATCTGCGTACGCTCGGGTGAGGCCGCCGCCGACGCCGTGCTCGCCGCCCTGCGGGATCGCGCACAGACCGCCTGAGAGGATTGTTCGCATGACGGACCAGACCAACGCCGCCCGGATCCGGGAGCTCAACGACACCATCCGCTACACCATGTGGTCGGTGTTCCGGGTCTCCGAGCCGCTGCGAGCGGCCCGCACCGAGCTGGCGGCCGAGGTCGACGGCCTGTTCGCCGAGCTGCTGGCCAAGGACGTGATCGTCCGCGGCACCTACGACGTCTCGGGCCTGCGCGCCGACGCCGACGTGCTGATCTGGTGGCACGCCGCGGGAAGCGACGCGTTGCAGGAGGCGTACGCCCGGTTCCGGCGCACCGGCCTCGGCCGGCACCTGACGCCGGTCTGGTCGCAGATGGCGCTGCACCGGCCCGCCGAGTTCAACAAGAGCCACCTGCCGGCGTTCCTGGCGGGCGAGGACGCCCGCGCGTACGTCTGCGTTTATCCGTTCGTGCGCTCCTACGAGTGGTACCTGCTGCCCGACGAGGAGCGCCGCGACATGCTCGCCGAGCACGGCCGGCAGGCGCGCGGCTTCCCGGACGTGCGGGCCAACACTGTCGCGTCGTTCGCGCTCGGCGACTACGAGTGGATCCTCGCCTTCGAGGCCGACGAGCTGCACCGGATCGTCGACCTGATGCGCGAGCTGCGGGCGTCGCGGGCGCGCCGGCACGTCCGCGAGGAGGTCCCGTTCTACACGGGCCGCCGGCGCAGCGTGGCGGAGCTGGTCGAGGCCCTGCCGTAAGGCCTGTCAGGGCTGATAGGGAGGCGCGACGCCCCAGCCCCAGTGCGGCACCGGGGCGTGCTCGACGGGGGTCGCGCCCGGTTGCGAGTTGGCCATCGCGATCCGGGTGCCCCACTCGAGATAGCCGACCAGCGCCGCCCGGAACTCCGGGTCGGCCGGCAGCGCGGCGTCGTCGGCGGCGAGGCTCATCAGCGACGCGAACCGGTAGCGGTGCTCGGGTGTGATGCCCAGGTTCCGGTGGTGCGCGAGCATGTTCTCGTAGCCGCCGAGCTGCTCGGTGTAGTCGGACGGCCCGCCGAAGACCTCCGACCACCAGGTGGTCACGTGCTCGCGGTGCGCCCGCGTCACGCCGCCCGGGAAGAACGGGCTGAGCAGGTCGTCCCGCTCGACCCGGTCGTAGAACGCGTTGATCATCGCAGCGATCGCGGGTCGGCCACCGGCCCACTCGTACAACGTCGGGGTGGTCATGATCGCAACGTTATGCCGCCCGCGCCATCGGCACGTGCGGGATGCCGTCCTCGACGAACCCCGCGCCGCTGATCGCGTAGCCGTAGCGGCCGTAGAAGCCCGCCAGGTGGCTCTGGGCGTCGAGCACCGACGGCCGGGCGCCGACGATCTCCAGAGCCGTGTCCATCAGCCGCCCCGCCACGCCGGCGCCGCGGGCCTCCTTGCCGACCACCACCCGGCCGACCCGCATCACGCCGTCCGGCTCGGCGAGCACCCGCAGGTAGCCGACGGGCAGGCCGGCGCGGGCGACCCAGACGTGCCGGGTCGCCGGTTCGAGGTCACGCCCGTCCACGTCGAGGTACGGCGACTCCTGCTCGACGACGAACACGGCGCACCGCAGTTCGAGCAGGCGGTACAGCGTGGTCGTGTCGAGATCGGCGAAGGACGCCACCCGTAGCTCGTCAGTCTCCGGCCGCATGGCTCCCGAGCATAGTTAGCCCGGGTGCGCGCCCACCGTGTCGGTGATCTTCGCGCCGTCGGCGCCCGCGGACACGCGGGAGCAGTGGGCGCAGCAGAAGAATCGGCCACCCACCTCGACGCCGTGCCCGACGATCTTGACGCCGCAGTGCTCGCAGATCGGCGCGAGCCGCTGGATGGCGCATTCGAACGAGTCGAAGACGTGCCGGTCGCCGCTGACCGTGCTGATCTCGAAGGAAAGCCAGTAGTCGTTGCCGCAGGTCTCACACACCGCCATGGTGTCCGCCCCCAATCGCTTACCCGCAGCCTTACCCGGAGATATGGGGGCCTGCAACCGGAACGCCCGATCTGAGCGGAATTCGCGTCTCATGAACAGCCCGTTACGCCCGGTGTGTCGTCCGGCCATGTCACGGTTCCGCCAGGGAAGCTCCATGAGGTTGTGTCCTTACCGGGAGGAGCCGACATGATCAAGAGAAGCAAGTTGTTCGGCAGCAAGACCCGCGTGACGTTCTCCCTGCCCAAAGACGCCCCGGTCGGGCAGGTCAGCGTCGTGGGGTGCTTCAACGACTGGGAGCCCGGCCGGCACGAGCTCCAGCCGCGGCGGGACGGCACCCGCACGGTGACGCTCACGCTCGACCCGGGCGAGTACACGTTCCGTTACCTCGCCACCGGTGGCGTCTGGCTCGACGACGAGCAGGCCGACCGGATCGACGGGCAGGGCGGCCGGATCGTGCTCGACCGGCGCTGAACCACATCGGTCACCCCGGCATTAACCTCTTCGGATGACCGCCGATGAGATCGTCGTACCCCCGGCTCTCGTAGCCGCCCAGGTCCGGTTCCGCGGCGACGCGGGCCGGGCCTGGGTGGACGGCGTCGCCCGCACGGCGGCGGAGTTCCTCGACCGCTGGCGGTTGCGGCGCGACGGCCCGACCCGCAGCGGTGTGGCAGGCCTCGTGCTCCCGGTTATCACCGCCGACGGCACCCGCGCGGTGCTCAAGCTCCAGGACACCGACCCCGACCATCCCGGCGAGGGTCTCGCGCTGCGCACCTGGCACGGTGACGGGGCCGCGCGGCTGCTCCGCGAGGACCCGGAGACCTGGACGCTGCTGATCGAGCGCCTCGACCCCGACCGCGACCTGCGCTCCGTCGACGACGACGAGGCGGCCGTACGGGTGATCGCCCTGCTGCTCAACCGCCTGAACGCGCACACCGCGCCGCCGGAGATCCCGCGGCTGGCCGACAAGGCCGCCCTGATGATCGAGGACACCCCCGGCGCGGCGGCGCGGCTCGCCGATCCGGCCGAGGGCGCGGTGCTGCGCCGGTGGGCGGCGATGCTCGCCGAGGTGGCGGGCGACGCCGGCGACCGGCTGCTGCACTGGGACCTGCACTACGAGAACGTGCTCGCCGCGGACCGCGAGCCGTGGCTGGCGATCGACCCCAAGCCGCTGGCCGGTGACCCCGGCTTCGAGCTGTGGCCCGCGCTGTGGAACCGGTGGGACACCGCGGCGCCGGAACGCAGGGTCCGGCGCCGGTTCGACCTCATGACCGAGGTGATGGGCCTCGACCGGCAGCGGGCCGCCGCCTGGACGGTCGGCCGTACGCTGCAGAACGCGCTCTGGTCGATCGAGGACGGCGAACGCGCCCTCGACCCCGTCGAGCTGACGATCGCCGCGGTCGTTACGCGGCGGGGATGAGCCGCATGCTCACCGAGTTGATGCAGTAGCGGGCGTCCTTGGGGGTGAACCCCTCGCCGTCGAAGCGGTGGCCGAGGTGGGAGTCGCAGTGCGCGCACCGCACCTCGACGCGGACCATGCCGAGCGACCGGTCCTCGATGTAGCGGATCGCGCCGGGGATCGCCTCGTCGAACGACGGCCACCCGCAGTGCGAGTCGAACTTCGTGCCGCTCTCGAACAGCGCCGCGCCGCAGGCCCGGCACACGTAGGTGCCCGGCGTCTTCGTGTCGGTGTATTCACCGGTGAACGCCCGCTCGGTGCCGTGCTGGCGCAGCACGCGGAACTCCTCCGGGTTGAGCCGGACGCGCCACTCCTCCTCGGTCCTGGGCAGCTCGTCAGTGGGGATTTCGGCCACGGGGGAGGGCTTGTCGGGTGCCATGCGTCAACCGTACGACCCCTCTCCCGAAAGAGCCGATTACCAAGGTGTGACCTCGTCGTTGAGGAGTGCATGCGTACCCCGGCCCGAGCGGCCAGCGGTCAGACGGAGCACCTCCCCGGCGACCCGCTGTGCTTCCGGCCGACCTGGCGGCAGGCGCTGGGGCGGGGCATGTGGGTGGGCCTGCTGGTCACCGGCGCGCTCGCGCTGACCGGCCTGTCGGCGCTGCTCGCACCGGTGGTGGCGCACTGGCTGACCGGGGTCGAGCCGCACCGCACGGTGCCGGCGGAGATCTGGTGGGTGCTGGTGCTGCCCGTGCCCGCCGGCGGCCTGCTCGCGGTGCTGCTGCGCCACCGGGTCGGCGTCGACCTCGACGCCGTCGGGGTGTGGGCGGTGCCCGGCTCGCTGAACGCCTCGGCGCCGTGGCACCGGGTGGTCGAGGTGCGGATGGAGCGCCGCGGCCGCCGCACGGTGGTCGCGCTGCCGCTGGTGGACGGCTCGATCGTCCGGCTCCGGGCGCCGTACGACGGGCACCTGCTCGGGCGCGACCCGGAGTTCGAGCGCAAGCAGTTCCGGATCCGGTTGCTCTGGGAGACCCACCGGTACGGCTGACCCTGGCCGGGTGATCCGCACCCGGCCGCTTGGGCGTTTTCGGACATTGCGCCGTACGCTCCCCCAAATGCTCCTTTCGGCACGAATTCCCCGGACGACAGGAACAGGACGATGACCATCAAACGACGGTTGGCCAGCGCTGCCCTGCCGGCCGCCGGCCTCGCGGTCGTGGCCGGCGCGCTCGCTCTCAGCGGCCAGGCGGCCAGTGCCGCGGCCCTGGGCGGCGGCGCAGGACCCGGCGACACGGGCGACGCGGCCGCGGCCGCCACCGGCCGGGCGCAGCAGGCCGCCGACCAGGCGGGCGACGCCGCCGACCGGGTGCTCGCCGCGGTCGCCGACGGACCGGCCGCCGACGGTGCGGCGCCGGCCGAGGACGAGGGCGCCCGATCGAAGGGCCCGTCGGACCTGCCGGCGGCGGCGAAGTTCGGCAGCGGCGTCTCGCACATCGCCAGCGGCGGCAACGCCGGGATCCTCAACGGCACCCAGGTGGTCGTGCCGATCCAGGTGCCCGTGAACGTCTGCGGCAACAGCCTCGCCGTGCTCGGCGGCGCGGCGGCCTCCTGCGGCGACGACGACGAGGAGCAGCCGCCCCCACCGCGGGACGAGGAACCGCCACCGCCGACCGACCCGGACAAGCCGGCGCCGAAGCCGCGGCCGGCCGTGCCGCCGGCCGCGCAGCCCGAGCTCCCGAAGACCGGCCTGCCGGTCGGCTCGATCGCCGGCATCGGCGGCGTGCTCACCGCGGGCGGCGCCGCGATGCAACTCGTCGGCGTCCGCTCGGGCCGCTACGTCGGCCGTCACCGCCGCGGGCCGCGCCCGTCCTGACCGCGATCAGGCCCCCTCGCTCCGTCGACGCGCGAGCGAGGGGGCCTCGCTGTTTCCAGTGCTTTGCTCTGCACCCATATCCGCACCACCCCCGCTGACCTGCGGTGCGTATCTGGGTGCAGAGCAAAGCGTCCGGGTGCGGGGGCCGGTGCGGTCCGGTCGGACGGCATAGGGTCGACGGCATGCCGTCGAAGAAGGCCGCCGCGCTCGAGGTCGAGGTCGCTGGGCGCGCCGTGCGACTCAGCAGCCCGGACCGCGTGATCTTTCCGCGGGCCGGCTACACCAAGCAGGACGTGTTCGACTACTACCTGGCCGTCGGTGACGGCATCATGCGGGCGCTCGACCACCGGCCCACCACGCTCCAGCGGTTCCCGGACGGGATCGACGGCGAGGCGTTCTACCAGAAGCGGCTGCCGGCCCGCGGCACGCCCGACTGGCTCAACGGCGCCGAGATCACCTTCCCGAGCGGGCGCAAGGCGACCGAGCTCTGCCCGATCGACCTCGCCCACGTCGCCTGGGCCGCGCAGATGAACACGGTCGTCTTCCACGCCTGGCCCGTGCGGGACGCCGACGCCGACCACCCCGACGAGCTGCGGATCGACCTCGACCCGCAGCCCGGCACCGACTTCGGTGACGCGGCCGAGGCGGCCGGCGAGCTGCGGGCGGTCCTCGAGGAGATCGGCGCGACCGGCTGGCCCAAGACCTCCGGCGGCCGCGGCGTGCACGTCTACCTGCGGATCCAGCCACGGTGGACGTTCGTCGAGGTGCGCCGGGCGACGATCGCGCTGGCCCGGGCGCTGGAGCGGCGCCGGCCCGACCTCGTCACCACGAGCTGGTGGAAGGAGGAGCGGGGCGAGCGGGTGTTCGTCGACTTCAACCAGATGGCCCGGGACCGCACGATCGCCTGCGCGTACTCGCTGCGGGCCAACGCCCGGGCCACCGCCTCGACCCCGCTGACCTGGGCCGAGCTGCCCGACGTCGAGCCCGACGACTTCGACCTGCGTACGCTGCCCAAGCGGTTCGCGGAGATCGGCGACCCGCACGCGGGGATCGACGACCACCCGTTCGACATCACGCCGCTGTTGGAGTGGTCGGCGGCCGACGAGCGCGAGGGCCGCGGCGGCGACATGCCCTATCCGCCCGACCACCCGAAGATGCCGGGCGAGCCGCCGCGCGTGCAGCCGAGCAAGAAGAACCCGGCCAACTGGACGACCGATTAGAGGGTCAGCTTCATGCCCTCGTGGGTCGCGGCGAAGCCGAGCGACTCGTAGAACCGGCGTGCGTCGGTGCGGCGCTTGTCGGTGGTGAGCTGCACCAGCGTGCAGCCGGCCGCGCGGGCCTCGGCGACCGCCCACTCGATCATGCGGCGGCCCAGGCCGGCCCCGCGGTGCGCGGCGGCGACGCGGACGCCCTCGATCTCCAGGCGCTGCGCGCCGCGGCGGGTGAGGGACGGGATCAGGATGAGCTGCATCGTGCCCACGATCTCTCCGGCGCTCTCGGCGACGACGACCGTGTTGCGCGGGTCGCCGTCGAGGGCGTCGAACGCCTGCCAGTAGGCCGCGTCGACCTCCTCGGCGACCGTCTCGCGTCCGGCACCGATCGGATCGTCTGCCAGAAGAGCGACAATCGCCGGGACATCGGCCCGCAAAGCGGAACGAAAGATCACGTCAGTCACGCGGAGCAGCCTCGCACATGGCGCGGCGGGTGCATGATGACCCCTCATGAAGGCCTTGCTGCTGCCGTTCAAGGCGATCTACCGCGGACTGGTCTACTTCGCCAACTCGCCGCGGACGCTGATGCTGTCGTACGCCCTGATGATCGTGATCGCCGCGGCGCTCTACAGCATCTTCGAGAAGGTCGACGTCGGCGACTCGCTCTGGTGGGCGGTGGTCACCGCGTCGACCGTGGGGTACGGCGACATCTCGCCGGACACCTGGCAGGCCCGCGCCATCGCGGTCGTGCTCATCTCCACGATGGTGCTGCTGGTGATCCCGCTGATCACGGCGCACTTCGCCAGCAGGCTGATCGTCGACACCGACGCGTTCCGGCACGACGAGCAGGAGGAGCTCAAGCACAACCTGCGCGCCGTGCGCCGGATGCTGGAGGAGATGGCCGCCCGGGACGCCCCTATTGCGCCGGGCAGCGCTTCCCCTCGGGCGGAAGCGTCTGATTGAGGATGTAGGCGTCGACCGCCTCGGTGATGCACCCGGTCTGCGGGTAGGCGGTGTGGCCCTCACCCTCCCAGGTCAACAGCCGTCCGACGCCGAGCATGGTGGCCAGGGCGGGTGCCTGCGCGTACGGCGTCGCCGGGTCACCGGTCGTGCCCACCACCAGGATCGGCGCCGAGCCGGTCGCCGGACCGGTCGGGTAGGGGTCGTGCCCGCCCGGCCACTCGGCGCACGGCAGCATGCCGACGGCTAGCGGCGCCCCGAACAGCGGGATCTGCGTGCGCCACTGGCCCTGCAGCGCGCGGATCTGCGCGGCGTCGGGCAGCGTCGCCTGGTCGGCGCAGTTGACGGCGATGTTGGCGTCGAACAGGTTGGAGTAGGTGCCGTCGGGCTCGCGCTCCGCGTAGCTGTCGGCGAGCTGGAACACCTGGGCCGGGTTGCCGCCCTCCAGCGACTTGATCGCGCTGGCCAGCGCCTGCCAGCCCGATTGGGTGTAGAGCGACGAGATCACCGCGTAGAACACCCAGCCCGAGGTCGCCTCGCGGCCGCCCGCGCCGGTGACGGGGGAGACCTCGGCCTTGTCGATGGCCGCGTTCACCGCCGCCTTCGCGTCGGGCGCGATCGGGCACTTGTCGGGTGTCGCCGTGCACCACTTCGCGAAGTTGTCGAAGGCCAGCGCGAAGCCTTTCGCCTGGCTCTCCGAGCCGGCGACGAAGTTCTGCTTCGGGTCGACCGCGCCGTCGAGCACGAGCGCCCGCACGTTCTGCGGATAGAGCTGGGCGTACGTCGCGCCGAGCAGCGTGCCGTAGGAGTAACCCAGGTAGGTCATCTTCTGGTCGCCCACCGCGGCGCGGATCGCGTCCATGTCGCGGGCGGTCTGCACGGTCGAGAAGAGCTTGAGCTTGTCGCCGTATTTCGCGCCGCAGTCGCGGCCGATGCTCTTGTTGAGGTCGACCAGGCCGTCGAACTGTGCTTGCGTCTCCGGGTCGGGCACGTAGCCGAAGCTCTCGTCGAGTCGCGCGTCGCTGATGCACTCGACCGGGCTGGACCGGGCGACACCACGCGGGTCGAAGCCCACGATGTCGAACCGGTCGGTCACCTCTTCCGGGATGCCCTGGAACGCCGAGCCGAACGAGAGGTAGACGGCCAGGTTGACGCCGGAGGCGCCAGGGCCGCCGGGGTTGACCAGCAGCGAGCCGATCCGGTCGTGCTGCTTGTCGGAGCGCACCCGGATCAGCGCGATGTCGAACGTCTGCCCGTTGCCGGCATCGGCCCAGTCCTGCGGCACCTTGATCGTGGCGCAGTCGTAGCTCATCCCGCGCGCGCCGCGGCCGATCAGCTGGTTGGGGATGCTGTCGCAGTTGCGCCAGTCGGGCTGGCCGGACGCGGCCGGCGCGGGCTGGCCGGCGGGCGGCACGTTGTTGCCCGAGTTGGGCGCGACGACCGGCACGGTGCAGCCGGCCAGCACGAGCAGGCCGGCGAGGAGGCCGAGGGCGATCAGACGGAGGCGCACTTCGTTAAACTCCCGTGCCGGCGGCCGGGTCGCCACCCAGCACCTGGTCGACGTCGAAGCGGACAGGACGGTCGAGCTGGTCGTAGCCGCACGAGCGCGGGTCGCGGTCGGGGCGCCAGCGGACGAACTGGGCGGTGTGCCGGAAGCGGTCGCCCTCCATCGCGTCGTAGCCGACCTCGACCACCAGGTCGGGGCGCAGCGGCTCCCATGCCAGGTTTTTCCCGCCCGTCCACCGGCTCACCCCGCCGGGGCGGCGCTGGCCGGTCGCGCTCGTCGGGCCGACCTGCTGCTCGTCGCTGTCGGCGTCGATCCACGGGTGCTCGGCCGGCTCGCGGTGGTCGGCGAGCTCGTCGAGGAGCTCCGCACGGCGGGCCATGCTGAAGGACGACGAGACGCCGACGTGGTGCAGCACGCCCTCCTCGTCGTAGAGGCCGAGTAGCAGCGAGCCGACCACGGGGCCCGATTTGTGCCAGCGGAAACCGGCGACCACGGCGTCGGCCGTACGCGCGTGCTTGATCTTGAACATCAACCGCTTGTTGGGCTCGTACGCGATGTCGGCCGGCTTGGCGATCAGCCCGTCGAGCCCGGCGCCCTCGAAGATCTCGAACCAGCGCCGCGCGGTCTCGATGTCGTGCGTGGTCGGCGTGACGTGCACCGGCGACTTGACCCCGGCCAGCGCCTGCTCGAGCCTGGCCCGGCGGGTCGCGTAGGGCTGGTCGACCAGCGCCTCGTCACCGAGCGCCAGCAGGTCGAAGGCCACGAAGTCGGCCGGCGTCTCCTGTGCCAGCAGCTTGACCCGCGACGCGGCCGGGTGGATGCGCTGCGTCAGCCAGTCCCACTCGAGCTTGGGCTGCTGCCCCTGCGCCCGGTGGATGACCACGATCTCGCCGTCGACCGCGCACCGCTCGGGTAGCTGCGCCTTCGCCTGCTCGACGACCTCGGGGAAGTAGCGGGTCAGGGTCTTGCCGCCCCGGCTGGCCAGCTCGACCTCGTCGCCGTCGCGGAACACGATGCACCGGAACCCGTCCCATTTGGGCTCGTAGCTCATGCCCTCGGCCTCGGGGATCGCCGGCACGCTCTTGGCGAGCATCGGCTCGACCGGCGGGTTGATCGGCAGGTCCATCTCACAGAGTCTTCCAGACGCGCGTATCGAAAGAAGTCCCAGCCGCCGCTTTCAGCTCACCACGACGGCCGCCACCCAGGTGATCGCGATGAACAGCGCCGCCCCCAACTCGACGAGCATCGCCAGGCCGGCCGCCTTGATCGCGTGCTTCGTCGACGGCCAGGCCAGCTTGCTGTCGCCGAGGCGGGCGATCTCCGCGAGCCAGACGCCGGCGACGAAACCGATGACGAGGCCGACGACGGGGATCAGGAAGAAGCCGACGATCGCGAGGACGCCGCCGAGGAGCAGGGTCCGGTTGGGTACGCCGCTGCGTTTCAGGTTGCGGCCCGGCCAGGCGTACTTGACGAAGATGCCGACCGCCGCGATGAGGGTGACGAGCGCGAGCAGGCCCCAGCGGGTCGCGCCCTCACCCGCGAAGATCGCCCAGGCGACGGCGGACGTCCAGCACAGCAGCAGCCCGGGCAGGAACGGGATGACCACGCCGAACACGCCGACCACCATGGCCACGGCGCACAGGATCGTGACGTTCGTCGGCGTATCGGTCAGATCCATTCGGGCACTGTCTCAGAGTACGAACGCATCGGTCCAGAGCTGACCCGACCGACCCGACAGCGCGTCGAGGAGCGCGACCGCCTGCTGGTCGGTCAGCGCGGCGACGAAGTCGACGATCGCCCGCCCGCGCGCCCGGGCCGCACGGTCCGGCGTGCCGGGCGGCAACTCGGCCTCGGCGAGCTCGACCAGGTCGTGCAGGCGCTGCGGCAGCCGGGCCTCCTCGGCCGGGTCGACGATCCAGGCCAGCAGGGCCTCGACCAGGGTGCCCAGCAGCCGAGCCTGGCCGCGCTGGTGCAGGGCCAGGTCGGGCCGGTCCAGCACGAAGCGGTGGTGGATCAGCTTGAGCACCTGCACCTCGTGCCACTGCGGCCGGTCGAGCAACACGTGGCCGGAGCGGACCGCCGGGCTGTCGGTGAGCCGGATCGCGTCGACGAGGCGGCGGGTCCACCGCCCGGAGAACCGGGCGACATATTGCTCCGCCGCGACGGAGCCGTCGAACTGGTCGGCCAGCAGCCCGTCGACGAGGTCGTGCCGGACCTGCTCGACGGCCTCCGCGAACGCCTCGTCGTCGGTGACCCAGCGGTCGCGGCGGTGCAGCCGGCGGCGCAGCTTCTCGATCGCGGCACCGGCCTGCCGGCTGCTCCCGTCCAGCGCGGCGTCGGAGAGCCCACCGAGCCGCTTGGCCTCGCGCTGCCAGCCGATCAGCTCGGCCGCGACGGTGCCCTGCTGGAGCACGCCGACGCGGTGGAAGTCCTCGACGTCGTGGATGGCGTACGCGATGTCGTCGGCGGTGTCCATGATGGACGCCTCGACGGTCTGCTGCCAGTCGGGGATCTTCCCGGCGAACGGTGCGCGGGCCTGCCGCAGGTCGTCGACCTCGGTGGTGTAGGCCCCGAACTTGGCCGAACCGCTCTCGGGCGCCCAACTCGGCGCGGACGCACCGCGCGGGGGAGGCGACATGCGCCGCGGGTGCGGGTCGGGGTAGCCGAGCCGGGTCCACGGGTACTTGACGATCGCCGCACGGACCGCGGCGGTCAGGTTGAGCCCGATGGTCGCGGCGCCACGGATCTCGGTGCTGGTCACGATGCGGTACGACTGGGCGTTGCCCTCGAACCCGTCGGGGAGCCCGAGCCGCTCCCGGGCCAGCCGGTCGAGCACGGCCTCGCCGAGGTGCCCGAACGGCGGGTGGCCCAGGTCGTGGGCGAGCGCGGCGGCCTCGACGACGTCGGGATCGCAGCCACCGAGCTTGTCGAGCAGGTTCCGGTTGGCGGGGTCGGCGGTGAGTCGCTCGGCGATGGCCCGGGCGACCTGGGCGACCTTGAGGCTGTGGGTGAGCCGGTTGTGCACGAGCAGCCCGGAGCCGCCCGGGCTGATCACCTGGGTGACCCCACCGAGCCGGGCGAAGAAGGGCGAGGTGACGATCCGGTCGCGATCGGCGCGAAAGGGGCTGGCGGCCAGATCCCCGGGCCCGGTGGGCCCGGTATCGAACAGCCGCCGGGCACGAGGGTCGACCGGCTCCGACATGATCCGACGCTAGCGCACGCCGGCTTTGGCGAGGTAAACGAGGCCGGGCCCACGCGCGAGCCGCCGCCTGGCGATGATCGCGTAGCCGTTGCGCTCGTAGAGCCGGATGTTGTCGTGACTCTCGGCGCCGGTGAACAACTCGAACCGTTCGGCCCGCGGGTGGGCGGCCTCGACGGCCCCGAGCATCAGCCGGCCGAGCCCGCGCCCGCGAAGATCCGGCACGACGGCTAGGCGGCCGATGTGGCAGGTGTCGTCCTCGTCGACCCGCCCCCGCCCGACGACGACCATGCGCCCGTTCGGGTCGCGCCCGACCAGGACGGTCGTGGGCCCGCCGATGACCGCCGCCAACTCGGCCAGGGTCTCGGTGAGCACGGGCAGATGCGGGTCGTCGTAGCGCTGGGCTTCGGAGAGAAACGCGGCCCGCTGCACGGTCCACGCCTCGCCGGCATCGCCGTCGCGGGCCGGTCGGATATCGATCTTCATCGGGCCAGTGCAGCGGCGCCCACCATGCGGGCCGTCCACACCGTGCCGCCGTCCCGACATGCGGGAGCGCGGGACTCGGTGACCTCGGGAGTGGGCACTGTGGACCGTTCGCTAACCTCTGCGAATATTTACCGCTGTCTACTGCCGGTGGGTCCTGGACGGGGTGCCGGTGGAGGGGGAACAAGCGTGAACAGCAGAATTCGCAGGGGGTTGGCCGTTGTCAGTGCCGTCGTGGCGCTCGCCGCGGGTGGGGTGCTCGGTGTCGCCGGGCCCGCGTCGGCCGCGCCGGCCACGTGCAACCTGCACGGCTACTGGTGGTCCTCCAAGTGGAACAAGGACCTGTCCGTGCCGGTCTACCGCAACTCGAGCGGCGTCTGGGTCCGGGGCTGCCAGTTGCGGCAGGGTGACGGGCCCACCCCGGCCGGCACCGGCAGCGCGATCTGGGGGCTCCAGCAGGCCCTGAACATGTGCTACGGCGAGAAGCTGACCCAGGACCGGGACTTCGGCGCACTCACCAAGGCCGCCCTCATCCGGGCTCAGCGGCGCGAGGGCATCTCCGCCGACGGGATCTACGGGCCGCAGACCGCTGACCACCTGGCGTTCCCGGTGTTGTCCGGAGACTTCGTCACCACTCCCTGCCGCAGCTTCTACTGATCGCCGGCCGGGTCGGTCCCGATCAGGGGCCGACCCGCGCCCGGCCGGCGGGCGCATGGGGCACGTCACATCGACCACGGCACTTTGAACGTGTTCAAATGATCTCGTGGTCGTGCTGCTGAACCTCGTCGACGCGCTCGCCATGCTCGTGCTGGTGCCGCTGGCGTTGCGTCTGGTCGGCGCGCCCGTCGCCGTCCGGCGGGTCTGGCCGTGGGTCGCCCTGCCCGCCGCCGTCGCCCTCTGGCTGCCGCGCGGCACCGGCGCCGCCCTGCTCGCCGTCCCCTACCTCGCCCTGACGGTCGTCCTCGCCGCCGGCGCCGTGCGCGGGCTGCGCCGGTTCGCCGCCGCCGACGTCGCCGTGGCGACCGGGCTGGCCGCGCCCGTCGTCGCCGCGTCCGCCCTCGTCGCGGAGCGGGCCGGGCACCGGCTCCTCGGCTTTCCGCTGGAGACGCTCGCGCTCACCGTGCCGCACCTGCACTACGCCGGCCTCGTCGCGGCCGTGGTCGCCGCCCTCGTCTGCCGCGCGACCGGCGACTCGATGCTCGGCCGCGCGGCCGCCTGGTGCGTCCCCGCCGGCACCGGCACCGTGCTGGTCGGCTACTTCCTCAGCGACGAGGTCGAACTCGTCGGCGCCGGCCTGCTGACCCTCGGCATGTGGCTCGTCGCCGGGCTGACCGTCACCCGGATCCGGACGACCGCACCGCGCCGGGTCCGCGTGCTGTTCACGATCTCGTCCGGCATGCTGGTGGTCACCATGCTGCTGGCCCTCGACTGGGCGGCCGGGCACGTGTTCCCGGTGCCGCACCTGTCGATCCCCTGGATGGTGGCGACGCACGGGCTGCTCAACGCGGTCGGTTTCGCGTTGTGCGCGCTGCTCGCCTGGCGACGGACGGAGATTCCGCGATGACCGCTTACACGTACGCCGAAGTGGGCGCGACCGAGACCGGACCCCTGCCCGCCGGGTACGGGCACCTGCGCTACCGCACCGCGATCGGGCACGACGTGTTCGCGGTCGCCGCGCGGGCGGTGCTGACCTGGCGGATGCACCGGGCCGCCGGGATCCGGGTCGAGACGGCTTCGGAGCGGGCCGCGCCGGGCGTCGACGTGACGATGCACATCGGGCCGCTGCGCGCGCCCTGCCGGATCGTCTGGGTCGCCGACGAGCCGGGCCGCGCCGGCTGGGCCTACGGCACGCTGCCGGGGCATCCCGCCCGCGGCGAGGAGGCGTTCGTGGTCACCCAGGACGCCGACGGCACCACCTGGTTCGAGGTGACCGCGTTCAGCGTGCCGGCCGGCCGGCTGATGAAGGCGGCGGGGCCAGGAGCGAAGCTCTTCCAGCGGGCGTACGCGGTCTGGTGCGCGCGGGCGCTGAAACGCCTGGTCCGCTAGAACCTGGCGAACGAGCGGATCGGCATCCTCGGGCCGAACTTGGGGGCCATCAGCCCGCTGGCCTCCATCAGCATGCAGACCCGGCCGCGGTGGCCGCGGAACGGTTCGAGCAGCTCGAGCATCCGGGCGTCGGTGCCGCGGGCCTCACCCGCGAGGCTCCAGGCGACCGTGTTGGGGATGTGGAAGTCGCCGACGCTGACCGCGTCCGCGTCGCCGTACGCGATCCGGACCACCTCGGCCGCCGTCCAGACGCCGATCCCGGTGATCGACCGCATCCGGGTCGTGGCCTCGGCGGCGGTCGTGCAGCGCTCGATCGCGGCGGCCGCGGCGGCGGCCCGGCGCAGCGTGTCGGCCCGCTTCTGCTCCACGCCGAACGGGTGGAAGACCCAGTAGGGCTGGGCCGCGATCACCTCCGGCAGCGGCGGCAGCGTCAGCCCGTCGACCGGACCCGGCGCCGGGGTGCCGAACTTCCGGACCGTCGCCGCGTAGCCGCGGTACGCCTCCTTGCCGGTCACCTTCTGCTCGAAGATCGCCCGCATCAGCCGGGGGAAGACGATGCCGGTCGCCGGGATCCGCCGGCCCCGGTGCACCCGGGCGAGCTCGCGGACCACCGGGTGGGCGGCGGCGAGTTCGGCGAACCCGGCCAGGTCGTCGCGCAGCCCCGCGACCGCGTCGGCCTGCTCCACGACCCACGCCTGACCCGGCCCGTACCCGGTGGCGGTCAGCTCCCGGCCCTGTCGACGGAGGGAGAGCGTGGCCGGGCCGGCCGGCGTGTGCGTCGCCCACCAGAACGTGTCGCCGTCGAACCGGGCGCACGGGTCCCAGCGGCTCATCGGGATCGGACCGACCGAGCCACCGAAGTGGTAGCCCTCCGGAACGCTCATCACCCGCCGCACGTGGTCAACCTAGCTCAGTCGCCTGGGTCCGGGCGGGGCCCGAACATGCCGACCGGTGGCGGGGCGGACGGCGTCGCGTCCGCGTCGGTGACGACCGTCTCACCGCCCTTGAACCGGGTGAGGTCGTCGCCGGTGAGCAACCGGCCCGGAAACCAGTCGCCGGCCACCCGCCGGGCGATGTCCGCGGTCGGCAGCGGTGTGTTGGCCGCCGTCAGCACCAGGTTGCCGAACCGCCGGCCGCGCAGCACCGACCCGTCGGCCACCAGCGCGACCTCGGCGAACACCTCGGCCACCGTCGCGACCTGGGCCTTGGCCAGCTCCAGCGGCGGGCCGTCGGTCATGTTGACCAGGTAGCGCCCGTCGGGGTGCAGCACCCGGGCCGCCTCCCGGACGAACTCGACGGAACGGACACTCGCGGGGGTACGCGCGCCCGCGAACACGTCGACGATCACCACGTCGAACTCGTCGTCGTGGGCCTTCCGCAGCTCGGTGCGGGCGTCGCCGATCCGGACCTTGAGCTTGGGGTCGGGCCGCCAGGGCAGCCGCTCGCGGACGAAGTCGATCAGCTTGGCGTCGGCGTCGACCACCCGCTGCCGGCTGCCGGGCCGGGTGGCGGCCACGTACCGGGCGATCGTCAGCGCCCCGCCGCCGAGGTGCAGCACCCGCAGCGGCATCCGCGGCGGCGCGGTCAGGTCGAGCGACGTGGCGATCCGGCGCACGTACTCGAACTCGAGATAGGTCGGGTCGTCGAGATCCACGTGCGACTGCGGGGCACCGTCGACCAGCAACGTGTACGCGTTCGGCCGGTCGTGGTCGGGCACGAGCTCGGCCACCCCCGAGCCGATCCGCGCGACCACCCGTCGCTGCTGTCCCCGCTGCCGACCCATGCCGTCCAACCTAATCTGCGGGACGACCCCTCCGAACGGGGCGCGGGGAGCGTGTAACCAGACATGGCGGCAGAAGACTCGTTCCGCGACTACGTCGCGGCGCGGCTGGCGGGGTTGTCCCGTGCCGCCTACCTGCTGACGGGGGACCGGCATCTCGCGGAAGATCTGGTGCAGCAGGCGCTCGTCCAGGTCGCCAGCCGGTGGGAGCGGATCTCCGCCGGCGGCGACCCGGACCCGTACGTCCGCCGGGTCCTCTACCACCAGCACGTCTCCTGGTGGCGGCGGCGCCGGCTGGTGGACCGGCCGCACGCGGACCCGCCCGACGTCGTCGTCGCCGACCGGGTCCCGGACAAGGACACCGAGCTGACCGTACGACAGGCGCTGCGCCGGCTGACCCCGCGCCAGCGGGCCGTGCTGGTGCTGCGCTACTTCGAGGACCTGACCGAGGTGCAGACGGCCGAGGTGCTCGGCTGCTCGGTCGGGACCGTCAAGAGCAACACCCGGGACGCGCTGGCCAGGCTCCGGGCCACCGCTCCCGAGCTGGAATACCTCCGGGGGGCGCGATGAACGGGCGGATGCTCCAGGAGATCGCCGACGAGATGCCGCCGGCCCGGCTGCCGGACGACCTGTGGCGGGCCGGGCGCCGGCTGCGGCAGCGGCGCCGGTTCGGCTACGCGGTGGCGGCCGTCGTCGTGCTGGTGCTCGCGCTGGCCGTGCCGACGGTGGCGGGGCACCGACGGGCCGCGGTCGAGCCGGCGGACCGGCCCGGTGCGGTGCCGTCCCGGGTCGAGCAACCCCACCTCTGGCAGGCCGCGGTCGGGCAGTGGCCGGCCGGCGCGGGCGGGCCCGCGGCCCTGGTGTTCTTCACCGCGCGAACCCGCTACTTCGAGAGCACCGGGGTGACGGTCGGCCGCAACGGCAGCTACCGGCTGATCTACCAGGACATCGGCGAGGAGAACGGCCTGCTCACGCCCGACGGGCGCTACTACGTGCGTCCGGGCCTGCGGATGCTCGACCTGACCACCGGGGCGCAGCGGCGGCTGGCCGACGTGGCCGACCGGTCCCGGCCGCTCGCCTTCTCGCCCGACGGCTCGGAGCTGCTGGTCGGCATCGTCAACGACGACGAGGGGATCGTCTACGGCGACGACGCGATTCCCGACAGCGACCCCGAGAAGCCGGACGACCTGATCGCGGTGGACATGCGGACCGGCGCACAGCGCTACGTCGCGGTCGGCCGGATGAACAGCTACACGACCGCGGCCTGGTCGCCGGACGGCACCAGGATCGCGGTGGAGGGGCCGGTCGGGCGCGGCGACGTCGGGCGCCGGCTGTCCGTGATGGACGCCCGTACCGGTGAGCCGATCTCGACGACCGACAACTTCGCGCCCGACCGCCGGCTGGCCGGGCGCGCGGCGTGGACCCCGGACGGCGGGCTCATCGCGCTGCTCGCCTTCGAGGGCTGCACCGAGCGCTGCGACCTGGCCGCCGAGAACGCGCGGCGGTGGCGGCTGGAACTGGCCGATCCCACCAGCGGCAGCATCGTCACCCTGCCGGTGCCGATCGACGGTGCGCCGGGCGAGGTCGTCGGCTGGCGGGACGGGCGCGACGCGGTGCTCACCTACGCGCCCGACCGGGACGACCCGCGCCGGTGGACGCTGGCGGCCCTGCGGCCGAACGGGGAGATCGACACGCTGGTCGACACCCCGCCGGGCGTCTCCGACCTGGAGGTTCCGGACGGCCTGCTGCGCTCCGGCGCCTTCGGCGGGCCGCCCGCCGAGCCGTCGATCTGGGCGGCGCCCGCCTGGGCGTACGCGATCGCCCTGGCGCCGGTCCTGCTGGTGCTCGCGATCGTCCGCCGGCGCCGTCAGCGGGCCCGGGTGTAGCGGAGCAGCAGCAGGTCGTCGGCGAGCAGCGTGTGGTGCAGCCGCAGCGCCACCGGGCCGCCCTCGCGGTGCGGGCCGGCGGTGATCCGGCCGGCCTTCGGGCCGGTCAGCAGCGGCGAGACGGTCAGGCACAGCTCGTCGACGAGGTCGGCGGCGGTGAGCGTGCCGAACAGGTGCGGGCCGCCCTCGCAGAGGATCTGGTCGAGGCCGCGCGCGCGCAGCGCCGCCAACCCGGCGGTGATGTCGACCTCGCGCTCGCCGACGCGGACGACGTCGGCCACGTCCTGCAGGCCCGGCGGCGCGGTCGCCGCCTGCGTGGTGAGCACCACGGGCCGCACCGGCGCCTGCGCGAAGACGGGCGACGCGGGATCGACGGCCAGGCTGGCACTGACCACGGCGAGCGTCGGCGCCTCCGGCAGCCCGTGCGCGCGGCGCCAGGCCCGGCGCGGCTCGTCCAGCGTGACCGCGCCGTAGCCCTCGTGCCGCAGCGTGCCCGCGCCGACCAGCAGGCCGTCGCAGACCTTGCGCAGGATGCCGAAGACGCGCTTGTCGGCCGGCCCGGACAGCCCGGCGGAGTAGCCCTCGACCTCGACGGCGCCATCGACGCTGGTCACGAAATTGACACGAAGCGTGGGGCCTTCGGAGCGCCCGTACCAGCGGGTCAGCTCGTCGTCGTCAAGCTCCGCACCCGCCTGCTGAGCTGCGTCGACACTCCACAGGGCCCGGATCGGCGGCGGGCTCATCCGGCGATCGCGGTGCGGATTGCGGGACGGTGCGCGGGGGTACGGTGCTGACAGTCGCAGCTCATCCGGCAACCCTATCGAGGACGCCACTGATGCCCCGGCAGATCTACCAGCTCAAGGTGACGCTGGCCGACGTGCTGCCCACGGTGTGGCGGCGGGTCGAGCTGCCGGCCGCGTACACGCTGGACAGGGTGCACCGGGTGATCCAGCACGCGATGGGCTGGCAGGACTACCACCTGCACTCGTTCGAGGTCGACGGCGTGCAGTACGGCGACCCGGACCCCGACGGCGAGCTGGCCCTGCGCGACGAGCTGGACGTGCGGCTGGACGCGGTGGCGCACAAGGGCACGCGGCTGCTCTACACCTACGACTTCGGCGACTGGTGGGAGCACGACCTGGTGGTCGAGGACGTCTTCGCGGCCGAGCCGGACGAGCGCTACCCGCGGTGTGTGGCGGGCGAACGGGCGTGCCCGCCGGAGGACGTCGGCGGCGCGTTCGGCTACGCCGACCTGCTGGTCGCCCTCCGGGACACCCAGCACCCGCAGCACGCGGAGCTGCGCAGCCTGGTGATCCGCGGCTTCGACCCCGAGGCGTTCGACCCGGGCCGGGCGACGACGCTGCTCCGCCGCCTCGCCTGACTCCGGTGGAGCCCGTCGATATGGGCGTCAGGTCCGAAGATCGCCCGTAGCGTGGGTGCGGTGAACGATGCGTCCGTGACCCGCCGGCGGCTGCTGGCCGGCGTCGGCTCGGCCGTGGTCGCGGGTCTCGCGGGCTGCGGTGCCAGCACGGCCGAGACGGCCCCGCGACAGCCGGCGAGCCCGACACCCACCTTCGACGAGGCCGCGCTGCGCCGCAAGATCTCCAGCCTGCTCGTGGTCGGCTTCCGGGGCGAGGCGGTCGACGACAACGACTGGATCGTGCGGGCGGTCCGGAACGGCCTCGGCGGGGTCATCCTGTTCGACCGGGACCTGGCGACGGACGGCCCGCGCAACATCACCTCGCCCGCCCAGGTGACCGCGCTGGTCCGCAGCCTGAAGCAGGCCTCACCGGGTCGGCTCATCGTCTCGATCGACCAGGAGGGCGGCCGGGTCGCCCGCCTCAACCCGGGCAACGGCTTCCCCGCGACCAAGTCCGAGGCCGAGATCGGGGCACAGAACTCGCCGCCCGCGACCCGGGCCTGGGCACAGCAGATCGTCGACAGCCTGCGGTCGATCGGCGCCAACCTGAACTACGCACCGGTCGTCGACCTGGACCTGAACCCGAACAACCCGGCGATCGGCCAGCTCGGCCGCAGCTTCTCCGCCGATGTCGGCGTGGTCGTGACCAACGCGACCGAGGAGATCCAGGTCCACCGCGCCGGCGCCGTGAAGACGTCGATCAAGCACTTCCCGGGCTTCGGCACGGCGACGGGCAACACCGATTTCGACGTGGTCGACGTCAGCCGCACCTGGCGGCGCACTGAGCTCTTGCCATTCCAGCAGCTGATCCGCAACGGCATGGCGGACTCCGTACTCGTGGCGCACCTGATCAACACGCAACTCGACCCGCGCCTGCCGACCTCGCTGTCGCGGGCGGTGGTCACGGACCTGCTCCGCGGCCAACTCGGCTTCCAGGGCCCGACCGTCAGCGACGACATGCAGGCCGCCGCGATCCTCAACCGGTACGGCCAGAACGAGGCGGTCACCCTGGGCCTGCAGGCGGGCCTCGACCTGCTCGTGTTCGCGAACCAGCAGGTCTACAACCCGAACATCGTCGAGGAGACCCTCGACAACGTCGTCAACCTCGTCCGCGACGGCCGCGTCACGCAGGCCCAGATCGACCAGGCGGTGGCCCGCGTCGACACCCTGCGCCCGTGATCCTCAGTTCAGACGGTGCGAGGAGAAGTCGACGGAGCGGGTGCCGAGGCGCTCCTCGACGTCGCCCGGCTGCTGGAGGCCGGCCGCGAACGCGCCTTCCGCCCACCGGCGGTAGCGCTCGCCGCCCAGCCGGGCAGCGAAGGCGGCCGACTGCGGCGGGAACTCGCCGTCGTCGGGAAGGGTGATGGCGTCGACCCAGCCCTTCATCTCGGCCACCGCGCCACGGTCGAACGTCGACACCCGGGCGGCGAACGCGGTGACGAACTCGTCGAGGTCGGCATCCGGGACGGCGCGGTTGACGTAGCCGTACCGCTCGGCGAGGTCGCCGTCGAAGTCCTGCGCGCCCATCAGGATCTCCAGGGCCCGCCCGCGACCGACGAGACGCGGCAGCCGGGCCGGAGCCCCGCCACCCGGCGGGACGCTGCCCGCGCCCATCTCGAACTGGCCGATCAGGGTGCGCTCCCGGCTCGCGAACCGGATGTCGGTGGCCAGCAGGAACTCGCTGCCGGCCCCGCGCGCCCGACCGCGGATCTTGCTGATCGTCAGGACGGGCAGCCTGCTCAGGCGCACCATGACGTCGACGAAGGGCTGCTGACCGGTGACCGGCGGCGGCTGGTCGGCCAGGGCGGCCAGGTCGTCGGCCAGATCCCAGTGCGCGATGAAGTAGTCGGAGTTGGCGCTCTCGAACACGATGACGACGAGATCGGGGTCGCGCTCCGCCGCGTCGAGCAGGGCGCGCATCTCGATGATCATCTGCGCGCCGAAGACGTTGACCGGCGGATTGTCGAACGAGGCGCGCCAGAACGCCGGCGACTCCCTGGTGATGGTCAGTTGCCCCACGTGGATCACCTTCCACGGCATCGGGTACGGGCCCGGAACCCCGACCGTAACCGATGCGGCTCACGGCCCGGGCGTCAATGCCCGCTTGCGGGCGACTTCGACGAGCGTGCAGCCGAGGGCGGTGAGCGCGAGGCCGCCGACAGCGGCGATCAGCCAGGGCCGTGGGGGCCGGCCCCACTCCTGTGACGCCAGGTCGAGCAGGTTGCGCCGGCGGCCGGTGGTCATCGCGGATCCCCCCAGAGATAGCGGCAGCGCAACCGTCACAAGCCGCGCCGCGTACGCCTTCCCCCGCCGGCGGGAATCCGCCTCCCTCGCCCGGGGGAGGCCTAGGATGCGCGCGTGACGTTCACCGCGCGGGCCGCCTGGGCCGACACGCCGGCACCGGTGCGGGAGGCCGTCGCCGGGGCGCTCGGCGCCGCGATCGTCGGCCACACGGACCTGCACGGCGGCATGTCACCCGGCCCCGCCGTGGCCCTGCGCCTCGCCGACGGACGGCAGGTCTTCGTCAAGGCCGTGTCCGCCGACGTACGTGCCCACAACCACCGGATGATCCTGCAGGAGTCCGAGGTCCTGGACGCCCTGCCGCCCACGGTGCCGGCGCCCCGCCGGCTCGCCACCGTCACGCACGGGCCGTGGGTCGCGATGGCCACCACCTGGGCGCCCGGCGTCACGGAACGGCAGTGGACCGACGCGACGTCCGCCTCGACAACACGGCCGTCGACGCGGGATCCGCGGTGCTGCTCGACTGGGCGTACGCGGCGGCCGGCGCCCCGTGGATCGACCTCGCGCAGCAGGCCGCGGACGTCGTCGCCACCGGTCAGGTCCTCGGCCCGGAAGCGTCGACGGAGCGGGCTCACCGGCTGTTGCGGGCGCTGCCGCCGGAGGCGTCCAGGTTCGTCGTGGGCCTCGCGGGGATGTGGAGCATCCGCGCCGCGACGATCCAGGACGCGACGATGCCGGGCATCGCCGGCTGGCGGCGCGCGCGGGCGGCCGCGCTGCGTCCGTTGGTGACGAGGTGATCGCCGAGCATCGCCGCGTACCCGCCCCAAAAGGGTGAAACTCTCTTTCATCTCATCTGTCACCCTCCCGCGAGTCGGCTGGGAGCTGGTCGTACTGATGTTGCAAGATGCGAGTCGTGGTAGTGGGAGCGATGGGTGAGCAGAGTGCGGTCGGTCGGGTGCTCGGCACCTCCGACGCCACTCCGCTGCAGTTCTGGACGGCGGTCTCGCCGGGCAGCTACCTGCAGCTCGACGACGTCGTGGTGACGACCCGTGAGCTGCCCGATCGCCCGCCCGTGCGGATCGCCGGCGTGGTGACCCAGGTGCGCGCCCGGCACGAGGGCGCGGTCTTCGACTCCGACGTCTTCTCGATCGCCGACGGCACGCTGCCCGCCCAGGTGCAGGAGGCGGCCGAGATCACCGTCACCCGGGTCGACCCCGAGCTCTACGTCCCGCCCGCGCCGGGCGCGATGGTGCACCGGGCCACCGGCGACCTGCGGGCCGCGGCGCTGCACTTCGACCGGATGGAACGGCAGATCCCGATGGGTACGGGACGCGACGGCATCCCGGTCTACCTCAACGCCGACTTCCTCGACGGCACCCGCGGCGCGCACGTGTCGATCTCCGGCATCTCCGGCGTCGCCACGAAGACCAGCTTCGCGACGTTCCTGCTCTACTCGGTGTTCAACTCGGGTGCGCTCGGTGGCGACGCCGTCAACGCCAAGGCGCTCATCTTCAACGTCAAGGGCGAGGACCTGCTCTTCCTCGACCACCCCAACGTCAAGCTCGACGACCGGACGACGGCCGCCTACGCCGGGCTCGGCCTGCCGGCCAAGCCGTTCGACGACGTGCGGGTCTACGCGCCGCCGCGGCTGGGCGACGCGTCCGGCACGCCCGACGTGAGCAGTCGGCTCTCCGGCGTCGACAGCTTCTACTGGACGCTCGAGGAGTTCTGCGGCGGCGGTCTGCTGCCCTACGTCTTCGCCGACGCCGACGACGAGCGGCAGCAATACACCATGGTGGTGCACGCGGTGACCGCCCATCTGGCCCGGCACGCGGTGCCGGCCGACGGTGGGGTCGCGATCGACGGCACCCGGCTCAGCTCCTACGCCGACCTGGTCGACTTCGTCGTCGCGCAACTCTCCGACGACGAGACCCGGCACGGCTGGACGGGCAGCGCGGTCGGGCTCGGCACCATCAACGCGTTCGCCCGCCGGCTGATCGCCAGCAAGCGCGACCTCGGCCGGTTGATCCGCGGCGACCTGGCCACCCGGCGGCCGCACCAGATCAACACCGACGAGAGCGCCCAGGTCACCGTCGTCGACCTGCACAACCTGCCCGACCGCGCGCAGCGGTTCGTGGTCGGCGTGACGCTCAAGAAGGAGTTCGAGCGCAAGGAGAAGAAGGGCACCGCCAAGCCGCTGCTCTTCGTGGTCCTCGACGAGCTCAACAAATACGCGCCGCGCGAGGGCTCGTCGCCCATCAAGGAGGTGCTGCTCGACATCGCCGAGCGCGGCCGCTCGCTCGGCGTGATCCTGGTCGGCGCGCAGCAGACGGCGAGCGAGGTCGAGCGCCGGATCGTCACGAACTCGGCCGTACGGGTGGTCGGCCGGCTCGACCCCGCCGAGGCGTCGCGCCCGGAGTACGGCTTCCTGCCGCCCGCCCAGCGGCAGCGGGTGCTGCTCGCCAAGCCCGGCACCATGTTCGTCAACCAGCCCGACATCCCGGTGCCGCTCTGTCTAGAGTTCCCGTTCCCGTCGTGGGCGACCCGGCACTCCGAGGCGGGCGCGGCGCCGACCGGCTCGCTGCGCTCGGTCACCCAGTCGGCCGACCCGTTCGCGGTGGTCGGCTCGCGGTCGGGCGCGCTGTCCGACGACGACATCCCGTTCTAGGAGGTCCATCCCGTGCGCGTCCTGCACACCTCCGACTGGCACGTCGGCAAGGTCCTCAAGGGACAGTCGAGGGCCGAGGAGCACGTCGCGGTGCTCGCGCAGGTGGTCGAGATCGCCCGCGCGGAGAAACCCGACCTGGTGATCGTGGCCGGTGACCTGTACGACACCGCGACCCCGACGCCCGACTCGACCAGGCTGGTCACCCGCGCGCTGTCGGCCCTGCGCCGCACCGGCGCCGACGTGGTGGCGATCGGCGGCAACCACGACAACGGCGCGGCGCTCGACGCGCTGCGGCCGTGGGCCGACGCGGCCGGCATCACGCTGCGCGGCAGCGTCCGGGAAAATCCCGCCGAGCACGTCATCGAGGGCACGACCGCCGGCGGCGAGCGGTGGCGGCTGGTCGCCCTGCCGTTCCTGTCCCAGCGGTACGCGGTCCGCGCGGTCGAGATGTACGACCTGACCGCCGCCGAGGCGACCCAGACGTACGCCGACCACCTGTCGCGGCTGCTCGGCAAGCTCACGGAAGGCTTCGGGGAGCCGGGCGTGGTCAACCTGGTGACCGCGCACGTGACGGTCGTCGGCGCGAGCCAGGGCGGCGGGGAGCGCGAGGCGCAGACCGTGCTGGGCTACGCCGTGCCGGCCACCGTGTTCCCGACCACCACCCACTACGTCGCGCTCGGCCACCTGCACAGGGCGCAGACGGTGCTCGGCCCCTGCCCGGTGCGCTACAGCGGCAGCCCGCTGGCGATCGACTTCGGCGAGGCCGAGAACGTGCCCGCCGTGTCGATCGTCGACGTCGGTGCGAAGGCGGCGGCCAAGGTCCGCGAGGTGCCGGTGACGGCCGCAGTGCCCCTGCGCACGCTGCGCGGCACGCTGGAGCAGCTCGCCACGGTCGATCCCGGCGAGGCGTGGCTGCGGGTCTACGTGCGCGAGACGCCGCGGGCGGGGCTGCGCGAGGAGGTGCAGGAACTGCTGCCGCGGGCGCTGGAGGTGCGGATCGACCCGGACCTGGTCGCGTCTGCGCCGGGGCCACGGGCCGAGGAACGGGCCGGCCGCTCACCACGCGAGCTGTTCGCCGACTACCTCGAATCCCGGGGCGTCGAGGACGACGGCGTACGGGACCTGTTCGACGAGCTTTACGAGGAGGCGTCGGCGTGAGGGAGCTTGCGACCGAACCAGGTGGCTCAGCGACCCAGGGCTCCTGCTCGATCTCACGAAGTGAGGTCGAGGCATGAGACCCCTTCGGTTGGACATGGCGGGGTTCACCGTCTTCCGGGACGAGACGACCGTCGACTTCACCGATGCCGACTTCTTCGCGCTCGTCGGGCCGACCGGTGCCGGCAAGTCCACTGTGCTCGACGCGATCTGTTTCGCGCTCTACGGTCAGGTGCCGCGGTGGGGAAGCAGCCGGGGCATCGCGAACGCGCTGTCGCCGTCGGCGACCGAGGCCCGGGTCCGGCTGGTCTTCGAGTCCGGCGGCGCCCGCTACGTGGCCACGCGGGTCGTCCGCCGGGACAGCCGCGGCAACGTGAAGACCGGCGGCGCCGGGCTGCAGCAGATGCCCGACAACTTCGACGTGTCCAAACTCGACACCGGGATGACGCCCGAGGACCTGGGTGACGTGCTGGCCGGCACGCCCGCCGAGATGGACGAGGCGGTGCTGCACGCGGTCGGGCTGCCGTACGAGCAGTTCACGAGCTGCGTGATCCTCCCGCAGGGCCAGTTCGCCGACTTCCTGCACGCCAAGCCGGCCACCCGCCAGCAGATCCTGGTCAACCTGCTCGGGCTGCACGTCTACGAGGACATCCAGCGCCGCGCCACCGCCCGCGCGCAGCAGGCCGACGCCGACCTGCGCGCGGTCGACCAGCTCCTGGCCGGCCTCGACGACACCTCCGACGAGGCGCTCGCGGCGGCCGCCGAGCGGGTCGACGCGATGCTGGCCCTGGCGACCCGGGTCACCGAGGGGATGCCCGCGCTCGCCGAGGCGCAGCGGCTGGCGGCCGAGGTCACCGCGGGGCTCGCCGCCCTCGACGACGAGATCGCGCTGCTCGACCGGGTCCGCCCGCCGCGCGGCGTCACGGAGCTGGCCGAGGCGGCGACGACCGCCCGGGAGGCGGCCACCACGGCCGCCGAGGCGGTCACAGCCGCCGAGGACCGCGAGGAGAAGCTGCGCGGCGAGTTGGCCGCGGCCGGCGACCCGGCGGCGCTGCGCCTGCTGCTGCGCGCGCACGAGGAGCACGACGCGGTGACCGCCGAGGCGGCGTCGCTCCAGGACGGACTGTCGAGCGCGGTCGCCGAGCACCGGTCCGCGGCGGCGGCGCTGGAGAAGGCCCGCGCCCAGGCCCTGCGAACGGCCGCCGAGCTGGAGGCGGCCCGGCGGGCCTACCAGGACGCGCAGGCGGCCGACCGGGCCGGCGCGCTGCGGGTGCACCTGCACGCCGGCGCGCCCTGCCCGGTCTGCGAACAGCCCGTGTCGACCGTGCCCGCCGTGCCGTCGTCGTCCGCGGTGCCGGCGGCGGAGAAGGCCGGCCACGCCGCCAAGGCCGCCGACGAGAAGGCGCAGGCCCAGGTCGCCGAGCGGGAGAAGGCGGCGCGCGCACTGGAACGTACCCTCGACCGGGCCCGCGCCCAGCACGAGCAGCTCGTGGTCCGGCTGGCGGCCCTCGACGAGCAGCTCGCCACCTCGCCGGGTGTCGCCGCGCTGCGCCGTGAGCTGGCGACGCTGGCGTCGCTGCAGAAGACGCTCGACGGCGCGGTCGCCGCGCTGAAGTCGGCCCGCGAGCAGGCGCGCACGGCCAACGCCGGCCGCGCCGCGGCGGAGCAGCGGCTGACCCGCGGGTGGACGGAGTTCGACGCGACCCGCGACGCGGTGGCCCGGTTCGGCCCGCCGGCCGCGGCCCGTGAGGACCTGGCCGCGTCCTGGTCGGCACTGTCCGGCTGGTCGTCGTCCGAAGTGGACAACCGACGGTCGGCCCGGTCCGCGCTGGCGGCCGGCGCCGCCGAGGCCGCGGCTACGGTCGCCGCGGCGCGGGAGCGGCTCGACGCGGCGTTCGTCGAGGCCGGCCTGCCGGCACCCGACGACCACGTCCGGGCGGCCACGGTGGCGGTCGAGCGCGCGACGGCGGCGCACGACCGGGTCGAGGAGCGCCGCGCGCAGGCGCAGGGTCTGCTCGACAAGCGGTCCGCGCACGAGCGCGACGGCCAGGTGGCCAAGTCGCTGGCCGGTCACCTGCGGGCCAACAACTTCGAGCGCTGGCTGCTGGAGGAGGCGCTCGACCTGCTGGTCGAGGGCGCGTCGCGGATCCTGCGGGAGCTGTCGGGCGGGCAGTACGACCTGGTGCACGAGAAGGGCGAGTTCTCGGTCGTCGACCACCACGACGCCGGGCTGCGGCGCGGTGTCCGGACGCTCTCGGGCGGGGAGACGTTCCAGGCGTCGCTGGCACTCGCGCTGGCGCTGGCCGAGCAGCTGGCCGGGATGTCGACGTCGGCGGCCAGCCTGGAGTCGATCCTGCTGGACGAGGGCTTCGGGACGCTGGACGCGGCGACGCTGGACACCGTGGCGGCGACGCTGGAGGGCCTGGCGGCCCGCGGCGACCGGATGGTCGGGGTGGTCACCCACGTGGGTGCGCTGGCCGAGCGGGTGCCGGTGCGGTTCGACGTGACCAAGGACGCCCGCACGGCGCACATCACCCGGAGCGGGATATGACCAGCTATTTCGTCGACAACTGGGATCCGTCGTACGGTGCCTCGTTCGAGGCCTCCAGTGCGCCGGCCACCCAGAGCAGCGCGCAGGTCAACACCGACGTCGAGCTGCCGGCCGCCGCCTGGCGACCGCTGACGGCGCCGCCGACGGTCCGCGCACCCGACGTGGTGCTGCTGGTCGACGGTGTGCGCCGGATCGACGCGAGCCTGTGGACGCGGGAGGAGGACGGCACGTCGCATCCGGGCCTGGCGGCCTCGTACGCGGCGGGTGTGGTCCGTTGTGACCTGCGCGCGGGAGCGGCGTCGCTGGCCGGTGCCCTGGTCGAGCGCGGCCTGTTCACGACGTCACCGACGGCGCAGGACATCACGGCGGGCTCGGTCCGCTACGGCGTACGCCAGATCTCCGGCGCCCCCGACCCGGCCCGGCTGATCCCGGCGGTGCAGGGCCCGCTGACGGCGCTGGAGGTGGCGGTCTCCACCCAGGTCCGCGGCGAGTCGCAGGAGCTGCTGGTGGTCGACGGCCCGCTGCGCAACCGCCGGCAGCTCACCCGCACGATCGGCTACGTCAAGACGCAGCAGAGCCAGTATCTGGACGCGACCCTGACCGCGGTGGTCACGGCGCTGCGCCCGGGCGAACGCTCACCGGTGTTCCTGATGGGCACGGCCTGGGGCGGCTACACCTGGTACCTGCGCCTGCCCGGCCCGACCGGCGCACCGTGGGCGGGCATCGTGCGCGTGGAGTGCTCGACGGAGCTGCCGTCGCAGGAGGCGATCGAGCTGGCGGACCTGTCGCTGGTCACGCTGCCGAGATTCGCCTCGACGCCCTACAAGGACCCGCGCGCACCCCAGAACCTGATCCCGATCGCGGGTCTGGAACGCCGCCTCCGCGCCCTACTCGGCGACTCCCGCCTGCTGCACCGCGCCCTCACCCTCGCCGCCGCCCGCAGCGCGGTACCGGTGGGGGCGTAACCGTGCGAAACTGGACGTGGAGGTGAGCAATGACGGTGGCAACTCTCGACTGGGTCAGCCTAGGGCCGCTGAGCGAGGAGGACTTCTTCCAGCTCGGCGAGACCCCTGCCCGCATTGAACTCATCGACGGGAGTCTTCTGGTGAGCCCCGCGCCTTCAAAACGCCACCAACACCTGAGCGTCCAGCTCGTGGTGGCCTTCAACGCCGCGGTGGAGGCCGGTGGGCTGGTCCTGTACGAAACGATCAACCTTCGTCTCAAGACCGACCGGATCGTGATACCGGATCTTGTCGTGGCCGACACAGACCTCGACGGCACGGTGGTCGAAGCCCGTGAGGTGCGGCTGGTGTGTGAGATCGTCTCGCCCAGCAACGCGGTCGCCGACCGAGTGACCAAGATGAATCTCTATGCCGAGGCCGGCATTCCCACCTACCTACTCGTCGAGGGCGACACCTCCGAGCTGTTGCTGCGAGTCTTCCGGCTCGAGGGTGAGCACTACGTGCTCAGCGCGGAAGCCCGGAGCGGTCAGGTGTTGCACCTGGACGATCCGGTCTCCGTAGATCTTGATGTTGATCGTCTTCAGCGACGTTCGCCGCGCGGCCGAAGTGGAGTTCCGGGTCCGTGACGCGGTCGGCGCGGAGGAGTTTGACGTCCGTGTGGTAGTGCATCGAGGTCAGCCACGGTAGGCGGTCGCCCTGGCGGGGGAGGTGGTCGATGACCCGGCGGATGTAACCCGCGTCGAAGTCCAGGAACGGGCGCGTCGGCATCGTCGGGTCCGCCGGCTCCGGGCGGCAGATCTCGTAGCCGTGCTTGTCCATGTGGGCCAGCAGCAGGCAGAAGTGCTCGCAGAGCAGGCCCACCTTGAGCGTCCACGACGAGTTCGTGTAGCCCACGATGAACGCGAAGTTCGGCACCCCCGACAGCATCATGCCCTTGTAGGCGATCGTGTCGTTGACGCGGACCGGCACGCCGTCGACGGTCAGGGTGATGCCGCCCAGCGCCTGCACGTTGAGGCCCGTGGCGGTGACGATCACGTCGGCGGGCAGGTGGCGCCCGGAGGCCAGCAGGATGCCGTCCGCCGTGAAGCGGTCGATGTGGTCCGTGACCATCTCCGCCGTGCCGGCGCGGATCGCCGCGAACAGGTCGCCGTCGGGCACCAGGCAGAGGCGTTGGTCCCACGGGTTGTACGGCGGCCGGAAATGCTCGTCGACCGGGTAGCCCGGCGGCAGGCTGCGGGCGTTGAGCCGGCGGATCAACCGGCGGGCCCGGTCGGGGTGCCGCTGGCAGAAGCGCCAGATCCAGCGCTGCATCGTGATGTTCTTGCGCCGCGTCCAGGCGTACCCGCGCTTCGGGCCGAGGTATTTCTTCAGTGCGTTGCCGATCGCGTCCTTCGTGGGCATCGACATGATGTAGGTCGGCGTGCGCTGCAGCATCGTCACGTGCGCGGCGGTGCCGGCCATCGCGGGCACGATCGTCACGGCGGTCGCGCCGCTGCCGATCACCACGACCCGCTTGCCCTGCCAGTCAAGGTCTTCCGGCCAGTGTTGCGGGTGGACGATCGTACCCTCGAAGCTGTCCTGCCCTTCGAACCGTGGCGCGAAGCCCGCGTCGTAGCGGTAGTAGCCGCCGGCGCAGAACAGCCAGCGCGCCGTGAACGCCGTCGCACCGGCGGGACCGTCCACGTCGACCGACCACAATGCTGTCGATGAGTCGAACGACGCCCCGCGTACCCGATGGTGGTAGCGGATGTGCGGGTCCAGGCCGTTCTCGGTCGCGGTCTCCCGCAGGTAGGCCAGGATCCGCGGCGCCGACGCGATCGCCTCCTGGTCGAGCCACGGCTTGAACGCGTAGCCGAACGTGTGCAGGTCGGAGTCGGAGCGCGTCCCGGGATAGCGGAACAGGTCCCAGGTGCCGCCGGACGCGCCGCGCCCCTCGAGGATCACGAACGTCTTGCCGGGCACCTCCGTCTTGAGGTACCGACCGGCCCCGATGCCGGAGATCCCGGCGCCGACGATCAGGACATCGACATGCTCCACCGCCATTTGTTCATGTTCTGCCGTGGGTCGCACCCGGAGCGAGGACGATCTGCACCGTTGTCGGCTCTGGTGTGGTGCGAACTGCACCCGCTAGCGTCAGGCCATGTCCTGGGAACCCCCATCACCCCGCGTACGGGAGTTGATCCGCCAGGGCGCCGAGGTCGCGCTGAACCCGCGCCCCGAGTGGCTCGCCGAGATCGACGCGGCGACGCTGGCCGGCGAGGCCCGGCGGCCGATCGCGAGCGACCCGGTGCTCGCCGCCGCGACCCGCCGCACCAACCGGTCCAACCTGCTGTTCTGGGCGGCCGCCAACGTCCGGGCGCCCGGCCAGCCCGTGCCCGCCAACGACGAGGCGGCGCCGCTGGCGATCGCCCGCGACCTCGTGCGCCGCGGGCTCGACGAGTCGGCGCTGGACGCCTACCGGGTCGGCGAGGCGGTCGCGGCCCGGCTCTGGGTGCGGATCGCCTGCTCGCTGACCACCGACACGGCGGAGTTGCGGGAGGTCCTCGACGTCTCGCTGCGCTCGATCGCCGCGTTCGTCGACGCGACGGTCACCGCGATCTCGTTGCGGATGCGGGCGGAACGGGCGGCATTGACCAGCGGTACGCACGCGGAACGGCGCGAGACCGTGAGCCTGCTGCTGGACGGGGCGCCGGTGCTGGGGGCGGAGAGCCGCCTCGGGTACGCCCTGGACCGCACCCACACCGCGGCGGTCGTCTGGACCGACGACCCGGACGCCGACCCTCGGCAACTCGACCGGGCCGCGGACGCGCTGGCCGCCGCGGCCGGCCCGGACCGCCCGCTGAGCGTCATCGCCAGCGCCGCGACCCGGTGGGTCTGGGTGCACGGCCGGCCGGCGTCGGTCGCCCTGGACCGGCTGCCGGCGGTGCGGGTGGCCCTCGGCGCGCCGGCGTCCGGTGTGGACGGTTTCCGGCGCAGTCACCAGGACGCCCTGACGACCCAGCGCTTGCTGGTGCGGCTGGGCTCGACGCGCCGGCTGGCCGGGTTCGCCGAGGTGGAACTGGTCGCGCTGGTCACGCAGGACGCGGCCGGCGCCGACCGGTTCGTCACGCGTACGCTCGGCGACCTGGAGACCGCGCCGGCGGAGATCCGGGACGCCGTGCGGACGTTCATCGCCGAGCAGTGCAACGCGTCGCGCGCCGCGGCGCGCCTCTTCACCCACCGCAACACGTTGCTGCGCCGGCTGGCCCGGGCCGACCGCCTGCTGCCGGCGCCGCTCGCGGGCCGCGCCGTGGACGTCGGCGCGGCCCTCGAGATCCTGCACTGGCGCGGTTAGGCCCGCCAGCCGTCCCGGTAGGTGACGGCGGTGAGCGCGACCTCGTCGTGCAGGCCGCCGTCGACCCGGCCGACCTCGACCCGCGCCGGCCGGTCGACCAGCACGCAGACGTCCGTGGCCGGCCACCACCAGCCGCACGAGCGGGTGAGTGTGGACCACGCGGCGAACTGGTCGGTCGTCTCGCTGCTCCAGGTGGCGAGGCCGAGGCGGTGCAGGGTGTCGTAGTAGCCGATCCAGCACGCGTCCTGCTGGCCGTACCAGGAGACCGGCACGTCCGGGCCCAGCGCCGACCGGACCGGTTGCCGGAAACCCTTGCCCAGACTGCGATGCAGGGCTCCGCGTACGCCCCGGTGCAGCACGACGGCCAGCGGCACGCCGCGGGCCAGCGCGTCCAGCGGTGGCAGTTCGGGCCAGGGATCCTTCTTCTTGCCCGGCTGGCGGGCCGGCGACAGTTCCGGGTCGGCGTGGCTGACGCCGGCGCTGAGCGCCGCCCGCAACCGGGACGCTTCGGTGGCCACGTCGCCGGCGAGGGCCGGTGGGCCCACCGGGTCGCGGATCCAGCGGTAGAGGTCGTCCAGGGTGGGCCAGTCCCGGACCAGGGCGAGTGCCTTGGCGGGGGAGGAGACCCACTCGAACCGGGGTCGCGGTCGGGAGATCCGGGCGTAGATCGCGGCCATCGAGCGTTCCGCTGCTTCCCGGTCGGCGGGTCGGGTCGAGAGCCCGTGATCGAGCCACTCCCGCCGGATGTCCACCGCTGACTGCCAAACTGGCACGGCGTCACGCCGCCGCGCGGGCGCGGTCATCGCGCCAGGGCGTCGCCGCCCTTTCGGTTGGTGATCATCCGTACATGGTGCCACAGGCCGGCACGCCTGGCCCACCGTTGGTACTGTTCCGAGATCTCGCCGTCCCCCCACGCGGAGTTCCAATGATCATTTTCGGTGTCTCGGTCTTCTACATCTTCGGCCTGATCGGCACCGGGCAGTTCCACTGTCCGCACTGCGGCGGCGACCGCGAATACGAGCACCGCACCGCGCGGCGCTTCTTCACGCTCTTCTTCCTGCCGGTGATCCCGCTCGACAAGGTCGGCGAGGTGGTGCGCTGCAAGACGTGCCGCACCAAGTTCGACCCGATCGTGCTGACCCGCGCGACGACGGCGCAGCTCACCCACGCGCTCCCGGCGGGCATGCGCGCCGCGGCGGCGGTCGTGCTGCGCGCCGGCGGTGTCTCCGAGGCCTCGGCCCGGGCGGCGGTCGACGCGGTCCGCGAGGCCGGCGCCACCGACTACGACCTGGCCCACGTGCCGACCGACGCGGCCCAGCCGGCCGAGTTCGCGGTGGAGCCGTTGCGCGCCCTGGCCGCCAACTTCACCCAGGACGCGTGCGAGCGCCAACTCGCCAACGCGGTCCGCATCGCCCTCGCCGACGGCCCCCTCAGCCAGCCGGAGCGCGACGCCATCCACTGGATCGCCGAGCAGCTCCGGATGACGCCGGCCCACGCGACCGGCGTCATCGCGACCGTGGAGCAGTCGATCCCCCGCAGCTAGATCGGCGGGACCGGCGTCAGACGTCGACCACCTCGACGACGCGGGTGGTCGGTGCGGCCGCGCCGATCCGCTCCCGGTGGGCGAGGCGGTCCGGGTCGGTCATGAAGGACTCGAGGCCGGCCCGGGACGTGAAGCGGATCAGGTGCACCTCGGTCGTCCCGTCGGTCGACCGGGTGCGGCGTTCCAGCGCGCCGCCGTGCCGGCCGAGCAGCGCCAGCACCGCGTCCTCGTAGCGCCGGCCCGCCTCGGCATCGGAAGCCATCTCGACGACCGCGGCCAGCAGCAGCCCGTCACCGGGGCGCTCCAGCCAGACCGACTCCGGCCAGCCGGGCTGGTCGGCCGGCTGGCGGTGCGACTCGACGAAGCCGTGCCGGGCGTAGAAGCGGGCCGCGGGGTCGTTGCCGGCCAGGTAGGCCAGCCGCACCGGACGGCCGCCCGCGGCCTCGACCAGGGCGGTCAACAGGGCCGAGCCCGCGCCGTGGCCCTGCGCCGCCGGCCGCACGTACAGCCGCCAGATGATCGGGATCTCGCCGGACAGGTCGAGGTTGCCGATGCCGAGCAGGTCGTCGCCGTCGGCCGCGACGAGGACCGTGGTGTTCGCGATGGCGCGTTCGGTCGCCTCGGCGGACCACCACGTCGCCAGGCCGTACGCGACGTAGTCGGCGCCCGCGAACGCGTACGTCGAGGGCCAGGTCTCGTGCCCGATGGCCACGATTCCGGCGACGTCGCCCGGGCCGGCCGTTCTGATCTCCATGAGGCACAAGCCTCTCAGAACAGCAGCCCGCCCGTCGCGCGGATGTTCTGTCCCGTGAGCCACCCGGCCTCGGGTGTGGTCAGGAACGACACGACCGCGGCCACGTCGTCGGGCCGGCCGAGCCGCCCGAGCGCGCTCCACCGCGCCGACAGCTCCAGCTCCTCCGCGCTGTTGTTGGCCCGCAGCAGGTCGGTGTCGGTGGCACCCGGCGACACCGTGTTGACCGTGATCCCGCGCGGGCCGAGCTCGCGCGCCGCGACCGCGGTGACCTGCTCCAGCGCGCCCTTGCTGGCGCAGTAGAGGACGTTCCCGGGCGCGGGCGACACGGTGTTGAGGGTCGAGATGTTGACGATCCGGCCGCCGTCGCGCATGAGCGCCGCGGCGCGGCCGATCGCCAGCAGCGGCACCTTCGTGTTGGCGGTCATCGCCCGGTCGAACTCCTCGGACGTGACGTCCGCGATGGCCGCCGGCACGATGACGGCCGCGTTGTTGACGAGGATGTCGAGTCCATCCTGGACCGGCCCGAACATGGCGTCCAAACAGGACAGTGAGGTCTGGTCGGCGCGCACGGCGACGGTGCCGGGCCAGCGGGCCACCACCTCGTCGGCCGCCACCTTGTCCCGTGCGTAGGTGAACACGACCCGGTGGCCGGCAGCGGCCAGCCGGTCGACGACGGCCCGGCCGATGCCGCGGGAGCCGCCGGTGACGAGTGCGGTGGAGGTCATGCCGGGCACGCTACGCGCCGGGCAGCGGCCGGTATTGAACGATTGCGCACAGCTGTGCCGGTGTCAGCCCGGCCATCGCGCGCGCGGAGCGGCTGAAGTGCGGCTGGTCGGCGTAACCGGCCGCCGCGGCAGCGAGCGACGGGCGGAGACCGTCGCCGAGCAGCGTCAGCGCGGTCTGGAACCGCGTCACCCGCGACACCGCGCCCGGCGAGAGCCCGACCTCCCGGCGGAACCCGACCTCCAGCGCGCGTCGGCTCACGCCCAGGCGGGACGCGAGTAGGCCCACCGGGACGGGCGGCCCGCACAGGCGCTGCCAGGCGGCGGCGACGAGGGTCGACGGCGCGCCCTCACCCAACCGGGCCAGCAGCGCGGCGTCCAGCAGGGCGAAGCGGGCGCGCCAGGACGGCGCCTCGGCCAGCCGGGCGGCCAGCGGGTCGGCCCGCGGCCCGAGCACGTCGTGCCAGTCCACGGTCTGGTCCGCGAGCGCGCTCATCGGCAGTCCGAACAGGACGGACACGCCGGCCGGGGTCAGCCCGACGGAGACGCCGCGGCCCCAGGTGGTCGGGCCGTCCACGGTCGCCCGCGCCCGCGGCCCGCTGAACAGGGCGAACGGGCCGTCGAAGGCGAGGACGAGGGTGGTCGAGGGCAGCGGCAGGAGGCGGTGCGCGACGGGCGCGCCGGTGTGCGAGGAGAACCCGCCGTAGCCCAGCACCAGGCCCCGCAGCCGGGGGTCCGGCCGGCCGGGCGTCGCGCGGCACGCCCCGGCGGACGGTCGCAGCGGCACCGAATGGATCAGCGGCACCGACCCATCATCGCGAACCGTCCAGTGCGTACGCCACCGCCGAGCCGAGGTTGTCGGCCATGCCCTCGGCCCAGGTCCGGGCGTACGCGCGGGTGTCCAGGTCGAGGCCACCGCCCGGCCACGCCGGCACGTACGACCGCATCCAGGCCGCGCTCGCCAGCGTGCGCAGCTTCCGCGCGGACGCGGCCAGCCGGACCGCCCGCTCGGTCGCGCCGTGCCGCGCGGCGAGGTCGGACAGCGCCTCCAGGAAGAGCGACGCGCCCGCCTCGTCCTGGTTGGCGGCAGCGGCCCGCAGGCCGGACTCCAGGCAGGCGGTCGCGCTCTCCGGGTCGCCCTTGGCCAGGGTCGTGACGGCCAGGCTGTAGAGCGCCACGACCTCACCCAGGTAGTCGTTGGTCTTGCGGGCGACCCGCAGCCCGTCGCTGAACTGGGCGGTGGCGGACGCGTAGTCGCCCGTCGCCAGCGGCACCAGGCCCAGCCGGGCGTAGTAGAGCGAGATCATCCATTCCTCGCCCAGCCGCTCGCTGATCTCCTTGGTCTCCTCGAGCAGCTCGCGGGCGAGGTCGTACTCGCCGCGGGCGATGGCGAGCTGGCCCAGCATGCCGGCCGCCCGCGCGGTCGCGTCGTCGTCACCCAGCTCGCGCAGCAGCGGCAGCGCCCGTTCGAGCTGGGCCCGCCCGTGCGCCGGTTGCCCGGTCATCACCGAGATCGCGCCGTCGCCGAAGAGCACGTGGGCGTACGCCCGGGGCGAGAGCTCGTCGGCGCGGGCCAGGACCTGCTTGATGTTGCGCGCGCCCTCGTCGGTGTGGCCGCGCAGCCACCACAGGACCCAGATGATCCAGCCGAACCGCACCGCCTCCTCGAGCTGGCCGGTCTCGATGAACCAGGCGATCGCGGCGCGGATGTTGTCGTGCTCGAGCTCGAGCTCGGCGGCCGCCTGCGGGTTGGTCGACGTGCGGCCGAGCGGCGGGGAGGTGCGCTCCGCGAAGTCCAGGTAGTGGTGGGCGTGCCGGTCGTGGGTGTCCTGCCAGTCGCCGACGTCGTGCAGCCGCTCCAGCGCGAACTCGCGGATGATCCCGAGCATCGTGAAGCGCGGCTCGTGGTCGCCGGGCTCCTGCGTGACCAGGCTGCTCTCGATCAGCGACGAGAGCGCGTCGAGCCCCTCGTAGCGCTCCGGCACGCCGGCCACCGCGCGGGCGGCGTCCAGGTCGAACCCGCCGGCGAAGACACCGAGCCGGGCGAACAGCTCCTGCTCGCCGGGCGGGAGGAGCTGGTAGCTCCAGGCGATCGCGTCGCGCAGCGTGCGCTGCCGGGCGGGCAGGTCGCGGGCGCCGCCGGTGAGCGTGCCGAGCCGGCTGGCCAGCCGGTCCAGCAGTGCCCGCGGGGTCAGCACGCGCACCTTCGCGGCGGCGAGCTCGATCGCCAGCGGCAGCCCGTCGAGCCGGCGGACGATCTCGGCGATCGCGGCGGCCTCGCCGGCCCCGACCGCGAAGTCCGCCTTCGCGGCACGGGCCCGCTCGACGAACAGCCGGGCGGCGCCGTCGCGGCGGACGGCGACCACCGGGTCCTCCGTGGGGCGGGGCACCGGCAGCGGCGGCACGTCGAACACGTGCTCGCCGGTCAGTCGCAGCGGAACCCGGCTGGTGGCCAGGATCATGACGCCGGGAGCGGCGTCGAGCACCGCGGCGAGCGCGGGCGAGGCGTCCGCGAGGTGCTCCATGTTGTCGACGACCAGCAGCAAAGAGCGGTTGCGCAGGTACGTGACGACGTCGTCGAGGGGCGGCCGGTTGGGAATGGTCCGCAGCCCGAGCGACTGGGCCAGCGCGGCGGGCACCAGCGCCGGGTCGGTGACGCCGGACAGGTCGGCGAACCGCACCCCGTCGGCGAACGTGCCGCGCAGCTCCGAGCCCAGCTCCATGGCGAGGCGGGTCTTGCCGACACCGCCGGGCCCGGTCAGCGTGACGAGCCGGACGTCGTCGCTGGTCAGCAGCGTGCGCAGGGTGCGCTGCTCGATGCGCCGGCCGAGCAGCGGGTTGGGCGGCACGGGCAGCTCGTCGCGGGGGCCCACGTCGGGCTCGACGTCCGCGCTGGGCCGCGGGTTGAACCGCTCGGTGAGCAGCAGCGCGATGTCCTCGCTGACCACCCGGCGCAGCTCGTCGGCGGTGCGGAACTGCCGGTAGCTGACTCGGGCGTCGTCGCGGACGCGGTCGAGCATCGCGGTGAGCCGGGGGTCACGGTTGGGGGCGGGGGTCTTGACGTAGACGAGCTTGGGGAGGTGCGCGGCGACCTGGAACTCCTCGGCTATGCCGGAGACCTCGGCGCCCTGCCCGACCCAGCCGTAGCTCTCCCAGTAGACGCCGACGAAGAGCTGGCTCTGCTCGATGTAGGCCCGGTAGACGTCGCGGGGATTGTGCGGCCGCGCGCCCAGCTCGAACATGACGGGCACCAGCCGCATCCGGGCTATCGCGTCCCGGACGGCCAGGCGCTCAGGCTCCAGCTCCTCCAGGGTCGACGAGACAAACACGCGCAACCGGTGGTCCGGCGTGTGGATCACACTGTGCGACCCACTGGCCGGCTCCCCAGAGCTTGCCATGAAAAACCATCACATCCCCCCGTACGGCCAACGAAGGTACCTGCCGGCCGCAGCGCTGCGTAGGGCGGGTCCCACAGATTGCGACGTTCATTTCGTGAGAGCGCTCCCATAACGGTTTGGGAACGCTCCCAGCGACCGGTATTGACGGACACGAAACTGCTCGGCAATCTCGTGGGAGCGCTCCCGGCGGACCGTGAAATCGACGTACCCGGGTTTCGCCGACCACCCACCGCACCTTCATCTCCGACCTGAGAGGGGTCCTGGATGAGCGTCATCCGGCGCCGCACCAGGCTGGTCGCACTCGCCGCCGCATCCACCGTCGTGCTCGGCGTCGCTGCCTGTGGCAGCGACGAGGGCACCGGCGACACCGCCGGCGGCAAGCCCGACAAGCTGGTCATCGAGACCTTCGGCGAGTTCGGCTACGACGAGCTGGTCAAGCAGTACGAGAAGGACACCGGCATCAAGATCGAGCTGCGCAAGACGGCGCAGCTCAACGAATACCGCCCCAAGATCGTGCGGAGCCTGGCGACCGGCAAGGGCATCGCCGACGTCGTCGCGCTCGAGGAGGGCATCCTCAACGAGTTCAAGATCAACCCGACGAACTGGGCCGACCTCACGCCGCTGGTGGCCGACCACAGCAAGGAATACCTGCCCTGGAAGTGGGAGCTCGGCAAGGCCGCCGACGGGCGCCTGATCGGCCTGCCCACCGACGTCGGCAGCCTCGCGGTCTGCTACCGCAGCGACCTGTTCAAGGCGGCCGGCCTGCCGACCGAGCGTGACCAGGTCACCGCGCTCTGGCCCGACTGGGACGCGTTCATCGAGACCGGCAAGAAGTACCGCGACAAGACCGGCAAGGGCATGCTCGACTCGGTCACCACCGCGGCCAGCGCGATCACCTTCCAGGTCGGCGGCGACATCTTCTACGACAAGGAAGACAACGTCGTCGCGGACAAGAGCGCGGCCGTGAAGCAGGCGTGGGACACCTCGCTGAAGATGGTCGACGCCAACATCACCGCCAAGACCGCCACGTGGTCGCCGGAGTGGAGCGCGGGCTTCAAGCAGGGCACGTTCGCCGCGACGTTCTGTCCTTCGTGGATGCTCGGCATCGTGCAGGACAACTCGGGCCCCGAGAACAAGGGCAAGTGGGACGTCGCCGGTGTGCCCGGCAAGTCCGGCAACTGGGGT
The DNA here is from genome assembly GCF_016862555.1 of Asanoa siamensis. Classification (GTDB taxonomy): domain Bacteria; phylum Actinomycetota; class Actinomycetes; order Mycobacteriales; family Micromonosporaceae; genus Asanoa; species Asanoa siamensis. Next base: position 20,066 of record NZ_BONE01000035.1, on the reverse strand, counting down.
GGCTCGTGGCTGGCCGTGCCCGAACGGGGGAAGCACAAGACCGAAGCCGCGAAGCTGGCCGAGTGGCTGACCAGCGCGACGAGCCAGGTGTCGGCGTTCAAGCTCAAAGGCCCACTGCCGACCAACCTCGAGGCGCTGCAGAACCCGGAGTTCCAGTCCTACACGAACCCGTACTTCACCGACGCGCCGACCGGCAAGATCTTCGGCGGCAGCGTCGAGGGCATCCAGCCCGTCCACCTCGGCCCCAAGCACCAGGCCGTGAAGGAGCAGGCGATGGAGCCGGCGCTACGGGCGTACGAGAACGGTGAGGCCAACGCGGCCGCCGCCTGGGACCAGTTCATCAAGGACGCCGCCACGCAGGGCGCCTTCTGACGGAACGACCCCGGAAGGGCCCCTTGCGACAAGGGGCCCTTCCGCACGGTCGGAGAAAGGACCCAGATGGCACTCGCCACGCCCGCGCGCCCGGCGCCGTCCCCACCGGCGAAGCCACACCGGCACCGTTCGACCCGCGGGGCCAAGCGCGCCCGTTGGGACATGAAGTACTCGCCGTACCTCTACATCGCACCGTTCTTCGTGGTCTTCGGCATCTTCGGGTTCTATCCGATGCTGCGGACGGCCTGGATGTCACTGCACGACTGGGACCTGATCGGTGAGCACACCTTCATCGGGTTCGACAACTACGCTGCCCTGCTCCAGGACGAGTACTTCTGGAACTCGGTCGTCAACACGCTCGGCATCTTCGTGGTCGCCACGGTGCCGCAGTTGGCCCTGGCGCTGTTCCTGGCGAACCTGCTCAACCGCACCCAGCTCCGGGGCAAGACGCTGTTCCGGATGGCCATCTTCGTCCCGAACATCACCTCGGTGGCCGCGGTCGCGATCGTCTTCGCCATGATCTTCCAGCGCGACTTCGGCGTCGCCAACTGGTTGCTCAGCCTCGTCGGCGTCGATCCGATCGACTGGGACGCGCAACGGTGGAGCTCGTGGATCGCGATCGCGTTCATGGTCGACTGGCGGTGGACGGGCTACAACGCGCTGATCCTGCTGGCCGGCATGCAGGCGATCCCGCGCGACCTCTACGAGGCGGCCGCGCTCGACGGCGCCAACCAATGGCGCCAGTTCTGGCGGATCACCCTGCCGATGCTCACGCCGACGTTCGTGTTCGTCGTGCTGCTCTCCACGTTCGGCGGGCTGCAGCTGTTCACCGAACCGCTGGTGTTCGGCAACGGCAACATGCGCGGTGGGACGCAACGGGAGTTCCAGACGGTCGCGATGTACATGTACGAGAAGGGCATCAACAGCCTCAACACCGCCGGGTACGGCGCCGCGATCGCCTGGGCGCTGTTCGTGCTCATCGGCATCATCGCCGCCATCAACCTGGCCGTCGTCCGCCGTACCGTGAAATGAGGGAGCGCACGATGGTCGCGGCCTCCGCCCGCCTCTGGAAGACCAGCCCCCTGACCTACATCGCGCTGGTCATCGGCGTTCTCGCGTCGATCTACCCGTTCTACTACATGTTCGTCATCGCCACCCGCAGCCTGGACGCCATCAACTCCGTGCCGCCGCCGATCACCCCCGGCGACGCCTTCGGGGCCAACTTCCAGCGGGTGCTCGACAACGACGCCGCCAACTTCGTCAAGGGCATCGTCAACTCGGTCATCGTGTCCACAGTGGTCACCGTCGCGGTGGTGCTGACCGGCACGCTGGCCGGCTTCGCGTTCGCCAAGCTGCGGTTCCGTGGCCGCGGCGCGCTGCTGCTGCTGACCATCGTGACGATGATGGTGCCGACCCAGCTCGGCCTGATCCCGCTCTGGGGCATGATGCAGGAGCTGAACTGGTACGACACCCTCTACGCGGTCACGGTGCCGTTCCTCGTCAGCGCGTTCGGCGTGTTCATGATGCGGCAGTACGCCACGCAGGCGGTGTCCGACGAGCTGATCGAGGCGGCCCGCGTCGACGGCTGCAGCACGCTGCGCATCTACTGGAACGTCGTGCTGCCCGCGCTGCGCCCGGCCGCCGCGGTGCTCGGGCTGCTCACCTTCATGGACACCTGGAACCAGTTCCTCTGGCCGTACGCGGTGCTGACCAACGACAACCCGACGTTGCAGGTCTCGCTCGCGTTCCTGTCCTACGCCTACTACACCGACTACGCACAGGTCTTCGCGGCGACCGCCGTCGGGACCGTACCCCTGCTGCTCGTGTTCGTGTTCTTCGGCCGTCAGATCATCGGCGGCATCATGGAAGGTGCCGTCAAGTCGTGACGATCGCGTTCCCGCCCGGGTTCCTCTGGGGTGCCGCCACCGCGGCCTACCAGATCGAGGGGGCGGCCACCGAGGACGGACGGACACCGTCCATCTGGGACACCTTCAGCCACACCCCGGGGCGCACGGTCGGCGGTGACACCGGCGACGTCGCCTGCGACCACTACCACCGGTTCCGCGACGACGTGAAGCTGATGGCCGACCTGGGGCTGCGGTCGTACCGGTTCTCGCTGTCCTGGCCCCGGATCCAGCCGCGGGGCAGCGGACCCGCCAGCCAACGCGGGCTGGACTTCTACCGCGGTCTCGTCGACGAGTTGCTCGACAACGGGATCGAGCCGTGGGTGACGCTCTACCACTGGGACCTGCCGCAGGAGTTGGAGGACGCCGGCGGCTGGCCGGCGCGGGACACGGCGCTGCGGTTCGCCGACTACGCGGCGCTCGCCCACGAGGCGTTGGGTGACCGGGTCCGGTTCTGGACCACGTTCAACGAGCCCTGGTGCTCGGCGTTCCTGGGCTACGGCTCGGGGGTGCACGCGCCGGGGCGGACGGACGGTGCCGAGGCGGTGCGGGCGGCGCACCACCTGCTGCTCGGGCACGGGCTGGCGTTGCGGTCGGTGGGCCAGGCGGGGATCACGCTGAACCTGTACGCGGTGTCGCCGGCGTCGCAGGCGCCCGCGGACGTCGACGCGGCACGGCGGATCGACGGGCTGGCGAACCGGTTCTTCCTCGACCCGCTGTTGCGCGGCGCGTACCCGGCGGATGTGGTTTCTGATCTGGCAGATGTGACCGATATGTCCCACGTGCGCGATGGGGATCTGGCGATCATCTCCACGCCGCCGGCCATGCTGGGCGTCAACTACTACAGCCGGCACGTCGTGGCCGGCGGTGGTGCGTCCTCGTCGGGGGCGACGTCGTGGCCGGGCAGTGGGGATGTCCGGTTTGTCACCCGAGGCGTTCCGGTCACCGATATGAACTGGGAGATCGACGCGCCGGGCCTGGTGGAGACGCTGACCCGGTTGCGCGACGAGTACCCGGCGGTGCCGCTCTACGTCACCGAGAACGGGGCCGCGTTCGTCGACGCGGTGGTCGACGGGGAGGTGGTCGATCCCGATCGGGTCGCCTATTTCGACGCCCACCTGCGCGCCTGCCACCAGGCGATCACGGCCGGGGTGCCCCTGCGGGGCTACTTCGCCTGGTCGCTGATGGATAATTTCGAATGGGCGTGGGGCTACACGAAGCGTTTCGGCCTGATTCATGTCGATTATGCGACCCAGCTCCGCACCCCGAAAAGCAGCGCCAGGTGGTACGCCGAAGTGATCCGACGTAACGGACTGGCCGCAGAATAGGCGCGGCGCACCGAAACGCCGGCCAGCCGCCGGCGGAGGAGCGAAACGATGACTACCCAGCGCACCCGGTCCCTCGGCCGACCCACCCTCGACGCGGTCGCCGCGCGGGCCGGGGTCGGCCGGGGCACCGTCTCCCGGGTGGTCAACGGCTCACCACAGGTCAGCCCGGAGGCCCGGGCGGCGGTGCAGGCGGCGATCGCCGAGCTCGGCTACGTCCCCAACCGCGCGGCCCGGGCCCTGGTCACCCAGCGCACCGACTCGGTCGCCCTGGTCGTCTCGGAGTCGGAGGAGCGGGTCTTCGGCGAGCCGTTCTTCGCCGCGATAGTGCGCGGCGTCAGCTCGGGCCTGCTCGACACGTCGATGCAGCTGTGGCTCGCGATGGCGCAGTCGCCGGCCGAGCGGGAGCGGATCGAGCACCACCTGACCAACCAGCACATCGACGGCGTGCTGCTGCTCTCGCTGCACGACGCCGACCCGCTGCCGACGCTGCTGGAGCAGCGCGGCCTGCCGACGGTGCTGGGCGGCCGGCCGGCGCGGATGCTGGAGCCGGGGGCGCAGCAGGCCTACTACGTCGACGTCGACAACGCGGGCGGGGCCCGGCAGGCCGTCGAGTACCTGTTCGGCCGCGGCCGCCGCACGGTGGCGACGATCGCGGGCCCCCAGGACATGGGCGCCGGCGTGACGAGGCTGGCGGGCTACCGCCAGGCGGTCGAGGCGACGGGCGCGCGGGTGGCGGAGAACCTGATCGCGTACGGCGACTTCAGCGAGGCGAGTGGCACGGCGGCGATGCGCCGGCTGCTGGAGGAGACACCCGACCTCGACGCGGTCTTCGCGGCGTCGGACCTGATGGCCTTCGGCGCGCTGCGCGCGCTGCAGGAGGCGGGCTGCCGGGTCCCGGACGACGTGGCGGTGGTGGGTTTCGACGACGCCCCGATCGCCCGGCAGTCGAACCCGCCGCTGACGACGGTGCACCAGCCGATCGAGGAGATGGGCCGGGAAATGGCCCGCTTGCTGGTGGCCCGCATCCGCCGCGCGGACATCCCGCAGCCCTACGTCCTGCTGGACACGTCGCTGGTGGAGCGCGCGAGCGCCTAGGGCACGACCGTGACGGCCCGGAAGTCGTAGCCGTCCTGCCCGGGCGCTTCCCACTCGAGCCGCACCACCTGCCCGGGCGCGAGGGCCCGGTAGCCGGCCATCTCGATCTGGCTGAAATGCACCCAACACCCACCAGGCGTATCCGGCGAGTCGACCACACCCCACCCTTCCTCGACCCGCCACTCCCGCGTGCTGCCCGTCGTGGTCCCGGTGCGCCGATCGTCCGTCACGCGACGATCGTAGGAACAGGTCGTGGGCTAGACGGGGCCGGCCACCGGGATGTCCAGCGCCAGCGGCTCGGTGGCCTGGAGGCGCTCACCCGGTGTGGCCTCGGCCGCGAGCACGTAGTGCTCGCCGCGCAGCACGAACAGCCGGAGCACGGGGGAGTCGGCCTCGGTCTCGGTCTCGGTCTCGACGAGAAGGTAGGCCGGAATCCCGGCCATCGCGTAAAGCTGCATCTTGAGGACCCGGTCGGCGATCGCGTTGCTCGGCGAGACGATCTCGCCCACGAGGCGCACCTCGGCGGCCTCGACGATCGAACCGTCCTCGTCGGTGTCCGCGACCACGAGATCAGGGATCACGACGCGGTTGGCCTTGAGGCGTAGGTTGACCGCCTCGTACACGGTGAGGCCGGCGGGCTCCGCGGTCACGTCCAGCATCGCGGCGAGCTTGCGGCTCACGCGCTGGTGGCGCTTGCTCGGGGCCGGACTCACGAGCAGACTCCCGTCGAACAGCTCGATGCGCTGGAGGGTCTTGCCTAGATCGAAGTACTCGTCCTCGGTCCACGGACCGACATGTTCTAGGGATGCCGCCGTCACAGCTGACCACCTCCTCGCCTGCTCGTCGCCCGGCCCTATTTTCGCACGCGTCGCGGATCGCTACGGGACACAGACGACCTCAGCTCGCCCGTGAAAAGCGGAGGGCGGTGGCGAGGCCGCGGATGATCTCGGCCTCGGTCGTGTCGGGCGGGCCTTCCGCCGGGGCGTGTTCGGTGATCGCCGCGCCGACCACGGTGTCCAGGGTCGCGAGCAGGGTGGCCAGGCGGTCAGGGGTGACGCCGGCGGGTTCCGGGTAGCCGACCGAGGCGAACGACGCCGGGTCGAGGACGTCCAGGTCGATGTGTACGTAGACCGGGCCCGACAATCCCTCGACCGCTGACTCCAGGTCGGCGACGCCGTGGGCGCGGATGCCCGTGTGGGCCAGGTATTCGTGCTCGGTGCGGTCGCCCGCCCGGACGCCGGCGAGGATCACCTGTGGCGGGCGGAGCGGGTCGGCCGGGACCAGCGGCGCCGGGCCGTCGCCGAGCAGCGTGCGCAGCACCATGCCGTGGAACGAGCCCGACGGCAGCGTACGCGGTGTGTAGAGGTCCGGATGCGCGTCGAACCAGAGCACCGTGAGGTCGTCCCCGTAGCGGGCGTGGGCCGCGGTGATCGGGGCCAGGTCCACCCCGCACTCGCCGCCGGCCGTGAAGACCTGGCCCTCGATCGTGGCCAGGGCCGCCTCGGTCGCCCGCAGGTTGGCCACCAGCACGTCGAGCGCCTTCACGCCCTGGTCGAACTCGCCCGGGTCGTCCCGCACCGGCACGGTGACGACCCGGTCAGCCGGCAGGAGCGCCGCCGTGCGGTGCGCCCCCACCGACAGGCGCCGCGCCGACGGCGCGCTCGAGCCCTGCCACTGCGGCACACAGAGCGCCGTCGTCAGGAAGCCTGCGGGCGCGCCCGGGTGGGTCACCGCTGGGCGCGCCATTCGTCGGCCAGGATCGCGAAGTCCAGCTCCGTGCTCCACTCGCCCTTGACGAGTTCGTTGTGCACCAGCCGGGCCTCCTGGCGCAGGCCCAGGCGGCGCAGGACCTTGGCCGACGGCTCGTTGCGTTCGTCGATGCGGCCGATCACGCGGTGCAGGCCCAGGTCGTCGAAGGCCAGGCCGAGCAGGGCGCGGGACGCTTCCGTCGCGTACCCGTTGCCCTCGAAGTCGGGGTTGACCACGTAGCCGATCTCGCCGCCGCGGTGCAGGCGGCTGTGGAAGAAGAGCACCACGTCGCCGACGAGCTGGCCCGTCGCCGCCAGCTCGATGCCCAGCGTCAGCGCCTGGCCCTCGTCGGTCAGCGACGTCGTCGCCCACATCCCGGCCAGGCGGTCGGCGATCACCTCGGGGGTCATCGGCTCGAACGGCACGTACCGGCACACGTCGGGCCGGCTGCGGTAGGCCAGCAGGGCGTCGGTGTCGGCGGTCGTGAGCGGGCGCAGCAGCAGGCGCTCGGTGCGTACGGGGTAGGTCGGGTGCAGTTCCAACACGTCGCCCATCGTGCCAATCATGAGCGCGGCTCGCACACCCGATTATCGTGGCCGGCCATGTGCGAGTCGGCCGGCGGTTTGGCAGACTGCCGGTCGTCGAAAGGGTGTCGCCGATGCATGTGCCCGCCAACGAGACCATGGTGCCGCTGCTGCCGTGCGTGGCGCCCGACGAGACCCTCGCGTTCTGGCGGGCGCTCGGCTTCGAGGTGACCTGGGACCAGCGCCGGCCGTACCTCTATCTCGCCTTCGCCTGGCGGTCGGTCGACATCCACTACGGGCGGGCGGCCAAGGGCGTCGACCCCGCCGAGGAGACCACCGGCGGTTGCCTCGTGATGGTCGACGAGGTCGCGCCCTATCACGCCGCCTTCGTCGGGAAGATGCGCGGCGCGTACGGGAAGGTGCTGGCCAAGGGCCTGCCCCGGATCACCCGGTACCGGCCGGGGGCCTCGCGGTTCACGATCATGGATCCGTCCGGCAACTCGGTCGTCTTCATCCAGCGCGACGAGCCGGCCGAGTTGGAGTACGGCGGCTCGACGGAGCTGACCGGCCTCGCCAAGGTCCTCGACAACGCCCGGATCCTGCGGGAGTTCAAGGAGGACGACCTGGCCGCCTTCCGCGCGCTCAACTCCGGCCTGCGCCGGCACGGCGAGACCGCGCCGGCGCGCGACCGGGCCCTGGCGCTCGCCCAGTTGGTGGAGCTCGCCACCGCCCTGGGCCGGCCTACCGATGAGTGGGCCCGACGGCTGCGGGAGCTCACCCTGACCGACGACGAGCGCCGAGCGGTCAGGGCGTCCGTCGCGGACCCGGAGCTCCTCGACCTCTAGGCCAGCGACCACTTCCGCAACTCGCGGCGGGCCAGCGAGGCGCGGTGCACCTCGTCGGGCCCGTCGGCCAGGCGCAGCGTGCGGGCCGACGTCCAGAGCGCCGCCAGCGGCGTGTCCTGGCTGACGCCCGCGGCTCCGTGGGCCTGGATCGCCTTGTCGATCACCCACTCGGCCATCGCCGGAGTCGCGATCTTGATCGCCTGGATCTCGGTGTGCGCGCCCTTGTTGCCGACGGTGTCCATCAACCACGCGGTCTTGAGCACCAGCAGCCGGGCCTGCTCGATCCGGACCCGCGACTCGGCGATCCAGTCGCGCACCACGCCCTGCTCGGCCAGCGGCTTGCCGAACGCCTCGCGCGCCGCGACCCGGCCGCAGAGCAGCTCGAGCGCCCGCTCCGCCATGCCGATCAGGCGCATGCAGTGGTGGATCCGGCCGGGGCCGAGCCGGGCCTGGGCGATGCCGAAGCCGTCACCCTCCGCGGCGATCAGGTTCTCCGCGGGTACGCGTACCCCTTCGAAGCTGATCTCGGCGTGCCCACCGTGCGAGCCGTCGGTGAAGCCGAAGACCGTCATCCCCCGGTGCACGGTCACGCCGGGCGTGTCGCGGGGCACGAGGATCATGCTCTGCTGCTTGTGCCGCTCGGCGGACGGATCCGTCTTGCCCATCACGATGAAGATCTCGCAGCGCGGGTCCATCGCACCGGAGGACCACCACTTGCGCCCGTCGATCACGTACGAGTCGCCGTCGCGGCGGATGGTCGTGGCGATGTTGGTCGCGTCGGAGGAGGCCACGTCGGGCTCGGTCATGCAGAACGCCGACCGGATCGTGCCTTCCAGCAACGGGCTGAGCCAGCGTGCCTGCTGCTCGGGCGAGCCGAACTCGCCGAGAAGCTCCATGTTGCCGGTGTCGGGGGCGGCGCAGTTGAGCGCCTCCGGCGCGATGTGCGGACTGCGACCGAGCAGCTCGGCCAGCGGCGCGTACTGCAGGTTGGTCAGGCCCGCGCCGTGCGTGCCCGGCAGGAACAGGTTCCACAGGCCGCGCCGGCGGGCCTCCGCCTTGAGCTCGTCCATCAGGGGCGGCCGGGTCCACGGGTTCTCGGCCCGCTCGACCTGGGCCGCGAAGACCGGCTCGGCCGGGTAGACGTGCTCGGTCAGGAAGTCGTTGACCGCCTCGTGCAGTTCCCCGGTGCGTTGATCGAAGCCGAAGTCCATCAGCCCTCCACGGATGCGAGTGCGGCAAGCCCGTACGCGGTGAGCGGAGCGGCCATGTCGGCGAACCGCTCGAAGCCCTCGCCCACGGTCTGGCCGAGCGTGTATCGGTAGTAGATCCCCTCGGAGATCACGGCGAGCTTGAAGCAGCCGAGCGCCACGTGCCAGTCGAGCGGGCCGACGTCGACGCCGCCCGCGGCCACGTAGCGGGCGATCAGGTCGGCGCCGCTCGGGAAGCCGGCGCGCGGGCCGAGCCCGGTGGAGACGACGCCGGCGGCACCCGCGGCGGCGGGACCGCCGAGCACGTCCCAGTAGGTCAGCAGCAGGCCCAGATCGGCGAGCGGGTCGCCGAGCGTGGCCATCTCCCAGTCGAGCACGGCCCGGATCGCGCTGCCGTCGGTCGCGACGATGAGGTTGTCGAGCCGGTAGTCGCCGTGCACGATCGCGCCCGGCCCCGCCGTCACCGGGATGGTCGCGGCGAGCCTGTCGCGTAGTGCGTCCACATCGGGCAGTGGCCGGCTGCGGGACCTGTCGAGCTGGCCGCTCCACCGCTTGACCTGGCGGGCCAGGAAGCCGTCGGGCCGGCCGAAGTCGCCCAGCCCCACGTCGTCGGGCTTGACCGAGTGCAGGGCGGCGAGAGTGTCCATCATGGCGTACGCGAGGTCGCGGCGGCGTTCCGCGCCCAGCGGGTCGGTCTGCGCCTTGTCACGGAACACAGCGCCGTCGACGCGGCGCATGAGATAGAACGGCGCGCCGATGACCGTCTCGTCAGGACAGAACCGGACCGTCTCGGGTACGGGCACCGGCGTCGCCGCCAGCGCCGAGATCACCCGGAACTCGCGGCCCATGTCGTGCGCGGTGGCCAGCACGTGGCCCAGCGGTGGGCGGCGCAGCACCAGCTCCTCGCCGCCGGCGGTCAGGTAGTAGGTGAGGTTGGAGCGCCCGCCGGGGATCAGCGACGCGGACACCGGGGTGCCCAGGTAGCCGGACAGACTACGCAGATCGAGCCCAGCCGGCCCCTCCTCGGTCATCTGAACAGTTGAGGGCACGCCGTTCACGGTGTCAAGCCGAGCTTGTATCTGCGGGGACACGCCTCGGCAACAGGGACGAAATGGTCAACCCGCAGGCTTGACCCAACGCGAACGAGGGGGGACGGGATGTTGTTGCGGGTGCGGGTGACCCTTCCCGACCGGCCCGGGGCGCTCGGCCAGGTGGCGCGCACGCTCGGCGTCGCCGGTGCCGACATCGTCCAGGTCGTCGTGCTGGAACGGTTGGGTGGCCGGGCCGTCGACGACTTCACCGTCGTGTGGCCGGGCGGCAACAGGTTGGATCGGCTGCACGCGGGGCTCGGTGCGATCCCCGGCGTGCACATCGACGGCATCTGGCGGGCGATCGGCGCGCCCACCAGCGGCGGTCACGACTCCGAGCTGCTCGCCCAGCTCGCCGCGAACCCCGCGGACGGCCTGGCCACCCTGGTCGACGCCGTGCCGGGGTTGCTCGCCGCGGACTGGGCGGCCGCCGCGGTCGTACCCGCGGACTGGGCCGCCCGGTCCGGTGCGGCCCCGGCGGTCGCCTGCGCGAGCTGGCGGGCGCCGGAGTCGCCGGGGCTGCCGGAGGTCACGCCGCTGCGGGCCCGACCGATGGAAGGCCCGGACGGCACCCGGTACGCGGTGGCGCCGTTCGGTCGGGCCGGCCTGGTGCTGGTCGTCGCCCGGGGCCCCGGCGAGGACATGCCGGCCGCCGCGTTCCACGTCAGCGAGGTCGACCGGGTGGCCCAGCTCGTCCGGGCCGCCGCCGTGATCCTCGGCGACCGGCTCGACCTGGTCACCGCGCCGCCGGTCGCGGCGGCCTGAGACACGAAGGAGGACGGGCATGACGTTGTGGCGGATCCGCGCGACGGTCGACGACCGTCCGGGTTTCCTCTCCGTCCTGACCGCGAGCCTCGCGCTCAAGGCGGTCAACATCCTCGCCGTGCAGGTGCACACCACCGAGGCCGGCGCGGTCGACGAGTTCCTGGTCGACGCGCCGCACCCGATGACCGAGGCCGACCTGCGGGCCGCGGTCGAGCGGGGCCGGGGCCGCGAGGCCTGGATCGCGCCGGCCGAGGCGCAGGGCCTGGCCGACCAGCCGACCCGGGTGCTCGGCCTGGCCGCCCGGCTGGTCCGCGATCCCGACGCGCTCGGCGATGCGCTGCGGACCCTGCTCGACGCCGACACGGTGAGCTGGCGGCCGGCCGGGCCGGCGGCGCCCGGCATGCGGGCACACGCGATGGCGCTGCCGGACCCGACCGGCGGCCATTACGACGTGCGGCGCGCGGCGCCCGACCTGACCCCGGCCGAGTACGCGCGGGCGCAGGCCCTGGTCGACGTCGCGGCCGCGGCGGCACAGCGGGCCTCCGAGACCGCGACGCTGCTGCTGCCCGACGGCGCGGAACTGGTGCTGCGCCCGGCGGCCCCGGACGACGGGCCGGCCGTGACGGCGATGCACGAGCGCTGCTCGCCGGACACGCGGCGGCGCCGCTACCTGACCGCGGCCGACGTGCCGGGGCCGGCGCAGCTCGCCCGGCTGCTCGACCCGACGCGGGTGCGGACGCTGCTCGCCGTGGCGCCGGGAGCTGGCTCTGTCGTCGGAATGGCCACTGTGGTCGTGGAGGGCTCGCTGGCGGAGCTGTCGGTGGTCGTCGAGGACGGCTGGCAGCGGCGCGGCGTCGGCACCGCCCTGGTGCGGCGGGCCTTCGCGCACGCCGAGCGGCTCGGCTGCGCCGCTGTGCTGGCCCACACGGCCGCCGACAACCCGGGCATGGTGCGGACGCTGCTGCGGCTCGGCCACGCCGTGCCGGTGCGGCGCGACGGGGCGGTCGCGAGCGTGACCGTGCCGCTGCGGGATCGGACTACGGCGTCGGGCTGACGCCGGCACAGGCTCCGACGGACGGTCCCGACGAGGGGCCGGGCCGCCGGGGGTAGGGGATGGGTCCGGGTCCCTTCCCGTGGGACGGCGGGAAGGGACCCTCCTCGCGGGCGCGATGCCGGTTCGGCGTCGCGCCCGCGGGTGTGTCAGGGCATGAAAAGGGGGCGGATGCGCCCACATCCGCCCCCTCGTGTCCTCCGCTGCGCGTAGTCGCGCGCGGCTCCACGGACAGCGACGAGTTTAGTGCCCGATTACACCGTCTCGTCCCGGCCGAAAGGCCATAAGCGCTGGTACCGGAGTGCGGAACGGGAGGCCGGTGAGGCCGATGGGAAAACCGGGCGCGGCGAGCTTCCAGCCGGAGATAGCCTTCCAAGGATGACGACGTTGACCGGCGCGTACGTGGTTCTCCGTCCGGCGACCGACGCCGACATAGCGCCCCTCGCCGTGATCCGGTCGGCCCCCGAGGTCACCCTCTGGTGGGGTCCCGAGGAGGACTATCCCGCGGCCGTGGCCGAGGACATCGACCGCACCTTCGTCGTGGAGGTCGACGGGCGCATCATCGGCGCCGTGCAGACCTACGAGGAGGAGGACCCCATGTACCGGCACGCGGGCATGGACATCTACCTCGAGCCGACCGCGCACGGCAAGGGCATCGGCACCGACGCCGTCCGCACGATGGCCAAGCACCTCATCCGCACCGTGGGCCACCACCGGCTGGTGATCGACCCCGCCGCGGCCAACACGGCGGCCGTCCGGGCGTACGAGAAGGTGGGTTTCCGCAAGGTCGGCGTGCTGCGCGCCTACGAGCGCGGGCCCGACGGCACCTTCCACGACGGCCTGCTGCTCGACCTCCTGGCCGAAGACCTCGCCGACTGACCGCGTGCGTGGTTTTGACCAGGCAGTGCACCTTGTGGTGAAGTGCGCGGCGTGAGCGACGCGTGGACCGGCCCTGTTCTGGTCACCGGCACCGACAACGGTGTGGGGAAGACCATCGCGACCGCGGCGGTGGCGGTCGCGGCCCAGGCCGCCGGGTTGCGCGTCGCCGTGGTCAAGCCGGGGCAGACGGGCCTGCCCGACGGCCGTCCGTCCGACGTGGACATGGTGCGCGCGCTGGCGGCGCCGGCGACCGCCCGCCTGCTCGCGAGCTATCCCGAGCCCCTCTCGCCGCTGGCCGCCGCCAGGATCGCCCAGGTGGAGCCGCTGGAGCTCTACGCGGTGGTCGACGCCGTGCGCGAGGAGGCCGGCAAGCACGACGTGGTGCTGGTCGACGGCGCCGGCGGGTTGCTCGTGCCGATGGGGCTGCGCCCGTCCGGCGAGCCGTGGACCGTCGCCGACCTCGCCGTCTCGCTGGACGCGCCGGCCGTCGTCGTGGCCCGCGCCGGGTCCGGCACGCTCAACCACATCGCGCTCACGCTCGAGGCGCTGCACCGGCGCGCCGTGACGGCCGGGGTCGTGCTCGGGGCGTGGCCCGCCGAGCCGGAGCTCGCGCACTGGTCCAACCTCTCGGACCTCGTCGACAACCTGGTCGGCGTGCTGCCCGACGGCGCGGGCTCGATGGAGCCGGGCGTGTTCGGCCGTTCCGCGCCCGGCTGGCTCACGCCGACCCTGCACGGGGTGCTCGACGACTGGCGCGCCTGGGCGGAGAACATCGACTGATGACCGATCTCGTTGACGCGTTCGTCCGGCTGCACGCCCGCCTGGGTCCGGTGCCGCTGACACCGGAGATCGTCCTGCACCAGGCCGACGAGCCGATCGGGCTGTGGGAGCTGACCGAGGGCCAGTTCCGCAGCGAGCAGCCACCGCCGTTCTGGGCGTTCGCCTGGGCCGGCGGCCAGGCGCTGGCCCGCTACGTGCTGGACCACCCGGAGGTCGTGGCCGGCCGCCGGGTGCTCGACGTGGCGTGCGGCTCGGGCCTGGTCGGCATCGCGGCGGCGAAGGCCGGGGCGGCGTCGGTGCGGGCCGTCGACATCGACCCGCTGGCGATCGCCGCCGTCGGTGTCAACGCGGCGGCCAACGGCGTCGACGTCACGGCCGAACGGGCCGACATCCTCGACGGGCCCGCCGACGCCGACGTGGTGCTGGCCGGCGACGTCTTCTACAGCCAGGCGTTCGCGACCCGGATGTTCGGCTTCCTCCGCCGGGCCCGCAAGGCCGGCGCCGACGCGTACGCGGGCGATCCCGGTCGTGCCTTCCGGCCGGGCGCGGCGGGCACCGAGGTCGCGTCCTACGCGGTGCCGACCACCATGGCCCTGGAGAGCGTCACGACGAAGCGGACCTCGGTCTGGCGCCTGCCCTAGTTGGTCTTGTCGGGTTCCCAGCGGGTCGGGTCGCGGGTCAGCCCGAGCAGGTAGGTGACCGAGCAGGTCAGCGCTTCCGCCAGGTCGGGCAGCTTGCCCAGGTCGAGCCGGCGGCCGTTCTCCATGGCGCTGACCGTGCGGTTGGTCAACGGCAGCCCGCGCCTGGCCAGCAGGGTGGCGAGGTCGGTCTGGGTGAGGTCGAGTTGCCGCCGGCGCTCGCGGATGCGGCGGGCACAGATCCAGGCCCGCTCCGCGGTGCGGTCACTCGACAGGTCGTCCGGCGCGTCCACGCGATCGCCGCCTTCCACGACGGAGGTTGGCGGCTCCCTAGTTTTCGCGGCATCGGCGAGTGCCGCAAGCGGTGACCGGGCTGGTCATCCGTGCGGGTGAACGGGTGCCCGGACGACACAGTGGAGCGCTCTTGAGCGATCCACCGCGCCCGGCTTATGCTGGCCGAAACGGTCGACATGATCGCTTTTGCCCGGTGAGACCCCCCGACCACCAACCGCGCTGCCCCGTGGATGTCCCGCCAGAGAGACCGAGGTGCAGCAGCGCTCATGGATATCGACGCGGCCCGGACCATCGCCGACACCGTCCTCGGTGCGGGCCCGGTGCTCCGTCCCTACCGGGCCGCCGGTCACCGCGATCCCAGCCGCTGGCGGTGCGGGGTGCTGATGCCGGCCGACCGCGCGGCCGACGACGAGTCGCTGTCCGCCGTCGCGCAGACCGAGTGCCTGGTCGAGGCCGCGGGTCACGTCCGGGTCCGGGTGCTGCTGCGGTTCCTGCAGGTACGGCGCCGCACCGTCTACCGCTGGCTCCCGGAACAGGGCCGGTTCAAGGCGGTGGGCTCGCTCGACGTCGACGGCACCGCGATCGCCTCGTGGGACGAGCCGGTCGAGCACGAGATGTGCTTCGAGGTCGACGACGTGACGCTGCGCGGCGCCGGCGCCCGGCACACGGTCCGGGTCCCCGGCGGCTTCGACCGCACCGAGTTGCACGACTCCCGCGGCGCGCTGGTCGGCCAGATGGTCCGGCAGCGCCGGCCGCTGTGCGCGATGCTCAACGTCAGCGCCCAGCCGGTGCCGGCGCCGCGACCCGCGCTGCGGCTGCGGGTTTGGGTGGAGAACCGCACCCGGGCCGGCGCCGACGGCGACGAGGTCGCGCTGACCACCGCGCTGGTGGCCAGCCACCTGATCCTGTCCGTCGAGGGCGGCGCGTTCGTGTCCATGGTGGACCCGCCCGGCTGGGCGACGGAGGCGGCCGAGTCGTGCGCCAACGTCGGCCTGTGGCCGGTGCTCGCCGGCCCGCCCGGCCGGCACGACACGCTGCTGGCCACCCCGCGAATCCTCGCCGACCACCCGGGCGACCTGCCCGACAGCGCGGTCGACGAGCTGCTCCGCCTGCGCGACCTCGCCGGCTGACGGTGCGGCCGGGTCTGCGTCGCTACCGCGACCTGTTCCGCACGCCCGGGTTCGTCCGGATCGCGGTGCCGTCGCTCGTCGGCCGCCTGCCGATCGGCATGCTCACGCTGCTGTTCGTGCTGGTCGTCGCGGCCGGCACCGGCTCGTACGGCGCGGCCGGCCTGGCCACCGCGGCCAACTCGGCCCTGACCGCGCTGGTCGGCCCGTTCCTCGGCCGGCTCGCCGACCGGGGCCGGGCCGCCGCCGTGCTGGCCTGGTGCGGCCCGGCGCAGGCGGCGCTGCTGGTCGTGCTGGTGGTCGCGCTGCGCGGCGGCGCCCCGGCCTGGGTGGCGATCGTGCTGGCCGGGCTCGCCGGGGCGGTCAACCCGCCGATCGATCCCGTCACGCGGGCGGTGCTGCCGCGCATCGCGCCGGAACCCGAGCAGGTGCGCACCGCGTACGCGCTGGACGCGATCGCCGTCGAGCTGACCTACGTGATCGGGCCGGCGGTGGTCGGGCTGATCACCGCGTTCGCCGACGCGTACGCGGCGACGCTCGTCGCGGCCGCGGTGACCGCCGCCGGCTCGATCGGCCTCGCGACGGCGCGGCCGGTCCGCCAGGGCTGGCCCGCCCCCGCGCCGGGCCGGCGCCGGACCAGCCCCGTGCGGTCGGCCGGGATGCTGGTCGTGCTCACGGTCGCGGGCCTCGGCTCGGTCGCATACGGGATGCTGGAGGTCGCGATCCCGGCCCACGCGGCGGTCGAGGGCCACGCCGACGAGGCCGGGCTGCTGATCGCGGTGTGGAGCATCGGCTCGATCGTCGGCGGCCTCTGGTACGTCAGCCGGACGTTCCGCACCCCGCCCTGGCGCCAGTACGGGATCCTCATGCTCCTCAACGTCGTCGGGTTCGGCGTGCTCCTGCTCCAGCAGAACCTCTGGTCGCTCGCGGTGCTGCTGGTCTTCGCCGGGCTGTTCGTCGCGCCGACCACGACGCTGGAGTTCACGCTGGTCGCCCAGCTCGCGCCGGAGGAGGCCCGGGCGGAGGCGTTCACCTGGGTGAACACGTCGGTCTACCTGGGCTTCGCGGGTGGCTCGGCGCTGGCCGGCACGGCGCTGTCGCCGGTGCTCGGCACCCCGCACGGGCTGACCGTCGCGGGCGCCTGCGCGGTCGGCGTGGTCGCGGTCGGCGCCCTGCTCGCCTGGGCGGGCCGCGGCGCGCTGCGGCCCCGGGTCGCCGACGACTTCGCCGATCAGGCCCGGCGGCCGGGGTGAAACGCGCAGAATCGGCGGTATGGAGCTCGCCGCCGCCTACCGTCGTGCCGTGGCCGGGTTCGGAGACCAGGTGGCCCGGATCCGCCCCGACCAGTGGTCCGCGCCGACGCCGTGCCGGGACTGGACGGTCCGCGACCTGGTCAACCACCTGGTCTACGAGGACCGCTGGTCGGTGCCGCTGGTCAACGGGGCCAGCCTCGGCTCGGTCGGCGACCGGTTCGAGGGCGACCTGCTCGGCGCCGACCCGGTCACGGCTGCCCGCGACGCGGCGGCCGAGTCGATCGCCGCGGTGAGCGCGCCGGGCGCGCTGTCCCGCACGGTCGAGCTGTCGTTCGGGATGACACCGGCCGACGAGTACGTGCGGCAGCTGCTCGCCGACCACGTCGTACACGGCTGGGACCTCGCCGCGGCCCTCGGCGCCGACCGGGCCCTCGACGCGGACCTGGTCCGCGAGGTGGCCGACTGGTTCCCCGCCAACGAGGCCGGTTACCGCGACAGCGGGGCGATCGCCGCGGCGGTCGACGTGCCGGCGACGGCCGGCCCGCAGGACCGGCTGATCGCGGCGTTCGGGCGAAATCCGGGCTGGGGTCCGACCGGCGTAGCCTGACCGCGTGCGCGCCGTTCTCTACGAGGCTTTCGGCTCTCCTCCGGTGGTCCGGGAGGTGCCCGACCCGACCCCGCCGCCCGGTGGGGCCGTGCTGCGGGTGTCGGTGACCGGGCTGTGCCGCAGCGACTGGCACGGCTGGCGCGGGCACGACCCCGACATCGTGCCGCCGCACGTGCCGGGCCACGAGTTCGTCGGCGTGATCACCGAGGTCGGCGCGGGCGTCACCCGGTGGCGGGCCGGCGATCGCGTCACGGTGCCGTTCATCTGCGCCTGCGGCCGCTGCCCGAGCTGCCTGGCCGGTGACCAGCAGGTCTGCGAGCACCAGAGCCAGCCGGGCTTCACAAGGTGGGGCTCGTTCGCCGAGTACGTGGCCGTCGAGCACGCCGACGTCAACGTGGTCCAGTTGCCCGACGAGGTCAGCGACGCCGCGGCGGTCAGTCTCGGCTGCCGGTTCGGCACCGCCTTCCGCGCGGTCGTCCACCAGGGCCGGGTCGCGCCGGGCGAGTGGGTCGTCGTGCACGGCTGCGGCGGCGTGGGCCTGTCGGCCGTGATGGTCGCCGCGGCCGCCGGTGCCCGGGTGCTCGCCGTCGACATCTCGCCGCGCGCCCTGGAACTGGCCGCCCGCGCCGGCGCCGCGGAGGTCTTCGACGCCTCGGCCGTCCCCGGCGGCCCGGCCGACGTGGCCGCCGCGATCCGCGAGCGCACGGGCGGCGGTGCCCACGTGTCGCTGGACGCCCTCGGCTCGTCGGTCACCTGTGTCACCTCGATCGAGTGCCTGCGGCGCCGTGGCCGGCACGTCCAGGTGGGCCTGCTGCCGGCGGTGACGGGCCGGCCGGCGTTGCCGATGGACAGGGTCATCGCGTACGAGCTCGAGCTGCTCGGCAGCCACGGGATGCCGGCACACGCGTACCCGGAGCTGCTCCGGCTCGTCCAGGCCGGCGCCGTGCGGCCCGCGGAGCTGGTCACCGACCACCTGACCCTCGACGAGGCGCCGGCCGCGCTGATGTCGATGGTGCGCGCCCCGGTCAACGGCATCCGGCTCATCCGGCCCTGACGGTCGGGCATCCGACCGTCGCGAGTTGATCTCACGTGTGTCGTGCCCATGATCGCTGGCGCGCCCCGCTGATACTGGGTCCATGATGGGCAAGTCGCACGCGCTCTCCGGAGCTGTCGGTTGGTTGGGCGGATGCGCGGGGGTGGTCGCGGCCGGCCACTCGGTCGCGCCACTGTCGATCGTGGCCGGTGCCGCCGTCTCAGCGGGGTTCGCGCTGCTGCCCGACATCGACCACCCGGGCTCCACGGTGTCCCGCACCCTCGGGCCGATCACCCGGATGATCTCCCGGGGCGTCTCGGACGCCGCCGCCGCGTTCGGCAAGGCCACCTGTGACCACTGTGAACGCCAGCGCGGCCAGGGTGGACACCGGCTCGTCACGCACACCGTGCCGTTCGCGCTCGCGATCGCCGCGGCTGCCGCGCTGGCCGGCGAGCTGTGGGGCGTGACCACCAGCATCGTCATCGTCGGCTTCGCGGTCTGGCTGGCCACGCACAGCGCCCTGCGGCCGCACCTGCGCTCGGAGATCGTCGACGCGCTGATCCCGGGCCAGGTGCGCGGGCGGCGGGCGCGCAAGTACACGGCGGCGCTCGGGTCGGTCATCGCCGCCGTCGTGTGTGCGCTCGCCGTGCGCGAGGTCGCGGAGCCGGGCGCCACCTGGTGGTGGGTCGGCCTCGCGGCGGGGTGGGGAACGCTGGCCCACTCGCTGGGCGACTCGCTCACCCACTGGGGCAGCCCGCTGCTCTGGCCCGCGAGGGTGCGCGGCTGCACCTGGCGCACGGTGGGCACGCCGCGGTTCATGCGGTTCCGCGCCGGCGGCCCGGTCGAGCGCTGGCTGATGGTGCCGGCGATGGGCCTGTTCGGCCTGGCGGCGGCCTATCTGCTGCTGGCCCCGGTGGCCCGCGGCTATCTGGGGTAGCGCGCCCCGTTGAAGTTGACCCGCAGCGTGTAGACCGACGTGGTGGCCGTGATGAACAGGTGGTTGAGCCGCGGCCCACCGAAGGTCAGGTTGCTGACGATCTCGGGCACCAGCAGCTTGCCGAGCAGGTCGCCCTCGGGGGAGAAGCAGTGCAGGCCGTCGTGCGCGGCGGCCCAGACCCGGCCCTTGGCGTCGACCCGCAGCCCGTCGAACGACCCGTTGTCGCAGGTGGCGAAGACCTCGCCGCCCATCAGGTTGGTGCTCTCGGCGACGCTGAACCGGCGGATGTGCTTGCGCCGCGTGTCGGCGATGTAGATGGTCTGCTCGTCGGCGCTGAACGCGAGCCCGTTGGGGCGCTCGAAGTCGTCGGCCACCATCCGCACCTCACCGTTGTGCGGGTCGGTGCGGTAGACGTGGCAGCCGTCGAGCTCGGGCTCGGCCTGGTGGCCCTCGTAGTCGGTGGTGATGCCGTAGCTCGGGTCGGTGAACCAGATCGAGCCGTCGGCCCGCTCGACGACGTCGTTGGGGCTGTTGAAGCGCTTGCCCCGGTAGCGCTCGGCGAGCACCGTGATCGACCCGTCGGCCTCGG
>NZ_BONE01000034.1 GCF_016862555.1 Asanoa siamensis | reverse complement strand
ATCGCGGTTGTCCGGCTCAGCCGGACAAGGCGATCAGTCCGGCTTCGGTCGGGCGGAAGCCGCAGGCTCCGAGGTAGAAGTCGCGGAGGTGGGGTTCGAAGTCGACGTGCAGCCAGTGCACGCCGGCAGCGCGGGCCTGGTCGGCGGCGAGTCGGACCAGGCGGGCGCCGACTCCCTGATGGCGGGCGGTCGGCGCGACGACCGTGTCCAGGATGAAGGCGTGGGTCGCGCCGTCCCAGGCCACGTTGACGAAGCCGACGAGCGCGCCGTCGTCGGCACGGGCACAGACCCACCCGAGGCTGTGCCTCAGCAGCCGGCCCGACCAGTCGTCCGCGGCGGCGGACGGTCCGAAACCCGCGGCGTGCAACGCGGTGATCTCCGCGTTGGTGAACCGGCCACGCCACTCGAACGCCACTGACATCAGCCGCGTCGGCTCCGACGCACCGCCGGGCGCAGGACGCGTCGGGTCACTCCGGAGCCGCCGCGACGTGTAGTCGACCAGGTGACGGACGGCCGTCGAGCGATGTCGGGTCGACGCTCCAACGGCCCGCCAGGCGCGCGACATCGTCCTCACCGACCAGGAGAGCGTCGTCGTCAGGGGCCGCTTCCGGGAGGCCCAGCGCGCGTTCCGCGTCGTCAGGGTCGCCGCGCCACTCGGTGACCGCGCCTGTTTCGCCCACGAAGTCGAAAGCGCGGACCAGGACGCCGTCGACCGCGCGGACCCAGCGGTGTTGCTCGCCCACCCGGTGGGTCGCGAAGAACTGCACCTCGGTCTCCAGCGCGACCGAAAGCGCCACCGCCTCGACCGTGCTCGGGATCGTGAACAGCCGCCGGCCGGCGACCAGGATCCAGTCGTTGTCGCGCGCCCCGGGCAGGGGCGGCGTCACCGCCAGCCGGTCGTCGGTCAGGTGCGCCAGGTCGACGCCCTCGCGCCACGGTGCCGGGCCCAGGTCGCGCAGGCCCAGGGCCTCGACGACCGCGCCCGGGTCACGGCCGCGGATCGCCAGCCATGCCTGCTTGCGGCCGAACCCGACCATCGTCTCCGCTGTCACCCGTTGGACGTTAGCGCGCCCGGCGGGCCCTCCAGGAATTCCCGCGCGACCCGCTTGGGAACGCACATCCGCCACGAGTCGAGCACGAGCTCACGCATCTCGGCCTCGTCGAGCGCGGCCAGCCGCACCCGGACCCAGTTGTAGCGCTCGTCGGACGGCTCCGGCATCAGGAACTTGTCGGGCTCGGCCGCGACCAGCGCGGCCCGCTCCTCTTTGGGATAGCCGAAACCCATCACCGCCTCGTCACGGGAGAAGGACAGGAACACGATCTGTTTGACCCGGAACTTGACCCGGTCGCGGACCAGCACCTCATAGGCCCGCGGCAGCGTGCTGGCGAGCCGGCGCACCTCGTCGATGGTGACCACGTGACCACGCTACGAGCCGGGTACGACAAGAATCCCCACCACCGTCCCCAGCACGAGGAACGGCCCGAACGGCAGGTGGCTCGACCACCGCACCCGGCCGAGCACCAACAAACCCAGACTGACCACCGCCGACGCGACCAGGCCGGCCATCATCCCCAGCAAAACCGCGCCCCATCCGAACCAGCCGAGCAGCGCCGCACAGCTCAGCGCGAGCTTCGCGTCACCGAGACCGAAGCCCCGCCGCCCGAGCACCAGCGTCGTCGCCGCGAAGAACAGCGCGACCGCCGCGCCCGCCAACACCGCACGCCACCACCGGTCGAACCCACCACCGACCGCGGCGGCCGCACCGAGCAGCAGGACCACGCCGACAGCGGCCGGCAACGTCAACCGGTCCGGCAGCCGGTGCACGGCCAGATCGACGAGCACCAGGGGTACGGCGAACGCCGCCCACCACGCATAAGCGGGCACGACGGCGAGCGGCACGGCCACCACCCCCACCACGACGGCCAGCAGCGCGAGCCCCTCCACCGCGAACGGCGGCGGCCCCACCCGCGCGGCGCACGCACCACACCGCCCGAGCGGCCACAGCGCACCGTCGAGCCCGACCGCGCCGTCACACGCCGGGCAGGTGTCCCGCCACGGCATACCCGGCGCCACGGCGTGGCGCAGCGCCAGCCGGCGCAGCAACGGCACCACCAACACGGCCGGTAGCCAGCGCGGCGCCGTGCGTACGCGTCCTGCCACCGTCACGACAACCCTCCAACAGTCACGGAACGTGTTGGCATGATCGCAATAGTCGATCTTCCAGGACCACGGGCGGCCACGCCGGCCGGACCAGGGTCCGTGGACAACGTCGCGCCATCAACAGCCCGAGAGCCGATCCGTGAATCGGACACAAACCGACGGTCTCGCGCATATCGCGGCGCGAATCGCACACGCTGTCCGTCGTTAGATAAGAACCGCGGATCGCGTACACCCGAGTGCCGCAGCCGGCCGAAATACGCCGCCATGATTGATCCTTTCCGGCCGATCCAGCCCGCAGCCGTGACCGTACGTGTTATTTGAGATCGCCCCTGTTGCATCGGCGATCGTCAGCCTATGCTCGGCCCTCGGGTGTTGCACTACCGCCGATAAAGCTCGTAAATACGAAACGCGGGTCGGATCACCGTCCGACCTTTGGATGACCACGCCCAGTCTCGCCCACGGTCCCAGGCGACGCAGGGAGGATGCACCGTGCCCGCACCACGAACGGCGTGCGCCGTCGTCGCCGTCGCGCTCGCGGCGGCCCTTGCCGCCTGCGGTTCCGAGCCGCCCGCGACGGCCTCGTTCGACAATGCGCCGGCGCGCTCGGCCGACCCCGAAACGGCCACGGCCACAAAGGCCGCTCTCGACGCGTACGCCGGTTATCTCGCGGCCGCCCGAAAGGCCGAGGCAATTCCGGACCCGAACTATCCGGAGCTGAAGAAATACCTCGCCGATCCGCTGCTGACCCGCGTCCGGACCACTATTCGCGACATTAAGGAGCACGGTGCGATGCGTACCGGCAAACTCATTTCCGACCCACGCGTAACCGCCGTGAGCTTGGATTCCGTGCCGGCGACCGTCTCGATCCAGGACTGCATCGACGCCACCGGCTACACGATGGTCAACGCGAAGACGAAGAAGAAGCTCAAGGACCACACCGCCGGCCGATACGTGGCCACGGCGACCGCGAGCCGCTACCCCGACGGCCGCTGGTTGGTCAACGTCGGCCTGGCGCACCGGGACCAGCCGTGCTGACCCGACACAAGGCGACGCGGCTCGCCGTGTTCGCCGCCGGCCTCATCCTCACGCTCGCCGCCGCGAACGCCGTCACCGCGCTCGCGGCCGACGGCGGCGCGGAGTGCCCGCCCAACCAGACCACCTGCGAAGGCTGGGGCGAGGAGGGCGGCGGCACGGGCAACGGCGGTGGCGGCGGCAATGGCAACGGAAACGGCAGTGGCGGCGGTGGCGGCGGCCCATGCGTCCGCGACGGCGAGGAAGTGCCCTGCCAGGACCCGCTGCTCGGCTGGTTCAACTCCTCGGACGGCTGCTACTACCGGGTGGCCGAGCCCCAACCGGCGGGCGTGCCGGAGGGCATGACCTCCTACATCCGCAGTTGCGGCGCCGGCGGCCTGGCCGGCGGCGAGCCCGTCGTCCTCGCGGATCCGCCTCCGGGCTTCGCGGCGCCCGACCCCGCGGAACTGGCCAACCGCGCGCTGGCCAGCCTCGACCTGCTCCCACCTGAGCTGGGCATCGCGCCGGAGCCGGGCAAGGCCGGCCTGGTCGGGCTGCCGGTCTGGCTCTGGGTGCCGGCTGACACCGACCCGGGTGACGACGAGAGCAGTTGGGGTCCGCTCACCGCCAGCGAGTCCGAGGGCGGCGTCACCGTCAACCTGGTCGCCGTGGTCGAGCGGATCGTCTGGGACATGGGCGACGGCAACACCGTGACCTGCACCAACCCCGGCACGCCGTACGTGCGTCAGGGCGGCAGATCGCCCACCTGCGGGTACGACGGCTACCGCGTGGCCAGCAAGCGCAGCGCCGCCGGCAAGGCCGTCCCGTTCGAGGTCAGCGCGACCACCACGTGGAGCGTCACGTGGGGCGTCGGCGACGACCAGGGCAACACGATCGGCGGCGTCTTCCGGGAGAGCGACGTCGCGGAGATCCTGATCGACGAGCTCCAGGTGGTGACCAAGTGACCGCGACGCCCACCCGCAACAACGCCATCCCGGTGCCCGCACCGGTGGCCCCGCCCAAGGTGATCCGCCAGCGCCGGATGCGCCCAGGGCTGCTCGGGCTCGCCGTGCTGCTGATCGCGCTCGGCGGCCTCGGCGCCGCGTTCGCGATCACGTCGGTGAAGGCGACCGGCTCCTACCTCGCCGTCGCGCGCCAGGTGCCCCAGGGCACCACGCTGACCGCCGACGACCTGGTGACCGTACAGGTGGCTGGTGGTGCCGGCCTGGCACCAGTGCCGGCCAGCCAACAGGCCCAGGTCGTCGGCAAGCGCGCCGCCGTGCCGCTGGTGCCCGGCTCGCTGCTGACCATGGGGCACCTGACCGACAAGCCGCTGCTCGGCGCGGGCCAGCAGCAGGTCGCGCTCGGCCTGCGGGCCAACCAGGTGCCGGCCCGGCGGCTACAGCCGGGCGACAAGGTGATCCTGGTCGGCACACCCGAGAAGGGCGCGGCCCAGGCGGTCACCCGGTACGACGCCACCGTCATCGACATGGCCGTGGAGCGCACGAACGCAACGGTCTACCTCGCGCTCAAGGCCTCCGACGTGGCCGCGGTCGTCCTGCTCGCCGACGCCGACCGGATCGCCGTCGTCCTCACCCCCGGTGCGTGACGGGTGGCGATCATCGCGCTGGTCTCCGGCAAGGGCGCGCCGGGTGTCACCACCACCGCCCTGGCCTGCACCCTGACCTGGCACCGACGCCTGGTGCTGGCCGAGTGCGACCCCGCCGGCGGCTCCATCCTCGCCGGATACCTGGGCGGCGCGCTGGAGGGCCGGCGCGGGCTCGGGGAGGTCGCCGTCGCGGAGTTGCGCGACGGCAACCTGGAGAGCCACTTCTGGTCGCAGCTCGTCGACCTCGACGCGCCCCGGCGCGAGCGGCTGCTGCTGCCGGGCCTGGTCGATGCCGCGCAGGCCGGCAGCGTCACGCCGTTCTGGCAGCGGTTCGCGGACTTCTTCGGCACGCTCGACCGCGGCCAGCCGCCGTTCGACGTGCTGGTCGACTGTGGACGGATCCAGGTCGGCAACCCACCGTGGCCGTTGCTGCGCGCCGCGGCCACGGTGCTGGTGGTCACCGGCGCCCGGCTGGCCGACCTGTCCGCGACCCGCGGCGCCGTCAAGGCCATCGAACGCGACTTCGCCGACCATCGCGTGCCGTCCGGCAACCTTCGGCTGGTCGTGGTCGGCGACGGCCACCCGAAGGCGGAGATCAGCAAGGCGATGCGGTTGCCGGTCATCGGGCAGCTACCGCACGACCCGCGTACCGCCGAGGTGTTGACCCACGGCGGCACCGTCCGCGCCAACCGGCCCCTGATGCGGGCGGCCGGCGCGCTCGAGGTGCCGGTGCACAGCCTGCTCGAACGGCGCCGCGCCCGGCTGAGCTGGCCCACCACGGAGGTGAGCCATGCGCTTTGAGCCCGTCGCACACGACCCCCGGGGCGCCACCTCGACCGTCCCGCCCCTGCTGCCCAACGGCCGCCACCACCACCCGGAGCCGGCCCACCCGGCGCCCGCCAACCACCCCGCGCCGCCCGAACACATCACACCCGCACCAACCGCGCCGGAACCCCATTCGCGCCGCCGCGTCGACTTCGCCATCGTCCGGGAACTGCGCCGGGAGCTGTCCGAGCGGCTCACGCGCTGGCAGCGCGGCCGCGACTACACACCGGGCGAGGAGGACCTCGAGCGCACCCGGCTGGCCGTCGAGGTGGTCGCCGCGTACGCCGACGCCGTCCGCCGGGCCGGCACCCCGCTGCACGCCGCCGACGAGCGTGCCCTGCTCGACCAGGTCACCGCCGAGCTGGTCGGCCTCGGTCGGCTGCAGTCGCTGCTGATCGACGAGTCGATCGAAGAGGTGCACATCCTCGGCTGCGACCAGGTCCGGATCACCCGGCACGGCGGCGGTGTCGACTGGGGCGACCCGATCGCCGACAGCGACGAGGAGATGGTCGACATCCTGCAGGCGGCGGCCCGCCGCGCGGGCTCCACCGAGCGCTCGCTGTCGACCTCGAAGCCCACATTGGACCTGCAGCTTCCCGACGGGAGCCGGCTCGCGGCGGTGTTCCTCGTCAGCCATCGCCCGTACGCGGTGATCCGGCGACACAACACGCTCGACGTGACGCTCGACGAGCTGGCCGGCGCCCGCGCCGACCTCGACGAGATGGTCGACCCGCTCGTGCGCGACTTCCTCCGCGCGGCGATGCGGGCCGGGCTCAACATCATGGTCGCCGGCCTGGCCGGGGCCGGCAAGACCACCGTGATCCGGGCGCTGATGAACGAGATCCCGGCCGACGAGCCGTACGTGCTGCTCGAGGAGAGCCGCGAGCTGCTGCCCGCCCGCCGGCAGCTCAAGCACCGCGCGGTGATGAGCTTCGAGGCCCGGGAGGGTCACGGCGAGCGCGGCTTCGACGGCCGCCCGGCGGGCGAGGTGACGATCGCCGACCTGATCCCCGTCTCGCTGCGGATGGGCGTGCTGCGGATCATCGTCGGCGAGGTCCGGTCGCGCGAGATCGTGCCGATGCTGCAGGCGATGACGACGAGCCGCGGTTCGATGTGCACGATCCACGCGCGTACGCCCGGCGGGGTGAGCGAACGCATCATCGAGCTCGCGCTCTCCCACGGCCGGGAGATGACCGTCGACCAGGCCCGCCGGATGGCCGGCAACGCGCTGGACCTGATCGTCTACGTGACCGTCGAGGACGAGACCGCGATCGGCGGCCGCAAGCACCGCTTCGTCTCGCACATCGAAGAGGTCATCGGCGTCAGCGAGCACAACCGGATCGCGACGACGACCGTCTTCGGGCCCGGCGCCGACGGGCGGGCGATCCCGCGCCACCTGCCGGAACGGGTCCGCGATCAACTGCTGCGCATCGGGTACGACGCCCGCATGCTCACCCGCTACATCGAGGCGGGTGTCGGTGCCTGGCGCCGGCCGCGACACACCCAACTGCGGCAGCGGGGTGGCCTGTGAAGCTGCCCGCCGACCTCGAGCTGATCGCGCTGCTGTCCGGCGCCGCCTGCGTGGCCGGCATCGTGCTCGCGGTGGTCGCCGTCGTCGGCACCACCCGGCCGGCCCGGCCCGGCTCCGGTGGCTCGTTGCTTCGTCGACTGTGGACGGGCGCGAGCGACCACCCGCGGGACCGCCGCCGCCATCAGACGCTGCTGGTCTGCGCGGCCGCGGCCGGCGCGCTCGCGTTCCTGGTCACCGGGCTCCCGGTGGTCGGCCTGCTGGTGGCCATCGCCGTGCCGGGCACGCCGTGGCTGTTCACGGTCGGCCGGGCCGAGCAGCGGGCGGTCGCCCGGATCGAGGCGATCGGTGAGTGGACCCGCCGGCTCAAGGACGTCTCGGGCACCGGGCAGGGCCTGCAGCAGGCGATCGTCGGCACGGTCGCGACCGTGCCGGAGCAGATCCAGGACGAGGTACGGCTGCTCGCCGCGCGGTTGCAGGCCGGCTGGCAGGCCCGGGCGGCGCTGCTGGCGTTCGCCGACGACATCGCCGACCCGGTCGCCGACCAGGTGGTGGCCGCGCTGATCCTGCACCTCAGCGACCGGGGCGAGCGCCTCGGCGACGTGCTGGGCTCGATCGCCTCGGCCGCCGCGGCGGAGGTGGCCACCCGGCGCGAGGTGGAGGCCAAGCGCACCCAGCCCCGGTTCGCGGTGCGTTTCCTGACCGGCATGGTCCTGCTGGTGCTCGGGTACGGCCTGGTCAACCCCGACTACATGCGCCCGTACGGCACGCCGACCGGCCAGATCGTGATGGTCGTGCTGGGCGGCATCTTCGTCGCCCTGCTGGCGTGGGTCCGCACGATGAGCCTGCCGCCGAAGGCCGCGCGCTTCCTCGCCGCACCCAAGCTGGAGGAGGCCATCCGATGATCGTCAACCTGCCGTTCGTCGGTGGCGTCGTGGGCGGCGCGCTGATCGGCGCCGGGCTGTTCGTCATCGTCCGCGAGTCGATGCCCGCCGCGCCCGCGCTGGCACCGGCGTTACGCCGGCTGCACCAGCCACCGCTTGCCACACCGATGGCGACCGCCGCGCCGGGCCGCAACCTCGACTGGCTGGGCGGACTCTCCCGCTGGCTGCGGCCGCCCACCCGCGACCTGGCGCTGCTCGGCCGCACACCCGAGCAGTACGCGCTGTCGCTGCTCATCTCCGCCGGCGCCGGCCTGCTCGCGCCGGTGCTGCTGACACTGATCTTCCAGATGCTCGGCATCGGGATGCCGTTCTTCGTCCCGGTGATCGGCAGTCTCGGCCTGGCCGCCGTCGCCGCGTTCGTCGCACACCGCGACGTGCTGAGCAAGGCCGAACGGGCGCGGCGCGAGTTCAGCCGGGCCGTCTGCACCTATCTCGACCTGGTGGCGCTGCAGCTCACCGCGGCGCACGGGCCGGTGCAGGCGCTGGAGAACGCGGCGACGGTCTGCGACGGCTGGGTGTTCGAGCGGATCCGCACGGCACTGCGGCTGGCCCAGTTGCAGATGCACTCGCCGTGGGACGAGCTACGCGAGCTGTCCGAGGAGATCGGCGTGCCCGAGTTGGGCGACGTCGGCGCCATCATGCAGGCCTCCGGCACCGAGGGCGCCCAGGTCCACGAGACGTTGCGGACCCGGGCCGACTCACTGCGCGACCAGATCCGCACCGACAACCTCAGTCGCGCCGAGGCGGTCACCGGCCGTCTCGACGTACCCGGAGCGATGCTCGTGTTCGTACTCATGGGCTTCGTTCTCTACCCCTTCCTGACCCGGGTCTGACCCCGGGCATTTGAAAGGACGCACGTCATGGTGTACCTCGCCTATCTCTACACGGTCGCCAGCGCGCGACTGCGCACCCTGGGTCGCGACGGCGAAGGGGACCGGGGCGACAACCCGGTGCCGACCGCGATCATCATCGTCGGCCTCGCGCTGATGGCCGGGCTCGTCGTCGCCTGGGCGATGACCACGGCGGACGGCTTCATGGACCAGTCGGGCGACATCGCCGAGATGCCGGGCGGCGACGGCGGCGAAGGCTGACCGATGGGCCACCTACCGATCCCGGGTACGGGCGCCACGCGGGCGCTCCGGCGCCGGGCCGTACCCGGGGATCGGGACCGCGGCGCCTCACCCGTCGAGCTGGCGATCGTGGCGCCGCTGATCATCCTGTTGCTGTTCCTGGCCATCCAGATCGCGGCGGTCTTCCTCGCCCGGTCGGCCGCCCTGTCCGCGGCGCAGGAGGCCGTCAGTGCCCAACGCGCCTACCAGGCGCCCGCGGGAGCCGGCGTCGCCAAGGCCAACGAGTTCCTCACCCACACCGGCGACTGGTTGACCGACACGTCGGTCGAGCCGGCACCCGCGGAAGCCGACGAGGTGGCATTCACGGTGACGGGGCAGGCCTTGTCCGTCATCCCGGGCTGGGACTTCCCGGTCACGCAGACCGCGCACGGCGAGGTCGAGCGGTTCACGTTCGCGGACGAGAATGACTAGCGCGGGGTCGGCCGCCCGCGGGTCGGCGTCGGTCGAGGTGGCCATCCTGCTGCCGGCGTTCATCATGCTGATGGTGGTCGCGTCGTTCGTCGGGCGCGTGACGATCGCGCAGAACGCCGTCGACCTGGCCGCACACGACGGCGCCCGCGCGGCATCCATCGAACGCGAGAGCGGCCTGGCCGCGGCGGCGGCCACCGACGCCGCCAACGACACGCTCGACGAACTCGACGTGCTCTGCGTGAACCGCACGATCACGCCCGCCGTCGACGCCGCGTTCGCCAACGACGAGCTCGGGCCACAGGACGGGCCGCCGCCGGTGGTCACGGTGACGGTCGAGTGCGTGCTCGACTTCGTCGGCTTCCCGTTCATCGGCTCCACCACCACGACCGTGCGGGCGAGTTACACCTCGCCGCTGGACTGGTACCGCGGACGGAGCCTGTGATGACCGCCGCACGCTCCGACCGTGGCCGGGTCAGCGTGTTCATCGCCGTCGCGCTCGTCGGTGTGCTGGTGGTGATCGGCCTGACGTTCGACGGCATCGGCCGGATCCGGGCCTACCAGCGGGCGGCGAACATCGCGGCCGAGGCCGCCCGGGCCGGCGGTCAGGCGATCAACGTGGCCGACGCGATCGCCGGGACACCGGCGACGGTCGACGTGGCCGCCGCGACCAGCGCCGCGCTGGCGTTCATCGACAACCTCGACGACCCGACGATCGTCGACCGCGCCGTGTCCCTGGGCGAGGACGACGACGGCAACGAGAGCACCCAGTTCCTCCGGGTCACGGTCACCATCTCGTACGACGCGGCGATGCTCGATTTCTTCGGCTTCGACGACACGTACCCGGCGGAGGCCGAAGCCACGGTCGAACTGGTCACCACCACCAATGCGACTTCGTAGGGGGTTCCGTGAGTGTTTCCACGCCCCGCCGCGTGGGGCAGATCCTCACCGGCCTGGGCGCGCTGGTCGTGCTGGTCGGCCTCGTCGGCGGAGCGCCGATCGCGCTCCTCGCCTTCGCGGGCAATCCGTTGCCTGACCACCTGCCCACCTTCGCCGAGATCGGGACGGCACTGACCAGCCGCGACGACGGGCGCCTCTTCGTCCGGCTGCTGGCGGTCGTCGGCTGGTTGGGCTGGGCGACGTTCGCCCTGTCGGTGCTGGTCGACCTGCCGTTCCGGGTGGTCCGCCGGCCGACGCCCCGACTACCCGGGCTGCGCCGCCAGCAGCGGGTGGCGGCGGCGCTGATCGGCTCCGCGCTGATCCTGATCGGCAGCCCGGCCACCTCGGCGATCGCGTCGACGGGTTCGGAGTTCCCGCCGGGCGCCACCGTGGCGCCCTGGGCATCGGCTCCGGAACGCGTCACGACCACGCCGGCAATTGCTCACACGGGCGTCGCGCACCTGCTGCCGGTCGCGGCGCGCGCCGATGAGCCGCGCTACCAGGTGGAGCGCGGTGACTATCTGGGTTCGATCGCGGACCGCTACGTGGGCGACTTCGGCGACTATCCGGAGCTGGCGCGACTCAACAAGATCAAGGACGCGGACCGGATCTACCCGGGCCAGTTGCTGCGGTTGCCGGACGACGCGCGGGACCGCGGCTACCGCCCGCACGCCAGCGGCATGGTCATCCAGCCCGGCATCGAGGACGGCCACGACCCGACGAAGCCGCCCCCGCCCGTGGCGCCGCCTCCCGCCCCGACCCAGCCGCCGCCGGCCCAGCCATCGCCCCCGCCGGTGGTGACGGTGCCCCCGGTGCTGCCGGCACCGGACCCACCGAAGATCGTGCCGCTGCCACCGGCATCACCGGACCAGAACATGGCAGCGGGCCCGCAAGACAACCACTCGGAGTTCCAGATCAACCGCCCGTTGGCCGTCTCCGCCGTGATCGCCGCCGCGGCGATCGTAGGCGCGCAGGTCGGCACCGTCTTCGGACTACGCCGTAAACCGGCCGGGACCCCGGTCGACGGCGGCCGCCACCGCGCCGGAGACGACTGACCTGCCCCACCACGGGCTCCCGCCGCTGTTCGGGCGGCGGCGGGAGCCCGTGGTCTTTATCCGCAAGCCAAACCGTGGAGTGACCGACCCAGGAATGCAGCCGAAACGCTCCAAGCAGGACCCAAGGATTGCCCGGGTCCGCCGGGGGCACGACCGTCGCTCCCGCCGGGCAAATCTCGCTCCGCTTCGAGCCAGGCCCGCGTTGGGCAAAGGCCAGACGTGTTCACGGCGACGACGAGAAGCCGTTGACCGAGGCGGCGCCTGGATCCTCCCGGGAGGACGGACAGAGGCAGCGTGCGCCGTGGTGCCGGATGTCCGTGCGACATCGCCCACCGCGGTGGCCGAACGCGGTAACCACCTCGTTGACCACTGCGCTCGCGGGTGCCATCGCCTATTGCCCGCGGGCTAAATGCAGCCGACGCGACGATCGCGCTCGCAGGTGGCATCGCCAGCCCGCAGCCGAAACGCGGCCGCCGGCTCGATGACCGCATTCGCGGATGACATCGCCAACCCCGCCGAGACGCGGCCGCCTCGATGACCGCGCACGCGGATGGCATCGCCAACCCCGTCGAAACGCGGCCGCCGCCTCGATGACCGCCCTTTGCGTTGCGACATCGCCAACCCCCGCGGGCGGACGCCGCCACCGCCTCGACGACTGCGCTCGCGTTGCGACACCGCCAAACCGCCCACGGCGGACGCCGGCACCGCCTCGAAGACCGCGCTCACGGATGGCATCACCAGCCCGCGACCGAAACACAGCCACAGCCTCGACGCCCGCATTTACGGGTGGCATCGCCACACCCGCGGCCGGACGCTGCCGCCGCCTCGACGACCGCATTCGCGGTGCCATCCCCACCCAACCCGCGGCCACACGCCGCCGCCTCGACGACCGCGCTCGCGGCTGCCATCGCCACCCCACAGCCGAAACGCGGCCGGGCGCCTCATTGACCGTATTCGCGGGTGCCATCGCCAAACGCCCACGGCCGAACGCCGCCGGTCCTGGATGGCGGCGGGTGGCGACGCGCCCGAACTCAGTTGGTGCGGTTGCGGCGGCCCTAGATGGCTGGGCCGCGGCCGAGGGAGCGTGGGCCTCCGTCGCGGAGTTGGTGGGCGCGGCGTAGGGGCTTCGTGTGGTGGTAGACCCCGAAGCCCCACCCCAGCACCGGCCACAGGAACCACGGGTACCACGCCCCCGTGGTGACGGCTACCGCCAGCCAGATCATGAACATCAGGCTGCTGCCCGCCAAGTAGGCGGCCAAGTGTTTGCGGGCCGCCGCTTGTTGCGCGATCGCGCGTTCGCCGCGGCGGCGGGACTTTTCTCGGGATCTGATCCATTCCGGCGGCAGTTCTGCCATGACCTGGTCCAGGTCGGCTCGGGTCACCGCGGCGTAAGCCACCGACACCCTGTGGTCGAACTCGTCCGTCGTGAGATAGCCGGCGGCGGCCGCGTCGGCGAGCAACCCGGCGGCCGCCTCGCGCTCGGCCGTGGACACGCGTTCGTGCGGTTTCGTCATCTCGGACCCCCCTCTTCCCACCATCCATCTTCCAGGCTAGTCTTGTCACTGTCAAGATTGCTTGCCAATGTCAAGATTGGATGGCCACCGTGGCTCTCACCCCTACGTCACTGGGCATCGCCGGCATACTCCTGATGACGATCGTCACTATCGAGACCGGTGGGTACTACCTGACCAAGGTGGCCAGCAGGGCCGTCGCGTTGACTGATTTCCAGAAGGCTTTCGCCCGGGCCGGGCATGCGCACGCCGGTGTGTTCGTGATCCTCAGCCTCGTCGCGCTGCCCTATGCCGACGCGGCCGGGGCGCACGGCGTCTCGGGCTGGTTCGCCCGCACCGCGATCCCGATCGCCGCGATCCTGATGCCCGCGGGCTTCTTCTTCTCCTCGATGGGCCGCGGCCGCACCAAGCCCAACGCCCTGGTCGCCCTCATCTGGGTCGGCGCCCTGTTCCTCGCGGCCGGCGCGCTCACCCTCGGCATCCTGGTGCTGGCGGCGGCATGACCCGCGACGAGAACGGCCCTCCGGTCCACGATGGACCGGAGGGCCGTTCAGGAGGGAAGGAAGCTACATCACGATCCGCAGCAGTTCGCCGCGGCCGGCCGAGGTCGACCGGTTGGTCACGTACACCGCGCCGTCCCCGCCGACCGCGAGCCCGCCCGGTGCCGTCAGCCGGCCCGGTGCGAGTTCGGTGCGGTTGCCCCGCCGGTCGACGCGGATCAGCGCGCCCGTCTGGTCGCCGCTCGCCAAACCGTTCTTGGCGAGCTCCAGGACCAGCAGGCGGCCCTGCCGGTCGAACGCGATGTCGACGATGTTGGTGAAGCCGCGGGCGAACACCGTCGGCCGCTGGCCCGGCACCACCCGGTAGACCCGGGCACCGCCCACGGGGAACGGGGCGCCGGTCAGCTGGCCCACGTAGAAGGCGCCGTCCGGACCGCGTACGACCGAGGTCGGCACCGCCTGCATCGCCACCCGACCGCCGGACGGTCCGGCGACCATCCGGTTGGGGAAGACCGCCACCGTCGACATGGCACTGCGCCGGTCGATCGCGACCAGGCTGTTGCCGCCCGCGTCCACGGCCACCGCGCCGTCGCGGGTGCCGAGCACGCTGTACGGGTTGGAGTCCACACCCTGCCGGTCCGGGTCCCGCCGGCCCTCGTAGGCCGCCGGGTCACCGAACGACCGGGTGCTCCGGCCGTTGCGATCCGACTTCACGATCACGGTCTGCCCGAGCATCAGGCCCAGGAGACCCAGGTCGAACCGGCTCTGCGGGGTGCCGCCGAGCCCGAGCGCGGTGATGTACTCACCGTCACCGTACGGCGAGACGTCGTGCGGCCCGACCGCCGACGCACCGTCGCGGCCCGCGAGCGAGGGAAGACCGCTCACGATCCGGCGTTGCGTCCACGCGTCGCGCCGCCCGGTGCTCACCGCGGTGATCGCACCGCTGAGGCCGAGACAGACCTTGCCACCTTCGGGAGATTCGCGGCACTTGTCGCTCCGACCACCCCGGCCCGCCTCCGCGAGGACGACCGCGCCGTCGTAGCCGATCGTGACGCCGCGCGGGTTGTCCAGGCCGTGCGCGATCACGGAGACCCAGGTCCGCGGTGCGGCGTTCGCGGCCGCCGGAGCCAGCATGGTGACGGCGAGCGCCCCGGCCAGCACGGCGGCTAAACGATGAAGTCTCACAAAACCCCCCGTATATGCACAAAGGACACGGACATGCTGGCATGTACGCGCGGCGCCGGTGGGGTGCCCCGCCGTACGTCACCCGCGCGGGTCTGTGATCGTGGGGTGATGACCGTGCGAACCGAACGGGACGGCGCCGTCACCACCGTGGTCATCGACCGGCCGAAGCAGCGCAACGCCGTCGACGGCCCGACCGCCGCGGCGTTGGCCGGCGCGTTCCGGGCGTTCGAGGCCGACGAGAGCGCGGCGGTGGCGATCCTGACCGGCGCCGGCGACACCTTCTGCGCCGGCGCCGACCTCAAGGCGATCGGCGGCGCGCACGCCAACCGGGTCGCGGCGGCCGGCGACGGCCCGATGGGTCCGACCCGCATGGCACTGTCCAAACCGGTCATCGCCGCGATCGAGGGGTACGCCGTCGCGGGCGGCCTGGAACTCGCCCTCTGGTGCGACCTCCGGGTGGCCGCGGAGGACGCCGTGTTCGGCGTCTTCTGCCGCCGCTGGGGTGTGCCGCTGATCGACGGTGGCACCGTGCGGCTTCCCCGGCTGATCGGGGAGAGCCGCGCGATGGACCTCATCCTCACCGGCCGCCCGGTGGATGCCCGCGAGGCCCACCACATGGGCTTGGTGAACCGGCTGGCTCCCAAAGGTGGCGCCCACGCGGCGGCCCACGCCCTGGCGAACGACCTGGCCAAGCTTCCCCAGACCTGCCTCCGCAACGACCGCCGCGCGGTCTACGCGGGCACGATGGAAGCGGAGTTCGCGTTGGGCGTGGAGTCACTCGCCGCAAGCGCGACGGAAGGCGCCGCCCGCTTCGCCGCCGGAGCGGGCCGCCACGGCGAGCCCGCCCCGGGGATCTAACGCGGGCGACAGCCGTCCGCCATGCGGGCGGCCCGCCGCCGCCGCTCGCGAAGTCCGCGACGTTCGAAGGTCGAAGCCGAGACGCCAGGACCGCCTGGATCAGCTCGGCGGGTGGCTAGGCCGGGGCGTGTTTCTCCAGGAACGCGAAAAACGCCTGGCGGAGCTTCGCGTCGCCGCCTTCCGTGATGAGGGGGACGCCGTGGATCGTGCCGGGGGTGACGAGTGCCTGGGCGTCCGGGCTCGCCGTCGAGGCCGCCTCGAACGTCAGGGCCGCGTCGCCGAAGAGGCCGTCGTCCTGTTGCGCTAGGTACAGGGCCGGAACGCGCACCTTCGATGCCGCCTGTTCGGCGCTCACCCCGCCGTAGGCCAGCGGACCCGACACCGACACCACGCCGGACACCGGAGGGGTGATCGCAGGTGTCGCGGCGATCGAGAAGGTGCCGCCCATCGAAGCGCCGACCAGCACGATCGAGGTCGCGCCCGCGGTGCGCAACGCGGCGGCCGCCGCCACCACGTCCGTCTCGAAGCCCGCCTCGCTGCTCGACGACGCGCCGTGCCCGTGGAAGTCGAACGCGAGCACCCGGTAGCCCTTGCCGATCAGTTCGTTGAAGCCCAGGATCCACTGGCACAGGTCCGCCTCCGCCTGGTGGGCCAGTACGACACCCACCGAACCACTGCCGCCGATCAGGCCCGCCAGGTTGGTGGCACCGTCGACGCCGAAGCGGACCGGTTTCGCACCGACGCCCTCGGCCATCCCGGGACAGGACGCGCCGGGCACCGGCCCGGTCGAACTCGGCGCGACCGCGACGCCGCCGCCCGCGTCGCAACCGGCCAGGAGAAGCAACAAAGCACAGGTGGCGATCCCCCGTCGCATGGCAAGCAACCTCCATAAAGAGAGGAGTGCCCCGGGGACTCGGCGTTGTCCCCGGGGCACTCGGTCGATGGGTCAGTTGATGATCAGCTGGAACGTACTCGTCGTGTTCTTGATGTCCTGGAAGTTGTTGCTGAACCGCAGGTTGTTGAACGTCGCCGAGCCAACCGCCGGGCCCTGACCCGGCTCGGGCAGCTCGTTGACCCAGATCCCGAAGCCCGACTTCGCGTCGAACGCGTCACCGCTCTTCTGCGCACCCGAGATCGAGATGTTCGTGAAGACCGTGTCCTGCACCGGGTTCTCCGGCGTGGAACCGGTGTACTTGGTCTGGAACATGATCCCGGAGTACGTCGGATCGACGATGTCCACATTCGACACCCGGATAGCCCGGAACTCCTTGGACGCGGAGAACATCCAGATCGCCGGGAAGGTCTGCGCACCCCAGAAGTGCCCACCGGACCGGATGAGCGAGATGTTGTCGAACGTCGTCTGTTGCGGCCCGAACCCGACGAAGGCGTACCCGAAGTCCAGCGAGCTGATCGTCAGGCCAGAGTAGGTGAGCTGGTCGGCGATGTAGAGGTTGCGGAACGTGTTGCTGTGCCCGCCGTACACCGCCACACCGGCCGCCCGCCACGTCACCGTCGCCGACAGGTTCTCGAAGACGTTCCCCGTGTTGGCCCCGCCACCGGAGTCGGTCGCGGAGAACAGCGCGAACGCGTCGTCGCCGTTGCCCCGGCCCTCGTTGTTGGAGATCAGGTTGTTCGTGCTGCCGTTGGTCATGTTGACCGCGTCGGCGAACGTGTTGCGGAAGCGGCTGTTGGTGATCTTCAGACCGCTCACGCTCACGCCCCAGTAGGCGCAGACGGTGTGCTCGACCCAGACCCGGTCGATCGTCATGTTGTCGACGTCGCGCAACTCGCCCCAGACCTTGCCCGGCCCGTCCTCGCGGGGACGTGTAGTTGCCGAAGAAGGCGAGATCCTCGAACGAGGTGCCGCTCGCCGACGACTGCACGTCGAAGCCCGCGTTGGTGTTGGAGCCGGTCTGCGGCGTCTGGAACCGGGTGTACCACATGCCGGCGCCGACGACCTTGATCGGCCGCAGGTAGATCTGGAACTTGTTCTGCGTCTCGTAGGTGCCCGCCGGCAGGTAGACACCGAGCGAGTTGGCGTCCTGGCGGGCCGCGTCGAACGCCGCCTGGACCTCCTGCTGGCTCGTGCCGGCCGGCACCTTGTAGCGGGCCGGGTCCGGGTTGGCCCGCGGCGACACCTGCTCCAGGTTGACGAAGTCGACGGTCGCCTCTGTGCCGCTGTCCTTCTGCAGCCGGATCGTGGCACCGGCCGGGATCGACGAGTTCAGCATGATGTTGGCCTCGTCGTAGATGTGCCGCGGCCCGCCGGAGCCGGGCGAGTTGTTGGGGCTCGCCTCGGCGCCGTACAGCCACGCGTACCGCGAGTTGAGCGGGATCGCCTTGTGCAGCGACCCGTTCACGTAGATGTTCAGCGACGACGACTGGCCGCCACCGCCCGCGGCGTCCGGGATGGAGAACCGGACCACGAGGGTGTTGGTGGGGTTGCGGGTCGTCCACTGCACCCACGACCCGTTCGACGGCAGCCGCACCGCACGCCGGCCCGACGCCTCACCGGCGAGGTCGCCGATGATCCGGTTCGGCGCCAGCGACTGCGCGCCGCCACCGATCGTGCCGTCCTCGGCCTCGTACATGTCGTACGGCATGTTGGCGCCGCGACCGGAGAAGAACGGCCGGTCACTGGTGTTGTTGGCCCGCTTGACCGGCAGTTCGTTGGCGTCGTCGGCGAGCACGACCCGCACCGTGTAGCGACCGTTGGCGGCCACCCAGGTGCCCAAGGACACCGCCGGCGCCGTGGCACCCGCGGCGATCGCGCCGCTGTAGGAGCCGGTGAGCGTACGCACGACCGACCCCGACTCGTTGAGCACCGTCAGCGTGATGCCGTGCGCACCGCCCGCGGACGCGATCGTGCCCTGGTTGCGGATCGCCACCGAGAAGGTGACGGTCTGGCCGGCCGACGGGTTGTTCGGCGACCAGCTCACCGAGCCGGCGACGAGGTCGGAGCTCTGCACCTGGCCGACGACGAGGTTGCCGCCGGTGAAGGTGTTGTTGGCGTCGCTCTGCTCGATCACGGTGTTGCTCTCGTCGACCTTGGCGACGAGTTGGTACGTCCCGGCGTCCCGCGCACCGATGTTGGCGGTGACGGTGGTCTGCGCACCGGCCGCGAGCGCGCCGACGTTGGCCGTGGCGACCTTCGTCGTACCCAGGTAGAGCCCGACCGTCGTCGCACCGGCGCCCGCGTTGCCGATGTTGCGCACCGTGGCCGACAGCGTGATCGAGTCGGTCTCGATCGGGCTGGCCGGCGACGCCGAGATCGCGCTGACGGTCAGGTCCGGGTTCGGCGCCGGCGTGCCGATCACCTGGAACTCGGAGACCTGCCCGTTGGACGACCCGCTGTTGGCGGTGAACGTCAGCCGCACGTCCGCGACCGACGCGCTGACCGGGATCGTCATCGTGTTGCCGCCCGACGAGTTGCTGAAGCTGTAGGTCGCCGAGCCCACCAGTGTCGTGAACGTCGACGCGCTCTGCTCCCGACCCGAGACCGAGAACGTCTGGGTACGCGGACCCCACGCCCCGTCCGGCGGCAGCTTGACCACGACCGAGCTGACCGTGGCGTTCGCGCCGAGCGACACCGTCAGGGTGCTCGGGTACGCACCCGGCGCGCCCTCCCAGTAGGTGGTGGCGTTGTCGTCGTTGGCGTTGGCCGCGACGAACGTGTGCACAGTGGACGAGCCGGTGATCGGCTTGCCCACGGCCAGGTTGGTGCCGCCCGGCCCGCCGCTGCCGGCCCGGGTGACGCTGTTGCTGTTGCCCGACACGTTGCCGGCGGCATCCTTGGCCCGCACGTAGTAGGAGACCGTCGCGGTCGCCGGCTGCGTGTCGGTGTAGGTGAGCACGTTGCCGGCCACGCTGGCCCGCACCGCACCGTTGGCGTAGACGTCGTAGCCCGTGACGCCGACGTTGTCGGTCGACGCGTTCCAGGTCAACCGGATCTGGTTCGAACCCGGCTCGGTGTACGCGAGCCCGGCCGGCGCCGACGGGGCCTGCGTGTCGGTCGAGGTGCCCTGCCGCGTCACCGTGTTGCTGTTGCCCGACTGGTTGCCGGCGAGATCCTTGGCCCGGACGTAGTAGGAGACCGTCGCGCTCGTCGGCTGCGTGTCGGTGTAGGTGAGCACGTTGCCGACGCTGGTGCGCAGCTGCCCGTTGGCGTAGATGTCGTAGCCGGTCACGCCGACGTTGTCGGTCGACGCGTTCCAGGTCAACCGGATCTGCCCCGAGGCCGGCTGGGTGAAGGCGAGACCCGACGGCGCGGTCGGCGCCTGCGTGTCACCGGTCGTCGGGCCGTACACCTCGAACTCGGAGATCTGACCCGCGGGCCAGGCGGTGTTGGCGGTGATGTTCAACCGCACGTACCGCGTGGTCGCCTGGTTGAAGGTGATCGAGACGGTGTTGCCGTTGGCCGGGTCGAACACCCGACCGGCCGAGGGCGACAGGTCGCTGAACGACGTGCCGTTGGTGCTGCCCTGCACCGACAACGTCTGTGTGCGGGCGCCCCAACCGGACGTCGGCAGCTTGAGCACGACCCGGTTGACGGCGACGGCCGTGCCGAGGTCGACCTGGAGGTGCTCCGGGAAGGAGTTGTTCGTGCTCTCCCAGTAGGTGCCCTGGTTGCCGTCGACCGCGTTGCCCGAGCCGTAGACGTCGGAGTGCCCGCTCTCGCTGGTCGCCTTGCCGAGCGCGAGGTTGGTCGAGGACGTCGTCGCGCCGTACACCTCGAGCTCGGAGATCTGCGCCGCGCCCCACCCGGTGTTGGCGGTGACGTTGACCCGGACGTACCGGGCGTTGGTCGCGCCGAAGTTGACGGTGACCGTGTTGTTGTTGCCGGGCGAGAAGGTCTGGCCCGCCGACGAGGTGATGGCCGCGAAGCTGGAGCCGTTGGTGCTGCCCTGGATCGACAGCGTCTGCGTGCGCTGGCCCCAGCCGTCGGGCAGCTTGAGCACGACCTGGTCGATGCTGATCGTGCTGCCCAGGTCGACCTGGCCCCACTGGGGCAGGGCGCCGGAGCTCTCCCAGTAGCTGCCCTTGTTGCCGTCGGTGAGGTTGCCGGCGACGAAGCCGCCGTTGGTGCTGCTGGCCGAGGTGGGCTTGCCGGCGGCCAGGTTGGGTCCACCGGCCGCGGCGGCGGGCGAGCCGGACACGGCGGCCAGGGCGGTGCCGACCAGCAGGCTCGAGATCGTGGCGGCGATCAGCCGCCTACTCAGACGTCTTTTCATGGCAGGAGTTGCACCTCTTCCGTACGGGGGATGCGGTCAGGAGGTGTAGATCTCGAACTCGGCGAGCTGGCCGGCGGGCCAGCCCGTGTTGCCGGTGAACGTCAGCCGGACGTGGCGTTGCGACGTCGCCGGGAACGTGATGGTGGCGGTGTTGCCGGAGGCCGGGTTGAAGGTGCGGCCGGCCGCGGCCGACAGCGTGCTGAACGACGATCCGTTGGTGGAGCCCAGGACCGCGACCGTCTGGGTACGCGTCGCCCACGCGGCCGCCGGCGGCAGCTTGAGCACGACCCGGGAGATCGACACGCTGGAGCCGAGGTCGACGGTCACCGACTGCGGGAACGCGTTGTTGGCGCTCTCCCAGTAGGTGTTGGCGTTGCCGTCGACGGTGTTGGTCGCCGCATAGCTCTGGACGTGGCTGGTCTCGGTCGTCGGCCGGCCCGCCGCGAGGTTGGTGACCGGCGGCGGGGTGGTGCCGCCGCTGCCGTAGACCTCGAACTCGGAGAGCTGGGCGGCCGGCCAGACGTTGTTGCTGGCGAACGTGAGCCGGACGAACCGCCGGCTGCCGGACGGCAGGTTGACCGTCACGGACGAGCCCTGGTTGAACGTGTAGTTCGCCGCGCCCACGATCGAGGAGTACGAGCCGCCGTCGGTCGAGCCGAGCACCGCGATGTTCTGCGTACGCGTTTCCCAGTTCGCCGGCAGCTTGAGCACCAGCCGGTTGACGGTGCGCGCACTGCCCAGGTCGACGGTCAGCGACTGCGGGAACTGCCCGTTGCCGCCTTCCCAGTACGAGGCGGCGTTGCCGTCGACGGTGTTGCCGGCGACGTACGGCCCGTTGTTGCTGGTCGCCGTCACGGGCCGGCCGGCGGCGAGGTTGCCCGTGCCGGGGTCCGTGCCGCCGCCCGTTCCGTTGCCGGACAGGCCGACCACCAGGTCACCGGGCGTCGTCTGGACGAACAGCATGCCGCCGCGGTTGCCGGTCGCGGTCGGCCGGAACGTCACCGACACGGTGCAGGTCGCGTTGGGCGCCAGCGTCCCCGGGCAGTTGTTGGTCTGCGCGAACTCCCCCGGCGACGCCGAGATCCCGGACACGGGCGCGTTGGCGTTTCCGGTGTTGCGCAACGTGACGGACCGGGCCGCGCTGGTCGTGTTGACCGCCTGGTCACCGAAGTTGACGCTGCCGGGCTCCGCGACGATCTGGCCGGACCCCGGTGGGGTGGTCGGCGGGTTGGTCGGCCCGCTGTTCCACTGTGGAGCCGGCCAGGGACCGCAGTCCGGCGTCGCGGTGTACCAGCCGGAGTTGCCGGCGCCCTGCGTGATCTGGAACCCCGAGCCGACGCAGTTGTGGATCGGCTTGGCCTGGGCGATGCCGGTGGCCACCACGTTGGTGAACGACACCTGGCTCGGCGCCTGCACCTGGAGCGCGTACGTGCCCGCGCCCTGGATCCGGACGTTGTTGAAGTTGATCCCGCGAGTCTGGCCCTCGATCCAGTGCAGGGCCGCGTACGAGCTGTCCAGGATGTCGGTGTCGGTGATGTTGATGGTCGCGTCGCCGGCGAACGCCTCGTTCAGCGCCGAGAACCAGATCGCGCCGACCCCGAAGTTCCAGTTGTAGTCCGAGTTGCCGGCCCGGATCGTGGTGTTGCGCGCGATCGTCCAGGTGCCGTGCACCGCCGTCGCGCCCTGCACGCCCGGGTAGCGGTTGGCGACGTGGATGCCACCGCCGTTGGTCAGCGAGTCGGCCACCACGTTGTCGCTG
The DNA here is from genome assembly GCF_016862555.1 of Asanoa siamensis. GTDB lineage: Bacteria > Actinomycetota > Actinomycetes > Mycobacteriales > Micromonosporaceae > Asanoa > Asanoa siamensis. The sequence goes on along the minus strand of NZ_BONE01000034.1, from coordinate 67,586 downwards.
ATGGTGATGTCCCGCCCGCCGTAGCTGACGAGGTGGTTGGCGAGCAGCGTGACGCCGATCGTGTTGCGGGTGAAGGAGTTGCCGACGTTGGGCACGTTCTGCGCCCACATCGCCAGCGCGTCGTCGCCGGTGTTGCGGACGAACGTGTTGGTCACCGTCGAGTTCGTGACGCCGGTGTGGAAGTTCACCCCGTCCGCGGTCTGGTCGAGGATCCGGCTGTTGCGGATCGTGAAGTTGTTCATCGGGCCGTCCATCCACGCACCGACCTTGGTGTGCTGGATCCAGACGTTGTCGATGACCGAGTCCGACATCGCGCCACCGAACGCGTTGACCTGGTCCTCGTCGACCCGCTCGCGGATGTCGCCGATGATCGCGAGGTCGCGCACGGTCACGTTGCGGCTTGGCCCGTTGGCCTCGTGCGGCCGGATCTCACCGGTGTAGCCGCCGCCGGGCACGTACTTGCCGTAGATGCCGGCCGCCCGCTTGCGGTCGGTGGGGTGGCGGCCGCCGAGCACGGAGTACCAGGGCCCGGCACCGCGCAGCGTCACGCCGTCGACCACGACGTGGTCCCAGAGCGTGAAGTTCCCCTGGGGCACGTAGACCGGGCGTCCCTGCGCCTGGCCGGCGTTGACCGCGGCCTGGAACTTGGCGGTGGAGTCGGTCGCGCCCGTCGGATCGGCGCCATAGTCGGCCACCACGTCGATCGCATTCGCCGGTCGAGAGATCGCGCCCGGCACGTTCTCGAAGTCCGCCAGGTCGATCGTGAACGTCGGCGACTGCGCCGTCGAGTTGACCTGCAGCCGGATCTTCGTGCCGGTCGGCTGCGTCGAGCCGAACAGCGCCCGCGCCTCGTCGTAGAAGTGGTGCGGGTTGGTGTCACCCGGGTTGTTGTTGAACGGGTAGCCGCCGTAGTACCAGCCGTACTTCGACGTGACCGGCACGGTCTTCAGCAGCGAGCCGTTGGCCCGCAGGTCGATGGTCGCGTCCCGCCCCTGGCCCGACGGCCCGTCCGGGATGCTGTAGCGGAAGGTGACGGCGTTGGCCGGCGCGGTCAGCGTGAACTCGACGTACTCGCCGACGGCGTCCAGCGTGACCGCCTCGCGCCCGGAGGCCTCGGCGGGCAACTGGCCGTAGAACCGGGTCGGGCCGATCTTCGTGCCGGTGTGCGCGACCTCCTCCGCCTCGTGCTCGACGAAGGGAACGGTCGCGCCGCGGCCGACGATGTCGAACGGCGAGAGCCCGGCCGCGCCGGCCGGCGTGGACATGGTGACGACGGCGAGGCCGGTCGCCACCAGGGCGGAACTCGCCAGGATGGCGAGCCCCGCCCGGCGACTGGTGCGCGGTGCGGTGCCGGCTGTGGGCGCAGCGACGGCAGTTGGGTCGGGCATGGGTTGCCTTTCGAGAGGTGGGACGATCCCCCCGTGCGTGGTGCCCTTGGTGCGCGTACCCCGTGGTCTTCAGTTGTGTGCCGTGGAGCCGGATCAGGTCGTTATGCGGTCCGCAACCAAGCGGTCGTGTCCGGCGGGAGCCGGTCGCCGTCGATCGGGCCGCTCGCCAGCCAGATCTCCTCGTGTTCGGGGAGATCCACGCTGACCGCGGAGAGGTTGGCGACGCAGACGAAGCGCGGGTCGCGGGCGAACGACAGCACACCGTCGTCGGCCGGCAGCCAGCGCATCGTGCCGTCGCCGAGGGCGGCCGCGCCGCGCCGGACGCGCAACGCGGTGCGGTACAGCTCGAGCATCGAGTGCCGGTCGCCGGTCTGGGCCTGGACGGTGCGGTCCTTCCAGTCGGCCGGCTGCGGCAACCACGGTGCGGCCGCGCCGGCCGGGCTGAAGCCGAACGGCGACTCGACGCCGGACCAGGGCAGCGGCACCCGGCACCCGTCGCGGCCCGGGTCGACGAAGTTGGACCTCGGATACATCGGGTCGGTGCGCAGCGCCGGCGGGATGTCCTCGACCTCCCAGAGCCCGAGCTCCTCGCCCTGGTAGATGTAGGCCCCACCGGGCAGCGCGAGGCAGAGCAGCGCCGCCGCCCGCGCCCGCTGGTAGCCGAGCTGCAGATCGGTCGGCGTGCCCTCGCGCTTGGTGTCGAAGGCGAACGTGGTGTCGGCGCGGCCGTAGCGGGTCACCGGGCGGGTCACGTCGTGGTTCGAGAGCACCCAGGTGGCCGGCGCACCGACCAGCGCGTGCGCCTCGAGCGTGCGGTCGATGCAGGCGCGCAGCAGCTCCGGATCCCAGGCGCAGCCGAGGAAGTCGAAGTTGAACGCGGCGTGCATCTCGTCGGGCCGCAGGTAGTTGGTGAACCGGTGCGGGTCGGGCAGCCAGACCTCGCCGATCAGCGCCCGCTCGCCCGGGTACTCGTCGGCGATCCGCCGCCAGCTCCGGTAGATCTCGTGGACGCCGTCGAGGTCGTGGAACGGGTGCTGCTCGGCGTCGGCGACCTCGGGCAGCGCCGGGTCCTTCAGCAGCAACGCCGCCGAGTCGATCCGGATGCCGTCGACGCCGCGGTCGAGCCAGAACCGCAGGATGCTCTCGAACTCGGCCCGGACCCGGGGGTGGTCCCAGTTGAAGTCCGGCTGCTCGGGGGTGAACAGGTGCAGGTACCAGTCGCCCGGGGTGCCGTCCGGGTTGGTGGTGCGGGTCCAGGTCGTGCCCTTGAACTCGCCCCGCCAGTCGGAGGGCATCTCGTCACCGTCGGGCCCGCGACCGGGCCGGAACCAGAACAGGTCGCGCTCCGGTGCCCCGGGCCCGCCGGCCAGCGCCGCCTGGAACCACGGGTGCTGGTCGGAGCAGTGGTTCGGGACGATGTCGATGATCACCCGGATGCCCCGCTCGTGGGCCTCCGCGATCATCGCCTCGGCCTCCTCGAGGGTGCCGAAGATCGGGTCGATGTCGCGGAAGTCGGACACGTCGTAACCCGCGTCCGCCATCGGCGACGGGAACCAGGGGCTCAACCAGACCGCGTCGACCCCGAGCCCGGAGAGGTGGTCCAGGTGTGCCCGGATGCCGGCGATGTCGCCGATGCCGTCGCCGCTGCCGTCGGCGAAGCTGCGGGGGTAGATCTGATAGATCACCGCCCCGCGCCACCACGGCTGGCTCTCTGCGATGGACACTGGATACCTGCTTTCTGTTTCGGGTGGTTCGGTTGCGTTCGTGCTGGTCCGGCCCCTTCGCCGGCGCCGTATCCGCTGCTCAGCCCTTCATACTGCCCGCCGCCAATCCGCCGATGATGCTCCGCTGGAAGATGAGGAAGACCACGATCATCGGGACGCTGGCGATCGCCAGGCCCGCCATCAACTGGGTCGGCGGCACCTGGCTGGTCGAGGCGAGCCGGCTGAGCGCGACGCTGAGGGTCTGCGTCTCCGGGTCCTGCAGCACCAGCAGCGGCCAGATGAAGTCCTTCCAGATGGCCACGATCGAGAAGATCGACACCACGCCGAGGACCGGCCGCGACAGCGGCAGGACGATGCTCCAGAGCACCCGGAACCGGCCGGCGCCGTCGAGCGCCGCGGAGTCGAGCAGGTCGTTGGGTATCTGGTCGAAGAAGCGCTTGAGCACGTAGATGTTGAACGCGTTGGCCACCGCGGGCAGCCAGAGCGCCCACGGGGTGTTCAGCAGGTTCCAGCCGAAGATCGGCACGTCGCTGACGGTCAGGTAGGCCGGGATGAGCAGCGCGGTGGCCGGCAGCATCAGGCTGGCCAGCATCGCGCCGAGCACGACCTTGCCGAACATCGGCCGCAGCTTCGACAGGGCGTACGCGACGGCGACCTGGAAGACGAGTTGGATCAGCCAGCCGCCGAACGCGTACAACGCGGTGTTGCCGAAGAACTTCGCGATCCGCATCCGGTCCCAGGCGAGCTGGTAGATCTCCGGGACGAAGGACTGCGGGAACAGCGTCGGGTTCGGCTGCGCGTACTCCTCGGGTGTCTTCACCGCGCTGCTGAACATCCAGTAGAGCGGGAAGATGAAGACGGCGAGGAAGAGCAGGAAGACCAGCGTCAGGACCAGCCAGTAGACGACGCGACCCGGGCCGCGGCTGATCTCCGTTTCGGAGAAGAGGGTACGCGTGGCCCCGGAACTGCTGGCCGTGCGGCGCTTCTTCGGCGGCGGGACGACCGGCGGGGTGGCGGGCAGCGGCCGGATCGGCGTGGTGATCGTCATCGTCGTACCCCTCAGTCCCGGTCCCGGGTGACCCGCAGGTAGATCGCGGAGAAGATGGCCAGCACCACGAAGAGCAGCACGCTCATCGCGGCGGCCATGCCGAAGTCCTGGTTCACGGTGAACGCGTACCGGTAGATCAGCACCATGACCGTGACCGTGTCGGGGTTCGAGGTGCCGGTGAGCTGGTACGGCTCGATGAAGACCTGCATGGTCGCGATGACCTGCAGGAGCAGCAGGACCAGCATGATGAACCGCAGTTGGGGCAGCGTGACGTGGCGCAGCCGGCGCCAGGCGCTGGCCCCGTCGAGCTCGGCCGCCTCGTAGAGGTCGCCGGGGATGCTCTGCAGGGCGGCGAGGTACATCAGCGTGGCGCCGCCCAGGTTGGCCCAGGTGCTGACCAGCACCAGCGAGATCATCGCGGTCGACGACGACTGGGTCCACTGGGACTCGGGCAGCCCGACGCCGCGCAGGATCGTGTTGAACAGGCCGAAACCCGGGTCGTAGAAGTACCGGAAGAGCAGCACGCCGACGATCGGCGGGAGCATCACCGGCAGATAGACGGCCACCCGGAAGAAGCCCTTGAGGTGCCGCATCTCGTTGATCAGGATCGACAGCGCCAGGGGTACGAGGAAGCCGAAGACGAGCGCGATGCCGGTGAAGACCAGCGTGTTCTTCCAGGCCGTCACGAACAGCGGGTCGTTGAAGATGGCGGTGAAGTTCTCGGCACCGACCCAGTAGGGATCGGTCACGAAGTTGATCTGCTGGAAGCTCAGGATGACGCCGCGCACCAGCGGGTACCACGAGAAGAGCGCGAAGCAGGCGATGCCTCCGGCCATGAAGGCGTACGCCATGAGGTTGTCCTGGATCTTCCGGCCGAGGCGGCTGCGGAACGCAGTCCGTCGGCCGGCGGTGGCGACCGCCATCTCCAGCGTCCTCTTTCGTCTTGGGTGGGCCGCCGCCGGCTCGTTGCCCCGGCGGCGGCCCTCGTTGGTTACTTGACGCTGGCGAGGATGCTGTTGACCTGGGTCTCGGCGTCCGCGAGCAACTTGGCGATGTCGGCGTTCTTGTCCGTCAGCACCTTCTGCATCGGCACGTCGAGCACCGCGTAGATCTGCTGCGCGTTCGGCGGCTCGAGCTTCAGCGGGATGTTGGCGGTCGCGTCGGCGAACGGCTTGTAGTTCTCGACCGGCAGGTTCTTCAGCTTGTCGATCGCCGCCTGCTGCTTGGCCTTGGCGTCACCGGTCCACAGCGCGGGCTCCGGCAGGCCGACCGGGGTCTTCTGCTCCGCGGCCCACTGGTATTCCGCCTCGATCCGGTCCGGGTTGTTCCACCAGTAGGTCAGCCACTTGAGACCGGCGCGGATCTTCTCGGGCGTGGCCTTGGCGTTGAACATGTAGCCCTCGCCACCGGCCAGCGTGGCCGTGCCGTTCGGGATCGGGCCCAGGCCGTACTTGTTGAAGTCGCCCTTGAACTGGTTGACGATCGTCTCGATGTTGTCCGGCGCGGCCACGTACATGCCGAGCTTGCCGGAGCCCATCATCTGCAGCAGGTCAGCCCACTCCAGGAGTTGGCGCGCGCCCATGCTGTTGTCGGTCCAGCGCATGTCCTTGAGCTGCTGCAGGACCTGCTTGCCCTTGTCGTCGTTGAACGCGGCCTTCCAGGTGCCACCGTTGTTGACGGCGATGTCGCCGCCGAGCGAGTACATCTCCGCGGTGAAGTGCCAGCCACCGGTGTTGTTCTTGCTGTAGTCGCCGTAGCCGACATAGTCCTTGCCCAGGCCGGCGATCTTCTTGGCCGCGGTGCGGACCTCTTCCCACGTCTTCGGCGGGGAGTTCGGGTCGAGCCCGGCCTTCTCGAACAGCTCCCGGTTGTAGAGCAGGCCGAGGGAGTAGTTCTTGGCCGGCAGGCCGTACACCTTGCCGCCGTCGTCCGAGAAGATCTTCATGAGATCCGGGCGGATCTCCTTGGTCGGCGCGAACTCGTCCAGGTACTTGCTGATGTCGGCGACCTGGCGCTTGGCGATCAGGCTGCCCGGGTCGGTGAAGTAGACGTAGAAGACGTCTTCGAGCTGGCCACCCGCGAGCTTCGACTGGAAGGTCTGCGGGTCCATCTTGCCTTCCTTGGCGTCCACGTCGATGTTCGGGTTGAGCTTCTCGAACTCGGCGACGTTGTCGAGGAAGTGCTTGCGGTTGACCGCCTCGGTGTCCGGCGGCAGACCGTTGATGACGAGCGTGACCTTGGCATTGGGGTCAGAAGCCGGTGCCTCGCCGCCGTCGTCGGAGCCGCACGCGGCAGCCGACAGCGCGACCCCGGCGACCAGCAGTAGCCCGACAGCGCTACGCAACCTGGATCTGGTCATGAGAGGAACGCCCTTCCTGGGTGGAGCGGGGAATTCTCGGTGTGATGTGGCTCTCGCACGTGCATGTTTCGTGGCGATGACGATACAAAGCCGAACTAGGCCCCGCAAGAAGCTGACTGGTCTCAGAAAAAACACGACTTCCTGTGGGAGCGCTCCCATTCTACGCACGAAAATGGGGCGGACCGGGTGGTCCACCCCATCGACGCAGGTCAGCGCGAGCCGGCCGGGCCGGTCGAACCGCGTACCACCAGCTCCGGTTCGAAAAGAAGCTCGTCGGTGTTGACGCCGACGCCCTCGATCTGGTTGACCAGGATGTCGACGGCCGCCTGGCCCATCATCTCGATCGGCTGGCGGATCGTCGTGAGCGGCGGGTCGGTGCAGGTCATCAGGCCCGAGTCGTCGAAGCCGATGACCGAGATGTCGTCGGGCACCTGCTTGCCGAGCCGCCGGACGGCCCGGATCGTGCCGAGGGCGATGACGTCGCTGGCGCAGATCAGGCCCGTGGCGCCCTTGTCGATCAGCTTGGTCGCGGCGACGCGGGCGCTCTCCATCGAGAAGCTGGTGCGGCCGACCCAGCGCTCCGTCTCCTCCGGACCCCACCCGGCGGCGTCGGCCATCGCGGCGAGCTTGCGGCGGGAGGGCACGTGGTCCTCGGGGCCGAGCACGATGCCGATGTGCTCGTGGCCGAGTGAGCGCAGATGGCCGAAGGCCTGCTCGACCGCGACGGCGTCGTCCGTGGAGACCCGGGGGAAGGGGAGCTCGTCGACGCCGGCGTTGACCAGGACCACCGGAAGGCCGCGGTCGGTGAGCTGGCGGTAGTGCTCGTGCTTGGCGTCGGCCAGGGCGTACGCGCCGCCGGCGAAGATGACGCCGGAGACCTGGTGGTCGAGGAGCATGTCGACGTAGTCGGGCTCCGAGATGCCGCCGATGGTGCGGGCGCAGAGGGCGGGGGTCAGGCCGCGCTGGGCGAGGGAGCCGGTCACCACCTCGGCGAGGGCGGGGAAGATCGGGTTCTGCAGTTCGGGCAGCACGAGGCCGACGAGCCGGGCGCGCTCGCCGCGCAGCTTCGTCGGGCGCTCGTAGCCGAGCACGTCGAGGGCGGTCAGCACCGCGGTGCGGGTCGACTCGGAGACGCCGTCACGGCCGTTGAGCACCCGGCTGACGGTGGCCTCGCTGACGCCGGCTTTCCGCGCGACCTCGGTCAGTCGTCTGGTCACGCCGCAAGGCTACGTCACGTTCTTGCAAGAAAACGACAGCCGTTTGCCCGACCCCGACAGCCATGGGTTATCCACAGGTTGTAATTGATCAAACGCAGATGCAACGCTGATCGCGTAGAAAGGAGGGCGTGACAGTGATGACACCCGATATGCCGGCGGTGGCAGAGGTTCCGTGGACGGTCGATCGTCTCGCCGACCTTCCCGAGAGCGGCTACCGGTTCGAGATTTTCGATGGGAGCCTTCTGGTGAGCCCGCCGCCCGCCATGCCGCATATCGCTACGACGACGCTGCTGCGCGATGCCCTCTATGACCAAGCGCCCCGACACTTTAAGTTGATCGAGAGCGCCGCGCTGGTGCCAGATGCCCGAAACTACTACGTTCCCGACTTGATTGTCGTGCGGGCTGAAGTCCTCAAGAGCCGCGACCGTGGAGTCAAGCCCGCTGATGTGCTGCTCGCGATCGAGGTGGTCTCACCCTCCAACCCCAGCAACGACCTGATCCTCAAGAGGAACGTCTACGCCCATTTCGGAATCCCCGAGTATTGGATCGCCGATCGGCGAGACGAGTCGCTGCTGGTATTCCACCTCGGCACGAACAAGCACTACGAGCTGGTGGCGAAGTGCCACGCCGGAGACGGATGGCAATCTGATCGCCCATTTCCGGTCGCGATCGATCCCGTCGACATTTTCATTTAACGAGGTTGCGGAGGGCGTCTTCGACGGCGCGGTGGAAGGTGGGGTAGGCGTAGATCATGCTGCGGAGTTGAGGGAGCGGCACGCGGGCGTGGACTGCGAGGGTGAGCATGCTCAGGACCTCGCCGCCCATGGGGCCTACCGACGTCGCGCCGACCAGGACGTCGTCGGCAGCAACGAGTTTGATCAGGCCCGTGTTGCCTTCCTTGTGGATCCAGCCGCGGGACGACGTCGTCAGGTCGGTCTGTCCTACTCGGACGCTCATGCCCCGGTCGCGGGCCTCGGCCTCGGTCAGCCCGACCGAGCCCACCTCCGGGTCGGTGAAAGCGACCCGCGGCACCGCGCGGTAGTCCGCCGGCGGGCCTTCCTGGCCCAGGATGTCGCGGATCGCGATGCCGGCTTGATACATCGCCATGTGGGTGAACGCGCCGTGCCCGGTCACGTCGCCGACCGCCCAGATGCCGTCCGCGGCACGCATGCGGTCGTCGGTGTCGATCGCCTTCGCCGTCGCGTCGAGGCCGACCGTCTCCAGGCCCAGGTCGGCCACTCGGCCCCGCCGGCCCGTCGCGACCAGCAACCGGTCGCCGGTCGCGGCGGCCGCACCACCACCCAACTCGACCGCGAAACCCTCCTGCTCGCTGTGCAGCACCCGGGTCGCGTGCATGCCGAGACGCACGGTGACGCCGTCGGCCTCGAGGGCGGCCTGCACCAGGTCGGCCGCCTCGGGCTCGTCGAACGGCAACAGCCGGTCGGCCGCCTCGACCACCGTCACCCGCACCCCGAACCGGGCGAACACCTGCGCGATCTCGACCCCGATCGACCCGCCGCCGAGCACGACCAGCGAGGTCGGCAGGTGCTCGACCTCGATGGCCTCGCGGTTGGTCCAGTACGGCGTGCCGGCCAGGCCTTCGATCGGCGGCGCGACCGGCGCCGCGCCCGTCGCGAGCACGATGCCCCGGGTCGCCTCGAACGTCTGGTCGCCCACCGCCACCGTGCGCGGCCCGGTCACCGTCGCGTAACCCCGGACGAACCGCCCGCCCTTGCCCACGAACCGGTCGACCGCGACCGTGTCGTCCCAGTCGTCCGTGGCCTCCTCGCGGATCCGCTTGGCCACCGGGGTCCAGTCGGGCTGCACCGACGCCGACCCGGCCAGCTTGGCGACGCGGCCCGCCTCGGCCAGCGCGTTGCCCGCGCGGATCATCATCTTGCTCGGTACGCAGCCCCAGTAGGGACACTCGCCCCCGACCAGGTTGCTCTCGATGCCGACGACCGCGAGACCCGCCTCGGCGAGCTTGCCGGCGACCTCCTCGCCTCCGACGCCCAATCCGACCACGACGACGTCCACGCGCTCAGCCACGTAGCCCATTAAACGTCAGACCCGCCTACGCTGGCCCGCATGTCGCACGTGACCGGCCACACCGACCCGGCGTTCGCCTCCGTACGCGCGGTGTTCGACGGGTTCTTCCGCGACGGCCGCGAAACCGGCGCGGGCGTCGCGGTCGTGCACCGCGGCCGGCTGGTGGTCGACCTCGTCGGCGGGTCGCGGGCCGACGACCGTCCGTGGACCCGGGACACCGTGGTCGCCGTCTACTCGGTGAGCAAGCCGTTCGCCGCCGCCTGCCTGCTGATCCTCGTGGACCGCGGCCGGGCCGGCCTCGACGACCCGGTGCACCGGCACTGGCCGGAGTTCGCCGACGACGGCACCACCGTGCGGCACGTGCTGGCGCACACCGCCGGCCGTCCCGCCTTCCCGACGCCCCGACCGGCCGAGGCCTGGGCCGACTGGGCGACGCTCGCCGCCGACCTCGCCGCCGCGCCGCCGTTGTGGGAGCCGGGCAGCACCGCCGCGGAGCACGCCCTCTCCTACGGCCACCTGATCGGTGAGCTGGTACGCAGGATCGACGGCCGGCCGATCGGACGCTTCCTGACGGAGGAGATCGCGACGCCCTGGGGTCTCGACCTGGCCTTCGGCGCGGGTGGCCGCACCGACGTCGCCGACCTGACCTTCGGCGACCCGCGATGGCCGGTGACCACGGTCGGCGACCCGGGCTCGCTGCGCCACCGCGGCCTGACCAACCCGGCGGGTTGCCGCGACCTGACCGTGCTCAACGGTCCACTGTGGCGGGAGACCGACGTCCCGGCCGTCAACCTGCACGCGACCGCCACCGCGGTCGCCCGCTTCTACCAGGGCATGCTGGCCGGCGGCAGGCTCGACGGCGTGCGGATCCTGAGTGAGGCCACCGCCGCCGAGATGGTCGCGGTGCAGCATGACGGACCGGATCTGCTGCTCGACCGGCCGGTCCGGTGGTCGCTCGGCTTCCAGATCGAGGACGACGGCAGCTTCGGCATGGGCGGCATCGGCGGCAGTTGCGGCTACGCGTTGCCTCGCGCCGACCTGGCGATCGGCTTCGCCACCCGGCACCTCGCCGACTTCGACCGGATCGAGGAGCTGGACGACGCCGTCATGGCCGCCGTTCAGGAATAGCGCTCCACGTAGGACCCCGACGGGTCGTACCGCTCGCGCTGCCGTTCCGGGTTGAAGCGCCGGTAGGGCCGGGTGTCGTTGCCGGTCCCGGCCGTCCACTGCCAGTTGCCGGAGTTGTTCGGCACGTCGCCGTCGAGCAGCCAGTGGTAGAACTCGCCAAGCCCGAGGCGCCAGTCGACGCCGAGATCCTTGGTCAGATAGGACGCGGTGACGAGCCGCGCCCTGTTGTGCATCCAGCCTTCCCGGCGGAGCTGGTGCATCCCGGCGTCCACGATGGGCACACCGGTGCGGCCCTCGCGCCAGCGGTCGAACGCCGCGCCGTCGGACTTCCAGCCCTCGGTCGCACCGCGCCGATAGGCCTTCGTCGAAATCTCCGGGAACGCGTACGCCACCTGGTAGTAGAAGTCGCGCCAGCAGAGCTGACGGACGAACGGGTCGCTGCCGGGCTTGCGCAGCGCGGCGTGCGCCACCTCCAATGGGGACAGACACCCGAATCGCAGGTACGGGCTGAGCCGTGAGGTGCGGTCGCCGGCCAGGTCGTTGTGCCCGTCCTCGTAGGTCTCGACGTTGCCCAACCAGCCGCGCAACCGCTGCCGGGCCACGGTCTCCCCGCCCCGGGCGGCGTCCGGCGACTCACCGGCGGGCTCGGCCGCCAGCCGGCCGACCTCCACCCCCGGCGGCAACGGCACCTTCTTCGGCAGGCTCGCCTCCGCGCGCCACTTCGCCGCCGTCCACGCCCGGTGATAGGGCGAGAAGACCCGGTAGTGGTCGCCGCCGCCCGGCTTCAGCAGGCCGGGATCCACAATGGTCAACCCGGGGAAGAACCGCACCGACAACCGGTGCCGCTCACCCTCGGCGGTCAGCCGGCGCTCCCGCCGCCGCGCGTAGTTGCTGACGTCCGCGGCAGCGGCCACCCCCTCGGCACCGACCTCGCCGGCCAGCCGGATGGTCTCCGCGACCGGGTCACCCGACCGCACGACCAGGTCGCTGCCCCGCCCGCGGAGCACCTCGCGCAGGTCGGCGACGCTCTGGTGGAGGAACCGGTCGCGGTTGGGCGAGCGTCCGGCGAGCGCCGGGTCGAACACGAACAGCGGCACGACCTGCTCGGCGGTGGCGCACGCCGTCGCCAGCGCCGGGTTGTCGTGCACCCGCAGGTCGCGGGTGAACAGCACGATCGCGGTGCGCATCAGGCGACCCCCGCCCGGGAGACCGTCCGCAGGTTGGTCGGCGGCACGGCGATCGGGGCGTCGGCTCCGGCCAGCAGCGCGCGGGCGGCGACGGCGGCCCGCCGCCGGTTGGGCACCGTCGCGCGGCGGACGAACACGTCGTAGTCGGCGGCCACCACCTCGTCGAGGATGCCGCCGTAAAGCGTGTACGCGGCCCGGATGCAGGACCGCGATCCGGGGGCGAGCAGCGCTATGCCCGGCGCCGCGGCGGCGTAGTGCAGGCGCGCGCGCTCCACCTCGTACGCGATGAGGTTCTTGATCTGCGGTGTGGCGGCCCGACTCGTGACCGCGTCGGCCAGGTCGCTGCGCGTGATGCCGAACTTGTCGAGGTCCTCGTCGGGCAGGTAGGTGCGGCCGAGGTGCAGGTCCTCGCCGACGTCCCGGATGAAGTTGGTGAGCTGGAAGGCCAGGCCGAGTTGGCGGGCGGGGCCGCGCGCGGCGCCCGGGTCGGAACTGCCCAGGATCGGCAGCATCATCGTGCCGATCACCGCCGCCGAGCCCTCCATGTAGTCGAGCACGTCCTCGTAGGTCGCGTAGCTGGTGACCGTCAGGTCCATCGCCATGCTGCGCAGGAAGCTGGCGAAGTCGTCCCGGTCGAGGTCGAAGACGGCGATGGTGTGCAGCACGGCCGGCAGCAGCGGGTCGTCGACCGGCGCGCCGTGCAGGCCGGCGACGAAGCGCTCCGACCAACGCCCCAACCACCGGGCCCGCTCGGCCGGCGGCAGGTCGTCGGTGCGGTCCACGATCTCGTCCGCGTAGCGGGTGAAGCCGTAGAGCGCGTGGACGTGTCGTCGTTTCCACGCGGGCAGCAGCCGGGTCGCGAGATAGTAGGTGCGGCCGTGCCGTTTGTGCAGCTCACGGCAGCGCTCATAGGACGCGGCCAGCGAGTCGTCCATCAGGGCCTCCCGCAGGAAATCGACTCAGCAATCGACGCAACTCGTAAGTCTAGGGTACGCTCGGCGCCGTGGCCAACGACACGCTCGCCGGGGAGACCCGCGGCGTCCTGAGCCCGCCGCCCCAGCGCTCGACAGCGCCGGCCGACGGGTGGCTCCGAGCCGCCATCGACACGACCCTCGCCGACTTCCTCCAGCACGAGTGCACCTCTCTCGCCTCCGTCGACACCGCGCTGCACCCGTTCGCCGCGCTGGCCCGCGACAGTGTGCTGGCCGGCGGTAAACGACTGCGCCCGACGTTCGCGTACTGGGGGTGGCGGGGTGCCGTCGGACCGGCCTTCGCCCCTGAGCCGCTGCTACCCGGTTTCGCGGCTCTCGAACTACTGCATGCGTTCGCCTTGATCCACGACGACGTGATGGACGGCTCCGCGACCCGGCGCGGCCGGCCCACCGCACACGAGGCCTTCGCGGCCCAGCACCTGCGGGCCGGGCGGATCGGTCCGGCGGACCGGTTCGGGGCCGCGGGTGCCGTGCTGGTCGGTGACCTCTGTCTGGTGTGGGCCGACCGGTTGCTGGCCCGGGCCGCGGTGCCGCCGGCGGCCCTGCTCGCCGCCCGCGGCTGCTACGACGAGATGCGGATCGAGGCGATCGCCGGGCAGTTCCTCGACGTGCTGGGCGACACCGAGCCCGACCGCTGGTCGGTCGACCGCGCGCTGCGGGTGGCCCGGCTCAAGACCGCCGCCTACACGGTCACCCGCCCGCTGCTGTTCGGTGCGGCGCTGGCGACGCAGGGCGCCCCGGTCACCGACGCCTACCAGACCTACGGCACGGCGGTCGGCGAGGCGTTCCAACTCCGCGACGACCTGCTCGGCGTGTTCGGCGACCCCGCGGTGACCGGCAAGCCGGCCGGCGACGACCTGCGCACCGGCAAGCCCACGGCCCTGCTGCTGCTCGCCCGGCGGCTGGCCACCCCGGCACAGGCGGCCCAACTGGCCCGACCGGTCCCAGCCGATGTCAGCAGCCTCGCGGAGATCGTCGCCGACACTGGCGCGATGGCCGCCGTCGAAGTCATGATCGAGAATCGGGTCGACACGGCGCTCACCGCGCTCGATCGCGCCCCGATCGATCCCGACACCGACGCCGCGCTGCGCGAACTCGCGGTGGCGGCCACCCGGCGGCGATCGTGACCGTTAACTTCTGGAGGTGCACGTGCGAACCGTGACCGGGCCGACCGACCACGTCGTCGTGGTCGGCGCCGGCCTGGGCGGCCTGGCCGCCGCCCTCCACCTGGCCGGCGCTGGCCGGCGCGTCACGATCCTCGAGCGGGAGTCGGTCCCCGGCGGCCGGGCCGGCCGCCTCAGCGTGGGTGGCTACGAGTTCGACACCGGGCCCACCGTGCTCACCATGCCCGACCTGATCGCCGAGGCGCTGGCCGCGGTTGGCGAGGAGTTGGGCGACTGGCTCGAACTCCTCCCGCTCGACCCCGCCTACCGCGCGCACTACCCCGACGGCTCGACGCTCGACGTCATCACCGACACCACCCGGATGGCGGCCGAGATCTCCCGGGTCTGCGGCGCCCGCGAGGCCGACGGCTACCTGCGTTTCGTCGACTTCACCCGCAAGCTGTGGCACCTCGAGCGCGACGACTTCATCGCCCGCAACTTCGACGCGCCGACCGACCTGCTCACCGGCAACCTGCTGCGGCTGCTCGCGGCCGGCGCCTTCCGTCGCCTGCAGACCAAGGTCGACCAGTTCTTCCGCGATCCCCGTACCCGCCGGATCTTCTCCTTCCAGGCCATGTACGCGGGCCTCGCGCCGCACGACGCCCTCGCCATCTACGCCGTCATCGCGTACCTCGACTCGGTGGCCGGGGTGTTCTATCCCCGCGGCGGCGTCCACGCCGTGCCGCGGGCGCTGGCCGGCGCGGCCGAGAAGCACGGCGTGCAGATCAGGTACGACTGCGCGGTGACCCGGGTCGAGACCGCCGGTGGCCGCGCCGTCGCCGTGCACACCGCCACCGGCGAGCGGATCCCGGCCGACGTCGTCGTGCTCAACCCGGACCTGCCGGTCGCGGCCACGACGCTGCTGGGCGAGCCGCGGCGCCGGCTGCGCTACTCACCCTCCGCGGTGGTGCTGCACGTCGGTTCGACCCAGGGGTACGAGCGGATCGCCCACCACAACATCCACTTCGGGCGGACCTGGCGGCGCACGTTCGCCGAGATCATCGACCGGGGCGAGCTGATGTCCGACCCGTCGCTGCTGGTCACCAACCCGAGCCGCACCGAGCCGACGGTGGCGCCGGCGGGCCGGCACGGCTACTACGTGCTCGCGCCGGTGCCCAACCTCGACCGGGCGCCCCTCGACTGGCGCGGCCCGCTGGGCCAGCGCTACGCCGACGAGCTGATGGCCACGCTGGAGCGCCGCGGCTACGCCGGGTTCGCGGCCGGCGTCGAGGTGCTCCGGGTCGTCACGCCCGCCGACTGGGCCGCGTCCGGCATGGCCGCCGGCACGCCGTTCGCGGCGGCGCACAGCCTGTTCCAGACCGGGCCCTTCCGCCCGGGCAACCTGCACAGCTCCCTGTCCAACGTGGTTTTCACCGGCTCCGGCACCCAGCCGGGCGTCGGTGTGCCGATGGTGCTCATCTCCGGCAAGCTCGCGGCTGGCCGGATCGTCGGAGGACTGACATGACCGACTCTCGCGAACGACACCTCGTCGAGCTCGTCGACGACGACGGCCTGCCGATCGGCAGCGAGACCGTCGAGGTGGCCCACCAGCGCCCCGGGCGGCTGCACCGGGCGTTCTCGGTGGTGCTGATGGACCCGGCGGGCCGGGTGCTGCTGCAGCGCCGGGCCGCCGTGAAGACCCGGTTCCCCCTGCGCTGGGCCAACACGTGCTGCGGCCACCCCGCGCCGGGCGAGGAGCTGGCGGTCTCCGCCAACCGTCGCCTCAAGGAAGAGCTCGGTGCCTCGCCGGTGGCCCTCGCGGAGCTGGGCGTCTACGTCTACTACGCCGAGGACCCGGCCACGGGCCGGGTCGAGTGGGAGTACGACCACGTGCTGCTCGGCCGGGTCAGCGGCGACGAGCCCCTGCTCCCCGACCCCGACGAGGTGGCCGAGCTGGCCTGGGTGGACCCGGCGGTGCTGCCGCGGGCCATCCGCACCGACCCCACGCTCTACTCCCCGTGGCTCGCGGGGGTGCTCAACCAGGTCACCACGGCCCCGGCGCCGGCACCGGCTTCGGCCCCGGTCACGGCGGCGGCGGACGCGGAGGGCGACGCGGCGGAGCGGTCGGGTGGCCGATGAGGCGCTGAGCGCCGGGGCTGTCGCGCGTCGCCTCGGTGTCGCCGTCACCACGCTGCGCACCTGGCACCAGCGCTACGGGCTGGGGCCGAGTAGTCATGTGCCGGGTCAGCACCGGCGCTACACCGCGGAGGACCTGTCCCGGCTCGAGGTGATGCGCCGGCTGACCGCCGAGGGCATCGCACCCGCCGAGGCGGCCCGCTGGGCGCGGTACGCGCCTGACGTGCCGCCGCCCGCTTCCACGCCGCGGGAGCAGCCCGCCCGCGCGGGCGGTGGTTTCGCGATCCCGGTCGGCCGCGCCGGCCCGACGGCGCGCGGCCTGGCCCGGGCGGCGATCCGCCTGGACGTGGGCGCGATGCGCGAGATCATGGCGCGCGCGGTGGCCGAGCAGGGCGTCGTGTCCACCTGGGACCTGGTGGTCCGGCCCGTGCTGGCCGGCATCGGCGAGCGGCACATGGCGACGAAGCGGCTGATCGAGGTCGAGCACCTGTTCTCGCGTACGGCGACCGAGGTGCTGGCCGCCGTGCCCCGACCGCGGGCCGGCGCACCGGCGCGGATCCTGCTCGCCTGCACCGACGAGGAGCAGCACAGCCTGCCGCTGGAGGCCATGGCGGCGGCGCTCGCGGCCGACGGGCTGGCCAGCCGGCTGCTGGGCCCCCGCGTGCCACCGACGGCGCTGACGGACACGGTCGAGCGCACCGGCCCGGCGGTGGTGATGCTCTGGTCGCACGCACCCGAGACGGCGCACGTCGCGCAGCTCGTGGCGCTGCAGGAGGCCCCACGCCGCCCGGTGCTGATCCTCGCCGCCGGCCCGGGATGGGCAGCCGAGGCCCTGCCCGCGGGAGTGGTCGCCCCCTCGAGCCTGGCCGAGGCACTCGAACTCACCCGGACGTGGGCGCGTTAGCGCGTTTCTCCTGGCGCGAACCGCCGCGTTGGAGTGGGTCGTCGATTCAGGGAGTCGAATCCCCGCGCGGTGTCCGCTAGCGTGTGTGCGGTCCTCGCCGGCACGCCGCCGGCGCCCCTAGGGAGCTCGCCCCGCTCCCGTCCCGGGAGTCGACGATGACGAGACGCGTCGCGGTCGCCGCCGCGCTGGTCGTCCTCACGCTGCTGGTGGGCTCGCGCTGGGTGACCAATCGCTCGGCGGTGCTGGCCAACCAGCGGTCCACGGTGCCGACCGCGCCGGCGACCGGCGTGGCCCAGCCACCGCCCGCGCCCGAGGTCACGCCGTCCAGCACACCGGTCCCGACCCATGTCGCGGCGCCGAAGCCCAAGCCCAAGCGGGCCGGCAGCGGGCCGTTCGGCAGCCTGCGTACGACCGGCCGCAAGCAGGTCGCGCTGACGTTCGACGACGGCCCACACCCCGTCTGGACGCCGCAGGTGCTCGACCGGCTCAAAACCGCCAACGTCAAGGCCACCTTCTGCGTGGTCGGCTCCCAGGTCAGGAAGCATCCCGAGCTGGTGCGACGGATCGTCCGCGAGGGACACACGCTGTGCAACCACAGCTGGAACCACGAGCTCGACCTCGGCACGAAGTCCGTCAAGGAGATCAAGGCCAACCTCGAGCTGACCAACAACGAGATCCGCAAGGCGGTGCCGAACGCGAAGATCGCGTACTTCCGGCACCCGGGCGGCAAGTGGACCGCCAACGCGGTCTCGGTCGCCCGGTCGCTCGGCATGCAGCCGCTCGACTGGGACGTCGACCCCCGCGACTGGGAGATCAAGGACGCGAAGGTGATCGGCTCGCGGGTGATCGGCGGGGCGCGATCCGGTTCGATCATCCTCATGCACGACGGCGGGGGCGACCGGAAGGGCACCCTCAGCGCTTGCCCAAACGTGATCAAAAACCTGAAAACCCGCTTCGGCATCGCCCCGCTCCGCTGAGCCCGTGGGATTTGGGCCGTTTTGCGGTACTGCTGATACCGGTTTGGAGGGGGAGTCGGGGATCGCGTATGCTTTCGAAGCCTCCGGCGGGGCCGGATGGGAGCACTGCCGCAGATTCGCGCCTGGATCCTCGTGTGCGATGATTGCGGGGCCGCCCTCATCGTCTAGCGGCCCAGGACGCCGCCCTTTCAAGGCGGTAGCACGGGTTCGAATCCCGTTGGGGGCACGGCACCACCCGGCTTCGGCCGGTTTGCACGAGCAAGGTCCTGTGGAGCAGTTGGAGTGCTCGCCGCCCTGTCAAGGCGGAGGTCGCGGGTTCAAGTCCCGTCAGGACCGCGTTACGCACCACGGCCAGGTAGCTCAGTTGGTACGAGCGTCCGACTGAAAATCGGAAGGTCGGCGGTTCGACCCCGCCCCTGGCCACATAGCCTTTCGCCGGGCTACAGCAGCGCTCACCAGCGGAAACGCGCGGTGGGCGTTTTGCTTTCTGTGGCTCGGGTCACGATCTAAAGATCATTTAGGGCTGGATTGTCAGGGCGTTGTTAGGGACGTCAGGCGGTTCGGCCGCGGGCCACGTAGCCGCGGGTCTTCTCAGCAAGATCCATTGCGGCCTGCTCCTGGAGCGAGCCGTAGATGTCGCTCGTGATCGCGATGGACTTGTGGCCGAGGGTCTTGCTCACGACCGCGATGTCCGTGCCCATGGAGATTAGCCACGCGGCGCGGAAATGGCGGAGCGCGTGTAGCTTGGCGGCCGGGATGTTGGCCCTTCGCAGTAGTCGCGAGACGACCTTGGTGATGTAGTCGGGGTGGTACGGCGTGCCGTCTTCCTTCGTGAAGATGTAGCCCGCGTCGTGGTAGTCGGCGCCCCACGCGAGGCGCTCCTTGGCCTGTTTCGCCCGCCAGGCGGAGAGGTCTTTGCGCGCGTCGGCGTCGAGGTAGACGACCCGGTCCTGACCCGCCTCCGTCTTGGCCTCACGCTCGACGACCCGGTAGCCGACGCTGACCCTCTGCCGCCGGACCACCAGACGACCCGTCTTGAGGCTGACGTCATCCCACTTGAGCCCGGCGAGTTCGCCTCGGCGCAGACCGGAGTAGCCGGCGACGACCACGAGCGGGAACAGCCGCTCGTTGACGATCCGGTCCAGGAGAGCCGCGTACTGCTCTGGCTCCGGTGGCGTGACCTTGTGCCGGTCGACGCGCGGCAGCTCGGCATCCATCGCGACGTTGCGCGGGATGAGCCCCGACTTGACTGCGCTCTTGAGCGAGCCCGACAGACAAGCGTGGATGCGGGCGACGCTGGCAGACGAGATCGGTCGCGGGACCGCGACCCGCTTCGGTGCGACCATGCGGATCTTGCCGGCCGCTGTCCGCTTCGCGTTGATCCGCTCGGCCTCCTCTCTGTGGATCTTGTTCTTGGCCTCGGCCGCCGCGATCTCTTCGCGCCGCTCGCGCTGGATCTCGGCGTACGCGCGGGTGATGTCCAGCCCGCGCAGCTCGGCGAGCTTGCGATGGCCGAGCTTCGGGACGAGATGGTTCTTGATGTTGTCCGCGTAGCCGCGCGCCGTGGTGTCCTCAATCTCGTCGCGCTTGATCTTGCCGGCGAGCCATTCGGGCAACCACTCCCCGAGCGTCTTCTTGGTGTCGCTCGGAAGCGTGCCGGTCGCGTGCTGGCGGACTGTTTCGGCGCGGGCTTCGGCCGCGTCTTTGACGCTCTTATAGCCGTCCTTGCCGAACTGGCGACGTTTGCCGTTGGCGCCCGCCGATGCCTCGAAGCGCCAGGAGAACGTGTGCGTCCGGCAGCGTTCGCCCCTGGGCGGGCACGTTTCGGTGCAGCGCTGGTACACCCCCTTGTGGCGGGGCGCTGGTCTGTACCACGTCTTTGCCAAGGTCAGTTACTCCTTTCGATGTGTGAGGTGTACCCACACCGTACGCTCTGGTGTGGGTACACCTCAACCTTCTGATCAGGCATCGGACGCCGATCTCTTGAGCTGCATGGACTCGGAGATGTCAGGCGAATGTCAGGCGGCCGGTTGCTCCGGGATGCCGAGCGCCCGCATGATCGAAGCGCGCGTTACGCGTAGCCGGCCGCCCCAACTCCAGTACGGGAACGGGAAACTGGCGTGTTCGCGCGAGTGCGTAGGACGCATCGCGCCCGAGTCCCCAGCATCGGCCCGCTGTCGGAACGTCAACTGTGGCCCTGAAGCTCCGAATCTCTTCCGTGCTCGGCACGTCAACGACGCGCCTTTCTTGTTGCCTCCCCTCGTCTCTCGTGTCGGTGTTGGCAGTGATCGTGGCTCACCTCCTTCCGTCGGTGTCGTCGGTTTGTGCGTCTCGTTGTCCGTCCGGTCGTCCGTCCGCGCGCTGATCTGCGCAGACGCGCGCGAGCGGACGGACGTCCGTGCGGACGATCGTGTCAGGCGCGCCAGCGGCCGCGGGCAACCTGCCGGGCACGGCCCGCGGCCGCGTGGACCTGGAGCCGGTCGTAGACCCAGGTGCGCCGCATCCCAGTGATGCTCATGAGTTCTGGCACGGAAAGGCCGTCATCCGGCCCCTGGTCTAGTGCCATCAGCAGCGTCCGGTCTGGGTCCTCCATCGAACGCGGGTCGATGATCTCGCTCGGCTCGATCGGTGTCGCCGTGTGGTCGATCGCCGCTTGGGAGAGCGGATCGAGGTCGGGCCTTGTGTTGGCGTAGCGCGCGGCGGTGGCGCTGACGTGGTCGTCGGTGACCAGGTAGGCGCGGGCACGACGCGGCTGAGTGTGGCCGTCGGCAAGAAGGTAGAACTTGCCAGGAGCGTCGAGTGTGTGGGCGTGCCAGCCAGCGGCCAACAAGCCCTTGTCCAGGATGAGATCGACGTCCCGGCGTTCGCGGACGCGCAGGCAGACGCGGACGCTCATCTGTGAGCGCAGCGCCCCGCCTCCCATGGCCTTCTGTGTTGGGCGCTGGGTGGCGGCAAGCAGGTCGACGGCTACGGCACGTCCGCGTCGGGCGATGGACTCGGCGTGCGCGACGGCCTCCGGGGCGGTATCGGCAAGCTCGGCGTACTCGTCGATCACGATCACGAGCGCTGGTGCGGTCGCGGTCGGTTGCCACACTCGGCAGTTGTCTCGGCTGGACGCGTGGGCACGTGCTTCGAGCACAGCGACGGCATCGGCCAGGAGGCGAGTCGCCTCGGCTGGAGTGGTCGCCAGCCGGGCAAGGCACGGCGCCCACGGACGCAGTTCCATGCCGCCCTTGAGGTCGATGCCCCAGAGCACTACGTCGGAGCACGCGGCCAGGTTGCCGAGAATGACGTTCAGTACGCCGCTCTTGCCGGAGTCCGTCGTGCCGCCGATCAGCGCGTGACGCCGTTGAAGCGGGACGCGGACAATGGTCGCGTCTTCGAAGACGCCGAGCTCGATCGGGTCGGCGAGGGATCGGGCGGTTGGGCCGGGCCATGGGATGGCGCCGGCGTGCGGATCGGCAGCGAGCACGCGCATCATGAACCGGCCAGCGTGTGCCGGGTCCTGCTCGACGCGGACCGCACCGGGTCGGGTGCCGAGGGCGGACTCAATGGCGGGAACGTGCGCGATGACATCCGCGACCGTCTGACCGGGTCGCAGCGACATGCGGGCGCGCCAGCCCCACGTGTCGACCACGGCCGAACGGATGCGCGAGCCGGTAAGGCCGATCGCCTCAGCGATGTCGGGCCAGGCGCGGATGACTCGGTCCACCTTCACGCGGGCGCGCCGGCGCCGGTGGGTCCACCAGGGCACGGCGAGCACGATGGTGCCGAGGACGAGGACCATGAAGAGCGGCCCGCGACCCGGCCCGTACGCAGTCGCGGCGCTGAGCCAGGCGCCCGCGACGGCACTTGCGGTGGCCGCATAGATGCGTTCCTCGGTGCGTTTGATGCCCCACGGCAGTCCGCGCAGACCGGCAGCGAGCGACGCCGTGACGGTTGCCAGCGAGACCCACGGCCAGGCGTCGGCGTGCGAGTGGTGCAACCAGACTGAAGCGATTCCGAGCATCAGCGCGGTTGTCAGCGGCGCGAGTTCAGAGCGGTAGCGGAACAAGCCGCGCCCGAGTGCGGCAACCGCGATTAGGAGGATCGGCTCGTGCGGCACGAGAAGAAGCGGCTGCGGGTTGCGGCGGCTCCACCGGCGGTGCCGCCGTCCGTATGCCCTCATCGACCGATACCCGCGTCGGGCGCCCACGGCTGGTGCTCGGCGACCTGGTCGCGAAGGTAGGCGAGCGGGTCGTGTTCGCCGTCCGTGTCGGCCGCGAGGGTGGCGCGTGCCGCCGCGAGCAGGTTGGCGAAGTCCCACCGGGTGCGGGACAGGAGCGATGCGAGCCGGTCGATCTCGGCCAGCATGATCGGGATGTCAGCGACGGCGGTCCAAAGGTCGGTCGGCGTCAGGCGGTTCTGTGCGGCGCGCAAGTGGGCAGTGATGGCGTCCGGGTCGACGGTCGGGCGTGGCACGTACGGCGTGGTCATCGGTTGGTCTGAGCCTCCTTCCGGTCGGTGGTTTCTGCGGCGAGACGCCGACGGATCTCAGTCGCTTTCGGGCCGGCGATGTGGAGCGTCGAGCGCAGCGCGTCTCGGGTGATCGGGCGACCGTCATGGGTCGCGCGGTACCGAACGTCGGCCTCCCGCGCGGCCTTAATGAGTACGTCGTCGGTCCGCGGCTTGCGCCGGTCCGGTCGCCTGCGGGGACGGGACTCGGTCCGGGACTCGGGACGGTCCCGTCCGCCCTGCGCGGCGCGTACCGCTCGCAGAGCGTGCAGGTGGGCAGTCAGACCGAGGACCGCGGCAGGAACGGCGCCTACGAGGACGACGATCGGCCACGAGATCGTCAGCAGTCCCGCGGCAACCAGGTGGTATCCGGCGTTGCCGACGATGCTCGTGCTGATGGCGCCGATGGCGTTGGCACGGGCGAAGCGCTGCGCCCGTCCGACGTTCGACGGCCCAGCGAGCCAGACGCGCGCCGACGTCATGGCGTAGGCGTCGATGGTGATCGGCAACAGCCAGGCGAGCCGGTCGGGCCAGCCGGCGACCTCGGCCAGCCCACGCAACCCAGCGAAGCTCGCGATGGCGGCAGACGCGGCGGCGATGGCCATACCGGCCATCACCCAGCCGTCGCGCTGCGCGGTGTCGACGTGGCGCCCCACGTCAGAGGTCCAGCCCCGCGATGAACCGGGCCACGGACCGCAGGCCGTTCCCGATCTCGGGTCCGATCGAGGACGACGCGAGGTAGTACCCGAACGCGGCGCAGATCGCGGCCTGCCAGAGCGGGAGCCGGGCGTACCGCCAAAGCAGATAGACGAACACGCCGAGCAGGAACACAGCGGATACGGCGATGGTCACCGCGTGCCGCCGTGCGATTCGCGGCGGTTGGACCGGCGGCGCCGTACTCGGCTGGCGGGGTCAAGGTCGGTGTTGCTCAGGCGTGGTCGGTGTCGCCGGTTCCAGCGCTGACGGGCAACGCACTTGCGGCACAGGGTCGGGTGCTCCGCATCGAGTTGGGCACCGCAGGGACAGATCGGTTCCGCGGCCTGGCTGTCTGGTGTGATCGTTGATCCCCTCCTCTCGGGTGGTGCCGAATGCGTTTGGCGCATCGGCTGCCATCGAGAGTGCGGCGAATCGACGGGACGTAATCAGGTCGTGGCTGGACGTGTCAGAGATGTCTCGCCTAGGGTGGTGCGGTCGCAAGACGTCTTGACTGGGGAGACGATGGCGAACGATCGACTACGCACCGCGATGCTCGAACGTGGCGTCACGCCCTTCGATCTGTCGACCACGTTGAACGTCGATCCGAAGAGCGTCGAGCGGTGGATCAACGGCCGCACGCCGTATCGACGGCATCGGTACGCGGTCGCGGCACATCTCGGGGTGGACGAGGCGTATCTATGGCCCGACGCCCTGACTCGCGACCAGGTCGCGAACGCCAGCGAAAGCGAGATCATCAACATCTTCCCGCACCGCTGGACGGTGCCAACGGACCTCTGGCGGAACTTCTTCGACACCGCTGAGGACGAGATCGGCGTTCTCGTGTTCAGCGGCTTGTTCATCCCCGAGGATGCGGGCATCCTGCGCGTGTTCCGCAGGAAAGCCGACGACGGTGCGCGCGTGCGCATCCTGCTCGGCGACCCCGCCAGCGATGTCGTTGCGCAGCGTGGCCTGGACGAAGAGGTCGACGACCTCCAGGCGGCACGGATCAGGAACGCGATCGCCCTCTACCGTCCGCTACGTGATGTCGAGGGGATCGAGTTCCGCTTGCACCGCACCGTCCTCTACAACTCGATCTACCGCGCGGACAACCAGTTGCTCGTGAACTCGCACATCTACGCGCTACCCGCGTCGAGCGCGCCAGTGATGCAGCTCCGCGCAGTCGCAGGCGGCAGCGTGGTAAGCACGTACATGGAGAGCTTCGAGCGCGTCTGGATGGGCGCCAAGCCGCTGGAATGGGACAGCTAGCGTGGCCAGGCGGATCGACTTCTATGACGATCCCGAGGCACCGGCAGCGAACAGCCTCGTACCGTCCGCGAACGTCGTAGTCGTGAACGAAGCAGGCGACTTGCTGCTCATTCGCCGGTCGGACAACGAGAACTGGGCACTGCCTGGCGGAGCGATGGACCTAGGCGAGTCGCTCCCGGACACGGCAGTGCGCGAAACGTTGGAGGAAACCGGCGTGCACGTCGAGATCACCGGCATCGTCGGCATCTACACAGACCCGAAGCACGTCCTGCTCTACACGAGCAACGGCGAAGTCCGGCAAGAGTGCTCGATAGTGTTCGCAGCCCGGTCGACCGGCGGTAGTCCGACGCCGAGTGCCGAGTCGGCAGAAGTCCGATGGACGACCCCGGGCGATGCCGCGTCACTACCGATGGATCGCTCCATGCGGATGAGAATCAACCAGTTCCTCAACTCGCCTGATGTGATCCACATTGGATAGCGACGCGATCGGTGCCGCCGCGGATGTCTTCTCCGCTATCGGCACCGTCGGTGCTCTGCTCCTCGGACTCTCCTTGCTGCGCCGCGAGTTGCGGCGTGAAGCCTCTCGCGTCGAGGACGAGCGCCGGGGCCAGGCCGAACGGATCAGCGCGTGGGTAGAGGCCGTGCGGACGGTGGACGGTAAGCGCGAGCTCGCGTTCCACATCCACAACGCGAGCGCCATGCCCATCTACGACGTCGAGTTGCCGTTGCCCGCCCACGAGGGTGAGGAGCACGGTTCGGAGTTCGTTGGTCTGGCGCCACCGGGGCAGACCGTCACGCGCCCCGCACCACACGAATGGCTGCGCTCCTACGTCGAGCCCGAGCCCGTGCAGATCGAGTTTCAGGACAGCGCCGGCCGCCGCTGGACCCGAGACGAGCAGGGCACGTTGAAGCGTGCCGACGATGACCGCGATTGACCCTACGCGGCGCTGAACAGCGCTCGTATCGCGTGGACTGAGCCAATGATCCTCGGACTCGCCTCACGGATCGACTCCGCGACGACATCGCCGCTGCCATACCGCGAAAGGATCTCCGCAAGGCGCTGGTCAACGTCGACCGGACCGCCATCCGGACTCGTGGTCATGTCCGCGTAGGTGAGCGCGTCGGCAACCAGTCCGTCGACTTCGGGAAACTCGGCGAGGAGCTGCTCGGCCAGGTCCCGGTTACGCGCCTCGATAGCGGCGCAGGAGTGGTGTGCAACGAGGCGACACACAAGGCTGTCGACTTGGGCAACGTCGCGCAGATACCGCGCACCGTCGAGCTGATGCAGTCCGGTGCGCACCAAGTCTGGCGCATAGCCCACGTCATGGAGCCAGGCTGCGCGCACCAGAGCTTCGGCCTGATCGCCAACCAGATGAGCGACGGCTTCGGCCCTACGCCCCACGCCCTGACTGTGCGACCAGCGACGCGGCAGCGACTCGGCCAGCAGAAGGCGCGCAAGGTCCCGCGCACGTTCAGCCGCCTCCACGTGGACAGGCTAGCGAACGCGCTCGGCGCGCGGGTGTCTGCTGGATCTACCTGTCGGCCTCCTCGGCAAGGGTGATACCGCGCTCCGCGGCCCGGGACAGAACGAGCGCGAGCCGATCGGCCGTAGCTGGCCCGATGTCACCGAGACGAACGACTGCTAAACCGTGCCGGCCGACGGTGTCGTGGAGCGTGCTGAACTCCTGACCAACATCGAAGCCCACATCCTCGAGCGCCAACGCGAGCCGGTCGGCCGACACCTGCGCGCCAGCCGCCGTCCCGCGATCGCCGCTCGCCATCGTGTGCTCCTGTCGTCTCGAATCAGCCCCGAGTCTTCACTTTTCGTAGCGGACGGTGAACCACACGGTAGGGACGTCTTGGGACTTCTTCGATACGATGGGCTCTGTGAACGGTCCGCTTGCACGCGCACTGCGCAGCGCCGGCCTCGACGCCATCGACGCCGCCGCACGACTCGGCGTTGATCCGAAGACCGTGCAGCGGTGGATGACAGGCCGAATGCCGTATCCGAGACGCCGTGATGCGCTCGCGAGGCTAACCGGATGGGCATCACACGACCTCTGGCCGGACCTGCCCCCAGCAAAACAACCCGCCAGAATCGCCGACGAAGTCCTGATCATCTATCCGCATCGGTCGGCCGTACCGACTGACACTTGGGCACGTCTCGTCAGCAGCGCCAAACGGGAGATCGACGTGCTGGCGTACAGTGCCCTATTTCTGGCCGAGGACGCGTCGATCCCCCACATACTCCGCCAGAAGGCGCGCACGGGAGTGCGTGTGCGGATCGCGCTCGGACAACCTGATGGTCAAAACGTCGTGCGCCGAGGGAACGAAGAAGGTATTGGCGATGGCATGAGCGCCCGGATCCGGACAGCTCTGGTCGGCTTTCGACCGCTGATCGACGAGCCCGGTGCATGGATCCGGTTCCATGACACGGTCCTCTACAACTCAATCTTCCGGGCGGACGAAGAACTGCTCGTCAATACTCACGTCTACGGCCGCCCGGGCGCGCACGCGCCGGTCCTACACCTGAAGGCACTCCGGATGGACGGCATAGTTGCGTCCTACTTGGACTCGTTCGAGCGCGTATGGTCAGCGGCTAGAGCCGCTCCGAGCGTCCCTGACTAAGGCCAACGCGCACCGACACTCGCCTGGTCGAGTCACCGCGAACGGCTTGCGCTTGTTTCCTCATGCAGGTTTATCAACGAGCGGATGGCTTGTTCCACCAAGACAGCCTGGTCGAGAGGGAGCACGTGAGACTCTGCCTCGCCGTCCGCAAGAAAGTCGATCATGATGATCGGTAGCCCGGTTTCCTCCGCGAGGTCAAGCAGAGTCAGGCGGACGTCGACCAGGTCGGTCGCACTGGATGCGTGCGCCGCGTTCGAGCGGTGACCGACGCCATACGGCTCGTAGCTAGCGCACCAGCTTGGGTGGTCCGCTTTCATAACAAACCTCCTCGTCTTTGGTCGGGCTCACGACGGACTACCTCGTCAGGCCCGGAACGGCAGCTTTGTCGGGCGGAACAGTCACGATTCTCGATCCGTACCGTCGGAGCCGCAGCGACACGCACCCGCCCGATGCGCCCAAGCAGCTCGACGGCCAACCGCCGAGATACGCCCGGCCGCCCGGAGGCTCTCTGTCGCGGACGGCCGGGGCCCATCAACGGGATCTCCCCACTTGGGGCGGTGGGGACCCGACTGCCAAAGAGTCGCGAAAGCACGCGTGCTCAGGGACTACAACTCCAGAGACGTCCCGCGACATCTAGTCGTCCCGACGCCGTCATAGTGGTGAACTCACCGTCCAGCGTGCTGGTCGGGTGTTCGCGCAAAGCCCCGACGCGAGTTGGGCGTCGCGCCGACCACGAGGGCTGCGCAACTAGCCTGGGGCCAGCAGTGGTACCAGACGCAGGAACGTTTACCGAACGGTCGACGCAGCCGTACCACCGGCCGCCGTTCTCCGACGGTCAGGAAACAATTGGCTCCAGTTTCGACAGTTCAGATGCGAGCCGCCACGTCGCGGTAACAAAATCCGCTGCCTCATTCTTCGTCGGAGTGACATCTCCGTGCACCACTTGATTGCGCAAATCTGAAAGACGGCGACCCAGCTGGTACAGATCGGAGCTAATCAGCCCCATACCGCTCAGCATCTTGAGCACCATCCGGGCGTTTCTTGCGCTGACCGCCATCCCTGCCGCCTTTATGATGGTGCTATCCGGTGGGGCCAGTTCAGCGATTCGCGCTTCGACGACGTTCCAGGCGCGAACAATGGCGCCTACGGGATGAATCTCGGCCTCGGCCACGAGGTCTGTCAAGGTCGGCCGCGGGGTAAGGGGGGGTCCCTCAATTGGTTCGGGCAACTCATCCGGCGCCTCGGCGGTGATGGCGTCGGCGAGGTCGCTCACAGCTTCGACTTGGTCACCAAAGTCCACCTCAACTCCGACGCCGGCGAACCGGGTCAGGCGGGCGATGAGCCTGCCTATTTCGTTCTTAAGCAAAATTACGGCGACCAAGACAACGATCGGCCAAGCCCATCCCGTTGCGACCGTGACGACACCCTCAACCCAACCCACGGCCCGCGAGTCTATCCCCGTTCGCCGTCCGTAGTGAGGCAGGCTCCGGCGCCCTTACGGCGACTGGAGCGTTTTGTGCTAATTGGCGCGCCCCTTCGAAGGGAAACGCCGGGGTCACTCTAGGCCACGCCGCCCGTCACGTTAGGTCTGTACGCCCCCACGCTCACGATGACCGCGTCCGGCTTAGCACGCGTTGGGAGAGAACCGATATGCCCGAATCTGGGATTGCCCAGATGGCCGCTTGCCTACAGCTCGGGCAGGTCATTACACAGTCGCGCCGCCTGCGCTCGAATCTGCGGGTCACCTAGCCACGCTTTGGCCAAGGTACTGGCCAAATAGTGAGAATCCATCGTCAGCGCCGCAGCCATGCCCACAAATTGATACTGATGTTCGAGGAAAAGGCAATTCTCCAATGCGGCCGCGATTTCGTCTTCCGAACGGCCGAGCAGTGTTGCAATTTCCGCGACATGGCCAGCGACAAACAGCAGCAGCTCACGTTCAGGATCGTGTGAACCGGGCAGAAACGACAAGTTGCCAGTGGGCTCGACGGTAGTCCTCTGGTCTGCATCCAACACCCCAAAAAAGGTGACCCTTTTTGAAGGGGACAGTATTCGACATGCAGCAATAACATTGTCCTTTCCGTGGACCGGAAGGACTTCAACGGTCGACAAGAAGCCGCCGACCTCTGCAAGGATTATCTTTAGTATCACAGCAGCAAAATCATCCTCGACCAAGATGAGGTACTTCAGGGGAGGTGCGATTCGTATCGCAGAATAGACTTGCTCCATCGATTGTGGCGTCACGACCCGAAGCTTTCCCGTCGGTCCCCGCATGCAGATACGGATCTGGGAGGGAATGAAACGCGACAGCACTTCCGACGAGTGCGTTGCAATCAAGAGTTGAAGGTTACGCGAAAGCACCTGTCGCGCAACCTCATCAGCGAACGGACGCTGACCCCTAACGGCAAGAAACGATTCCGGCTCGTCAAGGAGGATCACGCATCCCGGGGAGAGCCTATCGATTTCCCAGAATACTCGGTGAACCCATGTCTCGCCCAGACTCAACGTCTCGCTACCAACGGTCTGAGAGCTGATAACGCCTTCAAAATATGGCCTCGGATAGAAGTCGTCCGCCGCTTCTGGGTCGGTGTCGAGGGGTACGCTGTAAACAGTCGCGGCGTCATAACTACGGCCAAGTATATTTCGCAGAGCCGACAGTTCAGCAGCGGAGTACGCCCTTTTCTCCTCAGTCCTAGGCGGGAGCCTTAGTTCCTGGTAGTAGTAGGCGAAGTCTGCCGCAAGTTGAACCGAACTGACAAACTGAGGCCATACGTCCGAAGCAATAGTGTCGTTCCATATCTCCCAGCGCTCTTCTTCCAGAAGGCCCAGGTCCACAGTTCTTTTCAGAAGCTTGCTGTCCGATCTCACCGTTACTTCTACGATCCCGGTGAGCGGCCTCTCGGCCGGATCAGAATACTTTCGATTTCCGACGAATGGCGGCGCATGGACGGTATAGCCGAAAACAGCCTGGACCAGACGAAGCAGTAGAGTCTTCCCGGTTCCGTGATTGCCCACAAAGACAGTTGCACGCCCAAGGTCGATGACTTGCTCTTCGAAAACCGCAGACTCAACGATGCGGAGTTGGATTATCTCCACTGGCGCAGGTGACGTTGAAAGGCGATTCCAGATCCTCGCGCGTCGGTCGTTGCCATGTGAGTCCACGCGTACATGGTAGAAGCGGACCGATCGACCTCGCAATGGCCTCTATTGGGGGCTCGTGCACACCCGACCAGTGCTTAACCGGCGAGGCAAGTGATGCAGGAGGTCAGCCGCGGCAGGCCTGTCGCCACAACGAATGGCATGCCCATTGCCTGAAGCCGCAATCGATCCCACCGCGGGAAGAACGTCGCGTGGGGCGTGACCAATCAGCAATTCATGCAGGCTTGAGATGGTCCCTTGTTCCTTGGAGAACTTCAGTCAGAATCTCTAACCCAGCCCTGGCCGTGGCGTCACCAAACTGCTCTGCGGCACCGAGTGAAGCCGCGCTACGCAGTCTATATGGCCCATCAACTTTGCCGTAACGCGAAAGCAAGTCCGCCGGGATGCTAACCAATAACCGGCCTGAGCGCACGATCTGAAGTACTGGAACACGGAGGAGCCACAACTGATCTTCGTTTGAAAAAAGCGCATACGCGCCCAACTGAAGAGACTCGTTTCCCTCCGGGGGGTTTCGAGTAATTACGAACAGCGCATTGCTACCGTCGCTGTACCCAAACCCAAATTCACCACTCGGTTCGGAGGCTTGAGGGATCTTCTTGATTTCTGGCCACACGCCCATTTCGGGAAGCGTCATAACTTCGCGAAGGTTTTTACCTCCGTTCGAGCAGTGCACCTCTAACGCGCCACCCAACGGTTGAGCTATTTCGCTAACGGCCGTACCCCAAGCATGAAACCCTCTACTAAGCGCTCCCCTGAACTCGTTGCAGAACTCTCGTCGGTTCGCTTCTATTTCACGGTTCCGGTTGTGCGCCAATGCTTCTGTGGACGCGCCATAGTCGCGCGCAGCCCTTTTAACCACTTCTACCAGGTCTGAGGCGCCGACATCGAGGACCTCTGTTCCTTCTATACGCCCTATCACTGCCCTTAGGTCGGCAATCACAATCTGCCAGTCCTGCAGCCGAGCTCTGGGATCCGGGTTGAGTAGATCGAACTGTAATCCAGACAGTGGGAGGAGTGCTGGATCAGCCAGCTGTTCAATGCGATATCCGGCATCGAGCTGGGTCATACCCGCGCGGGGAGATCGGCCCGTAAGGACAGCGTAGGCAACCTTAGCGAAGGCATAGAAATCGGCGGGGCGCTGATCAACTTCGACATTCACGCCCGACTCGTTCTCTGGTGCAATGTATAGCCGAGATCCTATAGCCTCGGCGGTCTCGGTCAGCCGATCAGCTACATCTTCAGCGCTAAGAACCAGGCCGAAATCGGCGACCAGTACCCTGTTATTGTCGTCCAAGAGCAAATTCGACGGTTTCAAGTCGCGATGGGCGTAGCCATGACTGTGTATCCCGTGCAACGCCTCGGCTATTGACACAAGAATACGAAGCCCAGAGGCAGGATCGCCGAAGAAGCTCTGATTCTTGATCATCTCCTCCAAGGTGCCGTTCGCGTACCATGGAGTTACAAAAAATGGCCGGACAGCCGTCATGTCATGAGCTATCACAGGCGGTACCGCGAGCCCGTTCGCCGAAAGCCTGCCCATGATCGTAATTTCACGCTGAAATCGAACATTGCGAGCAGCGTTCTTCGTGTTCTTTAAGAGTTTAAGCGCATAGTAGCGGCCTTCGCCCTTCGCGTCCCGGCGTACAACCTTGTGAACGTGAGCCTGACCGCCTTCGCGTTGCTGGGGATCGGGTGCGGCCACCCATCCTTCCGGAAGTGCCATATCGAGATACTGGCCCACCGAACGCCAGTTTGTCACCTAGGTTTGTACGGCGGCACGAGCTCCCTTCCCCGCAGCGCCGTCAGACTCGCGTTGTTGTTGGGATTCTCAGTGCCGAGTATTTGATCAAGACCAGGGCTTCGTGTGCAGGGAAGTCGCAGGTGGCGCAGGCTTCGAGGCCGGGGACGCAGGTCGACCCAGGCAAGGTAGGTGCCCGCGAAGGAGCTTGAACAGCCGCGTAACCTGCAAGCGGAGGCAAATCGGAGACCAGCGTGCCAACTTTGTTCGTCCAATGAAGGAGACTGGTACCTAGCCGCTCAAGCGGCTTCGTTGCGATGACGGCTTGTGGGATCGGTTCGGCTAGGTCGCTGCTACAAAGCTCTGGTGCGACGTACCCAAACGATCCTCACCTTGCGGTGCGCCCCTTGAACCCTAAGTGGGGTGTTACCGAGTTGATTGCTGGGGCGCCATTTGCGGAGAGTAGGAGCGGGAAGATGACGAGGATTCGCGCTACTTACAGCTTCTATCTGGACTTTATGCTGCCGCGGTTGGAAACCGGGGAGGCAATCAGAGTTCATACGAAGCTCGATGACTGCGACGCGTACATCTGCACATGGGGCCTGGGCGAGCCTCTGTTTCCTTCGGAAGTCGATCAGACTCTGTCTTCGTACGTCTTTAACTTGCGACCAGTTGCTCGTCCGGAGATCGCGATTCATCGGGCGGCTAAAAGCCGGATCCTGGACAGGATATCGGTGACGCTTGAGTGGGAGCAGGTTGCCGCTCCGGTCGAGGATCAAGCGGTCACGGGCGCGTATCTTGAAAAAGCAATCTTCGGAGCGAACGCCATTCTGGAGCACATACGCGTATCCTGCGGGTTGGTAGAGATCCGCAAGATCGCTCGAACCTGGGATCCCCTCAAGTCCGAAATTTCAGTAACAGTTCCTCATACACAAGCCTGGTTTGACGCCGCGACCGGGGAGGGGCTGATGGTATTCATGCAAAGAAACAGTCTTGGGAGCGCGGAAGGCATCCGAATAGGGCCCGTGCCCATGACGTCGCTCGCAGAGCTAAGCAAGACCCTAAATGGAGAAGGCGCACCGCCTCTTCCACTGAGCCTCATGATGGACGCCGAGGAGGCGCTAACCACTCTGAGTATACGTGAGGCAACGCTCTTGATTGCGACGGCATGTGAAGCACGAGCGAACGCCTTGGGCGGGAGTCAGTCGAATGTCTCGAAAACGCGCCTCAAGGCGATCAGAAGCACGCCAAATACATCTTTTGCCGGAAAGTACTACGACCTTCTCCCTCAAGCGGTGTGCGCGAAGTCGTTCCAAATCGACGATCCATCAGCGTTTTCCCTCATTGATCAAGCTTACGCTGAACGCAACCAACTCATACACACGGGCAACTTCAGCGTGACCTTTCAACAGATAGCAGAAACTGCCAGAATGACTCGTGCTAGCGAGTGGCTATCGGCAGCAAGGCGTGCCATCGCATGGATGGACGCGCTGCAGGTCTGAGCTGTCAACGGCTTGGAGGACTTCTGGCGATCCACCAGGCAAATACTCACCCTCCATACCGCATCGCAGCACGGCGGGGGGCGATCAGGGCTCGGGCCGATAGCCACTTGCCCGCTACGAAGCTTGCGCACGTAGCGGCACGAGGTCGGCAGCGTTGACACCACCCCAGCGGGCGCGCGCATCCAGCCGTGGACTCCACTGCGTCGCGCGATGTCGACCCTGCGAAGCTTGGTGTAGCCACACCGGGAGGTCTACGTGCCCAACCAGCCCAAGACCCCGCTCAAACGCCTCCGATGCGACGACTCGCTGTGGGATCGGTTCGGCGAGTTGGCCGAGCCCGACCGCTCTGCGGTACTACGTCACTTCATGCGGTGGTACTGCCGAGAGGAGGGCATCACGCTGCCCAACCGGCCCGCAGCTGGCGGGCCCAACCACGCATGATCGTTGTCAGGGCGGTGTCAGGAAGCGGCACCGGACATGCCCGCAGAGGTGCGGACAAGGCCGAGTTGCGACCAACGCGCACCGAGGTCAACGGCAGTGTCGGGACAGCAAAGGGCGGGGGCTCCCCGCGACCAACCGACTGAAAATCGGAAGGTCGGCGGTTCGACCCCGCCCCTGGCCACATAGCCTTTCGCCGGGCTATCGGAGTCCTCAACCGCGGCAACGTGGATGAGGGCTTCTTTTTGTCTGCCCGGCGATCGGCCCTACGTGTCAGCCTTACTTCTCCGCCAGCAGCGCGCCCACGTCGGCCGCGCGGTCGCCGAGGACCTTGCGGAGCAGGTCTGCCTGTTCGTTGGCCCCGCCGAGGGCCGCCAGCTCGTCGGCCAACTGCGCCGCGACCGCCTCGTCGACCTTGCCGACCGCGACGGCGAGCTTCTTGAGCTCGCGCACGATCCACATCGGCTCGCCCTTGAGCGGGCCGCCGCGGACGGTGTCGGCGCCCGCCTGGAGGGCCTCCAGGCGCCACATCATGGCCTGCCCGTCCTTGCTGTCCTCGATCACGTCGGTCTCCTTCTCTCCGAGCACGACGGTCACGACGCGCTCCATCAGGGTCTGGTCCCGGCAGCGGCGCCGGTCGAACGTCAGGTGCCAGTGGTCCAGGTGCGAGTCGCTCGCGTCGAAGGTCGAGCCGTCCGCGTTCGTCCCGGTCACCGTCGTACCGTCGAGCGTCCCGATCACCTGCCGTAGGCCCGGCAGGCGGCCGTCGAGCATGGCGGCGCGCAGCCGCGTGGTGTGCGTCTTCATCACCGCCCGGTTGGCGGGCGTCCCCCACGCGCCCGGCGTGAAGTCGAACGCCGCGATGTGCCGCTCCTGCTCCGGCGTCAGTCCGGACTGCAGCGTCGAGGTCCGGTTCGTGCACAGCGGCGACTTCCGGATGAACTCGTTGGACCGGTGCGCGCCCTTCAGATGCCGGTTGTCGCCCTTGATGCCGACGGCGTCGGCGGGCCGGCCGGTGCGCCGGCGCAACTCCTTGCCGAGCGCGCCGAACTCCGGCGTGACGATCTCGCGCTGGACGAACGGGTCCGCCGCGAGCTGGGCTTCGGTGACCACGTCGGGCCTCCTGCGGGGTGTGGCGGTTGGGACTGGTCACCACCACAGAGGCCCGGCCCGGACGTTTGATACCTCGCGACACCCGCCCGTTCACCCTGCCGGCGCCCGGATCGTCGCCTATAGTCCCGACCGGAGGCGAGTGGGCGCCTGGTGGCCCTCCCGGTCTTCAAAACCGGCGTGACCCGGCATCCGGGTCAGGCGGGTTCGATTCCCGTACGCCTCCGCCAGCCAGCCACCGCCGCATGGGGGTGCGATGACCGATCCACGCCGGGCCACGCCGCGGGTCGATGCCGTCCTGGCCGATCCCCGCCTGGTCGCGGCCGTCGAGCGGCTCGGTCCGGCGTTGGTCCGGGCCGCCGTCGCCGGCGCGCTCGACGAGGTGCGCTCGGGTCGCCTGCCCCCGCACGCCGCCGCCGACGTGGCCGTCGCCGCCCTGCCCGCGGCGGCCTCGGGCCTGCGCCGCGTGCTCAACGCCACCGGCGTCATCGTGCACACCAACCTCGGGCGTTCCGCCCTCTCCCCGGCCGCGGTGGCCGCGGTCTGCGCCGCGGCCGGCTACACGGACGTCGAGTTCGATCTTGCTGCAGGGGTACGCGCGAAGCGCGGCGCCGAGGTCCTCGGTGCGCTGCGCGC
Source organism: Asanoa siamensis (assembly GCF_016862555.1). GTDB lineage: Bacteria > Actinomycetota > Actinomycetes > Mycobacteriales > Micromonosporaceae > Asanoa > Asanoa siamensis. The sequence goes on along the minus strand of NZ_BONE01000034.1, from coordinate 31,707 downwards.
CGCGGTGCCCGGCGCCGAGGCCGTACACGTGGTCAACAACAACGCCGCGGCCCTCGCGCTGACCGTGTTCGCCCTGGCCGCCGGGCGGGAGGTGGTGGTCAGCCGCGGCGAGCTCATCGAGATCGGCGACGGCTTCCGCATCCCGGAGTTGCTGACCGCGGCCGGCGCGAAGCTCCGCGAGGTCGGCACGACCAACCGGACGCATCTGAGCGACTACGCGGCGGCGATCGGGCCGGAGACCGCGCTGGTGATGCGGCTGCATCCGTCGAACTACCGGGTCAGCGGCTTCACCGCCGCGCCGAGCCTGGCCGACCTGGTGACGCTCGACGTGCCCGTGGTCTACGACATCGGCTCCGGGCTGCTGGCCCCCGAGCCGCTGCTGCCCGACGAGCCGGACGCCGCCTCGGCCCTGGCCGCCGGTGCGGCGCTGGTCACCGCGAGCGCCGACAAGCTGCTCGGCGGCCCGCAGGCGGGCCTGATTCTCGGCCGCGCCGACCTGGTCACCCGGCTGGCCCGGCATCCGCTGGCCCGCGCGCTGCGGGTCGACAAGCTGACTCTCGCCGCGCTGGAGGCGACGGTCCGCGGCCCCCTGCCGCCGACCACGGCCGCGCTGCGCACACCGGTCACGACCCTGCGCGAGCGGGCGCGCCGGCTCGCGGCCGCGCTGAGCGGGCAGGGTGTGGACGTCGAGGTGGTCGACAGCGGCTCCACGGTGGGCGGTGGCGGCGCACCCGGCGTGGTGCTGCCGAGCGTCGCGCTGAGCCTGCCCACCGTGTACGCGGCCCTGCTCCGCGCGGGCGAGCCCCCGGTCGTCGGGCGCGTCTCCGCGGGCCGCTGCCTGCTGGACCTGCGCACGATCGCGGCGCACGACGACGAGGACCTGCTCACTGCGACGCTCGCCGCGGCGAAACAGAGCTAGGCCCGTCGGCGCCCCCCGGCTGCGACGCAAAGCCAGGCCCGCCGCCCATGCGGCAAAACAAACCCGGGCCCGCCGCACACGCGGCAAAACAAAAGCCGGGCCCGCCGTCCAGGCGGGCCCGGCCAAGAACAGCGTCAGGCGACGGGCGGGTGACCGCCGTCGCCGTCGACGATCGCGTCCGGCGTGCCGTCCTCGTCGAGGTCGACCATCGTCACGTCGACCGTGCCGTCACCGTCGGTGTCGAACTGGAACAGGTCGGGCTTGCCGTCGCCGTCGGTGTCGACCACCCACACGTCGGTCTTGCCGTCGTTGTTGGCGTCGGCCGTCATCAGCTCGACGTGCTCGTCGCCGCGGGTTTCGACGACCTCTTCGGACTCGCTCATCGGATCTCCTCGCGGGGGTGCGGGTAGCGTTCCGGCACAACCTACGGCCACCCGGCGCCCGCCGCGACTCGACGCTCAGTTGGTGACGTACAAGTTCCCACGCATGGTCGCCGTGTCCGGCAGCCCGTCGTAGTCGGTGTCGCGCACCCAGGCGTCCGTACGCCCGTCGAAGTCTGTGTCGAACGACATCGAGTCGACCCGGCCGTCGTTGTTGATGTCGCTCGCGACGGCGTCGGTGCGGCCGTCGCCGTTCGCGTCGTGCAGCACCTGGTCGGCGAGGCCGTCCTCGTCGTAGTCACGCATCATGGTGTCGAGGCGGCCGTCGCCGTCGCTGTCCCCGTATGCCGCCTCGACCACGCCGTCATGGTCGCCGTCGACCGCGACCAGGTCGGCGTAGCCGTCGCCGTCGACGTCGGTGAGGTAGCGCCGACCGCCGTCGACCTCGTGCTCCACGATGGAGTGCGGGGCGTCGAAGCCGTCGCCGCTCCCGAAGCCGTCCACGGAACCCTGGTCACTCGCCAGGTAGGAACTGTCCCACTCGCTCATGACCAGAATCTATTTCCGGGAGCCGGCTCGCGGCTCCCGGAAACGTGCCAGCCGATCAGTGGTGGATCTGCACACCCGCCTTGTCCATCGCCTTGATGATCTGCGCGGACTCGCCGAAGCCGATCACCAGTACACCGTCGGGCCCGGCGCTCTTGAGCTGGTTGGCGCCGGCCGAGAAGTCGATGTCGGGGGCGGCGGGCGTCGGCGGCTCGTACGTCAGGATCTCGATCATGTCGACCGGGAAGCCGGCCTTCTCGAGCTCGGCCTTGACGTTGCCCTGCAGGCCGGTGCCGTACGAGTCGTTGCGCGCCACGATGGCGACCTTGCGCGGGCCGTCGCGGAGGATCACGTCGGCCAGCGCGCGACCCTGCAGGATGTCGGACGGCGCGGTCCGGAAGTAGAGGCCCTTGTCGTCGATCGTGCTGAGACCGGCGTCGGTGTTGCACGGCGAGAACAGCACGAGGCCTGCCTTGACCACGTCGGGCAGCACCGCGCGGGAGATGCTCGACGCACCGGCGCCGATGATCACGCTGACCTTCTCGGCGATGTGCTTCTGCATGGTCTGCTTGGCGACCTCGGGGTTGGTGCCGTCGTCGCCGGTCGCCCACTCGACGTCCTTGTCGAACACGCCGCCGGCCGCGTTCAGCTCCTTGATCGCGAGCGCGGCGGCCGCCTCCATCGGCGGGTACGCCAGCGCCAGGTCGCCGGTCTCCGGCAGCAGGCCGCCGATCTTCAGCGGGCCGAGGCCGGTGGCCCCGCCGCCCTCGCTGGCCGGGGGCTTCTTGGTCGTCGTGGTCGACTCGTCGCCCGCGCCCACGTATTCCGTCTTGCTGTCGTCGAGCCGGTCGCCGCTGCCGAAGTGGAGGGTCGCGTAGCTCGCGGTCGACGGCTCGCCGGCGTCGGTGAACCCGCCGCGCGTCAGCGAGACCCCGCGGTAGTTGAGGTCGGTGCCCGCGCGGGCCAACGCGAGGCAGGCCTGGACCGTCTCGCACTCGGTGCCGCCGGTGGTGACCGAGTTGATCTGGTTGGCGATCGCGCCCGGGTCGGTCGAGCCGGCCTGCTCGGCCGCCAGCGCGCTGATCACGACCGCGTCGTAGGTCTCACCGGCGTACGTGTTGTCGGTCAGGTTGGGGCGCAGTGCCTTGAGTCGGGCCTTGAAGTCCTCGGACAGCGGGGTGAGCGGGGTGGTCCCCTTCATCCCGACCAGCATGCCGGCCTGGTCCTTGAACTCGTCGGCGAACGAGTTGATCATGTTGCCGTCGGTGCCGTACAGCCGGGCCGGGGTGGCGGCGCTGTCGGCGGTCTGCGGCGGCGGGGCATCCTCGCCACACGCGGCGATGGTCAGCACAAGCGCGGCGGACATGGCGATGGCCACGTGTCGCGCTCCGCGGGAGACGAGCATGGGGGTGTCCGTCCTTCCTCCCCTGAAGTCCAGGGCACACTAGCGTGTGTCCGTCGATATGTGCGATAGCGTCCATCGAAACCCGGTCTACCGACGGGTAACGTGAGCGCGTGTCAACATCACTTTCCGAACACAGCCCTGGTGCGCTCGCCGAGCGGATGGGCATCAAGATCCTTGAGCTGACCACGGAACGCGTGGTCGGCACCATGCCGGTCGACGGCAACACCCAGCCGTACGGGCTGCTCCACGGTGGCGCGTCGTGCGTACTCGCGGAGACCTTGGGCTCGTTCGCCGCCGCTGCGCACGGGCACAGGATCGGCCGCGGGATCGCGCTGGGCGTGGACATCAGCGCCACCCACCACAAGGCGGTACGCACGGGCACGGTCACCGGCGTCGCGACGCCCGCCCACGCCGGTCGCGGCGTGGCCACCTACGAGATCGTCATCACCGACGACGACGGCGACCGGGTCTGCACCGCCAGGCTCACGTGTATGTTGCGCGCGGCATAGCTCGTTCCGGTGGTCCGGTTTGACGCCGGGTCGTAGAGTTCGCCCGTGGTCGAGGTTCCCCCGAATGCGGTCGACGATGCCGCGCAGGTGCTGCGGCTCGCCCTCGACGGCGACAGCGACGCGGTCGCCAACGCGTTCGACGCGGTCGTCGACCGCTCCGGCGTGGTCGGCGCCTACGACGTCGCCTGGTGCCTCGCGGCGACGATGGTCGGCGAGGGCGCGCCCGCCGGGCGGTGGACGCTCGACTTTCCCGACATCGACGAGGCCGGCTACGACACGCGCTGGGTGGCCCGCTTCGTGAGCGCCTACGCCAACAGCGACGCGCCGACGGGCGAGGCCCTGTTCGGCGCGGCGCTGGAGGACGGCCAGCTACCGGAGTGCCTGCTGACCCTGGCCGGCTCGGCCGTCGCCACGCTCCGCCGCCGCGCACAGTAGGCGGTCGTGCTCGAGAAGGTCCGCAAGCTGCTGGCGAAGGCCGAGGACCCGGCGTGTACGCCGGCCGAGGCGGAAGCACTGACCGCGAAGGCCGCTGAGCTGATCGCGAAGTACGGCGTCGACCAGGCGCTGCTGGCCGCCCGCGACCCGGCGCGGGACCCGGTGATCGACCGGCTGATCGACGTGCCCGCGCCGTACGCCGCGGACAAGGCGGGCCTGCTGGTCGGCGTCGCCATCCCGCTGCGCTGCCGCACGGTCCGGCTCTCGCGGCCGGGCTCGATCGCGGTGCACCTGTTCGGCTTCTCGAGCGACGTGGCCCGGGCGGAGTTGCTCTACACGTCGCTGCTGGTGCAGGCGGCCCACGGCCTGGCGGCGACGCCGGTGCCCTGGGGCCAGCACCCGGCCGCGTTCCGCCGCTCGTGGTTGACCGGTTTCGCGGCCGCGATCTCGAAGCGGCTCCGGGAGACCGAGTCGGTGGCCTCGTCGGGCGTACCGTCGATGGCCCTGGTGCTGGCGGACCGGTCCGGCACCGTCGAACGCCGGCGCGACGAGGCCTATCCGGCCGCGCGCCTGGCCCGCCCGCGCCGGCTGAGCGGCGACGGCGGCGCCTCGGGCTACGCGGCGGGCACCGCGGCCGACCTGGGCGGCGGCGCCCCCGTCGCGGCCCGCACGCGCGACGCCCTCCGATGATCGACGACAACCTGGCGTTTCACGCCGCGCACCTGCACCGCCGCGCGCCCGGGATGACGGTGCTGCCCGCCGCGGACGTGCTCGTCTGCGACAGCGGCCTGGCCGACGACACGTTCAACATCGTGGCCGCGGCCCGCTTCCCGGCCGCTTCCGCGTCGGAGCGGATCGCGTCGACGCTGGCCGCGGTCCGCGCGACGGGCCGGCCGTTCACCTGGTGGGTCGGCCCGGACTCGGCGCCGTTCGACCTGTCGGACCGGTTGCTCGAGGCGGGCCTGCCGGTGGGCGAACGCGAGCTGGCGATGCGCTGCCGCACGGGCCGGCGCCCGGTGGACCGCCCGGTCCGGGTGGTCTCGACGCCGTCCGAGCTGGCCGACTGGGCGGCGGTGGTCGCGGCGAACTGGTCTCCGCCGTCGCCGACGGTGTTGGATTTCTTCGCCGGGACGGCGCGCTGGTCGCTGGCGCCTGGGAGCCCGGCGCGTTATCTGATCGGGTACGCGTCCGGCCGCCCGGTGGCGGCCGCCGAGGTCTGTTACGGGGCGGGGGTCGCCGGTTTCTACAACGTCGCCACGCTCGCGGTGGAGCGGCGCCGGGGTTGGGCGACGGCCCTGCTCTCGTTCGGTCTCGGTCTGGCTGCGACCGAGGGTTACGAGACAGCCATCCTGCAGGCGGCCCATCAGGCGATCAGCGTGTACGAACGGTTGGGCTTCGAACCGGCCGGCAACGTGGTCGAGCACGCGATCGCGCCGTCGGCGGGTTGAGAGCGCTGACGAGGGCCGGCGGCTAAGAGGCCCCGAGGGCGATCAGGGCCAGGCCGACCGTGATCATCGCAACCAGGAACACGGCGATGCCCCCGACGACCCGGCGGACGCTGCCGTTCCGGGTCAGCGGGGCCGTGGCCTCCGGGTGACCCAGGGCCAGCATCCTCCCCCGTTCCACGAGGACGCGATCACGCCAGCGGACCGCGGTCGGGCCACCCAGGACGGGCGCGCACGACAGGCGATCCGGGATCCGGGCCACCCCGACCACCACACCGGCCTGCGCCGCGCCGCCCGGCTCGACCGTGCCCGCCTGCGCCAAACCGACCGCGTCGACCGGCTCCGTGGCGCCGGGTGCGGCTAAGGAATCCGCCACCGCCGCGGTGGTCGGGTCGATCAGCCCCGTCTCAGGCGGATCGAACGGATCCACCGCCGGCGGCAACGCCGGATCCAAGGGCGCCGTGCCCGGCTCGGCCGCACCTGACACCCGCAAGCCGGGCAGGCCCACCCCGTGGGCGCGGCTCAGCTCGACCGCCAACCGGGCCTGCGCCCGCTGCAGCCGGCGAACCGCGCGGCGCCCCTTCACACCGGCCCGCCCGTGGGCATACCGCCGCGCCCCCGCCCGCAGATGACCATGGCCGAGCACCCGGAGCTCGTCCTCGGTCGCGATCCGCCGGTCGCCCAACGCCGCCAGCTGACCGACGTAGTAGTCCGCCTCGCGATGTCGTACCCCCCGCACCAACAGCAGGATCATCAGCAGCGGCGGGATCCCCTTGACGAACAGGTCGCCGAAGATGCCGGCCCCGCCGCCCAGGCTCAGCAGCGGCGAGTTCCACAGGAAGTGGATCGCCATCGCGCCGAGGACGGAGAGCACGGCGACGAAGAGCCGGACGAACAACGGCCGGTCGGTACGCACGGCCAGGTAGCCGATCCCCGCCCCCGCCAGCGCGCCGAACAGCGTGTGGCTCCACAACCCGGCCAGGAACCCGCGCAGCAGGAACGTGGCCACCACCGGCGCCACCTGGTCGCCGCCGCCCGCCACCGCGACCGCGTTCACCGCGTAGACCACGTCCTCGACGACCTGGAAGCCCAGGCCGACCAGCGACCCGTACACGACCCCGTCCAGAACGCTGTTGACCTGCGCCCGCGCCACCAGCACGATCGCGATGATGCCCAGCGTCTTCGCGATCTCCTCGACCGTCGGGCCGGCGAGCGCCGAACCCCACTCCGCGGCCAGGCCCGGCGACGCGAGTTTGGCGACCAGGTTGTGCACGGCCGCGTTGCCGCGGATGGAGATCGACGTCGCGACCAGGCCACCCCAGGCGAACGCGGTGGCGAGCAACAGCGGTGGTTCCCGCTCCAGATAGTCGAGGGCGGCGACGAAGACGCAGAACGGCACGGCGTAGAGAGCGAACAGGACGAGGGCGAGCAGGGTCGCGGTCGGGTACGCGGCCAGCGACTCCCGGACGAACAGGCCCAGCCGGACCGCGCCGCCGGCGATCAGCATCAGCACCACCCAGAACGCGGGCAGCAGCAGGGACTTGCCCGGGCGCGCCCACTCGGGGGTGGGGTGGACCGGCGTCACGCCGTGCCGCCGCGATAGGCCAGCGTCCGGGTGCTCGCCTCGATCGCCGCGAGGGCGGCACGCAGGGCCGGCGCGCTGCCGGCGACCGTCACCTCGATCGCCACGTCGCCGGCGCGGAAGACCAGGTAGCGGCCGGCCCGCCCCGGCGCGGCGTAACTGCCCTCGAGACCTTCGAGACCGCCGGCCGTACGCACGGGTCGCTCGGTGCCCGTGATCTCGTGCCCGCGTTTGATCTTGCTCTTCAGCCGCTCCGCCGCCGCGGCGAGGGAGCCCTTGAACGGCGTCACCACGATCACGTAGCGGACCGCCCCCGGCGCGACGAACACCACCGTCCCCCGGGTGTCGCCGGGCCGGGTGAGCGTCACGTCGAGCCGCGCCCCCGGTGGCGGTGTGACGACGACCCGGCCACCGACCTGGTAGGGCCCGTCGCCGGCCGGCCGCTGCGCGGGCAGGGCATTGTCGAGGGCGGGCAGCCCGAACGCCAGCCCGGCCACGGTGCACAACACCCCGATGCTGCCGGCGAGGTTCCGCAGCAGCGTGCCGCGTGCCACCCTCATAGAGGCAGGCTACTGACCGACAAGTCGTATTTCCGAGGTTTGTTCGCCTTTACCCGGTGGCGGCCAGCTCCAGCGTCGCCAGGTAGTAAGGGGCGTCCGCGTTGTCGATGTCCGCGATCCGCCACGGTGTGCCGGCGACCAGTTCGCGCAGCTCGTCGACCGAGCAGACCAGGTAGTCGAACCACTCCGTGGCCAGCTCCCGGTAGCGGACGCGCAGCCGGAGCTGCCCGCCGAGCCGGCCCCGCGACCGGTTGAGCCGGTGATAGGCCACGTGCACCGGGTCGGTGGTGTTGTAAGGGTCGGTGCCGTGGGCGATCAGCTGGGCACCCGGCCGGGCCAGCGCGGCGAGGGCGGCCAGGAAGCCCAGGGCCCGGTCGGCGCCGCCGATCAGCCCGAGGTTGTTGCCGAGCAGCAGGAACGTGTCATAGGTGGGCCCGGCGGCCGCGGCGTGCTCGTCGACGGTCGCCAGGACCAGATCGTGTACGCCGCGCCGGCGGCACACCTCGATCGCCCCCGCCGAGACGTCGAGCCCGGTGACGGCCACGCCGCGCCGCTGCAGTTCCAGGGCGATCCGGCCAGCGCCGACGCCGATGTCCAGCACGCGGCCGCGTACCCGGGAAAGCGCCCGATGGTCATGATCCGGCCAGGCCGACGGCGGGTCGAGGTAGGGCGCGGCGGGCGCACCGTTGATCAGCCCGTCCTCGCGCTCGATGATCTCGATGACGGGCCGGGGCAGCCGCCCACCGGCGAGCGGCCGGGGGCCGACACCGGTGGAGACGGCAAGGGCGTCGCGGATCATTTCACCGAACGCGTCGCCGACGAGGGGTTCCTGTTGCACCAGCCGACCTTAGGCCTGGTCCGACGACCTGGCACGGCCCGGATACGCATCAGGGGCGGGACCCACACGGATGACGTGTGGCTCCCGCCCCTGTCCGACGATCGTTCGACCGGGGGTCTGGTCAGTCGCCCTGGCGCTGCTGGGGAATCTGCCCCTGCAGCAGGGCGCGAACCTCGGATTCACGGTAGCGGCGGTGGCCGCCCAGCGTTCGAATCGCGCTGAGCTTGCCGGCCTTCGCCCACCGGGTCACCGTCTTCGGGTCGACACGGAACATCGACGCGACCTCTGCCGGCGTGAGTAGCGGCTCGGGTTCGTGCGTACGCGATGCCATCGGTCACTCCTCCACAGGTACCTATAGACATCGGCCGGGGTCCCGCCGGCCGACGCGTCTCTCATGGTCCGGCTAGTCCCCGATGTCCGACATGGGCCGAACGGCCGAACGTCCCTGGATGGACGGATGAGCAATGACCGATTTATGGCGATTTTATATGCCAGAAACCGCCTTATTTGGACTCTTAGTCACCGTTCGTGTTCAGGAAAACACGAGACTGCCTCATTCATCGGCACCGATTTGACCCCTAATTACACCGTTCGAGGAGCTGAATCGCGCGCCAACGAGTGACCAAGTTCTCATAGACCTCTGTGGCCCCATCAGCATCACCGCGGGACAAAGCGGCCAACCCGGCAGCGACCAGACCTGGGGAGTCGTCCTCCTCCAGAGTGGTGTCCGAGAGAAGATCAACAAGCCCGCCGTAGTCGAGTTCGACCACCGACCGCGGGTGGAACTCCTCGAGCCACCGGGCCCCCTCCTCGACGGCCTCGGTGATCGGCGCGTCCCCGACGGTCTTCCGCAGCACCGACAGGGCGCGGGACGCCCGCCGGCGGGCCTTGGAGATCTCGGTGCGGTAGCGCAGCGACCGGCGCTCCGGCCGCAGCACGAGGTCACGCTCGCCGAGGTCGATGAAGACGAACCAGCGCAGCGGGACGCCCCACGTCGCGATCTGCTCGTGCACCCGCGGCACCCCGTGCTCCAGCACCCGGGCGCCGCTGCGCCAGTCGTCGACGACCGCGCGGGCCTGGCCGGCGAGCACCGGCGGGACGAACGCGTCGGCGATCACCGAGGGCACGCCGTCGCGGGCGCTGAGCGCAGCCTCGGCCACCCGCAGCCGCAGGTTCCACGGGCAGACGAGCAGCGTGTCGTCGGCCTCCAGCACGTAGGCCTCTTCGGGCAGGTCGGGCAGCCGGGTCCAGCCGGCACCGAGCCCTTCGATCACCGCCGTCCGCTGGCGCACCGGGCCCTCGGCGGGCGCCACGGCCCGGCCCTCCCGCACGTAGCGGCGCCAGAAAACCTGACGTTCGCGATCGAATGCGGTCAACGGCTCGTAGACCCGCAGGTAGGAAGCGAACAGCGACGGCACGGCGCGATCCTCCCACGAATCGGCCGCCGGTCGTAACGACGGCCAGCGGGTTGTCACCACGCGCGTCGGCACAGAGTTGCCAACGGGAATATCGTTTTGCGCAGAGATCCGGCACCACCCCGCCGGAGCCGACCGCAGGGCGCGCGGCCCACGAGGACGCGTGCGACGACAGGAGCAGTGATGGGCGTATTCGCCAGCACGGAAGACCCCGACTCCACCGGCCACGAACAGGTCGTCTTCTGCCAGGACAAGCAGAGCGGCCTCAAAGCGATCATCGGCATCTACTCGACCGCACTGGGCCCCGCGCTCGGCGGCACCCGCTTCTACCCCTACGCCAGCGAGGCCGACGCCCTCCACGACGTGCTGGAACTCTCCCGCGGCATGGCGTACAAGAACGCCCTGGCGGGTCTCGACCTGGGCGGCGGCAAGGCGGTCATCTGGGGTGACCCCGACAAGGACAAGAGCGAAAGCCTCCTGCGGGCGTACGGGCGGTTCGTCCAGTCGCTGGGCGGTCGTTACTACACCGCGTGTGACGTCGGCACCTACGTGGCCGACATGGACGTGGTGGCCCGCGAGACCAGCTTCGTGACCGGCCGCAGCGTCGAGCACGGTGGCGCCGGCGACTCGTCGGTGCTCACCGCCTGGGGTGTGTTCCAGGGCATGCGGGCCGCCGCCGAGCACGTCTGGGGCAGCCCGACGCTGGCCGGGCGCCGGGTCGGCGTGGCCGGGCTCGGCAAGGTCGGTAAGCACCTCACCGCCCACCTGATCGAGGACGGCGCCGCGGTGGTGGCGACCGACGTCGACCAGCGGGCGATCGAGTGGGTCCGGGCCACCTACCCCCAGGTGGACGTCGTCAACGGCGCGGCCGCGATGGTCGCCTCCGACATCGACGTGTACGCCCCCTGCGCGCTCGGCGGTGCCCTGGACGACGACACCGTCCCCGTGCTGCGCGCCAAGGTCGTCGCCGGTGCCGCCAACAACCAGCTCGCCCACGCCGGCATCGAGAAGCTGCTCGCCGACCGCGGCGTCCTCTACGCCCCCGACTACGTGGTCAACGCGGGTGGTGTGATCCAGGTCGCAGACGAGATCGAGGGCTTCAACTTCGAGCGGGCGAAGCTGCGGGCCACCCGGATCTTCGACACCACGCGCGAGATCCTCCAGCTCGCCGACGCCGAGGGTGTGCCGCCGGCGGTCGCCGCGGATCGCCTGGCAGAGCGACGGATGGCCGACATCGGCCGGCTCCGGACGATCCACCTCCGCTGAGCCGACAAGTGCCCCTTACCGGCCGGGTCGCGGCACGTGACCCGGCCGGTGATCATCGGCCTGATCAGAAACGTGATCGACGCGCCGACGGCACCGGGCAACCCGAGGTGTCGAACCTGGCCATCCCCATGTACCGTAAGAGCCACGAGAGATGCCTGACGTCATCGGGGCCCGCCTTCGTGCTGCCCCGAATTCTGTGCGAGGGGGTCGAGCCATGGGGCGCGGCCGTGCTAAGGCCAAGCAGACAAAGGTGGCCCGGGAGTTGAAGTATCACTCCCCGAACACCGACCTCGCCGCTTTGCAGCGAGAACTCGGGACCACCGGCAAGTCGGACCACGACTTCGACAACGACTACAGCAACAGCTATGTCGATGACGAAGACGAGGACGACAACGCAGAAGACGACGCTTCCAACAACTGGTCGTCTCGTTCCCGCTGACCCCCAAGGCACCAACGAGCACGCGGTCACAACCCGCGTGCTCGCCCGTGTCCGAGGGGTCAGCGGGCCGGCCCGCACGTGATGCGTCAGCGGGGGCGGTTGTTCCAGTTGTAGAACGTCGGGATGTTCTCGAAGTGGTTCCAGGCGCACACCGCACCGCCGGCCTGATCGGCCGCCTCGGCGCGTAGTCGGCGTGCCTGTTCCGCCTCGGACAGCAACGCGGTCAGCCCTGCCCGGGCACCGACGACCCGGTCCGCCAGGTCGGCCTCGTCGATGTCGGCGGTCTCTTCGCCGTCGACCTGGTCAGACGGCCGAAGGCTGGTGGTCTCGGGCATGCTGCAACACCCCTTCCAGTAGGCGGATCTTGCTGTTGCGGCAGTGGTCGGTCTCGGTCGTGTCGAACCGGCCGTGCTCGAAGTAGCGGTTAGCCGCGTGCGCACCGCCGCAGAAGCCGAAGTAAGGACAGCTCACCCGGCACGCCTCCACGCCGTCGAGGAACTCGGCGACCCAGGGCGTGCGCCGGTGCGCGTCGGCGATGATCTCGGTAAGGGGTGTGACGAGGACGTTGCCGCTGCTGAAATCGCCGTACTGCGGGTCCTGGAACCCGGCCAACTCGGGCGAGAGCAGCACCACCGAGCCGTCGTAGGCCACGGTGGGGATCGGGTCGAGCTGCCGGGGCAGCACGCTGTCGGCCGTGCCGGCCAGCACCGCCTCGGAATAACGCAGTGACCACTCGATCTCGCGGACGTGGATCCGCGGGTCGCGACGCCAGGCCGCGACGAGCTCGGCCCAGAAGTCGACGACCTGCCCGGCCGGGTGGGCGTTGCCCCGGGTGTTGGTGCCCTCGGTCTCCTCGATGTTGACGCCGAGCACGTCGCACCCGAGGTCGAGGAAGTAGTCGTAGAGCTCGGTCGCCCGGCCCGGCCGCGGGTCGGAGACCACGCAGAGGGCCGAGAAGCCGATGCCGTGGGCGCGCAGCGTCTCGATGCCGCGCACGATCCGGTCGTACGCGGGCCGGCCGCCCCGGGTCACCCGGTCGCCGTTGCGCTCCCGCGGCCCGTCGACGCTGACGCTGACCCGGATCTCGTGGGTCGCGAAGAACTCGCACCAGGCGTCGTCGATCAGCGTCGCGTTGGTCTGCACATGGTGCTCGACGGCGTCGTCGAACGGTGCGAGCAGCGCGGCGAAGTGGTCGCGACCGGCGACCAGGGGCTCACCGCCGTGCCAGACCACCGAGAACCGGCCGTCACGGGCCCAGCGGTTGACGGGGCCCGCCACCGCGGCCGCTACCTCGACCGGCATCTTCCGGTCGGCGGATCGGAACGGCAGGTAGCAGTAGGCGCAGTCGAGGTTGCACAGCGTCGTCGGCTGCATGACCACGTAGGAAGGCACGGGTGCGATGCCGCGCATTCCGCTGAACTGGGCCCGCCGGACAACCACCCGCCCTCCTCTCCCCGTCGAGGTGTCGAGGCAGGACTTTAGGTTAGGCGGCGCTGGCCAATCGGGTAAGACCCAATCAGGTAGGCGAAGGATCACCCGCGTCGGTTGAGACCTCAGCCGCGGGTGTGCTGGCCGATCATCTGAACGGTCCCCGTGCCCTCGATGATCTCGCCGGCCTGCCAGGCGTCGATGCCGCGCCCGGCGAGGAAGGCGAGCGCCCGGTCGGCGTCCTCCGGCGAGACGATGGCGAACATGCCGACGCCCATGTTGAACGTCGACTCCATCTCGGGGTCTTCGATCCGGCCCTTGGACTGCACCAGGTCGAAGATGGGCTGCGGCTTCCAGGTGGACCGGTTGACCACCGCGTCGACGTGCTCGGGGAGCACCCGCACCAGGTTGCCGGGGATGCCGCCGCCGGTGACGTGGGCGAGCGCCCGCACCTCGGCCTCGGCGATCAGCTTGAGGCAGTCGCGCGCGTAGATCTTGGTCGGCGTGAGCAGCTCCTCGCCGAGGGTGCGCTGCTTGCCGAAGTCGTCGACCACGGTGTCGAGCCGCATCCGGCCGGCGCCGAGCAGCACGTGGCGCACCAGCGAGTAGCCGTTGGAGTGCAGGCCCGACGAGCGCATCGCGATGACGACGTCGCCGACCTCGACCCGCTCGCGGCCGAGGATCTCGCTCTCCTCCACCACGCCGACACCGGTCGCGGAGAGATCGTATTCGTCGGGGCGCAGGACGCCCGGGTGCTCCGCAGTCTCGCCGCCCAGCAGGGCGCAGCCGGCGTAGCGGCAGCCGTCGGAGATGCCGGCGCCGATCTCGGCGACCTTGTCGGGGACGACCTCGCCGCAGGCGATGTAGTCGAGCAGGAACAGCGGCTCGGCGCCGCAGGCGACCAGGTCGTCGACGACCATGGCGACCAGGTCGATGCCGACCGTGTCGTGGATGTCGAGCTGCTGCGCGATCACCAGCTTGGTGCCGACGCCATCGGTCGACGAGGCCAGGATCGGGTTTTTGTAGCGCTTGGTGTCGAGCCGGAACAGGCCGGCGAAGCCACCGAGGTCACCGAGGACCTCGGGGCGCTGCGCCCGCGCCACCTTGCTCTTGAGCAGCTCGACCGCCTGCTCGCCGGCGTGGATCGAGACGCCGGCGTCGGCGTACGTCACTGTGCGCTTGCGACTGGACCGGCCCGCGCCGGCCGTCCACGGCTGCATACCGTCGGAGCCCGAGGTGTTGGCCGGGCCGCCGCCCCGCTCAGTAACGTGCGTCACGATTTCTCCCTTAGAACGCCTGACGCGCGGTGTCTCCGCTCGGAGACACCGGCCTTAGGAACGGTGCGTGCTGCCGCCGTTGGAGCTGGCCGCCAGCCGTTGGGCGACCACCGGGTCGCTCGCCGCCGATCGGTCGGCCCCGCCTTCGCCGCGCTGCTCGGCATCGGCGTCGACCCGCCGGGCGACGCCTTCGAGCACGTGCTTGCCGATCTGGTTGCCGGCCGGCAGCGGGATCGGGTATTCCCCGTCGAAGCACGCGCAGCACAAGCGCGTCTTCGGCTGCTCGGTCGCGGCCACCAGACCGCCCAGTGATACGTATCCCAGCGTGTCGGCACCGATCGAGCGCCGGATGCCGTCGTTGTCGAGGCCGTTGGCCAGCAGCTCCGCGCGGGTCGCGAAGTCGATGCCGTAGAAGCACGGCCAGTTGACCGGCGGCGAGGAGATGCGGACGTGCACCTCGAGCGCGCCGGCTTCGCGGAGCATCCGGACGATGGCCCGCTGCGTGTTGCCCCGCACGATCGAGTCGTCGACCACCACGATCCGCTTGCCGCGGACGTTCTCCCGCAGCGGGTTGAGCTTGAGCCGGATGCCGAGCTGACGCAGGGTCTGCGACGGCTGGATGAAGGTGCGCCCGACGTACGCGTTCTTCACCAGGCCGGCGCCGTAGGTGATGCCCGACTCGGCGGCGTAGCCGATCGCGGCCGGCGTGCCGGACTCGGGCACCGGGATCACCATGTCGGCCTCGACCGGGTGCTCCTTGGCGAGCTGGCGACCGATCTGCACCCGGGCCGCGTGCACGTTGCGCCCGGCGATCGTGGTGTCGGGGCGCGCGATGTAGACGTATTCGAACAGGCAGCCCTTGGGCTCGGGCGCCGCGAACCGCGAGGAGCGCAGCCCCTCCTCGTCGATGGCGAGCAGCTCGCCGGGCTCGACCTCGCGGACGAAGCTCGCGCCGACGATGTCGAGGGCCGCGGTCTCGCTGGCGACGACCCAGCCGCGCTCCAGCCGGCCGAGCACCAGCGGGCGGACGCCGTAGTGGTCGCGGGCGGCGTAGAGGGTGTTCTCGTCCATGAAGACGAAGCTGAAGGCGCCCTTGAGCGTGGGCAGCAGCTCGAGCGCGGCGGCCTCGACGGACAGGTCGGGCCGGCCGGCGAGCAGCGCGGTGACCAGCGCCGTGTCGGAGGTCGTCGCCGGGTCGGTCGACAGCTTCCGCTCCGCGACCTCGCGGGCGAGCTCGGCGGTGTTGACCAGGTTGCCGTTGTGCGCCAGGGCGATGGTCGTGCCGGCGGAGGTCGCGCGGATGGTGGGCTGCGCGTTTTCCCAGGTGGAGCCGCCGGTGGTGGAGTAACGCGTGTGACCGATGGCGAGGTGGCCGCGCAGGCTGGCGAGGGTGGGCTCGTCGAAGACCTGGGCCACCAGGCCGAGATCCTTGTAGACCACCACGCCGGAGCCGTCGCTGACCGCGATGCCCGCCGCCTCCTGGCCACGGTGCTGCAGGGCGTAGAGCCCGAAGTAGGTCAGCTTCGCGACCTCTTCACCCGGCCCCCAGACGCCGAAGACACCGCAAGCATCTTGCGGGCCGGGCCGTTGAGGGTCGAGGTCCTGGCTCAACCGGCCGTCGCCTCGGGGCACCTGCCGCTCCTCGCTGCTGCTGAACTTCCTTGGCACGTCTTGCTCGGGCCAGTGTACGCGAGTTCGCGCCGGTCACAGCCAGCCACCTTGGGCGTGCGGACCGTCGAACGACCCGTTCAGGCGACCGCCTAATCCGGGCTGTCGGGGAGATATGGGGAAAGATCGGCGCGACCGCCGCTGGCCTTGATCTTTCCGGCGGCGACCGCTTCCGCCCACCGGAGCCGGCCCGTGGCGACCTTGATCCAGGTCACCCCGTCCATTTCGACCACATTGGAAGGGGTTCCTCGGGTATGTCGTGGTCCGGGAACGCATTGCACCGCACCGTATGGTGGGACGCGCACCTCGACCGAGCGGCCGGGCGCCCGCCTGGCTAGGTCGGTCAGCAGCGCACGCACAGCATCACGCAGAGTCACGTTATCCGGGCTGCCCCCAGCGTCGAGGGCGGCAAGGGCGGCGGCGACCGCGGGTGACTTATTGTGCGCAGGGGACATGACGGGACGATACGACCTTCTCGCGTTCCAGTTCCTTCGGCCCCTGGGTCGCGCTGACCCCGTCGGGCAAGGCATAGTGACCGACGGTGTACTCGTTCGGGGGTGAGACCGGAAGGCGGTGGACGTGACAACACACCGACGAGCCTTGCGTGTGCGGGCCGGTGTGGTCGTGGCGCTGATAGCTGGCGCGCTGGTCACCTTTTTTCCCAACCCCGCGCATGCAGAAGCTCCAGACGTGTCCGTCTCGGTGTCTCCCGACACCTTGGCACCCGGAGAGAGCGCGACCGTAACCGTCACGGTCGAGAACAACAACCAGCTACCGGGGCAGGTCACAGTACGCGTGTCCACGACCTTCGGCGAGCTGGAGTGTTCGCAGGGCTGTGAACCGCCGCCCCAGCAGATCAACAACGACGACGTCACCTTCACGGCACGCGTGACGGCGCGTGACGTCGCTGAGGGTCAGAGCCGGTCAGGCCAGGTCGTCGCCGTCGCCACGATCAACAACGAGAGCCGGCAGGCCACCGACAACGTCACGGTCCGCGGTCGCCAGCAGCAGCCGCCGGCGGTGCAGACGGTCAAGACGGTTACCGGCAAGGTCACCAACCAGTCCGACGGCAAGGCGGTCAACGGCGCCTACGTCGCGTTGCGTGACGGTGCGAGCAAGCTTCACGAGACGTTCGCCAGCGCGAACGGCACGTTCCGGTTCGAAGGCAGCGCGCAGGACCCGATCGCGCCGGGCCGGATCACCATCGGCGCGCAGCAGGGCGAGCAGCGGAACCTCAAGACCATCACCGCGAACGCCGGGCAGAACGTGTCCGGGGTGCTGATCACTCTCCAGGTCGCCACCGCGCCCACCGCGACCCCGAGCACCGTGCCGACCGAGGACGCGCCGCTCGACGAGGAGCCGACCGACACCGAGGCCACCGAGTCCGGGATCGCGGCCGCGCCGGCCGGCAACACCGATGAGGGCGGCGGCTTCGGCAACTGGCTCGTCGTGCTCGGCGGCGGCCTGCTCGTCGCGTTCGGCGTCGGCGGCATCGTCTGGGTCATGCTCCGCCGCAAGGAGAACGACGACCCCGACGGCGAGAGCGCCAACACCGGCGTACGCCCGGCTGTCCCGGCGGGTGGCGCGGCCGGCGGTTACCGCGGTGGCGCCGACGACGCGACCCGGATCGCCGGCCCGCCGATGGGCGGTGCCATGGCCGACGCGCCGACGATGCTGCACAGCCGCCCGCCGGTCGACGAGTTCCCCGACCCCTACGGCGCACCGATGCCGCAGCCCGGTTGGGGTGGCGCCGGCAACGGCGGCTACGGCCCGCCCACGCAGGTCGGCGGCTACGACCAGTCGACGCAGATGTACGACGGCGCACCGACCCAGTTCGGCAACGCGCCGGGCTCGGGCGGCGGCTACGGCGCCGGCAACGGCTACCCCGACGCGCCCGGCTCGGGCGGCGGGGGCTACGGCGGCGCGCCGTCCTCGGGCGGCGGCTACGGTGCCGCCCCGGGCGGGGGTTACCCGCAGGCCGGCGGCTACGGCGGCGACCAGCGCTTCGACGAGCCCACGGGCCGCTACGAGCCGGCCTCCGGTGGGGGCGGCTACGGCGGTGCCCGCGACAACGGCTTCCCGGCCCGTGACAACGGTTTCCCGGCCCGTGACAACGGCTTCCCGGCCGGCGGTCAGGGCTACGGAGGCGGCAACGGCTACGGCGACGACCGCGGTGGCTACGCTGCCGAGCCCAACGGCTACGACCAGGGCGGCGGCAACGGCTACGGCGGCGGCCAGCGGGGCGGCTACGACCAGGGTGGCGGTGGCTACGACCAGGGCGGTGCCGGTTACGGCGGCGGCCAGGGCGGTGGCTACGACGAGACCCGCGGCTATCCGGCCGGTCCGGGCGGCGGCGCCGACTACGGTCGCGGCGGCTACGAGGGCGGCCCGGGTTACGTGCCCGAGCAGCGCGGCGGCGGCAACTACGGCGGCCAGAACGGCGGCTACGACGACCGCGGCGACTACCAGGACGACCAGCAGGGCGGCCGCGCCCGCCACGGCGGCCGCGGCGGCGACCGCCGCGAGCTAGGTTGGCTGGACGACTGACCGCACAGCGACATGACGAAGGGGGCCGCGAAAGCGGCCCCCTTCTTCGTTGTCCGGGCACGAAAAAGGGGCCGCTGCCCGCGGCCCCCTTTTCTGAGTTCGGTCAGTCCTCGACCGGCAGCGCCGCGCCGAACAGCTTCGGCATCGTGGCCGTGTGCACCTCGCGCAGCTCGTCGAGCGGCACCGAGAACTGGCCGCGGATGTCGAGTGCCGCGTTCTCGCCGTCGGTCACGCCGATCGGGGTCCACGGGACGCCCTGCTCGACGCAGAGACCCGTGAAGGCCTTCTCGTGACCGCGCGGCACGGACACCACCGCCCGGCCGGCGGACTCGCTGAACAGGTAGACGAACGGCATCGAGCCCGCCGAGAACTCCTCCGGCAGCGCGATCCGGGCGCCGACGCCGTTGCGCAGGCTCGCCTCCACCAGCGCCTGGGCCAGGCCGCCGTCCGAGACGTCGTGCGCCGCGCTCAGGTGGCCGACCCGGGATGCCTCGGCGAGCACGTTCGCCAGCGCCCGCTCCCGCTCCAGGTCGACCTTCGGCGGAACGCCACCGAGGTGCTGGTGGGTGACCCAGGCCCACTCGGAGCCGGACAGCTCGTTGGCCGTCTCGCCGAGCAGGAAGATCAGGTCGCCGTCGCCGGTCGCCGGCTGGGTGAAGCCGATCGGCACCCGCTCGGCCACGTCGTCGATCACGCCGAGCACGCCGACGACCGGCGTCGGGTGGATCGCGGCGGCACCGGTCTGGTTGTAGAAGCTGACGTTGCCGCCCGTCACCGGGATGCCCAGCTCCTGGCAGCCGTCGGCCAGGCCGCGGACCGCCTCGGCGAACTGCCACATGACCGCCGGGTCCTCGGGCGAGCCGAAGTTGAGGCAGTTGGTCACCGCGACCGGCTTGGCACCGGTGACGGCCACGTTGCGGTAGCTCTCGGCGAGCGCCAGCTTGGCACCGTTGTAGGGGTCGAGCCGGGCGAACCGGCCGTTGCCGTCGACCGACATCGCCACGCCGAGCCCGCTCGCCTCGTCGACGCGGATCACGCCCGCGTCCTCGGGCTGGGCCAGCACGGTGTTGCCGAGCACGTACCGGTCATATTGCTCGGTCACCCACGACTTGTCGCAGAGGTTCGGCGAGCCGATCATGCGCAGCAGGGTGGCCTTGAGGTCCTCCGGCGTCGCCGGCCGGGGCAGCGTCTCGGCCCGGTCGGCCTGCAGCAGGATGAGGTCGGCGGGCTCCCGCATCGGCCGGGCGTAGACCGGGCCGTCGTCGACCAGCGAGGCCGGCGGCACGTCGACGACCAGGTTGTCCCGCCAGGTGATCCGGAGCCGGCCGGGCAGGCCGCTGACCTCGGACGGGGTGACCTCGCCGATCGCGGTGGCCAGCACGCCCCACTTCTCGGCCACGCCGAGCACCTCGTCGAGCTGCTCGGGCTTGACGATCAGGAGCATCCGCTCCTGCGACTCGCTGGCCAGGATCTCGTGCGGCTCCATCGACGGCTCGCGCAGCGGCACCCGCTCGAGCCAGACCCGCATGCCGGTGCCGGCGGAAGCCGACGTCTCGGTCAGCGCGCAGGTCAGGCCGGCACCGCCGAGGTCCTGGATGCCGACGACCAGGTTGGCGTCGTAGAGCTCGAGGCAGGCCTCGATCAGCAGCTTCTCGGTGAACGGGTCGCCGACCTGCACCGACGGGCGGCGCGCCTGGCTGCCGTCGTCGAAGGTCGCGCTGGCCAGCACGGACACGCCGCCGATGCCGTCGCGGCCCGTCTTGGCGCCCATCAGCACCACGATGTTGCCGGGGCCGGCCGCGTCCTTCTTCTGCAGCCGGTCGACCGGCAGCACGCCGAGGCAGAGCGCGTTGACCAGCGGGTTGCCCTGATATGTCGGGTCGAAGACGACCTCGCCGCCGATGTTCGGCAGGCCGAGGCAGTTGCCGTAGCCGCCGATGCCGGCGACCACGCCGGGCAGCACGCGGGCGGTGTCCTCGTGGTCGGCCGCGCCGAACCGCAGCGGGTCCATCACGGCGACCGGTCGGGCACCCATCGCGAGGATGTCGCGGACGATGCCACCGACGCCGGTCGCGGCGCCCTGGTAGGGCTCGACGAAGCTCGGGTGGTTGTGCGACTCGACCTTGAAGGTCACCGCCAGCTCATCCGTGATCTTGATGACGCCGGCGTTCTCGCCGATGCCGGCGAGCATGCGGTCGCTGGGCGGCTGCTTCTCGCCGAACTGGCGCAGGTGCACCTTGCTCGACTTGTACGAGCAGTGCTCGCTCCACATGATCGAGTACATCGCCAGCTCGGACTGGGTCGGCCGGCGGTCGAGGATGCCGCGGATCCGCTCGTACTCGTCGTCGCGGAGTCCCAGCTCGGCGAACGGCTGCAGCTCACCGGGAGTGCCGTTGGCCCGCTCGACGGTGTCAGGACCGTCCAGGCTGTCGTACGGAGAAACCTGGGCGGGCGGCCGGGCCGCCCCGCTCACTTCGTCCGCCTCACTCGAGGTCGTGTCAGGTGCGGTCGTCATGCCGGGGCCCCCGCCAGGTGCTTGAGAATCGAGGTGAAGAAGCCCAGCCCGTCGAGCGACGGACCGGTCAGTGCCTCGATCGCGTGCTCGGGGTGGGGCATGAGCCCGACGACGTTGCCGGCCTCGTTGGTGACGCCGGCGATGTCCCGCTCGGAGCCGTTGGGGTTGCCGCGCAGGTAGGTCGCCACGATCCGGCCGGTGGCGGCGAGCTCGTCGAGCGTCGCCGCGTCGGCCACGTAGCGCCCCTCGCCGCTCTTGAGCGGAACCAGGATCTCCTGGTCGGCCTCGAACGAGTTGGTCCAGGCCGTGCTCGCGGCGTGGACCCGCAGCCACTGGTCACGGTTGCGGAAGTGGAGGTGGCTGTTGCGGGTGAGCGCACCCGGCAACAGGTGTGCCTCGCAGAGGATCTGGAAGCCGTTGCAGATGCCGAGCACCGGGAGCCCGCCGCGGGCACCGTCGATGATCGACTCCATCACGGGCGCGAACCGGGCGATGGCGCCGGTGCGCAGGTAGTCGCCGTAGGAGAAGCCGCCGGGCAGCACCACGGCGTCGACCCCGTGCAGGTCGGCGTCGCCGTGCCACAGGCGCACCGCCTCACCACCCGCGACCCGGACGGCACGCGCGGCGTCACCGTCGTCGAGCGAGCCCGGGAACGTCACGACCCCGACGCGGGCAGTCATGACGGGTCACCCGCGGGAACGGCCGCCGGCTCGTCGACCTCCTGGATGACGAAGTCCTCGATGACCGGGTTGGCGAGCAGCTTGTCGGCGATCTCGCGGACCCGCTCGGGGTCGGCGGCGCCGGTGAACTCGATCTCGATGCGCCGCCCGATGCGCACGGAGGAGACATCGCTGATGCCGAGCCGCGGCAGCGCGTTCGCGACCGCTTGGCCCTGAGGATCGAGGATCTCCGGCTTGAGCATGACGTCGACGACGACGCGAGCCACTTGGCACTCCTGACTTTCGTACGCGGTAAGCGCGCCAAGAGTACCCGGTAGATAGACGCTGACCGGCACCCGCCCAGGCCTTGGACAGCCGTCGTGGACAGGGATTACGCACGCACCGCCGGCGCCGTCACGCGCACGGCGAGCGTGGGAGTAGCTACCGGCCGCCACATATCGGATCAAGGACAACTTCACTCTCTTCCGCGAGCCAGTGAAGATCGCGATGGGATTTCCGCCACTGGCGGCGCGGGCAGTGTCGCCGACCGCGACAGGCGGGCGCATTCGCGGCGAACGGGACGAGCGCCCCGGCATCACCGCGGTCGTATGACCTGAATTCGATGATTGCGAATACGTCGATATCACAATAGGGTCTCGGGCAGTCCGATCCACCCCCCTCGGATAGGAGCCCAGATGCGCACACGCCTCACCCTGGCCGCGCTCGCCATCGGTCTGACCGGAGTCTTCCTCGCCCCCAGCGCCGCCGGCGCCGCACCCGTCGCGCCCTCCGGCCCGGACCAGATCATCGGTGGCAGCACGGTCGCGTCCGCGCCGTGGGCGGCCGCGGTGTTCAGCAACGGCTCGTTCACCTGCTCGGGCACGATCATCGCGCCGACCTGGGTGCTCACCGCCCGGCACTGCGTGAGCGGCTCGATGTCGGTGCGCGTCGGCAGCGTCAACCGGGGCTCCGGCGGCGTCACCCGCACGGTGAGCGCCAGCTACAGCCGGTACGACCTCGCCCTGATGCGGCTGAGCAGCGCGGTGAGCACGAGCTACGTGACGCTCTCCAGCGCGTACCCGCCGGTCAACTCCACCAACACGATCTACGGCTGGGGCATGACCTGCTACAGCGGCTGCTCCGCGTCGACCGTGCTCAAGACCGCGTCCGTGCGGGTGACCAGCACGAACGTCACCGACGCGTACGGCGGCCGGGCGATCCGCAGCACCCGGGTCAACGGCAACGCGTGGCGCGGCGACTCCGGTGGCCCGCAGTTCTACAACGGCGCGCAGGTCGGCGTCGCGTCCACCGCCGACGGCGTCAACATCCAGAACTACGGCAGCGTCGCCTACAACCGGGCGTGGATCACCTCCACCGCCGGCGTCTGACAGACAACGCTCTCCCACAAAGACGGCGTGGCGCCCAACCCCCGGGGCGCCACGCCGTCGAGGGTCTAGAGGATGGGTCGCGGTGAATAGCCGGCGGCCGCCGGGTGTCGCCGGACGACCTCGTCGATCTTCGAAGCGACCGCGGCCACCTGGGCACCGGCCGCGCCGACGAAGGCCGCCCGGTCGGCGACCAGCGCGTCGATCTCGCCGCGGGTCAGGCCCAGCCGGCCGTCGGCGGCGAGCCGGTCGAACAGGTCGTTCTCGGTGCTGCCCTTCTCGCGCATGGACAGCGCCACGGCCACCGCGTTCTCCTTGATCACCTCGTGCGCCGTCTCGCGACCGACGCCTCGCCGTACCGCGGCGACCAGGATCTTGGTCGTGGCCAGGAACGGCAGGTAGCGGTCGAGCTCGCGGGCCACCACCGCCGGATAGACGCCGAACTCGTCGAGCACCGTGAGGAACGTCTGGAACAGGCCGTCGGTGGCGAAGAACGCGTCGGGCAGTGCGACCCGGCGCACCACCGAGTCGGACACGTCGCCCTCGTTCCACTGGTCGCCCGCCAGCTCGCCGATCATCGAGACGTAGCCGCGGACCACCACCGCGAGCCCGTTGACCCGCTCGCTCGATCGGGTGTTCATCTTGTGCGGCATCGCGCTGGAGCCGACCTGGCCCGGCCGGAAGCCCTCGGTGACCAGCTCCTGGCCGACCATCAGCCGGATCGTCGTGGCCAGGCTGCTCGGCGCGGCGACCACCTGGGCCAGCGCGGTGACGACGTCGAGGTCGAGCGAGCGCGGGTAGACCTGGCCGACGCTGCTGAGCACCGACGAGAAGCCGAGGTGCGCGGCGACCCGCCGCTCCAGCTCGGCGACCTTGGCCGCGTCGCCGTCGAAGAGGTCGAGCTGGTCGGCGGCGGTGCCGACCGGGCCCTTGATGCCCCGCAGCGGATAGCGGGCGATCAGGTCGTCGAGCCGCTGGTACGCGATCAGCAGCTCCTCGCCGGCCGAGGCGAACCGCTTGCCGAGCGTCGTCGCCTGCGCCGCCACGTTGTGCGAGCGGCCGGCCATCACCAGCGCCTCGTGCTCGACCGCCAGCCGGGCCAGCCGGCCCAACGCGGCGACGACCCGGTCGCGGACCAGCTCCAGCGACGAGCGGATCTGCAGCTGCTCCACGTTCTCGGTGAGATCGCGGGAGGTCATCCCTTTGTGGATCTGCTCGTGGCCGGCCAGCGCCGCGAACTCCTCGATCCGGGCCTTGACATCGTGCCGGGTGACCCGCTCCCGCTCGGCGATGGACCCGAGGTCGACGTCGTCGAGCACGGCCCGGTAGGCCTCGACGACCCCGTCGGGCACGTCGATGCCGAGGTCGCGCTGTGCCTCCAGCACCGCGATCCACAGCCGTCGCTCCAGCTTCACCTTCTCGGTCGGCGACCAGAGCGCGACCAGCTCGGGAGAGGCGTAACGGGCGGCGAGAACGTTGGGTACCTGTGTCACCCGGCCATTCTGGCACCGACCGCCGGGCTCAGATCGCGTGGCGTAGGTGACGGACGTCGCGGCTGAGCAGCATCGCCACGGTGGCCAGGGCCATCAGCGCGGCCGCGCCGACCAGGGTCGGGCGCACCCCGAAGTGCTCCGCGAGGGGCCCCGCGGCGACCTGGCCGATCGGCACCGCGAGGATCGAGCCGAGCATGTCGTACGAGTAGACCCGGGCCAGCAGGTCGCTGGGCACGTGCTCCTGCATGGTGGTGTCCCAGGCGACCGCGAACTGCTCGAGCGCGAACCCGACCGCGAAACCGGCCAGCAGCAGGACCGGCACCACGGACGTCACGCCGAGGGCCAGCACCAGCACCGCGTCCCCGATGCACCACAGCACGCCGTAGAAGAGCAGCCGGCCCACCCGGACCCGCATCGCGACCAGGGCGCCGACGATCATGCCGGCGGTCTCCACCGCCAGTATCAGGCCCCAGGCGGCGCGGCCAAACGTCGCGTCGGCAACCACCGGGCCCAGCACGTTGACCGAACCCGCCAGCACCGCATTGATCACGCAGAAGCCGGCGACCACCGCCCACAGCCAGGTACGGCTCGCGAAGGCCGACCAGCCGAGCCGCATCTCGGTGAAGATGCCGGTGCGTTCGACCACCGCCGGCTTGTCGGTCTTCGGCAGCCGGACCATCGCGAAGAACAGTCCGGCGAGCAGGAAGGTGCTGGCGTCGACCGCGAGGCCCCAGCCCGGCCCGGCCGTTGCCACGAGCAGGCCGCCGAGGGACGCGCCGGCGATCATCGCGGAGTTCCAGCCGATCCGGTTGATGGCGTTCGCCTGCTGGAGCACGGCTGACGGCACGGTCTGCGGCAGGATCGCCGAAATCGCCGGGAACGCGAACGCGGCCGCGACGCCGTTGACCGCCGAGAGCGCGAGCAGCGACGGGATGGTCGCGGTGCCGGTGAGCACGGTGACCGCAACCGCCGCCTGGGTCAGGCCGGCCAGTGTGGACGCGCCGACCATCACCAGGTGACGCGGCAGCCGGTCGGCGATCACGCCGCCGAACAGGATGAAGACGACGTTTGCCAGCGATCGGGCGCCGACGACCAAGCCGACGTCGCGGGCCGAGCCGGTGAGGTCGAGCACCGCGAACGACAGCGCGATCGGTGCCACCGCGTTGCCGAGCATGGTGGTGGTGCGGCCCGCGATGAGGTACCGGAACGGCCGGTACCGCAGCGGTGCCAGCAGGCCCGGGCGGGGTTCCTCCGGTGTGGTCGGCGGAGCAGGGGTGACGGTGCTCATTTCGCGTCGGTCTCCATCCTGAACAGCGCTATCGAGGCGTTGACCCGGATCGTCCCGGGGGTACGCGGTGCCTCCGCGGCCCGGTGGAGGATCCGGCTCGCCTCGTCGACCCGCCGCTCCACCTCGGCCCAGACGGCGGGATCCACCCAGAGCTCGGCGTCGGTGAAGTGGTTGTCGGGGGCCCGCTTCATCGCCCGCGACCGCCGCCGCAACTCGGTCGCCAGGGCTTCGTACATCAGCATGTGGTGAGGTGTCGGCGCCGTGCCCTCGGGAATCGGCACTCTCGGCCGGGCGCAATCGGCCTCGGCGTTGTGCCGGTAGCGCTTCGCCACCCCGCCACGGATCTTCTCCTCGCCGGCCGCCTCGATCTGCCCAGCGGCGAGCAGGTGCCGCAGGTGGTAGCTGGCGTTGGCGTGCGTGAGGTCCAGCTCCCGCGCCACCTCGGCGGCGGTCATCGCGGCGCCGGTCAGCAGCGAGAGGATCCGCAGCCGGAGCGGGTGCGCCAACGCCCGCAGCTTGACGGTCTGGTCCTCCTCCAAAGACATGTTTGGGAGTATGCGACACATCGACGCACACTGTCAAACGAACATTTGGGAGTACGAGGGTCAGAGCGCGCGCTTGATGACCTTGCCGGTCGCCGTCCGCGGCAGGGCGGCCAGGAAGCGCACGTCGCGCGGCACCGCGAAGGCCGCACCGTGTCGCCGCACGTGTTCGCGCACGTCGTCGGCCGACACCGACGCTCCCGCGTGGCAGACCACGTGCGCCGCCAGCCGCTGGCCGAAGGTCGGGTCCGGGACGCCGACGACCGCGACCTCGCGTACGCCCGGGAGTGTCGCGAGGAGGTCTTCCACCGCGGAGGGGAACACGTTCTCGCCGCCCGAGACGACCATGTCGTCGGCCCGGCCCGACACGGTCAGCAGGCCGGACGCGTCCAGCACGCCGAGATCACCCGTGGCCAGCAGGCCGTCGCGGGACTCGACGCCGCCGAGGTCGCCGGCGTACCCCTCGAAGAGCATGTCGTTGCCCACGAAGATGCGCCCGACGGTGCCGGGCGGGACGGGCGAGCCGTCGGCGCCCAGGATCATGACCCGGGTGCCGCGCGGTGGGCGACCCGCGGTCGCGGGTGAGCGGCGCAGTTCCGCCGGCGTCGCCACGGAGGCCCAGGACACCTCGGTCGAGCCGTAGAGGTTGTAGAGCACGTCGCCGTGGGTGTCCATGAAACGGGTGGCGAGGTCGCCGGGGAGAGCGGAACCGCTGACCGCGACGACCCGCACGCCAGGCAGGACGGCGCCGGCGTCCAGGAGCCGGGAGAGCATCACGGGCACGGCGAACACGCCCGTGCACCGGTGGGTCCGCACCGTGTCCACAAGGGACTCCGGCGCGAAGCGCGGTGTCAGCACGACGGAGGCCCGCAGGCCGAACGCGAGTTGCAGGGCGGCGTAGCCCCAGGTGTGGAACAGCGGTGCCGCGATCATCAGCCGGTCGCCGGCCTGCACGGGGATGCGGTCGAGGATGGACACCAACGGCCCGAGCCCGGCCGGATTGGGCCGCCGCGCGCCCTTCGGCGTGCCGGTCGTGCCGGAGGTCAGCACGACCGTGGGCCCGGGTCGGCGCGGTGGTGTCAACGGGCCGCCGGGATCCGGGAGCGCTTCGAAGCCGGCCGACGAGAGGGTGGCCGTGCCCGACACGGAGAACTCGGGGTCGTGCACCACCAACCGCAACCCGTGGTCCCGGACGACAGCGGCGATCTGCGCGGCGGAAAAGGCGGTGTTGATCAGCACGACGTCGGCCCCGAGCAGAGACAGCGCAACCGCCGACAACACGAACCCACGGTGGTTCCGGCAGAGCACCCCGACCCGATCACCAGGCCCGATCCCCGCCCCGCCACCGACCGCCGCGCCGCCCGCCTGGCCGTCGGCCGCAGCCTGGACGGCCGGCAGGTCCGTCGTCTGGCGAAGCGAGCGCGCCAGGCGGAGCGCCTGGTCCCGCACCTCTGCATAAGTCAGGGTGCCTGCCGGGTCGGCCAGGGCCACCCGCGACGGCGAGCGTGCGGCCGCCGACAGCAGTGACCCACCGAGCCCGTACCCCCAGCGGCGCAACGCGCCGATCTGGGCCGGCACGCGGTGCGGCGCAGCCGGGGTGAGCAGCCCCCGCCGGGCGAGGGTCACCACGGCGTGCGCCGCCGGCGTCACCGGATCTGGTGCCCCGAGATCGCCCGGGAGACCACCAGCCGCTGGATCTCCGAGGTGCCCTCGAAGATGGTGTAGATCTTGGCGTCGCGGTACCAGCGCTCGACCGGGTGGTCGCGCACGAAGCCGGCGCCGCCCAGGATCTGCAGGGCCTTTCCGGTCACGGAGACCGCCACCTCGCCGGCGCGCAGCTTCGACATCGAGCCCTCGCCCGCCGCGAACGGCCGGTTGTTGCGGCCCATCCAGGCTGCCCGCCAGACGAGCAGCCGGGCGGCGTCGATGTCGGTGCGCATGTCGGCCAGCGCGAAGGCCACCGCCTGGTTCTCGATGATCGGCCGACCGAACTGCACGCGCTCCTTGGCGTAGTCGAGGGCGTATTCATGCGCCGCCCGGGCCACCCCGAGCGCCTGCGCGCCCACGGTCGGCCGGGTGATCTCGAACGTGCGCATCGCCGACGACGACTGCGAGCGCTGCCCGGACCGCGCCCGGTCGAGTCGCTGCTCCAGCGCGTCCCGGCCGCCCAGCAGGCACGCACCCGGCACCCGCACGTCGTCGAGGAAGACGTCGGCGGTGTGCGAGGCCCGCAACCCGAGCTTCTTCAGCTTGCGCGACGCCGCCAGGCCCTTCGTGCCGGGCGGCACCACGAAAGCGGCCTGCCCGCGCGCGCCCAACGCCGGGTCGACGCTGGCCGTCACCACGTGCACGCCGGCGATGCCGCCGTTGGTGGCGTAGGCCTTCTGCCCGGAGAGGACCCACTCGTCGGTCGCGGCGTCGTAGACGGCCCGGGTGCGCATCGCGCCGACGTCGGAGCCGGCCTCGGGCTCGGTCGAGCAGAACGCGGCGACCGCCGGCTCGTCGACGGAGCCGAAGCACTGAGGCACCCATTCGACCAGTTGGTCGGGCGTACCCGATCCGTAGATGGCGGCGACGGCGAGTGACGTGCCCATGATGGCCAGCCCGATGCCGGCGTCGCCCCAGAACAGCTCCTCGCTGGCCAGCGGCAGCGACAGCCCGGTCGGATCGGCCCAGGCGTTGGCCAGGAACTCGAAGTCGTAGAGCCCGACCTTGGCCGCCTCCTGGATCACCGGCCAGGGCGCCTCCTCGCGGGCGTCCCACTCGGCCGCGGCCGGGCGCACGACGTCGGCCGCGAAGCCGTGCACCCAGTCGCGCAGGTCGCGCTGTTCCTCACTGAGGTCGAGCGAGAACTCGGCCATCAGAGGTCAGGCCTTGGGGATGTCGAACAGGTTGGCGATGTTGGCGGCCAGGCCCAGGTCGCCCTTGGCCTTCAGCTTGCCGGTCATGAACATCATCACGGGGTTGCCGCTGCCGGAGACGATCTTCAGGAAGTCGACCGGGCCCATGCTCAGCGACAGCCGCGGGTCGCGCTCGGCGGTGTTGTTGACGGTGCAGGCGCCGTCTTCGATGACGACCTCGTAGGTGTCGCTGCCACCGTCCGGGCGACCGGTGATGGTCCAGTGGATCACCGCGTTGGTCGAGCCGGCGCGGTCGGCGCGGAACAGGGCCGGCATCCGCTCGAAGACCTGGTCGAGCACCTTGCCCCGGGCGTCGCTCTCCATGATCTCGGCGATCTTGGCGTCGGGCGTGGACTTGACCAGCTGTGCGAACTCCTTGGGACCGACCGAGACGAACTGGGCCGGATCGAAGTCAGACATCGCGACGCTACCCTTCACAATGAAAATAACCTACCGAGCAGTAACCTTACGCAGGAGTAGATATGCTCGCAAGCGTGGCGAGCCGGCCGACGTTCAAACGCCTGCCCCGTGCGGTCCGTGAGCAGCAGATGCTCGACGCGGCCGTCCGGGTGTTCTCCCGGCGCGGCTTCCACGAGGCCAGCATGGACGAGATCGCCGACGAGGCCGGCATCTCCAAACCCATGGTGTACGCGTACCTCGGCAGCAAGGACGACCTGTTCCGCGCCTGTGTCAACCGCGAGGGCACGCGCCTGCTGGAGTCCATCGTCTCCGTGGTCGGCGACGACCTCCCGGCCGACGAGCAGCTCTGGCGCGGGCTGCGCGGCTTCTTCGCCTTCGTGGGCGCGCACCGCGACGGTTGGGCGGTGCTCTACCGCCAGGCCAAGAGCCGCCAGCCGTTCGCCGACGACCTGGCCGCGCTGCGCACCCGCATCGTCGCGGTGGTCGCCGGCATGCTCGGCCGGGCGGTCCAGGCGGCCCGGACGAGCGCGCACGAACAGGACCTGACCGCCAGCGCGTACGCCCTGGTCGGCGCGGCCGAGTCGATCGCCGACTGGCTGGCCGACCACCCGGAGGCCGACCCCGACCACTCGGCCGCGCGACTGATGAACTTCAGCTGGCTCGGCGCGCGCCAGCTCCTGCAGGGTGAGCTCTGGCAGCCCAGTTCGGCCTGAGCACCTGCTTCCCGTCGGCCGTCGGGCCGTGCGAGGTCACCACCACCGGCGTGTCCAGCGCCTCGGACACCGCGCCCGGCCAGTCGACCGGCGCGGCGGTGTAGCGCGGCCGCGTGCGCATCAGCCGGCGGCTCAACGCCTCCTGCCGATCCAGGTCACCGGCCGGGCCGGGGACCAGCCGGTCCGTCCAGTCGTACGCGGAGCAGAACTTCAGCGCCGGCGACGCCACGTCGAGGTGGGTCAGCGCGATCCCGTCGACCCCGCCGCACACCTCCACCGCGTACCGGTGGGCGACCGCGTCGAAGTGTCCGAACCGGAACCGGCCCTGCCACCGGTTGGTCGGGTTGTTCGGGTCCGTCAACGGCAGGCCCGGGTCCTCCGTCACCAACGGACCCGGGCCGTGCCGCGTGGTCACCACCCGGAGCACGCCGAGCCGGGTCGCGTTGCCTGCCTGACCCCCATCAGAAAGCAACGTCTCCGCGTTGTCGAACGTCGTCGTGCTCCAGGTGGTGTAGGGGTGGAACCCGTGCCACTCGTCGAGCAGCACCCCCTGCGCTCCCTCGAAGACCACTGGACCGATGGCCAGCAGGTTGCCGAGGAACGCCCGGCTGACGATCGGCACCCGCGCGGCGAACGCGCCGAAGGCGCGCACCGTCGCGTCGATCGGTGGCACGTCGAGCGGACCCAGCTCGTCGACCAGCCGATCACGCAGCACCGTCAGCTTCGCGCCGAGCACCCCGGGTGCCTGAGCATCGGCCACCCGGGGCGCGTCGGCGGGGTGGGCGAGGGCGTACCCCATAGCCTCGCCCACCCCCTTGCCGCAGGACCCATGCCGGTGGGCCCCACGGGCAATCTCCCGGGCGCGGTTGGCGGCCCGGTGATAAGGCGTGGCGAGCAACGCGTCCCCCTCGACCGTCAGACGGTCGAACGCGTCCGGCACACCGATGTCGGCCAGGTGGTCGGCCTCGACGACCAGCGCGAGCGGGTCGACCACCATGAACCGGGACAGGTGTGTGTGCACGCCACGCAACGTGCCGGCGCCGAACTGGGCGAAGACATGACGCCGCCCGTCAGGCAGGACGACACTGTGGCCGGCCTGCCCGCCCCCGTTGTACCGCACCACTGCGGCAACC
>NZ_BONE01000033.1 GCF_016862555.1 Asanoa siamensis | reverse complement strand
CCCCGCCGGTCCGGGGCGTTGTCCCTGGACCGGCGGGTTTTTCTTTGTCCGCGTGCCGAACCATCTGCGTCGTGTGTTCGGATCGTCACGTTGGGTACAGTTTGTCCGGTAACGCGATCAAGGGGGATGACGCAGATGCGGGTCGTACGCACGGTCGCCGGGCTGGTGTTGCTGACCATCGGACTGCCGGTGCTGCTGGTCGGCGGTTCACTGTGGACACTCATGCAACATCGGGACGCGGGCGGTGCGTTCAGCGGGACCCTCGAGCCCGTCAGCACGCCCGGGCAGGCGATCGTCGTCACCGACGTCGACAAGCTGCTCCGCGAGGACGCGGCGTTCGTCCGGGCCGGTGACACGCGGATGCGGCTGACCGGCGCCAGCGACGTGTTCTTCGGCCTGGGCCCGGCGGACGCGGTCCGCGAGTATCTGTCCGGCTCCGCCTGGACCCGGGTCGACGCTGTCACCGTCGCCCGCGGCGACCTCCCGGTGCGCAGCACCCCGATCGGCGGCGAGGGCGTCTACGGCCCGGCCGCGTCGGGCGTCGCGCCCGGATCACAGTCGTTCTGGGTACGCCAGGGCAGCGGCACGCTCGAATGGACCGCCAACGAGGTCGACGGCCGCGAGCTGAGCCTCGTCGTGATGCACGTCGACGCGAGCCCGGCCCTAACCGTCACGGTCCGCGCCGCGGCCTCACCCGGCTGGCTTCCGCCGACGAGCTGGATCCTGCTCGCCGCGGGCGTGCTGCTGATCGCCGGCGGCATCACCGCGCTTGCCTGGCCGACCCGCCCACGCGACGTGGTCTTCGTCGTCGACCCGAGCCAGGTGCCCCAGGTCTCGGCCCGCCTCGGCGCGGCCACCTTGGACGACCGCGAGGGCCCGGCGGGCCCGCCGCCGGTCTGGCCGGCCCTGCCGGCCGCGGACGTGGCCGAGCCTTTGCCGGTGCTGCCGGGCGAACCCAGCCGGGCCGCCGACGGACCCTGGCCGGGCTGGCCGTCGGACAACCCGCCGGCGCGCCCGGCGACGCTGGCGGACGCGCTGGCCGGCGCGGGCCTGCCGAGCACGCCGCCACCGCCACCGCCGCCTGGCCCGGCCTGGCCGCCGGCCCAGCCGGGCCCGGCCGACGACGCCGAATCGGTGACCCCGTCGGCGAGCGCCTGGCGCCGGGCCGAGGCGGCCCGGCTGGCGGGGATGCCGGGGGTGACCGCGGTAGCGGCCCAACTCTCGGTCGAGATCTCCCCAACCTCCGGCGCTCCGGCGGGCGCGGCCACCGCGATCCCGACGACCCGCGCGGTAGCGACGGACGACGACAACCCAGCGGCGGCCGCTCCGGACGAGGCCGACGGCCGCGCGCCGACGCAGCGCTCGGGCGGGGTGGCGCACCTGCGGTCTGTGCAGGCGGACGGCACGGAACGCCCGGCGAAGCGCACGGCCCGCGCGAAGAAGCGCCCGGTGGTCTTCGTCGACACGGCCACGGAGCCGACGGGCGAAAGCCCGGACCGCCCGGTCGTAGCAGCCCGCCCCCGGACGACGAAGCCGGCCCCCCAGCCCCGCGAGGCGGCAGGCAACCGCCCACCCACCACGGACGCGGCAGCCGCGCAGGAGCCGACGGCCGAGACCACCGCGAAGCCGCCATCGACCCACCCAGGTCAGGCAGCCGCGGCTGGGCCGGGCGGGGTGTCGGCCGAAGGCCACGCCGCTGGGCAATCGGTTGAAAAGACTGCTCGGCCGAAGTCGGGCCGGGGATCTGCCGAGGGTGAGTCCGCAGGGGATTCGGTTGTGGTGGCGGCTCGGCCGGGGGCGAACGCGGCGTCGGCTGAGGGTGAGTCCGCAGGGGATTCGGCTATTCCGGCTGCCCACCCGGGGGCGAGCGCCGATGGTGGGGGCGGAGGGTATTCGGTTGTCGCGGCCGCCCGCCCGGGGGCGAGCGCCGATGGCGGAGCCGCCGGGGATGCGGTTGTGGTGACGGCCCGAGCGGGGGCGGGCTCGGTGTCCGGGGACGCGGTGGAGTCCGTCGGGGAGAAGCCCGTACCGGCAGAGGGGACGGTCGCGGCCGCCGACGGTCCCAACGACGGCCAGGTGGTCGCTGGGGAGCCGGCGGCGACCGCGGCGAAGTCCCGGCGGACTGCCGCCGGGTCCCGGCGTGGCAAGGCCGTCGCCGAGCAGCCGATGTTGACGGACGCGACGTTCGCGCAGACAACCACCGGTTCGGGTGCGGCCGGTTCCGCGGCCGCGGAGGCCCCGGTCGGGCACGGCGTCGGCGATTCGGATGCCGGCGGGGTACCGGCGGTCAAGGAGCCGACGAAGAAGCCGCGCCGCGCGGCGTCGGGAGTGGCCGCTACCGACCGGCCGAAGGCGACCAGGTCGAAGTCCCGCGCCAACGCGGTGGCGCAGGCCGAGGACCGCAACGCGAACGCGGCGATCGCCGAACCGATGACGACGACCGGCACGGAGGTCATCGAGTCCGCGGGCTCGGCCGCCGACGAGCCGATCACGGCGGGCAGCCCGGCGGGGGCCGGCACCCCGGTCGGCACCGGCACCGAGGTCGCCACCACGGGCGACCAGGCCACGGGCGACCAGGCCACGGGCGACCAGGCCACGGGCGACCAGGCCACGGGCGACCAGGCCACGGCGGGCGACCCGGCGACCGGGGACGACGCCGCCACCGGAGCCAAGCCAGCCGCCCGCCGCGCCACGCGGGCCAAGAAGGCGACGGCCGCCGAGACCCCCGACAAGGTGCAGAAGCCGACCCGCTCGCCGCGCCGCAAGGCCGCCGAGACCGCGCCGCCGGCGACCGACGAGACGGCGACATCAGAGCCGGCCGAGGCGACAGATGACGCCGCGCGGGAGTCGGCTCCGGCCACGAACACTGCGGCTGCGGCGGACGACGGGATCGCGGCAACCGCCATGGGCGAACGTCCGCGGCCCGCTGGGGCGACCTTGCCGGGTACTCCTTTCGGGGGATTGGGTGGCACCGCGACGCCGGCTAAGCGGCGGCGGAAGACCGCGGCCGGGCTGCCGGCGCCGGAAACGACCGACGCCGGCCCGGTCCACAACGCGGTCGCGGCGCTGGCCGCCAAGCGGCCGGCCACTACCCGCCGGCGCGCCGCCACCTCGGCCAAGCGGCCGGCTGACAACCGCGCCAATCCGACCGACCAGGCGAGCTGAACCATTGACGGGTCGAGCAGCGGGGCGGCCCTCACCGCCACGCTGCAGGCCGCCGAGCCGTCAGCCATGCCAGGTTCACGGGCCGAAACGGTTGGGGCCAACCGCGGACCTGGCAGCGAGCGGAGCGAGCGTTGTCCGGCGGGAGCAGCGGTCCGGACCACCGCGGACCCGGGAAAACCCGCACTTGATCCCGAATTTGATCTTGATCTGGTCAGACCGCGCTACAAGCTAGAGCGCCCCTCCGCGCTGCCGACGCGAAGGGGCGCTCTCACCGGGGGAACGGTGGCAACGGGAGAACTTGATCCGTTAAGGACATTTTAACCCGTCGCGTGGTGAGTGGCTAGGTCTGTCCGGTTTGGTGCCGGTGTGCGGGCCGGCAGCAGGGCCAGCAGGGCCAGCGCCGCCAGTACGTAGAGGTTTCGCAGCAGGAAGTCGCCTACCGTGCGGGTCGGGTCCGGCGCCACGCCCCAGTCGATGAACGTGTTCACCCCGTAGAGCGCCACCGCCAGCGTCCCCCCGGCCACCAGCAGGTCCCGGCGGCGGCCTGAGTCCACCAGGACGACCAGGGCCGGTACGAACCAGAACACGTGGTGCGGCCACGTGATCGGGCTGACCAGCGCGCCCACCAGGCCCGTCAGCGTCACGCCCGCCAGGTCGTCGCCCGCGCGGAACGCTCGGGCCGCCCGCCACAGGCCGACGGCCGTGACCGCTACGACCAGCAGCAGCCACCAGGCGCGAGCCGGCTCGGCCGGGGCGACCAGGCGCGCCAGTAAGCCCTGCAAAGACTGGTTACCCGTGTAATCGATGCGCCCCACCCGCTCCGTCGAGAACAGCGACGACGTCCAGAACTGCCACGAGTCCCGCGGCGCCACCGCGGCCGCCAGCAGCGTCGCCAGCGCCGCCGTGCCCGCCGAGACGGCCGCCTCGCGCCAGCGGCGGGTGACCAGGAAGTACAGGATGAAGATGCCCGGGAACAGCTTGATCGCGGTCGCCAGGCCCACGCCGGCGCCGGCCCAGAACCAGCGCCGCGGCGACGCGTACAGGAAGTCGGCCAGGATCAGCAGGATCAGCAGCATGTTGATCTGACCGAAGAAGTACGTCTCGCGGGTCGGCTCGACCGCCAGCGCCACCGGGAACAGCAGGCCGGCCAGCAGCCAGCGGGGCAGGCCGCGGCGGTCCGCGACCGGGGCCGTCAGCCACCAGGCCGCCACCGCGACGGCGGCGACGGTGAAGACACAGAAGAACCCGATCGTGAAACCGACGGGTACGGCGGCGAACGGGCGCAACAGCAACGCGGCGAACGGGGGGTACGTGAAGTAGAGCTCACCCTGCACCGGGTCGGGCTGCGCCCAGTCGTAGAGCGGGTGCCCGTCGGCCCACCAGCGCAGCGCGCTCACGTAGATCCGCAGGTCGAAGAAGTCGCGCCGGGCCGCGTACACCCAGACGAAGCCCACCGCCGCCGCGGTGAGCGCGACCACCAACGCGATCCGCCGCGCGGTGCCGGGGTTGATCTTCATGGGTGGGGCTGCTGCCTGCACCCCGGCAGCCTAGTAGAGGGTCGCCGGCCGGACCCTGAGCGTAGGCTGTCGATCGTGGCTGATCTTCTGGTCTGGATCGACTGTGAGATGACCGGGCTCGATCTCGGCAAGGACGCGCTGATCGAGGTCGCGGCGTTGGTGACCGATCCCAACCTGCAGGTGCTGGGCGACGGCGTGGATCTGGTCATCCACGCCTCCGACGCGCAGCTCGACGGCATGCCCGACGTGGTGCGCGAGATGCACGCCAAATCCGGGCTGACCGAAGCGGTACGCCGGTCGACCGTGACCCTGGAAGAAGCCGAGGACCAGCTCCTGACCTACATCAGGACGTACGTGAAGGACCCGCGCACGGCGCCGCTGTGTGGCAACTCGATCGCCACCGACCGGGGCTTCCTCGCCCGCGACATGCCCCGCCTCGACGCCCACCTGCACTACCGGATGATCGACGTCTCCTCGATCAAGGAGCTGTGCCGCCGCTGGTACCCGCGGGTCTACTTCGGCCAGCCGGCGAAGGGCCTGGCCCACCGCGCGCTGGCCGACATCCGGGAGAGCATCCGCGAGCTCGAGTACTACCGCCGCACGATCTTCGTGCCCCTGCCCGGGCCCGACGTCGAGACCGCGAAGGGCATCGCCGCGGATCTTTGAGCCAACCCTGTCGACGTCCTCGCCCGACCTATGGCTATCATTGGTCGGCGCCTCGCCCGGCGGAAAGCCGGCGCGGGTCGACATGGTGGCTGTAGCTCAGTTGGCAGAGCACCGGGTTGTGGTCCCGGGTGTCGGGGGTTCAAATCCCCTCAGTCACCCCAGCGTGTGACGGCCCGGCCGGGGATTCCCCCGGCCGGGCCGTTCGCTTTGTGATCAAGAGGTGACCGGCGCGGGACACCGCCGCCCGCAAGCGCGGCCTACCGTGCCGGAGTGACCCAGCCAACCCTGCCGCCGGGCACGCCGACGCCCATGCCTCCCGGGTACGGGCAGCCGCCGTATCCGTCGTCGACGCCGGTCTGGCCCTGGCTCGTCGGCGGCGCCGCGCTGTTCGCCCTCATCCTCTGCCTGGGCGGCGCCGGCCTGTTCGTCGCGCTCCGCGACGGCTCCCCACCGCCGGCACGGGCCGCCCGGGACGAGCCCGTCGCGCCCCGGCCGTCCCGCGAGCCGGTAGCGCCCGGGCTGTCCCGCGAGCCGGTCGCGGAGCGCACCCGGCTGCCGGACCCGCCGCGGGTGCTCGGCCGGGACGTCACGATCAGCGGGCGGGGTGACAAGACGGTCGAGGTCCGGTTGGAGCCCGACGCCGCCTACGTCGCGACGATCACCTACACCGGCACGGGCAACTTCCTCGTCGAGGCCCTTGACGAGAGCGGCCGCCAGGTCGGCCTGATCGTCAACGCGATCGACGACTACGCCGGCGACCGCACGATCGGGTTGCAGGAGCGGGGGATCCCCGCGGCGTTCCAGGTACGGGCGACCGGCACCTGGAAGATCGTGCTGCGCGACCTGAGCAAGGCCCCGGCGTTCACCGGGGAGGCCGCGGGCCGCAAGCCGGCGGTGTTTTTGGTGCCGTCCGGCACCGCCACCGGCCAGCGGCTCACCGTCAGCCATTCGGGCCGATCGAACTTCGTGGTCCGCGGCTATGGCCACAACGACCGGATCGGGCTGTTCGTCAACGAGATCGGCCGCTATCAGGGCACGGAGCCGCTGCCGCCCGACACCCAGGTGCTCGAGGTCGAGGCGCAGGGCGGCTGGACCCTGCGCTTCACCTGAGCCGTCACATCAGGAACGTGCCGCCGCGGGTGAGTGCCACCTCCACCTCGCCCGTCGTCCGCAGCACGGTGCGCCGGTCGCCGGTCACCGGGTCGAGCACCTCCAGCCGGCTGGTCATCCACGGTGGACGGTCGTCGTTCGCGCTCAACAGGAACCCGTCCGCGCCGACCGCGATCAGGCGCAGCACGTGGCCCTGGGGCGCGGTCGACGGCGGTGGCAGGCGGAACCGCCGCAGCGGCAGGCCGGTGCCGGGGTCGACCTCGTAGAGGTCGGCGCGGGAGTAGACCGTGAACTCGCCCTCCGGGAAGGCCTGCTGCGGCTGGAACACCAGTCCGCCGGTGTCCGGGCGGACCCGGATCGCCTCGTCGACACCGCCGTGCCAGCCCTCCGGGTCCGTCAGGCCGAGCGGTTCCGCGAGCACGGCGACCGAACGGCTCGTCCGGTCGACCGGGTCGACGAAGCCGACGCCGAAGCCGATCTCACTGCCGGGGAGGGTGAGCGTCCCCGCCGGCGCGACCGGCGACGCGGTCCCCACGGGAAGGTCCGGCGGCTCGGTCGCCGACGCGTCCGGCGCCGCGGTCGAGGTCAGCCCGGGCAGTGCGGACAACGGCACGTCCTGCCGTAGGGGGACCATCCGCCGCGGCATCAGCACCACCTCCCCGTCGGCGGACAGCCCGCGCGGCGACCACCAGGCCGGGTCGGGCACCGGCACCGTCCGGTTCGCGCCGTCGTCCGGCCGGAAGACGGTCGCGACCTGCGGCGGCGGTCCGTCGCCCGAGCGCTGAGCGAGCACGGCCGTGGTGCCGTCGACCGACCACCCGGTGACGTCGCCGTCGGCCAGCCGGTGGGTGCGACCGTCGACCAGCGAGTGGAACACCAGCGTGCCGCCGGCCGCGTAGGCCAGCCAGCGCCCGTCCGGCGACAGCCCGCGCGCCTCGCCCGGCACCCGGTAGCTCGTGCCGTCGCTGGTCAGCAGGCCCTCATCGGGGCCGGTCGACGTCCGGTAGACCAGCGCACCCGGGCCCACGCCCCGGCCCGTCGGCAGCACGGGCTGCGCGGCCGGCTCGGACGCGACGAACGTCGGCGGCAGCCAGTCGAGCCGGCCTTCCGTGGCGGGCCGGGTGGCGTCGACGGTCTCGTAGTCCGGCACGGGCGTGCCGCCGTCGCCGGCCACGGCCACCACGGCCGATCCGGCGGCGAGCGCGGCCGCGACGGCGGCGAGCCCACGGGTGACCAGGGTGTGCCGCCGGGCGCGCCGGACCGCCACCGCGGTCACGTCGTAGTGCTTGGCCCGCCCGGCCGTCTCGGCGAAGTGCTCCCGCAACCCGGTCATCGGCCGGCCTCCTCAACGGTCAGTTCGGCGAGATGCGGCGCGATGACCCGCAACCGGCCGAGGGCGTACGCGGTCTGGCTCTTCACGGTGCCCTCGGAGACCCCGAGGATCTCGGCGGCCTCGGCCACCGACCGGTCGTCGTAGAAGCGCAGCACCAGCACCGCCCGCTGGCGCGCGGTGAGCCGGGCGAGCGCGGCGTCAACGGCCAGCCGGCGGGTGGCGTCGTCGATCGCGTCGTCGGGTGCCGCCCGGTCCGGCAGTTCGGCGAGCGACCACTCACCGCGCCGCCGCCACCCGGAGATCGCCGCGTGGTAGATGGCCCGCCGCACGTACGCCTGCGGTTGCTCGTACCGCCGGATCCGGTGCCACCTCTTCGCGGCCTTGTAGAGCGCGGTCTGCAGCAGGTCCTCGGCGGCCGCGTGGTTGCCGGCGAGCACGAAGGCCAGCCGCGACCACGCGCCGTTATGGGTCTCTACGAACTCACGGAAGCCGTCGAAGCCGGTCACTTCCGTAAACACGCACCAACCCCCGGCCGGGTTGGAACGAAATCGTGAGCTGGCTGACAAACGCGGAAACGACCGAACTTCCCCGGCACCGGCCGCATCCTGTGGTCATGACTGCCGCACAGACGTTGCAAGCCACCGCGTACGCGTTCCGCCAGGGTGCCGAGGTGATAACCGACGCGGCTCCGGCCGGCCGCTTCGAGACGGCGCCGCACGGAACCGTCCTGATGTTCACCGGTACGCCGATTCCGCTGCTGAACGCCGTCCT
This sequence comes from Asanoa siamensis, assembly GCF_016862555.1. GTDB lineage: Bacteria > Actinomycetota > Actinomycetes > Mycobacteriales > Micromonosporaceae > Asanoa > Asanoa siamensis. Next base: position 82,258 of record NZ_BONE01000033.1, on the reverse strand, counting down.
CGGCCTGGGCGACGAACCCGACGCGGAGGAGATCGCGGCGCTCGCGGATCGGGTGGCAGGGTACGCCCAGGGACTGCCGTGGACCATCCGCCTGCGCGGCGAGGCGGACGCGGACGTGGCCCGGGTCGCCGCCGGTCACGGGCTGACCGGGCGCGGGCGGTCGGTGCTGATGGTGCGGCCGCTCTCCGGCGACCGGGCGCCGGGCGCGGCGCACGTGCGCAAGCTGCCGGGCGCCGCGTATGAAACCTTCGCCACCGTGCTCGGCGCGGCGTTCGGCGCGCCGCCGCAGATCATCTCGGGCCTCTACAACGCGACGACGCTGGACCGACCGGAGATCGACGCGTACGTCGCGGAGGAGAGCGGCGCCCCGGTGACGGTCGGCCTGGCCGTCCGCACCGACGGCCACCTCTACCTCGCCAACATCGCGACCGACCCGGCCCACCGGCGACGCGGACACGCCCGGGCGCTCATCGGCGCCATGCTCCGGGACGGGCAGGAGTCGGGCGCCCACACGGCCTTCCTGCACTCCGCCGACGACACGGTGCCGCTGTTCGCCGGTTTCGGGTTCGAGGTGGGCGAGCCCTGGACGACCTTCGCAGCCGCCTGAGCCGCCGGGTGGTCAGCCGGCGAGGTACGCCTGCGTCAGGCGGGTCGGTGCCTTCGCCAGCCAGGCGTCCACCAGGGCCGTCTCCAGCGCCACGTGGTCGACCGTGCCCAGTTCGACGAGGATCGCCGCGTAGCCGTCGAAGTGCGGGATCGTGAAGAAGCCCGGCGTGCCCGCGGCGAGCACCGCCTCTTTCTCGGCCAGGTCACCCACCGCGGTGGCGACGATCGGGTCCGGCGGTACGGGCGCGTCCCCGTACCGCTTCAGGTCGGCCTTGCTGAACGGGCGCTCCCAGGCGAACACCTTGCCCGTCACCGACCAGGCGCGGTTGCCGTGGCGTTCGATCTCCGTGGTCTCCGGCAGCCGCGCCGCCAACCGGGACACGTCGTCCAGGGTCGCCATGCCCAAGACGGTACGGGAAAAGCGTCAGGGCATCGTGTCGCCGCCGCCGGTGCGGCGCTGCGCCTCGTCCACGCCCTTGTCGATGTGCTGGTCGTACTTGCCGCCCGTACGCTCGTCCATCTTGTCGCCGGCCTGCTGCATGCCCTTGTCGACCTTGTCGTCGTGCTTACCGGCAAGGTTCTTCAAACGGTCCATGAATCCCATGCGGCCCGTCTTCCCAGGCCCGTCGCCACCAAACCGACCCCCGCCCCGACCTGCGGGAAAATGCGAGAGATGGTACGGGTGGGGCTCACGTAGCATCGCCGGCATGGGTAGAACCACGCACCGCGGCGCCTGCCCGCTCGACTGCCCCGACACCTGCGTCTGGCAGCTCACCGTGGAAGACGGGCGGGCGGTCGAGATCCGGGGTGACGCCGACCACCCGTTCACCCGGGGCGCGCTCTGCGGCAAGGTCAACCGCTATCTCGACGCCGTCAACGGGCCCGACCGGCTCGCCACGCCGATGCTCCGGGTCGGCCCGAAGGGCGCCGGCCCCATCGCCTTCCGGCCGGCGAGTTGGGACGAGGCCCTCCAGCGGGTGGCCGCGGGGCTGACCGCCAGCATCGACCGGCACGGTCCGGAGTCGGTCCTGCCTTACTACTTCGCCGGTACGCTCGGCGAGGTCCAGGGCTACACGATGGGCCAGCGGCTCTTCGCCCACCTCGGCGCCAGCCGGCTGCGCACCACGATCTGCACGGCCGCGGCCAACGCCGCGCTCGGCTCGCTCTACGGCGGCATGGTCGGCTTCGAGCCCGAGTCGATCGTCGAGGCCAGGCTGATCGTGCTCTGGGGCGCCAACCTGCTCTCCACCCACCTGCACCTGTGGCCGTTCGTGCAGGAGGCCCGCCGCCGGGGCGCCTACGTCGTCGCGATCGACCCGCTGCGCACCGACACCGCCGGCCGCAGCGACGCGCACATCGCCCCGCTGCCCGGCACCGACGGCGCCTTGGCGCTCGGCCTGATGCGGCACCTCGTCGACGCCGGCGCGGTCGACCACGAGTGGCTCGACGCCCACGTCGACGGCTGGCCCGCGCTGGCGGCCCGGCTGCGGGAGTGGCCGGTCGAGCGGGCCGCCGCCGAGTGCGGGCTCGACCCGGCGGTGCTGCGCGACCTCGGCGACCGGATCGCCACGACCCGGCCGACCGCGATCAAGGTGGGCCTCGGCCTGCAGCGGCACGCGGGCGCCGGCCAGGCGCTCCGGGCCATCTGCGCGATCCCGCTGGTCACCGGCGACTTCCGGCACCCGGGCGGCGGCGCGCTCTGCATGACCACCGGGCACTTCCCGTGGGGCGACGTCGACGTCGCGCGGCCGCCGGACCTGCCGCAGCCGCCGGCCCGGCAGGTCAACATGAGCCGGCTCGCGGCCGTCCTGACCGGAGAGGCCGACCCGCCCGTCAGCTCGCTGGTCGTGTTCGACAGCAATCCGGCGGCGACCGCGCCCGACCAGACGCGCCTGCGCCAGGGCCTGCTCCGGGCCGACCTGTTCACCGTGGTGCTCGAGCAGCGCTGGACCGACACCTGCGACTACGCCGACGTGGTGCTGCCGGCGACGATGCAGCCCGAGCACCTCGACCTGTCCGCGTCCTACGGGCACCACTACACGTCCCTCAACCTGCCGGCCACCACGCCGCCGGGCGAGGCCCTGCCCAACACCGAGATCTTCCGCCGGATGGCGGCGGCGCTCGGGCTCGACCACCCGCGGCTGCGCGACAGCGACGAGGAGATCGCCCGCCAGCACCTGGCCGGCGGCCCGGTCACGTTCGAGGAGTTGGCCGAGCGCGGCTACGCCCGCACGACCGGGGTGCCGGTGGGCAGCGCGCCGTTCGCCAAGGGCGGGTTCCCGACGCCGACCGGCCGGGCCCGGCTGCACGACCCCGCGCTCGCGGCGCAGGGCGTCGACCCGCTGGTCGGCTACACCCCGCCGGCCGAGAAGGACGGCGCCGGCCTGGTGCTCATCTCCGCCGCCGGGCGGTTCTTCCTCAACTCCACGTTCGCCTCGCTGCCGTGGCACGAGAAGAAGATGGGCGCGCCGCGGATCCACCTGCACCCGCTCGACGCGGGGGCCCGCGGCCTCGCCGACGGCACCCCGGTCAGCGTGCACAACGAGCACGGTGCTTTCGACGCGGCCGTCGCCATCGACGACGCCGCGCGGCCGGGGGTCGCGTTCACCTTCAAGGCGTACTGGGCCAGGCGCAGCCCCGGCGGCAACACGGTCAACGCCGTGACCGCCGTGCGCGACACCGACCTCGGCGGGGCGCCGACCTTCCACGACACTCGTGTCGAGCTGACGGCGCGCTGAGAGGGGCGGCACGGGTGTGGTTCTGGCTGGCGGGCGCGATCGTCTCGGAGATCGCGGCCACGCTGTCGCTGCGCGCCTCGGCGGGGTTCACCCGCCTGGTGCCATCGGTGATCCTGGTCATCGGCTACGGGTTCGCCTTCTTCGCGCTCTCCCAGGCGCTGAAGCTCGGCATGCAGGTCGGCGTCGCGTACGCGGTCTGGTCCGCGGTCGGTGTCGCCGCGATCGCCATCATCGGGGCGGTCTTCCTGAAGGAGTCGCTCTCGCCGCTGCAGATCGGCGGCCTCGTGCTGATCATCGCCGGGGTGGTGGCGCTCGAGGTGGGTCGGGCGACGAGTCATTAGTGGCGCGGTCCGCATAGGGTCGCGGGCATGACCGAGTACGTGGACACCGGGCGTCTGCGGGTCGCCTGCCGCACGCTGCCCGGCCCGGCCGACGCGGTGCCGATGGTGCTGCTGCACGGTGGCGGCGGCGACGGGAGCAGCTGGGACGAGCTCGCGCCGCGGTTCGCCCGGCGGCGCCGGGTCTACGTGCCGGACCTGCGCGGCATGGGCGCGACCGAGCGCGCCGCCCCGTACGGGCCGCTGGTCTTCCGCGACGACCTGCTGGCCCTGCTCGACCGCCTGGCCCTGGACCGGGTCGTGCTCGTCGGCCACTCCCTGGGCGGGCTGGTCGCCCTGCTGACCACGCTGGCCGCGCCCGACCGGGTCGCCGCCCTGGTGCTCGAGGAGACGCCGCCGCCGGTGCCGCTGGGCATCCCGGTGCCGACCGGCCTGCCCGACACGGCGCCCTTCTACGACCGCGAGGTGCGCCCCTCGGTGCTGGCCACCCTCAACGCCCCCGACCCCAAGTGGTGGACCGAGTTGGCCGCGCTGCCCGTGCCGACGCTGGTCGTCGCCGGCGGCCCCGACAGCTTCCTGCCGCAGGACGCGATGGCGGAGATGGCCGAGCGGATCCCCGGCGGCGAGCTGACCACGATCCCGGTCGGCCACGTCGTGCACCCGAACGCGCCCAACGCCTTCGCGGACGCCGTCGAGACGTTCCTGGCCGGCCGGTGAGCGCGCCGCCCGCCACCCGCGCCACCGCGGTCGGCGCCGGCGTCGCGATCGTCGTCGCCGCCGTGCTCGCCGTGCTGCTGGTCGACCACCTGCGTCGGCCCGGCCCGCGCCCGCTGTTCCAGCTCCCGGTGAGCTGCGGCGAGACCTGGCGGCTGTCCACCTACCCCGGGCACGACGACTTCGACGTCGACCTGTTCCCGACCGAGGGCGAGTCGTGGGGCCGGCCGGTGCTGGCGGCCGCCGCCGGCACGGTCACCGTGTCCGGCGTCAACGGCTCGCTGGGCGGGCGGACACCCGAGAACCCGCGCGGGCCCAAGGGCCGGGGCGGCGGCTACTGGGTGAAGATCGACCACGGCGGGCAGTGGGAGACCCAGTACCTGCACATGCTGGAGCCGCCGCTGGTCGAGGAGGGCGACGAGGTCGCGGCCGGTCAGCAGATCGGCAAGCTCGGCAGCACCGGCAACTCCGGCGCCCCGCACCTGCACCACGAGCAGCGGGTGGGCGGCGAGAAGGTCGAGTCCTGGTTCGGCGGCGAGCCGTCCGGGATCACCGTCGACGACGAGGAAGTCGAGATCGAGCGGACCAGCGCCAACTGCCCGTGAACGCGGCGACCGCGGCGGCGGCCTGGGTCGCGGCGCGTTCCGCGGTCTGCCGGGTCGCGCCCGCCAGGTGCGGGGTGAGCACGAGCCGCGGCGCGGTGCGCAGCCGGGAGCCGGCGGGCAGCGGCTCGGCGTCGAACACGTCGAAGGCGGCCGCGCCGAGATGGCCCGACTCCAGCGCGTCGACCACGGCGGCGTAGTCGAGCAGGCCGCCGCGGGCCGTGTTGACCAGCACCGCCCCGGCCGGCAGCCGGGCCAGCTCCGCGGCACCGATCAGGCCCGTCGTCTCCGGCGTCAGCCGGGCGTGCAGGCTGAGCACCGTGGACCTGTCGAGCAGCTCGGGCAGGTCGACCGCGGTCGCGCCGTCCAGACCGGTCGCGTACGGGTCGTGCACCAGCACCCGGGCGTCGAACGCCCGGAGGATCCGGCCCACCCGGCGACCGATCGCGCCGTATCCGACGAGTCCGACCGTGCTGCCGGCCAGCTCGCCGCCGACGCGGTCGAGCGCGTAGAGGTCGCTGCGCCACTCGCCGGCGCGTACGCCCGCGTGCCGGTCCGGGATCTGGCGCAGTGCGGCGAGGATGAGCGCGACCGTGTGCTCGGCGGCCGCCACCGCGTTGCGTCCCGGTGTGGTGCGCACCGTCACGCCGGCCGCCGCCGCGGCGTCGAGGTTGACGTTGACCGGCCCGCCGCGGCAGACGACCACCAGCCGCAGCGCGTCGGCGGCCGCGAACACCCGCGCGGTGAACGGCGCCATCTGGGTGATCGCGGCCTCCACACCGGACAGTGCCGCGATCAGCGCGTCCTCGTCGCCGGACGCCTCGTCGACCTCGGCGACCGGCCCGTACGGCATGTGCGGCCAGGGCAACCTCAGCGTGCTGAGCTCATGACCGTCACCCAGCGCCGCGGCGAGCAGGTCGTTGGTGACGAAGTGGTCGCCGGCCAGCAGGATCCGCACAGCGCCTCAGCTCCAGTCGGGTCGGGCCTGTTCCACGTGCGCGAGATAGCGCGCGTAGCCGTCCTCGTGGTCGCCGGCGGGCTCGACCACCCGCCCGGCCGGCGTCCAGCCGGCCGGCTCGCTCTCCACCGTCGACAGCGCGGCCAGCGCCGCGCCGCGCGCACCGATCTCCTCGCCGGCCAGCACCCGGATGGGCCGGCCGAGGACGTCGGCGAAGATCTGCGCCCACTCGGCCGTGGCCACCCCGCCGCCGCACGCGGTCAGTTCGCCGGCCAGGCCCGCCGCGGTCAGGCAGTGCCGGGCGCTGTAGGCGATCGCCTCGCAGGTCGCCCGCACCAGGTCGGCGGGCTGGTGACCGAGGTGCAGCCCGTCGATCCGGGCGCGGGCGCGCGGTGCGACGAACGGCGCCCGCTCGCCCGCCTCCGCGAAGAACGGCAGCACCGTCAGGCCGGCGGAACGGCCCGTGGCCAGCAGCGCCGGGAGGTCGGCGACGGTCGCGCCCACCAGCCGGAGCACCCAGTCGAGGGCGGCGGTGCCGACCATCGCCGGCAGCGCGCGCAGCCAGCGCCCGCGCTGCCAGGTGCTCAGCGTGAGCCCGGCCGGCTCGCCGCCGGTGTCCACGGTGTCGTGGACCACCTGGCAGGCCAGCGTGGTGCCGACCGTGAGCAGGCCGGCGCCGACGGCCCGCACGCCGGCGCCCCAGGCCGACGCGGGCAGGTCGTAGGGCGCGCCGACCACCGGCACCCCGCGCGGCAGGCCGGTCGCGTCGGCGGCGGCCGCGTCCAGCGGGGCGTGCGGGGCGTCGTGCACCGGAGCCAGCAGGTCCCGCCGGTGGGTGAGCCCGCAGGCGTCGATCAGATCGAGGTCGTACGCGCGGCTGTGCGGGTCGAGGAACGGCGCCGACGCGTCGGACGGGTCGGTCGCGCGCAGGCCGGTCAGCCGCTGCACGACCATGTCCTTGCAGTAGCCGGCGGTGGCGGCGCGGTCGAGGTGGTGCGGCTCGTGCGCGTCCAGCCAGGCGAGCAGCGGCCCGGCGCCGCCGGGGAAGGGATAGTTGCCGGTCCTGCGGTACGCCAACGCGGCGAGCCCGTCCTCGGTCCAACGGTCGAGGATCGGGGTCGCGCGGGCGTCGAGCCAGGAGATCGCGTGCCGCACCGGGCGGCCGTCGCCGTCGAGCAGCCAGAGGCCGTCGCCCTGCGCGGTGAGGCCGACGGCGGTGACCGGGCCCGGCAGCAACTCCCGCAGCTCGCGCAGCACCGCCACCACCGCGCCGAAGACGGCGTCCGCGTCCTGCTCGTAGCGGCCGTCGCCGACGCGGTCGAGCACGGTCGGCCGGGCGGCCCGGGCCAGCGCCGTGCCGTCGGCGTCGAACGCGACGGCCTTGGTCACGGTGGTCCCGGCGTCGACGCCGATGACGGTCATCGGTCGACGTTATAGGAGACGACGCCGACGGGCTCGGGAAAGCGCAGCGTGGTGGTAGCGGTCGGATCGAGCACGGGCAGCTTCCGCCGGTATTCGGCGAGCGGGACGCCGAGCACCGTGCAGACCACGAGCCGGATCAGCGTGCTGTGCGCGACGACCAGAACCTTTTCGGTCGGGTACGCGGTGGCGAGTGCGGTGAGGGCCGCCAGCCCCCGCGCGGCCGCGTCGGCGGGGTGCTCGCCGCCCGGGAAGTGACCCGCCGCCGGGTCGGCCACGAAGCGGGCCACCATCTCCGGGTCGGCGGCGCGCAACTCGTCCAGGGTCCGCCCCTCGGCGACACCGAAGTCGAGTTCCCGCAGCCGGTCGTCGACGGTCGCGGTCAGGCCCGGCACCGCGGCCGCCGTCTGCCGCGCCCGTGTGAGCTGCGAGCAGGCCAGCGCCGCGAAACCCTGACCGGCCGCCCACTCCGCGAGTCCCGCCGCCTGCGCGACCCCGACCTCGTCGAGCGGCACGTCGCTGCGGCCCGTGTAGCGGGTCGGCTCGTGCCAGGCGGTGCGGCCGTGCCGGGCCAGCACCACGGTCGTACGCGTCATGACGGCTCCTTGGCATAGGCGGCGAGGCCGGCGTCGACGTAGCCGCGCGCGACCAACGCGTCGACGAACCGGGCGAACGGCTCGCCGAACCGGTCCCCGGCGCGCGGCTCGATCGTCCCGGCCATCCGGACCATCCGCTTCGCGGTCGCGGTGAGGTCGCCGTCGCCGGCCGCCGCGACCACCGCCATGCCGAGCGCCGGCTCGGTGGTCGCCGGCAGCGCGACCGGGCGGCCGAGCACGTCGGCGCGCAGCCGCGACCAGTAGGCGCTGCGGGTGGCACCGCCGGTCAGCGTCAGCGTCCCGCCGGTGTCCGCGCCGAGCCGGCGCAGGTGGGCGTAGCAGAGCCGCTCGACGAACGCGACGCCCTGCAGCAGCCCGGCGTAGCGGTCGGCGTCGCCGGCGAACGTGCCCACCGTGAACGCCGTCGCGTCCGGCCGCACGAAGGGGAACCGCTCGCCCGTGGTGCGCAGCGGGTAGACGAGCGCACCGGCCGGCTCGTGCGCGGCGGCGGCCGCGTCCAGCGCCGCCCGGTCCACGCCCGGGAACCGGTCGTCGACCACGGCCGCGCCCACATTGGACGCTCCGCCGGGCAGCCAGCCGCCGTCGGGATGCCGGTGCGAGTAGACCGCCCCGGTCGGGTCGGCCAGCCGGGTCGCGGTGACGCCCTTGACGACCAGCGTCGTGCCGAGCACCGAGTTCCAGTCGCCGACCGCCAGCGCGCCCGCGGCGACCTGTGCGGCACAGCCGTCGGTGAGCCCCGCGTGCACGGACGTGCCCACCGGCAGGCCGGTGTGCGCCGCGCCGTCCCGGCCGACGGTGCCGATCACGGTGCCGGGCCGGACCACGGCCGGCAGGGCGGACGCGGGCACGTCGGGCGGCACGTTCCACCCGCCGTCGTAGCCGGACTTGAGCGCGCTGGTCCAGTCGGTCGCGACCTGGTCGCCGGTCAACCGGTCGGCGAGGTGGTCGCCGCAGTGCCGGAGCACGAGCCGGCCGTCGGCCAGACCGGCCCGCACCGCCGCCGGTCCGTGGGCGAGCAGCCAGCGCAGCTTCGGCAGTGCCCATGCGTCGGTGGCGCGCGCGTCGTCGTACATCAGGGCAGGGGTCTGCGCTTCGCCGGTGGCGTCGCTGAGCAGGAACGTGCCCGAGGTGCCGCAGATCGACAGACCGCGGACCCGGGTCGCGTCGACCGCGCGGAACGCCATGCCCAGGGCCGACCACCACTGCGCCGGGTCCTGCTCGTGCCGCGCACCGTCGCGGCGGCCGGTGAGCGGCACGGTCGCGCGGTCGAGCACTGTCCCGTCGTCGTCGGCGAGCAGCACCCGCAGGCTCTGCGTGCCGACGTCGACGCCCGCCCAGACGCTCATTCGACCCGCGTCGAGCGGCTGCCGGCCGCGGTCGGTGCGTTGTAGACGGCCAGGCGGTGCCCGCCGGCCGGTCCGTTGTGCTCGATCACGGTCAGCGAGCAGTTCCGCACCGGCACGAAACCCCGCTCGCCCGGCGGCGGCACCGCCAACGCGGCGGCGGTCGCCACCCGGATCGGACCCCCGTGGGTGAAGGCGACGACGGTGCCGGTCGTGGCCGCGGCCGCTTCCTCCAGTGCGGCCCAGACCCGCTCGCGGAGCTCCCCGTAGGTCTCGCCGCCGCCACGCGGGATGTCGACGCCGCGCGCGAACGCGGCGATCTCGTCGGGGTACGCGGCGGCGACCTCGGCCCGCGTGCGGCCGACCCAGTCCCGGACGTCGATCTCGCGCAGCCGGGCGTCCGCGCGGGCCGTCCCGCCGATCCGCTGGAGATAGGGCGCGGCCGTGTCCCACGCCCGCGGCAGGTCGCTGGCGAGCACCAGGTCGGCGGCGCCGTACCGGTCGACCAGCACCTCGGCCACCATCTCGGCCTGCGTCCGCCCGACCTCGGTCAGCCCCGAGTCCGCCTGCCCCTGGTAGCGGTCGTCCACGTTCCATCGCGACTCGCCGTGGCGAACGAGCACCAGCCGTACCATAACGTTGATCTTTATCATCTCCCGCATCGTTGACAAGCCTGTCCGATCCAGGAAAGCCGGACCCGCGTACTGACCGGCGGCTAGGCTGATATCGGCAGGGGTGGCCTTGGCGCGCTCGATGCGCGGCCACGTGCCCGGCGCGACCTTTCGCGGGGCCGATCCTCGTTCTTCCGCCTCGCTTCGTAAGGGCACCACAGCCGGATAAGGAGTCAGAGTCGTGAAGAAGCTGATCAACGCGCCCGATGACGTGCTCACCGACGCGCTCGTGGGGTTCGCGGCCGCGTACCCGGACCTGACCGTCAACCTCGAGGACCGGTACATCTCCCGCGGGCCGACGGCGGGCAAGGTCGGGCTGGTCTCGGGTGGTGGCTCCGGCCACGAACCGCTGCACGGCGGCTTCGTCGGCTTCGGCATGCTCGACGCGGCCTGCCCGGGTGAGGTGTTCACCTCGCCGGTGCCCGACCAGTTGCTCGCCGCCACCAAGGCCGTCGACGGCGGGGCCGGCGTGCTGCACATCGTGAAGAACTACACCGGCGACGTGCTCAACTTCCAGATGGCCGCCGAACTGGCCGGCGACGACGGCCTCCAGGTCGAGTCGGTGCTGGTCAACGACGACGTCGCGGTCGAGAACAGCACCTACACCGCCGGTCGGCGGGGCACCGGCGGCACGGTCTTCGTCGAGAAGATCGTCGGAGCGGCCGCCGAGCGCGGTGCCGACCTGGCCGCCTGCGCCGCGGTCGGTCGCGAGGTCAACGACCGCTCCCGCTCGTTCGGCGTGGCGCTGAGCACCAACGTGATCCCGGCGACCGGCAAGCCCGGCTTCGAGCTGGGCGACACCGAGATCGAGATCGGCGTCGGCATCCACGGCGAGCCCGGCCGCTCGCGCGGGCAGATGACCACCGCGCGGGAGATCGCGGGCGTCGCGCTCGAGGCGATCCACGCCGACATGCCGCTCTCGGGCGACCTGCTGGTGATGGTCAACGGCCTGGGCGGCACCCCGCTGATCGAGCTGTACGTGGTCTACGCCGCGGTCGCCGAGTTCCTGGAGAGCCGGGGCGCCACGATCACCCGCAACCTGGTCGGCAACTACATCACCAGCCTGGAGATGGCCGGCTGCTCGATCACCGTCATGCGGATGACCCCGGAGCTGACCGAGCTGTGGGACGCGCCGGTGCAGACGCCGGCGCTGCGCTGGGGCCGTTGATGGACACGAGCGCGTTCCGCGCGTGGGTGCACGAGGCGGCCCGGCTGATCGCCGACAACGCCGAGAACCTGACCCGGCTCGACGCGGCGATCGGCGACGGCGACCACGGCGTCAACCTGCGCCGCGGGTTCCAGGCGGCCGACGAGATGCTCGACAAGGCGGAGGCGGAGACGCCCGGCGCGGTGCTCCAGACGGTCGGCCGGGCGCTGATCAGCAAGACCGGCGGCGCGTCCGGCCCCCTCTACGGCACCGGGTTCCGGCAGGCCGGCAAGGCGCTGGCCGACGTGACCGAGGTCGACGTCGCCAAGCTCGGCTCCGCCTTGGAGGCCGCGTTCAACGGGATCCAGCAGCTCGGTGCCGCCCACGAGGGCGACAAGACGATGCTGGACGCGCTCGGTCCGGCGGTCACCGCCTACCAGGTGGCCGCCGAGGGCGGTGCCGACATCGCCGGCGCGACCCGGGCCGCGGCCGAGGCGGCCGAGCGCGGCCTGGCCGAGACCGTGCCGATGCTGGCGCGCAAGGGCCGGGCCAGCTACCTGGGCGAGCGCACGATCGGTCACGAGGACCCGGGCGCCGCGTCCACCGTGCTGCTCATGCGGGCGCTGGCCACGGTCACCGCCGGCGAGGCACCGTGACGTCGGTCGCCCACCGGTGGGCCGGTCAGGGCGTCGCGCCGGGCGCCGCGGTCGCCGGTTCCTGGCGTGCGGACCGGCCGGTCCCGGCCGGCGCCGTCCACATCGGCCCGGCCGAGGTGGAGGAGGCGTTCGCGGCCGTCGCGGCGGACCTCGACCGGGTCGCCGATCGGGTACGCGCGCAGGGGCGCGAGGCGGCCGCCGACATCGTGGCCGTCGGTGCGCTGATCGCCGCGGACCCCGACCTGGTCGACTCGGCCAAGCAGGCGGCCGGCGGCGACCAGCCGCTGCCCGCCGTGCGGGAGGCCGTCGAGAGCTACGCCACCGTCCTGGACCTCCTGCCCGACGACGCCCTGCGCCAGCGGGCCGCCGACGTGCGTCAGGTCGGCCGCCGGGTGCTCGAGCGGCTCGCGTACCCGGGCGGTGGCCGCGACGCCCCCGCGGACCGGTTCGTGCTCGTCGCCGCCGAACTCGGCCCGGCCGACCTGATCGAGCACCTCGGCGGCGGCCTGGTCGGCGCGGTCGCGGTGCGCGGCGGCGCCAACTCGCACGCGGCGATCGTCGCCCGCTCCGTCGGGCTGCCGCTGGTCATGGGTGTCGACCCGGAGGTGCTCGACCTGCCGGACGCGACCGACCTGCTGGTCGACGCCGACGCCGGCGCGGTGGTCGCGGAGCCCTCGCCGGCCGAGGTCGCCCGCACCGAGGTCGCGTCCGCCCGCGAGGTGGAGCGCCGCGGGCGGCTCGCCGCCGAGCGCGGCCTGCCCCACGTCACCGCCGACGACCAGCCGTTCGGTCTCTACGCCAACGTCTCGTCCGATGTGGAGGTCCGGCTGGCGCTGGACAGCGGGGCCATCGGCAGTGGCCTCGTCCGCACGGAGCTGCAGTTCATGGAGGCCGACCGCTGGCCGAGCGAGGCCGACCACCGGCGGGTCCTGGCGCCGCTGCTCGCCGAGGCGGCCGGGCGGCCGGTGACCGTACGCCTGCTCGACTTCGCCAACGACAAGATCCCCCCGTTCCTGACCCCGCCCGCCGGGCTGCCCGTGCTGCTCGCCAACCCCTCGGCCGTGACCGCACAGGTACGGGCGATCGTCGACCTCGGCCGCGACGTCGGGCTGCGGATCATGGTGCCGATGGTGTCGAGCCCCGACCAGCTCGCCCCGGTCCGGGCGGCGGTGGAGGCCGCGGCGGTCAGCTTCGGCGTGCCCGCGCCGCCGGTCGGTGCGATGGTCGAGACGATCGCCGCCGTACGCGAGATCGAGGCGCTCTGTCAGGTCGTCGACTTCGTCTCGATCGGCAGCAACGACCTGACCTCCGAGGTGCTCGACCTGAACCGGGTCGACCCGCGGGCGCGCACGGAGCTCGCCGCCCACCCCCGGGTGCTCTCACTGATCGGCCGCGTCGTCGAGGCGGCCGTCGCGGCCGGGCTGCCGCCGCTGACCGTCTGCGGCGACGCGGGGTCGCACCCGACGACGCTGCCGTTGTTGCTGGGTGCCGGCGTGCGGTCGGTCAGTGTCGCCGTGGCCCGCATCGACGAGACGCGGTGGCGGCTGCGCCGGCTGGACACCGAGCAGTGCCGGGCGCTGTTCACCCACGCGCTGCGGCTGGGCGGGGCCGGCGAGGTCGCCGAGTTGGTCGACGAGCGGATCGAGGTGACCATGCCATGACGGAAGGCATCGGACTGGTGGGCATCGTGCTGATCTCGCACAGCTCGGCGCTCGCCGAAGGGGCCGCGGAGCTGGTCCAGCAGATCTCCGGGGGCGCGACCGTGGTGCCGGCCGGCGGCACCGAGGACGGTGGGCTGGGCACCAGCACCGACAAGATCGAGGCCGCGATCGAGGACGCCGACGCCGGCTCGGGCGTCGTGCTCATCCCCGACCTGGGCAGCGCCGTGCTCAGCGCCCGTTCCGTGCTCGCGGACCTGGCCGGCGAGACCACCGCCCGGCTCGTGGACGCGCCGTTCGTGGAGGGTGCGGTCGCCGCGGCGGTGGCCGCCGGCAGCGGCGCCGACCTGGACGCGGTCATCGCCGCCGCCGAGGAGGCGCGCGATGCCGCAAAGTTCTGAGGACTCCGACGCGTTGGCGGAGCGGGTGGTCGTGCTGCCGAAGGCGCTGCACGCCCGACCCGCCGGCCAGCTCGCCCGGCTCGCCGGCCGGCACAAGGAGACCACCATCCAGCTCGTCGCGGGGGAGAAGAAGGCCAACGCCCGCGGCGTGCTGGCCGTGATGGCGATGGGCGCGGTGGCCGGCACCGAGGTCACGGTGACCGTGACCGGCCCCGACGCGGACGCGGTCGCCGACGAGGCCGCCGGCATCCTCACCGCCGCCGAGGGCTGAACCTCCCGCCGCCTGCCTCCGCCCGCTTCCGCCTGCCCGGGTACGGTCGGGCGACGGCGGCTTCCCCCTCGCCGCCGTGAGCGAAGGAGAAGCGGCATGCGACTGATGCGGATCGGCCCGGCCGGCGCCGAGCGTCCCGTCCTGCTCGACAGCTCGGGTCAGCATTTCGACCTGACCGGCGTCACCGCGGACATCGACCCGGCGTTCTTCGCCGGGGACGGCATCGAGCGGGTACGCGCGGCCCACGCCGCCGGCTCCCTGCCGGCCGTGGACGTCACCGGCCAGCGGGTGGGCGCCCCGATCGCCCGGCCCAGCGTGGTGCTCTGCATCGGCATGAACTACGCGGCCCACGCCGCGGAGTCGGGCGCGAACCCGCCGGAGCAGCCGGTGATGTTCTACAAGGCCCCGAACACGCTCGTCGGCCCCGACGACGAGGTCCTGGTCCCGCGCGGCTCGAAGCAGACCGACTGGGAGGTCGAGCTGGCGGTCGTCATCGGCCGCCGCGCCCGCTACCTGTCGTCGCCCGCGGAGGCGCTCGCGCACGTGGCCGGCTACGCGATCGCCAACGACGTGTCGGAACGCGACTTCCAGATCAAGCAGAGCGGCGGTCAGTGGTCGAAGGGCAAGAGCTGCGAGACCTTCAACCCGCTCGGCCCGTGGCTGGTCACCGCTGACGCGGTGGTCGACCCGCAGGCGCTGCGGCTGCGCTCCTGGGTCAACGGCGAGCCGCGCCAGGACTCGTCCACGGCAGACATGATCTTCGCGGTGGCCGAGCTGATCTACCAGCTGAGCCAGGTGACGGTCCTGGAGCCCGGCGACCTGCTCAACACGGGCACCCCGGAGGGCGTGGCCCTCTCGGGCCGCTTCCCGTACCTGACGCCCGGCGACGTGATGGAACTCGAGATCGACGGCCTGGGCCGCCAACGCCAACGCGTCGGCCAGGCCTGAGCACCACGGCTGGCTCGTAGCCTCGTGAAGAGTGATGCGTCACCCTTCACGAGGTAGAGTCGGCGGCATGGCGGAGCCCGACTGGCTGACCGAGCGCGAGCTGAGCGCCTGGCGCGGCTTCCTGACCATGCAGGAAGACCTGCGGCGCCGGCTCAACCGGCAGCTCGTGCACGACTCCGGCCTCTCCTACGCCGACTACGCGGTCCTCGCGACCCTGTCGGACGCCACCGACCGGTGCCTGCGCGTCTTCGAGCTGCGCGAGGCGCTGCGCTGGGAGAAGACCCGGCTCACCCACCAGATCTCGCGGATGGCCGCGCGCGGCCTGGTCCAGCGCGAGACCAGCGCCGACGACTCGCGCGGGCAGGTCGTGGCGATGACCACCGAGGGCTACGCGGCGATCCTCAAGGCCGCACCGGGGCACGCGGCCACGGTCCGCCGGCTGTTCTTCGACGCCCTGAGCCCGCGCCAGGTCGACACGCTGGCCACTCTGTCCGCAGCCGTGCTCGAGAACATCGCCGACCGCGACCCCGACTGACGCCGCCCCGCCCGCCGATTCGGTGAGGTGAGGCACGTCCGCCCTTCGTCAGGGTGACGCATCACCCTGAGCTGGCTAGCGTGGGGTACTCGACCTCCCCGAGTAAGGAACGAACCCCCATGTCTGAACCCGTCAAGCTCGCCGTCATCTACTACTCGTCGACCGGCACCGGCTCCGAGATCGCCAACGAGATCGCCGCGGCCGCCGAGAAGGCCGGCGCCGAGGTCCGGGTCCGCAAGGCCGAGGAGCTCGCGCCGCAGTCGGCCATCGACTCCAACCCGGCCTGGGCCGCGCACCACGCCGCGACCGCCGACGTCCCCGCGCCGACCCTGGACGACGTCGACTGGGCCGACGCGGTGATCTTCGGCTCGCCGACCCGCTACGGCAACGTCGCGGCCCAGCTCAAGCAGTTCATCGACACCCTGTCGCCGCTGTGGGCGCAGGGCAAGCTGGCCGACAAGGTCTACAGCGGCTTCACCTCGACCGCCACCCAGCGCGGCGGCCACGAGTCGACGCTGATCGCGCTCTACAACACGATCCACCACTTCGGCGGCATCGTGGTGGCGCCGGGCTACACCGACGCGGTCAAGTTCGTCGACGGCAACCCGTACGGGACGTCGCACTTCACCGCCAACGGCACCAACCCGGTCGGCGACGAGACCCGCAACGCCGCGCGGCACCAGGCCGAGCGGGTCGTGCGCATCGCGGGCGCCCTGAAGCGCGGCCTCGCGGCCTGACCGCACCGCCGCCGGCCGGGCGGGCACGGGTTTCGAAAACACGTGCCCGCCGGCCGGCGCCGCGCCTACCCTGCGGGTCGGGAGCCGAATCAATCCTCTGCCGAGGGCAACGGCAGTGCTGTTGCGCGCGGGTGCGCCCGCGCATCCGGCATCAGGAGCGACATGAGGCTTCTCCCCAAGGCAGTGCACGCCCTCTGGATCACGTTGGCCGCCACCGTCGTCGCGGCCACGCTGCTCGTGGCTTCCCCCGCCAAGGCCGCGACGCTGACCGAGGTCACGAACTTCGGCGCCAACCCGGGCAACCTGCGGATGTATCTCTACGTGCCCGACCGCGTCGCCGCCCGGCCCGGCCTGCTCGTCGCGGTGCACTACTGCACCGGCAGCGGGCCCGCGTTCTACAGCGGCACCGACTTCGCCCGCCTGGCCGACCAGCACGGCTACATCGTCGTCTACCCGTCGGTGACCGCGAGTGACGGCTGCTTCGACGTCGCCTCCTCGGCGACCCTCACGCACAACGGCGGCGGCGACTCGCTGAGCATCGTCTCGATGACGCGGTACGTGCAGCAGACCTACAACGCCGACCCCGCCCGGACGTTCGTCACCGGTGTCTCCTCCGGCGCGATGATGACCAACGTCCTGCTCGGCGCGTACCCGGACGTCTTCCGGGCCGGCGCCGCCTTCGCGGGCGTACCCTTCGGCTGTTTCGCGGGTCCGTCCAAGTGGAACAGTCAGTGCGCGCAGGGTCAGCTCACCCGCACGCCGCAACAGTGGGGCGATCTGGTCCGCAACGCGTACCCCGGCTTCACCGGCACCCGACCGCGGATGCAGCTCTGGCACGGGACCAACGACGAGATCCTGTCGTACGTGAACTTCGGCGAGGCGATCAAGCAGTGGACCAACGTCCACGGCATCAGCCAGACCCCGACGTCGACCGACAGCCCGCAGTCGGGCTGGACCCGCACGCGGTACGGGTCGGGTCAGGTGGAGGCGATCAGCATGGCCAACACCCCGCACAACCTGCCGGTGCAGGCGTCGGCGGCGATCGCGTTCTTCGGCCTGAACACCGGCGGCCCGACCACCTCACCGACGGCGAACCCGACCACCCCGCCACCGGGCCCGGGCGGCTGCACGGCCGCGTTCCGGGTGACGAGTTCCTGGAGCGGCGGGTACGTGGCCGCGGTGCGCGTCACCGCCGGCAGCGGCGGTGTCAACGGGTGGCGGGTCGGCCTGGCGCTACCGGCCGGGACCACGGTCGTCAACTCGTGGAGCGGCCAGTTCAGCGGGTCGGGCAGCGCGACGCAGGTGACGAACGCGAGTTACAACGGCCGCCTCGGCCCGGGCGCCGCGACGGAGTTCGGCTTCCAGGCCAACGGCGCCGCACCGGCGTTGAGCCCTGCCTGCACGGCCTTGTGAGCGAGCGGCGGCGGAGATCGTTCCCGGATCTCCGCCGCCGGACCGGGCCGTGGATGATGGTGCGATGACCGCCGGGCCACCCACCCGCATCGCCATCGACCACGACGACCACCACGCGGAGCACGTCGGCCGCACGGCCGACGGCCGGCAGTTCTTCCTGACCACGCCGTTCGAGCCCGCCGGGGACGACGACGAGGGGCAGGAGTTCGTCGCGCTGTTCCTGTTCGAGGGTTCGGGCAGGTTCCTGGAGGCGCGGATCGACGCGCTGGGGCCGCGGGCGCGGCTGGACCAGGTGGCGGCGCGGGCGACGTACGAGGGCCGGCTCGCCTCGCTCGGCGACGTCACCTTCACCCGCATCGAGGTGGAGCCGTTCTCGGTCGACCGGTTCGGCACGACGTTCGGCCTGATCCCGGAACCACCCGAGGACGACGGCGACGACTGGTGGGTCATCCTGGAGCCGGGCGACTACATGGCTTTCTGCCCACCATGGGACAGCGGGGAGTACGACACATGATCGTGGTGGAGATACACGTGCCGATGCTGCCGGCACCGGGCGTCAGCGAGCGCGATTATCCGTACCCGTGGATCAACGACATCGAGGACTTCCTGGCGGAGGAGGACCACGAGTACGATGACGGCGAGCAGGTCGGCGACGTCTACGTCTTCTTCGCCACCGGCGGCACCGAGGAGGTGCTGCTGGAGGTCGCGGCCCGCGCGGTCGCCCTGCCCCGCGTGCCACGGGGAGCGTTCGCGGTCATCTCCCACGACGAGGCGCCCGAGTTGGGCGTCGGCCGCCGGGTGAACCTGCCCGTCACCTAGGCCGCGAACGTGGCCTTGACGTCCGCGTACCCTTGCCGTAATAGTAGCCATTGTAACCCGTGATGGGAGGGCTGCGATGGGCAACCGGCCGAGCTACCTGGACATCGTCGACGACATCCGCCGGCAGATCTCCACGGGTCGCCTAGCTCCCGGTGCCGCGCTGCCCACCAGCCGCGAGCTGTGCGAGAGCTACCAGGTCAGCCGCCAGACCATCGGCAGCGCGATGATCGTGCTGCGCACGCAGGGGCTGGTCGTCGGCCAGCAGGGCCGCGCGGTCTACGTCACCGCCGACCCGAAGCGCCACCTGCCGGCCGTCGGCGGATGACTACCGTGGGGCCATGCGGCTTCAGGTGGGTTGCGCGATGTGGACGCTCAAGTCCTGGTACGGACGCTTCCTGCCGGACCGGTCGCCCGAGCGGCTGCGGCACTACGCCGGGTGGTGCGACGCGGTCGAGGGCAACACGACCTTCTACGCGACGCCGGCGCGCGAGACCGTGGCGACGTGGGCGGCGCAGACCGCGCCCGACTTCCGGTTCGTGGTGAAGCTGCCGAGGGAGATCACACACGAGCGGCGCCTCGTGGGCACCGACGAGCCGCTGCGCCGGTTCCTGCACGCGATCGAGCCGCTCGGCTCGCGCGCGCACGCGCTCTGGATCCAGCTTCCGGGGTCGTTCACGCCCGCCGACCTGGGCGCGCTCGCGGACTTCCTGCGGACGATGCCGGCCACCTACCGGTACGCGGTGGAGGTGCGCCACCCGGCCTTCTTCACCGACCGCCGGGCCGCCGCCGCGCTCGAGACGGCGCTCGGCGGCGCGGAGTGGGTCCCGTTCGACACGACGGCGTTCTTCGCGCGACCGCCGACGAGCGCGGCCGAACGCGAGGCGTGGACGAAGAAGCCGCGGATGCCGCTGCGCACGCGGGCGCTGACGGAGTTCCCGATCGTCCGCTACCTGGGCCGCGACGCCACGACCGAGACGGTCGACGGCTGGCAGCGCTGGGTGGAGATCACCGCCGGCTGGCTGCGCGAGGGCCGCTCGCCCACGATCTTCGTCCACACCCCCGACAACGCCGACGCCCCGGCGCTGGCGCGCCGCTTCCACGACGAGGTCCGCGCCAAGCTGCCGGGTTTGCGACCGCTGCCGGAACCCGTACCGGTGGAGCCGTTGACCCTGTTCTAGACCTCTGGTGCCGGCGCCGCCCGTGCGCCCCCGCGTCGAAGAGGTGCTGGTCGGGTGGGAGGTCGGGCATCTCACTCACGGATGACACGGTCGCCGGCCGCTGCTAGTGTCCGCCAACATGAAACTGAAAACCGTTTCCATCTTGATGGCCGGCCTGGTGGTCGCCGGTTGTTCCAGCGGCGCCGCCGACGCCACCCCGACCGCCGCCGCGGATCCCGTGCGGCTGACCAACTGTGGGCTCCCGCTCACCATCGGCACGCCGCCCAAGCGGGCGATCACCATGGAGCAGAACGCCACCGAGATCATGCTCAGCCTCGGGCTCGGCGACCGGATGGTCGGCACCAGCTACCAGACCGACCCCGTCCTGCCGGCGCTGCGCCCCGCGTACGCGAAGGTGCCCGTGCTCGCCAAGCTCTACCCCTCGCGCGAAGCGGTGCGGGCGGCCAACCCCGACTTCGTCTACTCGACCTACACCTCCGCGTACGCGCCGGACGCCGCCGGGCCGCGGAAAGACCTGGCCGCGCTCGGCGTGCCCGCGTACCTCTCCCGGTTCGCGTGTGAGCAGGACGCGGAGCCGGTGTTCAGCTTCGACGGGCTGTTCGGGGAGATCCGCGACATCGCCTCGGTCTTCGACGTGGCCGAGCAGGGGGAGCGGCTCGTCGGTGAGCAGCGCGGCCGCCTCGACGCGGCCCGGAACGCCGCGCCGGCGCGCAGCCTGCTCTGGTACTACTCCGGCACGAGCACGCCCTACGTGGCCGGCCACGGCGGCGTCCCCGACGCGGTCAGCACCCTGCTCGGCGCTCGCAACGCGTTCACCGACGCCACCCAGAGGTGGCCCGCCGGCAACTGGGAGGAGATCGCGGAGCGCGACCCCGACGTCATCGTGCTCGCCGACCTGACGCGCGGCGGCGACGGCGACAGCGCCCGGTCGAAGATCGAGTTCCTCAAGCAGAACCCGGTCACGTCCAAACTGGACGCGGTGATGCACGACCGGTTCGTCACCGTGCCAGGGTCCTCGATGGACCCGTCCGTGCGTAGCGTCGAGGCAGCCGAGATCGTCGCCGCCGGGCTCGACCGATGAACCCGTCCGCCGCCCGGCGTCTGCTGCGGCTCTGGGACGACCAGCAGTCCGCGTACGTGGCCCACCGCGAGTCGCGGTTCGAGGCCATGTTCGACGTGCTGCGCCTGCACTGCACCGAGGACCTGATGGTGCTCGACCTGGCCTGCGGCCCCGGGGCCATCGCCGACCGGGTGCTGGCCGGCTTCCCGCGGTCCGCCGTGGTCGCGGTCGACTACGACCCGATCCTGCTGCGGATCGCCCGCGGCGCGCTCGACGGCTACGGACCCCGGGCCGAGGTGCGCGACCTGGACCTGGTGGCCGGTGACTGGGCCGAGACCCTCGGCGGGCGCGGCTTCGACGCGATCCTCAGCTCCACGGCGCTGCACTGGCTGTCGCCGGAGCAACTCCTGCGCGTCTACACCGCCGCGGCCCGGTTGCTGCCCGCCGGCGGGGTGCTGCTCAACGCCGACCACCTGCGGTACGGCACGCCGGTGCTGCGCGACCTCGCCGAGCGGCACGACGCGCTGGTGCAGCGGCAGCGGTTCGCCGCGGGCGCGCTCGACTACAGCGGCTGGTACGCCGAGGCGGCCCGGCAGCCCGAACTGGCCGACCTGGCCGCGGAGCGGGAACGGCGGTTCGCCGACCGGCCGCCGCAGCCGCTGGCACCGCTCGAGTTCCACCTGGCCGCCCTGCGTACGGCCGGCTTCACCGAGGTCGGCACGGTGTGGCAGTACCTCGACGACTACGTGGTGTTCGCCCGCCGATGAACCGCCCCGTCCTCCCGGTGGCCGCGGGCCTCCTGCTCGTGAGCGTCGCGGCCGCGGTCACCGTGGGCTCGGCCGACCTGTCGATCGGCGACGTGCTGCGGGCCGTCGGCACGCACCTCGGCCTGCCGGTGCGGCCGCTGCCGCCGCTGGCCGACAGCATCGTCTGGGACCTGCGGCTGCCCCGGGTCCTGCTGGCGGCGCTCGTCGGCGCCGGCCTGGCGGTGTGCGGGGCGGTGCTGCAGGCGCTGACCCGCAACCCGCTGGCCGACCCGTACCTCCTCGGCGTGTCCGCGGGCGCGTCGACGGGCGCGGTCGCGGTGCTGGTGCTGGGCATCGGGGGCGGGATCAGCCTCGCCACCGGCGCGTTCCTGGGCAGTGCGCTCGCGTTCGGCGCGGTCCTGCTGCTGGCCGGCCGCCGGGCGGCCGAGCCGACCCGGATCGTGCTCGCCGGCGTCGCCGTCTCCCAGTTGTTCAGCGCCCTGACCAGCCTGATCGTGATCTCCGACGCGGCCTCGCGGGACACCCGTAGCGTGACCTTCTGGCTGCTCGGCTCGCTGACCGCGGCGTCCTGGCCGGCGGTGGCGCTCTGTGCCGTGGTCGCCGGTGCCGGTCTGGTCCTCTGCTGGGCGGCGGCCACGGCGCTGGACGCGTTCGCGTTCGGCACCGACGTCGCGCGGTCGCTCGGGTTCTCGGCCGCGCGTACCCGACTGGTGTTGTTCGCCCTGACCGCGTTGGTGGCGGCCACGCTGGCCGCGGCGAGCGGGGCGATCGGCTTCGTCGGCCTGACGGTGCCGCACGCGGTGCGCTTCCTGACCGGCGCCGGGCACCGGGTGCTGCTGCCCGCGAGCGCGCTGGCCGGCGCGATCTTCCTGATCTGGGCCGACACCGCCGCGCGTACGGTGTTCGCCCCGCAGGAACTGCCCGTCGGCGTGCTCACGGCGCTGCTCGGGGTGCCGGTGTTCGCGGTCGTCATGCGCCGCCGGTCGGGGACGCCGTGAGCGCCCGCCTCGACGCGGCCGGCGTCGGCTGGGACGTGGCGGGCGCGCGGATCCTCGCGTCGGTCGCGTTCGCGGCCGCGCCGGGGGAGACGGTCGGACTGCTCGGGCCGAACGGGTCCGGGAAGTCGAGCCTGCTGCGCCTGCTCGGCGGGCTGGCCCGGCCGTCCGCCGGGCAGGTGTCCCTGGATTCCGTCGCGCTGTCGGCGCTGCCGCGGCGGGCGCTGGCGCGGCGGATCGCGGTCGTCACCCAGCAGACGGCCACGGACGTGGAGATGACCGCGCTGGAGGTGGTGCTGCTGGGCCGCATCCCGTACCGGCCGCGGCTCGCGGGTGTCGCCGCGACCGACCTGTCGATGGCGCGGCGGGCGCTCGCCTCCGCCGGCCTGGACGGCTTCGCGGACCGCCGCTGGTCGACCCTGTCCGGCGGGGAGCGGCAGCGGGTGGACCTGGCCCGGGCGTTCGTGCAGGAGCCGGACCTGCTGTTGCTCGACGAGCCGACGAACCACCTGGACATCCGCCACCAACTCGACCTGCTGCGCACCCTCGCCGCGTCCCCGACGACCGTGGTGGTCACGCTGCACGACCTCAACCTGGCGGCGGACTGGTGCGACCGGCTCGTGCTGCTGTGCGGCGGCCGGGTGGTCGCGGCGGGCACGCCGGCCGCGGTGCTGACGGCGGAGCGGATCCTCGAGGTGTACGACGTGCCGGTCGACATCGACGCGGGACCGGACGGCCGACCCCGGATCCGCTACCGCCGCTAGCGCGTGGCCCGCGGCGGGCCGCCGAAATTCGTTGCGGTGCGCGCCGGCGCGGTCCACGGTGGAGCGATGAGCGTGACGGTGCGGGCCTGTCGGGACGGCGACGACGAGGGTGTGCGGCGGCTCGACGGGCCGTTGCTCGACCACGGTCGCGTGGTGGCCGGCGCGGTCGACGACGGCCGGATCGTCGGCCATGGCGGGATGACCTGGTGGGACGAGGCCGACGGCACCCGGCTCTACCTGCTCTCCGGCCGCGTCGACCCGGCCTGGCGGCGGCGGGGAGTGGGCACCGCCATCCTGCGCTGGCAGGAGGAGCACGCCATCGCGTACGACCGGGACCAGCCCGACCCGGCCGAGGTCCGGTGCTTCGGCGTCAACGTCGCGCCGGACCAGGTGGGCAACCTTGCGCTGGTCACGGCGCAGGGCTACCGGGTCGCGTTCACGGTCGTGGAGATGGCGTGCGAGCCGCGCGACGACCCCGGCGACGGGCTGCCCGCGGGGCTCGTGCTCCGACCGGTCGCCGCACCGCAGCACGCCCGGATCCACGCCGCGATCGAGGAGTGCTTCGCCGGGTCCAGGGACGGCTACCGGTCCCGCACGCACGACGAATACCTGCGCGACGTGCGGGACGTCGACCTGTGGTGCGTGGCCTGGGCCGGCGGCGAGGTCGCCGGTGTCGTCGTCACCGAACTCGAGCCCGACGGCACCGCGACGACCCCGTGGGTGGCGGTCCGCCCGCCCTGGCGCCGCCACGGCGTCGGACTGGCCCTGATGCGCCGGACGCTGGCCACCCTGGCCGACCGGGGCGTGCGACAGGCCCGCCTCCGCACGATCGAGGAGAACCCTCACCACAGCGTCGGCCTGTACGAACGCGCCGGCTACACCGTCACCGACCGGCAACCCCGCTACCGCAAGCCGTTCCCGGCCGGCTGAGTCTCACCCGCGAGGCGTTCCCGCAGCAGGTGCAGGGCCGCCGGCAACGTGTCGTCCGGCGTCGCCTCGACGTCGGGCAGCACGCCCGTGCCTTCCCAGTTGCCGCCCGTGACCGGCGAGACCGAGCGGGCGACCGGCACGGTCAACTCGAGGTGGTCGTCGATCCGGAAGGCCCGCCGGGGGTGGGCGCCGCCGCGGCTGCGCTGCCCGACCAAAGTGGCCCGACCAGTCTGCTGGAGGTCGTAGGCGAGTTGCTCGCCGCCGGAGAACGTGGTGCCGCTGACCAGCACGGCGACCGGCTTGTCAGGCCCGAACCGGCGGCCCGGCACGTACGGCAGCGTCCAGGCCTGTGCCACCCGCCCCGTGGTGCGTTCGAAGAGACCGCTGAGCTCGACCGGCTCGCCCCCGAACAGGTAGCTGCAGATGAAGGTGACCATCGAGGGTTCGCCGCCGAGGCACCGGCGCAGGTCGAGGACCAGCGCGTCGGCCGTCGCCACCAGGGTCATGGCGGCGGTGACCGTGTCGCCGGCGACGACGGTCGGGAACAGCACCGGGTTGAGGTCGAGGTGCGCGATGCCCCCGTCGAGCCGGCGCACGGCGGAGACGCCCCCGCCCGTGCGATCGGCCCAGGCGGTCATCGTCGCGAGGTCGGTCTCGTCGTCGCCGTGCCCGTCGGGCAACGCGTCCTCGTGGTGGATCCTGTCCGTACGCGGTGTGCTGCGCGAGATCCGGTCGGGCCTCGGCTACGCGGCGCGCAGTGTGGAGACCCGCATCGTGGTCGCGCTGATCGCCGCCGCGACGCTCTCCTACAGCGGGCTGTTCGCGGTCGGCCTCCCCGCGCTGGCGCGGAGCTTCGACTCGGGCGCGTTCGCACTCGGCCCCATGCTCTCCGCCTGGGGTCTGGGCCAGCTCGTGGGGACGCTGTCGGCCTCGTTCACCGGCCTCCCGGAGCGCTGGGGCCTGCTCATCATCGGGATGGCCTTCCTCGAGGGCGTCTCCTTCGCCGTGCTGGGCTTCGTGCCCGACGTTCTGGTGGCCGTGGTGCTCCTCGCGGTGCTGGGCTTCGGGGTGGCCTACTCGACCGACGTCGCCCTTCCGACGTTCGTCCAGACCAGCACGCCGCCGGAGCTGCTCGGCCGGGTCAGCAGCGTGCTCGAACTACCCCGCGTGGTGCTCGAACCCGTCTCGATGGCGATGATGGGCCTGCTCGCGTCGCGCGACGTCCGCTGGGCGTTCGCCGCCGCGGCGGTGCCGATGCTGGTGGTGTCGCTGACGCTGGCCACGAGCCGGCGGGCGCGGGGCCTGCGTACGCGGGACCCCGAGCAGACCCACGCCGTGGCCTGACGCGGGACGGTGACCGGCGGAAACTACGCTGGGGTGGTGGCGCTGGTCGGACGTCGCCGGGAGCTCGCGGCGGTGGCAGAGCTGCTCGACCGGGCCGAGCGCGGCAGCGGCGGGCACCTGGTGGTGACGGGGCCGGCGGGAGCGGGCAAGACCACGCTTGCCGACGCCGCCGCGGCGCTGGCCCGCCGGCGGGGGATCGCCGTGTTCCGCGCCTCCGCCGCCGCCTCGGGTCCGCTGGTCTGGAACCAGCTGCTGCGCGACCTCGGCGTGGCGGAGCTGCCCGCCGCACCCACAACGGCCGACCTCGACCGGGCCGCGCGTGACGTCGCCGCCGGTGGTCCACGGCTGCTCGTCGTGGACGACGCCGACCGGGCCGGAGGCATGCCGTTCCTCACCCGGCTCGCATCCGGCGCGACCTCGGTCCTGGCGACCGCCGGCCGGTCGCTGGGCCTGGCGCCCGAGCTGCACCTGGGTGGCCTGCCCGAGCCCGACCTCGCCCGCCTGTTCGCCGACCTGCCGGCCGAGGCGGTCCACGCGGTGTGGCTCGCCACCGGTGGCCGACCGGGCCCGGCGATCAACATGGCCGCGCAGCTCGCCGACCTGCCTGACCCCGCCGACGCGGTGCTGCGCCTGGCGTTGGCGACCCCGTCGCGGGCGGAGTTCCTGGACCTCGACGTGGGTCTGGTCCGGCTGCTGGAGACGGCGGCCCAGCGTGACCTGCCGCCCGGCACCCGCGCCCGGGTGCTGGCCCGGCTCGCCCGCGAGCTGCTGGGGGACCGCTCGGCCGGTGACCGGCGGCGGCAGCTGATCGACGAGGCCACCCGGCTGGCCCGGGCGACCGGTGACCCGGAGACGATCGCCGAGGTCCTCGACTCCCGCCTGCACGCGCTGTGGGACCCGACCGCCGCCCAGGATCGGCTGGCCGGCGCGGCGGAGATCGTGGCGCTGGCCCGGGCCGCCGGCTCCGCCCGGCTGGAGCTGCGCGGGCTGTTCTGGACCTTCACCGCCCGCGCCGAGCTCGGCGACCTCGACGCGGCCGAGGAGGCGCTGCGGGTGTACGCCCGCACCGGCGAGCTGGCCGGCGACGCCGAGGTGGCGGTCGTGGTGCTGTCCCGGCAGGCGCTGCTGGCGACCATCCGCGGCCGGTTCGACGTGGCCGAGCGGCTGGCCGCCCGGACGGCGGAGGAGGGCCGGCGGATCGGTCTGGCCGACACCGAACGCCTGGTCGCGTCGTTTCGTGGCCGGCTCGCGCTGCTGCGTGGCGACGCGGCGGGTGAGGTCGAGCCGTTGCGTGAGCTGGCCCGGCGGTTGCCCGGCAGCTTCTTCGAGGCGACCGCCGCCCGCACGCTGGCCGAGTCCGGCCAGGACGGCGAGGCGGCGCTCGAACTGGCCCGCGTGCTGCCGGCCGTGCTGGCCGGGTCGGGTCCGCGCTGGCTCGGAGCGGTGGCCGACCTCGCGTTCGTCGCGGCCCGCGGCGGCGACCCGACGGCGGCGCGGACGTTGTACGACGCGCTGTCGCCGTACCGCGGACGCCTGGTCGTCTGGGGCCGGGCCAACATGATCACCGGACCGGTCGACGACTACCTGGGCAGGCTGGCCGCCCGCCTCGGCCGGCCCGACGACGCGGTGGACCACCTGAGCCGCGCGGTCGACCTCGCGGAGCGCACGGGCACGCTGCCGTGGCTCGCCTACACGCTGGCCGCGCGGGCCGAGGTCACGGGCGCGCCGGACGACGCGGCCCGGGCCCGCGCGATCGCCGAACAGCTCGGCCTCGGCGGGCTGCTCGCCACGCTGACGCCCGCCGCCGGCGAGTGGCGGCTACGCCGCGACGGCGACGACTGGCGGCTCGACGCGGGGTCCGAGACGGTCCGCCTCCGCGACGGGCGGGGCGTGCGGTACCTGCGCGCCCTGCTGGCCGCACCCGGGCAGGAGATCCCCGCGCTCGATCTCGTCGCCGGTGGTGCGGGGCTGCGGGTGCCGCCGGCCGAACCCGTGCTCGACGACGCGGCCCGGGCGGCCTACCAGCGCCGGCTCGCGACGCTCGGCGAGCACCTCGACGCGGCCGACCGGGCCGGCGACGCCGAACGGGCGGCGCTCGTCGAGGCGGAACGGACCGCCCTGCTGGCGGAGTTGCGGCGGGCCACCGGGCTGGGCGGCCGGCCCCGCACCCAGTCCGGCGAGGCCGAGCGGGCCCGGGTCAACGCCACCCGGGCGCTGCGGGCCACCGTCGAGCGGGTGGCGGCCGGCGCGCCGCTGGCCGGCGCGCACCTGCGGGCCTCGCTGCACACCGGCCGGCTCTTCCGCTACCAGCCGGCGCCCGGTGGCCCGGCCCGCTGGCACGTGTGAGCGCGGCCACGAACGGTTCGTACACCCCGTTGTTACGCCTGTCCCGGCGTAGACCGAGAACGGGGAGCACACATGACCGACAAGCCGACCTTCGGTGAGCTGGCCGCCGACAGCTACGGCGTGGCCGACGACCGACCGCCGCTGGTGCTGCTGCACGGGCTGACCTATGACCGGCGCCACTGGGCACCGCTGTTGTCGGCGCTGGCGGCGCTGGATCCGGGCCGCCGGATCGTCGCGTTCGACCTGCCGGGCCACGGGGAGTCGCCGCGACGCACGTCGTACCACCTCGACGAGGTGTGCCAGGTCGTCCACGCGGCCGTGACCGCCGCCGGCCTGGACGCGCCGGTGGTCGTGGGCCACTCGATCGGGGGTGTGCTGGCCACGCACTACGGCGCGACGTACGCCGCCCGCGGCGTCGTGAACCTCGACCAGCCGCTGCTGGCCGGCGGGTTCGCGGAGCTGCTGCGCCGGTCCGAGGCGACGTTGCGCGGGCCGGACTTCCTCGATGTCTGGGCGGGCATGCGGGCGCGGATGGGCGTCGACCGGCTGCCCGACGCCGCGCGGCACCTCGTCGACACCGCCACCACACCGCGACAGGACCTCCTGCTCGGCTACTGGGACGAGCTGCTGGTGCGGCCCGCCGCCGAGCACACCGCGCTCCGCGAGCGGGAGCTGGCCGCGATCGGGGCCCGGGGCGTCACCTATCAGTACGTGGTCGGCGAGGAGCCGGATCCGGCGTACCAGCGATGGTTGGTCTCCGCCCTGCCCGAGGTCGAGGTGACCCTGCTGGCCGGCGGCGGCCACTTCCCGCACCTGGTCCGCCCGGTCGACCTCGCCCACCTGCTGGCGGCGGGCCGATGAGCGACGACGCCGCGGCGCTCCAGGACGACCTGGTGCGGCTGCGCCGTGACCTGCACCGGCACCCCGAGATCGGCCTCGAGCTGCCGCGCACCCAGCGGGCCGTGCTCGACGCGCTCGACGGCCTGAGGCTGGAGATCACCCGCGGCACCGGCCTCAGCTCGGTGACCGCGGTGCTCCGCGGCGGCCGGCCGGGCCCGGCCGTGCTGCTCCGCGCCGACCTGGACGCGTTGCCGATCCACGAGGCGACCGGCCTGGACTACGCGAGCGTGGTCGACGGCGCCATGCACGCCTGCGGGCACGACCTGCACACCGCCATCCTGGTCGGCGCGGCCCGGCTGCTGGCGGGCCGCCGCCACGAGCTGCCCGGGGACGTGGTGTTCATGTTCCAGCCGGGCGAGGAGGGCTGGGACGGCGCCGGCCGGATGATCGCGGAAGGCGTCCTGGACGCCGCCGGCCGGCGGGTCAGCGCCGCGTACGCGCTGCACGTCCGGTCCTACGGCACGCCGCGCGGGCAGTTCACCAGCCGGCCCGGCACCGTGATGGCCGCCTTCGACGAACTCCGCGTGACAATCCACGGCCGGGGCGGGCACGGCTCCCTGCCGCACCGGGGACGGGACCCGGTGAGCGTGGCGGCGGAGGTGGTGACCGCGCTGCAGACCCTCGTCACCCGACGCTTCGACGTGTTCGACCCGGTCGTCGTCACGGTGGGGACCTTCCACGCCGGGACGAGTCCCAGCACGATTCCCGACACCGCCTCGTTCGGCGCGACCGTACGGACGTTCTCCGCGGCCAGCCGCACCGCCATCCGGACCGAGAGCCGGCGGCTGTGCGAGCGCATCGCGGAGGCACACGGCCTGACGGCCGAGGTCGAGTACGCGCAGCGGTACCCGCTCACCGTCAACGACGACGACCGGTACGCGTTCGCCCGCGGGGTGGTCGCGGACGTGTTCGGCCCGGAGCGCTTCCAGCCGATGCCGCATCCGGTCGCCAGCGCCGAGGACTTCTCCCGGGTGCTCGACGAGGTCCCCGGCTGCTATCTGATCCTCGGTGCGTCGGCCGCCGACGACCCGGAGCACGCACCGGTCAACCACAGCCCCCGCGCGGTGTTCGACGACGCGATCCTCGCGGACGGCGCGGTCCTGCTGGCGGAGCTCGCGTGCCGCTCGCTCGCCGAACACGGTTAGGCGCCGCAGGCCGCGGCGAAGTCGGACTCGGTGGCGCGGCGCAGGGTAAGGGTGACCGCCGGGTTGCGCGGGTCGACGCCGGCCGTCGCCGTTCCGGCGGCGTCCATCTCGATCCGAAGGAGAGACGTGGAGACGGTCAGGTCGTCCTGGCCGTCCCACGTGCCTTCGAGCCGACGGTGATAGAGGCCCTCGCCGGCATCGGTCCGTTCGGCGTTCAGCCCGAAGCGGGTGCCGCGGTAGTCGAGCGCGTCGCCGGAGATCGCGTACGTCACGTCGTGGTCGGCGCCACAGACCTTCGCGCGCCCGCCGATCTCCGAGCCTTCGTCGCCGCCGCCGACCCCGTGGGTCAGGCGCAGCACCATCGTGCGGCTGTCGAACAAAGGATGCGACCGCACTCCGCGCGGTCGCGGCGGACGCTGCTCGACAGCCATCGGACCCCCAAGATCGCGCTCAGGGTACGGGTGGACGATGAACGCACGGGAAGCGTTTGTTGACCTCAACCTCGGTTCAGCTGCTTGACTGGCGGCTATGGATCTTGACGGGTTGCACGTCGCGGTCACCGGGGCGGCGCGTGACACCGGGCGGCTGCTCGCCGAGGCGTTCGCCGAACGCGGTGCGCGGGTCTTCCTCTCGGCGCGTGACCTGCCGGCGGCCCGCGCGGTCGCGGATGCGATCAACGAGCGCGGCGCGGGCCGGGCGGAGGCGTTCCACTGTGACCTCGCCGCGCCGGATTCGGTGCGCGCGTTCGCCGCGGCCGTCGCCGACCGCAGCAGTCACCTCGATGTGCTGGTGAACAACGGCGCCGCGTACGTCGAGGGTGAGGACCTGGCCGACGCCTCGGACGACGCGATCGAAAGCGTGCTGGCCGGCGGCGGGACCGGCACGGTGCTCCTGACGAAGCATCTGCTGCCGCTCCTGCGCACGTCGTCGCGGCCCGACGTCGTCAACATGATCTCGGCCTGCGGCGAGGTGGGGCACCACCGCTCGGGTGCGCATCCGGCGTTCTACGCGGCCAAACACGCGCACGCCGGCTTCGCCGAGATCCTCTCGTACCGGCTCCGGCCCGAAGGCATCCGCGTGATCTCGCTGTTTCCACCGGACTTCGTGCAGGACGGGCCGCGGCGCGCGGACGGTGACCTCACGGCGCGGTCGGTCGTGGACTGCGTGCTCTTCGCGGTGGGTCAACCGCGGGACTGCTTCATCCGCGCGTTCCACTTCGAACAGGTACGCCGGTCCGGGCTCGGGACGACACCGGCCGT
Source organism: Asanoa siamensis (assembly GCF_016862555.1). Classification (GTDB taxonomy): domain Bacteria; phylum Actinomycetota; class Actinomycetes; order Mycobacteriales; family Micromonosporaceae; genus Asanoa; species Asanoa siamensis. The sequence continues at coordinate 50,979 of NZ_BONE01000033.1, read as the reverse complement.
TCCGTAAGCTGCGGGCGAGCGAGATCAGGACGGCATCTGGAAGCCGGTGCAAACCCGGCACGGTCGCGCCACTGTGACCGAGTTCGCGGCGTCGCCGCGGTTCGGAAGTCAGACCCGGCGCCGTCGACGAGACACCCCACGGACGGGACGCGACATCCCTCGGAGGTTCCATTGGCCCGCCCACCCCTGCGCCTCGCCCCGCCTCCGGCGCGCCGGACCAGGGACACACCGCTCTTCGTCATCGCCGGGACCTGCGTCGGCGCCCTCGTCGCCGCCGCGCAACTCCTGCGGGTGCCGACCGAGTTGATCGTGGCCGGTCTGGTCGTGGTGGCGATCGTCGGAGCCCGGCTCGCCGCCAGACGCCGCCGAATGACCGAGGGCGACCTCGCCGCCCGCGTCGCGACCGTGCTGCGGGCCGGCGGTTGGCGCCGGGTGACGGTCACCAGCACCCTCGGCCACCTGGGCACCGACGTCGTCGGCGTGGCCCGGGACGGGCGCCGCTGGCTGCTGCGCTGTCCGCGCGACCCCGCGAGCCTCACGGCGGCGGACGTGTCCCGCTTCGCGGAAGCGGCCCGCTACCTGGGCCGCGGCGACGTCACGGTCCTCGTCACGTCCGGCCCGGTGCCGCCACCCGTCCGCGCCGCGGCGACACAGGCCCGCGTGACACTCGTGGATTCCGACGACCTCCCGGCCTGGATCGCCTGACGATCGGCTGTGGGGCGATACTCCCGCACGTGGGCGAAACCATCGGCCGGTCGTTGATCACTTCGGCCGTCCCACCCGTCGTCCCCCCGGGCAGCCTGGCCACGCTGGCCCAACCCGTGCTCGCCCTCGCCGGCGACGTGGAACTGCGGCCCTGGCGGGTCAGCGACGCCGACGCCCTGGTCGCGGCCGGCCAGGACCCGGCGATCCGGCGGTGGAACCTGCTGGTCGTGGCTTCTGCCGCGGAGGCGCGGGAGCGCATCGCGCGCATGGGCGCGCGCTGGCGGCACGAGCAGGGCGCGATCTGGGCCATCGCCCGTTCCGGCGGCGGCCCGGCGGTGGGCCTGATCGGCCTGGACGGCCTCGATCTCGCCGGCGGCAGCGCCGAGATCCTCTACTGGCTCCTGCCCGCGGGCCGCGGCCGTGGTGCCGCGGTCGAGGCCACGCGGCGCCTGAGCCGGTGGGCGTTCGACGACCTGGGCCTGCACCGGCTCCGGCTGTGCCACGCGACGGCCAACGAGGCGTCGTGCCGGGTGGCGACCAAGGCCGGCTTCGCCGTCGAAGGCACGATGCGCAGCGCCCTGCTGCATGAGGACGGCTGGCACGACCAGCACCTGCACGCCCGGATCCGCGACGGTTACCCGACGGCCGCCAGGTAGTCCGAGTAGAACAGGCCCAGCCCGACCGCCACGCAGACGCCCGCGACGATCCAGAAGCGGACCACGATGTTGACCTCGCTCCAGCCGCCGAGCTCGAAGTGGTGGTGCAGCGGCACCATCCGGAAGACGCGCCTGCCGGTCGTGCGGAACGAGACGATCTGGATCACCCAGGTCGTGGTGACGATGACGAAGAGGCCGCCGATCAGGATGGAGAGCAGCGTGGTGCGGGTGGCCACCGCGAGCCCGCCGATCAGGCCGCCGAGCCCCAGCGAGCCCACGTCGCCCATGAAGATCCTGGCCGGGGACGTGTTCCACCAGAGGAAGCCCAGGCAGGCGGCGGCCGCCGCCGCGGCGATCATGGCGATCTCCAGCGGATCGCGGACCTGGTAGCAGTACTCGTTCGCGCGGGCGTACGGGATGTCGGCGCACCAGTGCCGATACTGCCAGTAACCGATCACCGCGTACGCGCCGAGGACCAGGACCGAGGCGCCGGTGGCCAGGCCGTCGAGACCGTCGGTCAGGTTCACGCCGTTCGACATCGCCGTGATGACGAAGACGAACACGAGCACCGAGCCGATCTTGCCGACGTCCAGCCAACTGATGTCGCGGAAGAGCGAGATGTGCTCGCTGGCCACGGTCTGGCCGTTGGTGCTGGCCACGTAGAGCGCGGCGACGCCGAACCCGCCGCCGACCAGCGCCTGGCCGAGCAGCTTGCCCTTGGCGGACAGGCCGTCGGAGTTGCGCCGCCGCACCTTGAGGATGTCGTCGAAGAACCCGACCACGCCGCAGAAGACCAGCAGCCCGAGCAGGACGAGGGCCGTCATGGTCGGCCCCTCCTGCGCGATCTGCCGCTCGGGCAGCGTGGTCAGGGCGAGGTGCCCGGCGACGTAGGCCAGCACGGTCGCCACGATGAAGGCGACGCCGCCCATCGTGGGCGTGCCCTTCTTGCTCAGGTGGGTGGCCGGCCCGATGGATCGGATCGGCTGGCCCGCCTTGAGCGCCGTGAAGACCCGGATGGCCACCGGCGTGCCGAACAGCGAGATGATGAACGCGACCGCCGTCGTGCCGATGACGGCCCTCACGGACGAGCCTCGATGGCCTGTGCGATCAGCGGGCCGTGCGGGTGGTCGTTCGCGAGATCATCGGTCACGGGACATGAGCTTGCCACGGACCTCGAGCCCGGTGGTGGCGGCCCAGGACGCGAGGAGGGTGAGCGCGTGGGCGGTCGGTGAGCCGGGCTCGGCGGCGTAGATGGTCATGGCGAGGCCCGGTTCGGCGCGCAGGTCGAGGCTTTCGTAGGCGAGGGTGAGGTCGCCGACGACGTGGTGGTGGAAGTGTTTGACCCCGGCCCCATGCGTACGCACGTTGTGGGCGCCCCAGAGGCGGCGGAACTCGTCGCCGCGGGTCGACAACTCGCCGACGAGGTCCTGCAGGCCCTTGTCGTGGGGATTCTTGCCGGCCGCGGTGCGCAGGTTCGCGACGGCTGTCTCGGCGGCCAGGTCCCAGTCGGGATAGAACCGGCGGGCGGCGCTGTCGAGGAAGATGTACCGGGCGAAGTTCGGCGTGGTGCTCGCGCCCGCGTAGAGGTCGCTGAACATGGCGCGGCCGAGGTGGTTGGTGGCCAGCAGGTCCAGCCGGTCGTTGCCGACGCCGGCCGGCGTGGTGATGGCGTCGAGCGACCACTGCAGGCTCGGGCGCACGGTCTGCCGGCTGCGGCGGCGGGGGCTGCGGAGGCTGCCGTCGGCCGCCTGGGCCAGGCGGAGCAGGTGCGCCCGTTCGGCGTCGTCGAGTCGCAGGGCGCCGGCGATCGCCTCGAGGACACCGGCGGAGACGCCGGCCAGGGAGCCGCGTTCGAGTTTCGCGTAGTACTCCACGCTCATCCCGGCCAGCGCCGCCACCTCGCTGCGCCGCAGCCCCGGGACCCGGCGGTGCCCGCTGACGGGAAGGCCGGCCTGCGCGGGGCTGACCTTCGCACGGCGCGAGGTCAGGAACTCACGCACCTCGACCCGGTTGTCCACGACACCGACGGTACGGCGCGCGCCCGGCGCGGGGAACGTACTGGCAGTACACCCATCGCCAGTGACTTCCTGGCGCCGCCCGGCGCGGGTGTGCTGGGTGCGTGACCTCGTGGACGCGCCTTGTGGTTGTCGTGACAGCGACCGCCGTGCTGTCGGGCTGTTCGACCTTGGCCGGACCGGCGCCCGACTCGACGTTGCCGGCCGCGCCGTCGGGCGCCGGCGTGGTGCTGCGGTTCGACGGCCAGACGGTCACCGCGGCCCTGGCCGACACTCCCGCGGCGCAGGAGTTCACCGCCATGCTGCCGTTGACCGTGCGGCTGCGGGACGTGTGGGGGCAGGCGAAGTCCGGGCGGCTGCCGCACACGTTGGCGGTCGAGGGTGCGGCACCGATCCACGACCCGACCCCGGGAGAGATCTACTTCTGGCCCTCGACCGAGGTGCTGGCCATCTACTACGCCGATCTCGGTCAGACGGTGCCCGCCCCGGGCCTGGTCCGCCTGGGCGTCGTGAACGCGGGCCTGGACCAGCTAGCCGGGGCGGGCCGCCAGGTCACGGTCCGGATCGAACGGCAGCCGCCTCACTGACCCAACGCCTTGGCCAACTCGTCGCGGCCCATCTTCGACCGGCCGGGCAGGTTCCGCTTCTTCGCCATCTCGTACGACTCCGCCCGGGTCTTCGGCTCGCTCGACCCGGTCCGCTTCCGCTGCGCGACCGCCGCGCCCTGCTTCCCCAACGCGGTGCGGGTCTTGGCGGGCATCTTCGAGATCGACTTGTTCGCCTTGGCCCCGGCCTGGGCTTTACGCACGTTGGACCTTGCGGCCTTCGTCTGCTTCGTCGTAGCCATGACGTCCGAATACCCCGCCCGGCCCGTTATTCACCGCGAGTCGTCACCGTTCGGTAAGGACTTTCCCGACCGATTCGCGGTCTACTCAAAGCGTGATCGCGCGTCTGCTTCGCCGGCCGTTGGTGTGGGTCGCGGTGGTGCTCCTCGTCTTCGGCGCGGGGGTCGGCCTCTACTGGTTCCAGCCGTGGAAACTCGTCACCGACCGTGAGGTCAACGAGTCGTTGGCCGCGGTCCCGGCGTCGCCGAGCCCGAGCCCGGCGTCGCCGGCCCCCGCCGCGGCTTCTCGACCGTCGGTCGTGCGGCAGGGACAGTTCGTCAGCCACGAGCACGACACCAGCGGCCTGGCGCGGATCGTGCTGAACGTCGACGGATCGCACGTGCTCGAGCTGGTCGGCCTCGACACCTCCAACGGCCCGGACCTGCGCGTATGGCTCTCCGACCAGCCGGTGCGGTCCGGCGCGGGCGGGTGGCGCGTCTTCGACGACGGCGCCTGGGTCGAGCTCGGAGAGCTCAAGGGCAACAAGGGCGATCAGGCGTACGCGATCCCGGCGGGCACGAACCTGGACCAACTGACGAGCGCCGCGATCTGGTGCAAGCGCTTCTCGGTCTCCTTCGGCGCGGCCACCCTCGCACCGGCGCCCCGCCCGTGAGCAGGAGCGCCGGTGCCTGGGCGTCAGGCGGACCGGCCTGGGCCTAGGAGGACCTTCGTCCAGCCGTCCTCGCGCTTGTCGAAGTGGTCGTAGGCCTCGACCGCCTGGTCGAGCGGCAGCTCGTGCGAGACGATCTTCGACGGATGCGCCTCGCCGCGGATGATCAGGTCGCGGAGGTGGCGGTTGTACGCCTTGACCGGGCACTGGCCCGTGCCGATCCGCAGTCCCTTGGTCCAGGCGGCGCCGAAGTCGAACGCGACCCGTCCCTGCTTCGCCTGCTCCGTGGCCGCCTGCGGGTCCTCGGGCACGTAGACGCCGACGACGCCCAAGCCGCCGGTGGCGCGGACGACGCCGACGAGCTGGTCCAGGGCCAGCTCCGGGTGTTCCTCGCCGGTCTGGTCGTGCGCCTGGTAGCCGACCGCCTCGACGCCGCAGTCGACGCCGAAGCCGTCGGTGGCGTCCATGATGGTCTCGGTCGGGTCGACCTGCGAGAAGTCGACGGCGGTGGCGCCGTACTCGGTGGCCAGCGCCAGCCGGTCGGCCTCCTTGTCGACGACGAAGACCTGAGAGGCGCCGCGCAGCACCGCGCTGTGTGCGGCCATCAGCCCCACCGGCCCCGCGCCGTAGATCGCCACCGTCTTGCCCGGGGCGACGCCGGCCAGTTCGGTGCCGTGGTAGCCCGTGGGGAAGATGTCGGACAGCATCGTGAAGTCGTTCTCGTGCTCCGTGCCGGCCGGCAGTTCGAGCAGGTTGAAGTCGGCCCACGGCACGCGCAGGAACTCGGCCTGCCCGCCCCAGTAGGGGCCCATCATCGGGTAGCCGTAGCCGGCGCCGGGCTGACCGGAGGGGTTCGCCCGCAGGCAGGCGGAGGTGAATCCGTCGTTGCAGTTGCGGCACGTACCGCAGGCGAGGTTGAACGGCACCGACACCCGGTCGCCGACCTTGATCCGGTCGACGCCGGGGCCGACCTCCTCCACGACGCCCATGTTCTCGTGGCCGAAGACCATGCCCGGGTCCATCGACGCGCGGCCCTCGTAGGGATGCAGGTCCGATCCGCAGATGTTGGCGGTGGTCACCCGGATGACGGCGTCACCAGGTTGTTCGATCTTGGATCATCGACATTCTCGACGGATACCTTGTACGGGGCCCTGTAGACGACAGCCTTCATGTCCATGCTCCTCACGTCGCTCCCAGGACGGGCTACCCGCACGAGCGACGCCTACACAACCGCCCGCGTACGACGGAGCTGTTCTGTCGCCCTCCGATGCGGACGACCGTGGAGCGGGGCTTCAGGCGGTGTTCGTCCGGTCGAACGTCGCGCGGTGGGTGCGGATGTCGTCGCGGTGGTCGTAGGCCCACCGGGCCAGCGCCAGGACCGAGCTCAGTAGCGACTGGCCGAGGCCGGTCAGCGCGTATTCGACCCGGGGTGGGACCTCCGGATAGGCCGTGCGCTCGACGAGGCCGTCGCGGGTGAGGTGTTTGAGCGTCAGGGTGAGCATGCGCTGGGAGATGCCGGGGATCGCCTGCTGGAGGTCGGTGTAGCGGCGCGGCCCGTCGCCGAGCGTGCCGATCACGAGAACGGTCCACTTGTCGCCGACGCGATCGACGACCCCCCGGATGAACCCCGCGTCGTCGGCCCATTCCTCGCAGGGCCCGGGAAGCCGGAGTCCGGCCGCACGAAAGTCCGCCGCGGTTGGCACGGGCGCCACCTCTTCCTCGTACGAACACAAAAGTGCCTTTTGTAAGCCCTTTGATCCTGACGCACGATGTGGTTACGCACAAGTCGTAAGTGTTGGAGATGCGAATGAGGATCGAGATCTGGTCGGACATCGTGTGCCCCTAGTGCGGGCTCGCGAACTACCGGCTCGACGAGGCGTTGGCGCGGTTCGACCACCGGGACCGGGTCGAGGTGGTGCACCGGTCGTTCGTGATGGCACCGGACCTGCCCACCGGCGACGGCATCTCCCAGCGCGAGGTGCTGCGCCGGGTGGGAAAGGTCGGCCAAGCCGCCGAGGACTACATCCGGCCGATCGAGCGGCTGGCCTGGCGCGACGGCCTGCAGCCCTACGAGGTCATGGACCGTGACATGGGCAACACCGAGCTGATCCACGAGTTCCTCGCCTTCGCCGCCGAGCACGGGGGCAACACCGAGGCCTGGCGCCGCGCGTACCGCGACCACTTCGGAAAGGGCCGGACGCTGTTCAGCCTCGACGCCGTCGTCGCGTTCGCCACGGATCTCGGCTTCGACGCCGGCGAGGTGCGTGTGGCGCTCACCGACCGGCGCTACCGCGACCGGGTGCGGGCGGACCATCAGACGGCGCTGCGGCTCGGGGCGCGCGGCGTCCCGTTCACCGTCGTCGACGAACGCTACGGCCTGTCCGGCGCCCAGGAGATCGACACCTACCTGCGCGTCATCACCCAGGCCTGGGACGAGTCCCCGCGGGTCACGCTCGCCGGCGCGCCCGACGCGGACGTCTGCGCCGAGACCTGCACCACCGACCGCCGCGCCCCGCGGCCGTAGCTCCTGCACGGGGGAACAGTGAAGAACTCCAAGGCGATCCTCTGGATCGTCCTGATCGGACAGTTCATGGTCGTGCTCGACGCGACCATCGTGACGGTGTCCCTGCCGTCCATCTCCACGAGCCTGGGCTTCGAGAGTCAGGGCCAACTGCAGTGGGTCATCAACGTCTACGTCCTGTTGTTCGGCGGCTTCCTGCTGTTCGGCGGTCGGGCCGGTGACCTGATCGGCCGGCAGCGCATGTTCGTCATCGGCCTGGCGCTGTTCGGTGTGTCGTCGTTGGTCAACGGGCTGGCGCAGAACCCGGAGACGCTGATCGTCGGTCGCGCGGTGCAGGGCCTGGGCGGCGCGCTCACCTCGCCGGCCGTCCTGTCGATCATCATCGTCACCTTCGAGGGCGTCGCCGACCGGGCCAAGGCGCTCGGCGTCTTCAGCGCGGTCACGGCGTCCGGCAGCGCGTCCGGCATGCTGGCCGGCGGCGTCCTCACCGAGTGGCTGAGCTGGCGGGCCATCTTCCTGGTCAACGTGCCGATCGCGGCGATCGCCGTCATCGGCGCCCTGCGCGTCATCCCGAACAGCCGCCACCGGGTCGCGGGGGAGAGGAACCGGATCGACCTGCCGGGTGCGGTCACCATCACCGCCGGGCTACTGCTTCTCGTGTACGGCATCGTGAATGCCGCCGACTGGGGCTGGGGTTCCGCGAAGGTGTGGTGGATCATCGCCGGAGCCGCCGCGCTCATCGCGCTGTTCTTCGTGATCGAGGCCCGGTCCCGGCACCCGCTCGTCCGGCTGGGCATCTTCCGCCACCGGGCGCTGGCGGTCACGAACACCACGATGTTCCTGATGCGGGCGGGGATGTTCGTCATGATGTTCTTCCCGACCCTGTATCTGGCCGACGTCAAGGGCTTCAGCCCCATCCAGAACGGCCTGGCGTACGTGCCATGGCCGGTCGCGATGTTCGTGGCCAGCAGGTTCGCGCAGCGCATCATCGCCAAGGCGGGTCCGAAGGCGACCCTGCTGCCCGGCCTGGTCATCCTGGCCGGCGGCCTGTTCGCGCTGAGCTTCAGTGACGCGAACAGCTCGTACGCGGCCGGTGTCCTGCCGGGCATGCTCCTGACCGCGATCGGCGCCGGCCTGGCCTGGGCGGCCATGTTCCTGACCGCGTCGGTCGGCGTGCAGCCGGGGGAGAGCGGCCTCGCGTCCGGCCTCATCAACACGTCGCAGCAACTCGGCAGCGCCATCGGGGTCGCGATCATCAGCTCGATCGCCGCGGCGTACACCAGTGATCTCGTCGGCCGGGGCGCCGGCGCGAACGAAGCCTTGGTCAAGGGCTTCGACCGGGGCTATCTGATCGGTACGTTCGTCATGCTGGGCGCGGCCGCCGTAGCGCTGTTCGGCCTGCGCCGAACCGACGGGCGGCACGCCCCGGCGCCGCGGCGGGAGGAGGTGCCGGTGACGAACCTCGAACCGGCGCTCGGGGACTGAGTCTCAGCGCCAGGGCTCGAGGTCGAGTTTCGGATAGCGCAGGGCCATGCCCGCCAGGGTTTCGGGCGTCCAGTAAGGATGTCCGGGCGGCGGGAAGCCGAGCGACTGGAGCTGACGCGGGGTGGCGCGGTGGACGAACTCGGCCCACTCGTCGGAGTAGCTCTTCATCGCCCACCCGACCCGGTGTCCCCAGTGGAGGCTCGATGGCCGGAAGCTCAGATGCATGCTGTAGCGGGCGCCGCCCGGTGCGCGCAACTGCGTGCCGCGATGGAAGGTCCCGGCCTCGAAGGCGATGACGGTGCCCGCGGGCCCGGCTCCGGACACTTCGGCGTCGTAGAGCGCCGGGTCGGCGCGCCCCACGAAGCGGCCGGCGCCCTCGTGCCCGGGGCGGAGCAACCAGTTGGGCACGGCGGGCAGGTGGGCGGTGTGCGCGCGGGAGACAAGATGCGGCGGCCCGAGATCCTCGAACACGTCGTTGAGGAACACGAACATCTCGACCTGCTGGCACCCGGGTGTGGTGCTGGGCACGAGAATGGTGTGGCCGAGGTAGTCGCGGTGGAGGTCCTGGTCGTAGTCGCAGGCGCCGGTGTATTTCGCCCAGGCCTCCGCCCCGTAGAGGTGAACGTCGTCGTCCTGCAGCAGGGCTGCGGCCAACCCCAGGATGCGATCGTTCACGGCCAGGAGGCTGATCTCCGTGCTGGCGAACGGAAAGGTGTCGATCCCGGCGAACTCGTCGCCGACGAAACGCCCCCGCCGCGGATCGGTGCCGTCATGGAACCCGTCGGCGGAGGGAAACAGCAGGTCCAGTTCCTTGGTGGCGGCGGTCAACTCGGCCGCGGGCAGAAACCCGGGAAGGATCACGAAGCCATCGCTCTGCCAGGCCCGCACCGCGTCTTTGACGTCCACCGAGCCAGGATCAGCGAGGCGAGATCGACGGGCAACCAGTTTTCGATGATGGCCAGCCGTGCTCAGACCGCGATGCGGGAGCCCATGATGACGGTACGTTCGCGCGGCAGGCCGAAGTACTCGGCGGCGTCGGCCGTGACGTACGACGTCGCGATGAACAGCCGCTTCCGCCAGCCCGCCATCGTGGGCGCGTCGCCGCGGGTCAGCTCGATCTTCGACAGGAAGTACGAGGCACCCTCGAGGGCGGCCGTGCCCTCGGTGCGGTCCGGTCGCAGCAGCGCCAGGGCGGCGAGGACGTTCGGCGTCTCGATGTAGCCGTACCGGGCGATGACGTGCACGATCCCGTCCTCCGCGTAGCCGAGGTCGTCGACCTCGATCCGCGCGCTGTCCGGCACGTACGGCACGGTCTCCGTCTCGATCGACAGGATCAGCACGTGCTCGTGCAGCACGTGGTTGTGCTCGACGTTGGCCCGCAACGCCAAGGGTGCCGTCTCCTTGCCGCGATTGAGGAACACCGCCGTGCCGGGCACCCGCGTGAACGTGCCGGCGTGGTCGTGCAGGTCGGCGACGAACTCCCGCAGCGGGCCCTCGGCCTCGGCGCGTTCGCGCGTGACCACCTGCCGCCCGCGCTGCCAGGTCGTCATCACCGCGAACGCGACCACGGCGATCAGCAACGGCAGCCACGCGCCGTGCAACAGCTTGGTCAGGTTGGCCCCGAGGAACAACAGGTCCATCGCCAACAGGAAGCCCGCGCCGACGATCGTGATCCATAGTGGAGTCCTGAAGCGGACGTGGGCGAGATAGAAGAAGACCAGGGTCGTGATCGTGATGGTCGCGACGACCGCCATGCCGAAGGCGTACGCCAGAGCGGCGGAGCTGCGGAACGCGAAGACGAGCGTCAGCACCGCGACCATCAGCAACCAGTTGATCCACGGCACGTAGATCTGGCCGATCGTCGACGCCGACGTGTGCGCGATCCGGACCCGGGGCAGGTAGCCCAGCTGGGCCGCCTGGCTCGCCACCGAGAAGGCGCCGGTGATGACGGCCTGCGAGGCGATGACGGTCGCGGCGGTCGCGAGCACGACCATCGGCAACCGGGCCCAGTCGGGAGTCAGCAGGAAGAACGGGCTGCTGATGTTGCTCTGGTCCTTAAGGATCAACGCGCCTTGGCCGAAGTAGCTGAGCGTGCAGGACGGCAGCACCAGCAGCAGCCAGCCGCGGGTGATCGCCCGCCGGCCGAAGTGCCCCATGTCGGCATACAGCGCCTCGGCGCCGGTGACCGCGAGCACGATCGCCGCGAGGGCGTAGAACGCGATGTGGAAATGCCCGGTCAGAAACGTGATCGCGTACGACGGGGACAGCGCGCGAAGAATGCCCGGGTTCTCGACGATCCCGCCGACACCGCAGGCGCCGATCGCCAGGAACCAGGCGATCATCACCGGGCCGAAGAACCGGCCGACCGCGGCCGTGCCCAGCCGCTGGACGAGGAAGAGCAGCACGATGATCACGGCGGTGATCGGCACGACGGCGTCCGCGAGGCTGGGCTGCACCACCTTGAGGCCCTCGATCGAGGACAGCACCGAGATCGCCGGCGTGATCATGCTGTCGCCGAAGAACAGGGCGGCGCCGAACACCCCGAGCCCGGCCAGCACCAGCGCACTGCCCCGCCGCCGGCCGGTCACCCGGCGCAGCAGGGTGATCAGGGCCATGATGCCGCCCTGCCCCTGGTTGCTGACCCGCATCACGAGCGAGACATAGGTCAAGGTGACGATGAGCATCACGGACCAGAACACCAGCGACACGACGCCGTACACGTTGCCGCTGCTGACCGGCACCGGGTGCGGGTCGGCGGGGTTGAAGACGGTCTGGATCGTGTAGATCGGGCTGGTCCCGATGTCACCGAACACGACACCGAGCGCGCCGACCACCACGGCCGCCCGCACGACGTCGCGACCACCGGGCGCTGCCGCCGGCGAAGACTCCATGTGCACCGATCGGCCCTCTCGACGTCGCGCCACCGGCGTCCATCCTGCCGGCCCGACCCGGCCACACCCGTCAAGAAAACGTCAAGATCTACTCGTTTGATTCGCCGGTCGCGCGGGCCTCGTTGGTCGCTGTTACGCGCGCAACTGCGAACTATCGAAGGCTACGTTCGCCGCGAAAGCGAGCCCCGATAGCCGTTTCGCGCGGCAGATGCGACTGCTAGCGTTGTGCTGTGACAAGCGTGATCACACGTTCGATACGCGGGGTGGTGGCCGGCCTGGCGGCGACCGCCCTGCTGGCCCTTGGCGCCTGCGGCAGCGGCGACGAGTCGAGCGGCACCGTCGGCGCACCGGCGGGCACCGGCGACATCACCGTCTTCGCCGCGGCGTCGCTGACGGAGGCGTTCACCCAGATCGGCAAGGACTTCGAGGCCGCCAACCCCGGCACCAAGGTGATCGTCAACTTCGCCGGATCGTCGGCGCTCGCGACGCAGATCAACCAGGGCGCCCCGGCTGACGTCTTCGCCTCGGCGGCGCCGGCCAACATGAAGACCGTCACCGACGCCGGCAACGCGGAGGGGCAGCCGACGATCTTCGCCAAGAACCAGTTGGTCATCGCCGTCGCCAAGGGCAACCCGAAGGGCATCCAGGGGCTGCCCGACCTGAGCAAGTCCGACGTCAAGGTGGCGCTCTGCGCCGCGCAGGTGCCGTGCGGCGCCGCGGCCAAGAAGGCGCTGGCCGCCTCCGGCGCGAACGTCACGCCGGTGACCCAGGAGCAGGACGTCAAGGCCGCCCTGTCCAAGGTGACCCTCGGCGAGGTCGACGCCGCCCTGGTCTACCGCACCGACGCCAAGGCCGCCGCGAGCAGCGTCGACGCGGTCGACTTCCCCGAGTCGGCCCAGGCCGTCAACGACTACCCGATCGTCGTGCTGAAGGACGCCCCCAACAAGGCGGGCGGCCAGGCGTTCGTCGACTACGTGACCTCCGACCCCGGGGAGAAGGTCCTGACGGACGCCGGCTTCCAGGCCCCGTAGTGACCACCACAGACGCCGCCGGCGCCAGGAAACCCCGGTTCCGGCGGCGCGTCGGCCGTACCCCCGTGGTCCTGGTCCTCCCGGCGATCCTCGCCCTGGCCTTCCTCGTGCTTCCGCTGGCGGGGCTGCTGATCCGGGCGCCGTGGGCGACGCTGCCGCAGCGCCTGACCGACCCGCAGGTCCTCACCGCGCTGCGGCTGTCGCTGGAGACGTCGACGCTCGCGACGATCCTCTGCCTCGTGCTGGGCGTCCCACTGGCCTGGTTGCTGGCGCGCGTCGAGTTTCCCGGCCGCCGCCTGGTCCGTGCGCTGGTGACCGTGCCGCTGGTGCTGCCGCCCGTCGTCGGCGGTCTCGCGCTGCTGCTGGTGTTCGGCCGCCGCGGGCTGCTCGGCGAATGGCTCGACCAGGCGTTCGGGCTGACGTTCGCGTTCACCACCAAGGGCGTCGTCCTGGCCGAGGCGTTCGTCGCCATGCCGTTCCTCGTCATCGCCGTCGAAGGCGCGTTGCGGGGCGCCGACACCCGCTTCGAGGAGGCGGCCGCGACGCTCGGCGCCGGGCGGTGGACCACCTTCCGGCGTGTCACCCTCCCGCTCGTCGCGCCCGGGATCGCTGCCGGCGCCGTGCTGTGCTGGGCCCGCGCGCTCGGCGAGTTCGGCGCGACCATCACCTTCGCGGGCAACTTCCCGGGCAGGACGCAGACGATGCCGCTGGCCGTCTACCTCACCCTCGAACAGGACCTCGACGGCGCGATCGTGCTGAGCCTCATCCTGCTGGTGGTGTCGGTGGTCATCCTCGCCGGCCTGCGCGATCGCTGGATCACGGCTCCATGACCGGCCCACTCGTCGACAGCCGCATCGTCGTCGACCGCGGCGCCTTCCGCCTCGACATCGACCTGCGCATCGACCCCGGCGAAGTCGTCGCGCTGCTCGGTCCCAACGGCGCCGGGAAGACCACGGCGCTGCGCGCGCTGGCGGGTCTCGTACCGTTGACCGACGGGCACATCCGGCTGCGCGACCGCGAACTCGACGACGCCCGGGCCCGGCGCTGGGTGCCCGCCGAGCACCGGCCGATCGGCGTGGTCTTCCAGGACTATCTGCTGTTCCCGCACCTGACCGCGCTCGAGAACGTGGCCTTCGGCCCGCGCAGTCACGGCACAGGCCGCAAGGAAGCGCATACGGTCGCCGCGGCGTGGCTGGACCGGGTGGGGCTCGGTGACCACGCGCGCCGCAAGCCGCGGCAGCTATCCGGCGGCCAGGCACAGCGCGTCGCACTCGCCCGTGCCCTCGCCGTCGAGCCCGAACTGCTGCTCCTCGACGAGCCACTCGCGGCGCTCGACGCCCGTACCCGCCTGGACACCCGCGCCGAACTGCACCGCCACCTCGCCGCGCATCCAGGCGCGACACTGCTGGTCACGCACGACCCGCTCGACGCGCTGGTCCTCGCCGACCGGCTCGTCATCCTCGAAGGCGGCCGGGTCGTCCAGGAGGGCGACGCCGCCGAGATCACCGCCCAACCGCGTACGGACTACGTCGCCCGCCTCGTCGGACTCAACCTCTACCGGGGCCGGGCCGTGGGCGGCAGGGTCGACATCGCGGGTGACCTGACGCTGATGACCACCGACTCCGTCGACGGCGAGGCGTTCGTCGCGTTCCCCCCGGTCGCCGTGGCCGTCCACATTGAACGGCCGACCGGCAGCCCGCGCAACACCTGGCCGGCCACGATCGCGGCCATCCAGCGCCACGGCGACAACCTTCGACTCCAACTCGACGGCCCGATCGCCGCGGCCGCCGACATCACCCCCGCCGCCGCCGCGCAGCTCGACCTCACCCTCGGCCGCCACGTCTGGGCCGCGGTCAAGGCGACGGAAACCCGCGCCTATCCCGCGGACGCGGCAGGATGGCCGGCCGGCTGACATGATCACCTGATGGAGCAGGTCAGCAGCCGACGCGGTGGGACGAGTCGCGATTCGAGGGTCTATGTGGACGTGGCCCGGAGATCTGTTCCACCGCGGCCATGTGAATCTCTTCAAAGCGGCCCGCGCACTCGGCGATTCGCTCGTTGTCGGCGTCCTGGACGACGAGACGATCGCGCGTTACAAGCGCAGGCCGATCATGTCGTTGGACGAGCGCGTGGCGGTCATTAGTGCGTGCCGGTTCGTCGACGAGGTCATCGCTCCGGCGCCCTTCCGAGTCACCGCCGACTTCATCAGTTGTCACGACATCTCCCTGGTCGCGCACGGCGATGACCTGCCGATGGAGGTGGTGCACGACATCTACGGCGACGCCGCGGCCGCGGGCATCTTCCGCTACGTGCCGTACACCGCGGCTGTTTCGACGACCGAGATCATCCGGCGCGTCCTGGACTCTCGAGGCGAATAGGTGGTGCCTGTGGTGGTCGTGTCGTGAGCTGCCGACCAGTGTGGGGCGGTGGTGCGCGCGTGGTCGGGCCAAGGATGCCTGTCTGGTCGGCGAGCGCGCGACACTGATCCGATGAAGGCTGTCGTGCTCGCCCGTTTCGGAGGGGTCGATGCTTTCGAGTTGCGCGACGTCTCCGTGCTGCGGGTCGAACCCCGCCAGGTGCGGGTGCGCGTCCATGCGACCGCCGTCAACCCGCTCGACTATCAGATCCGTCGCGGAGACTACGCGGACCAGGTGCCGCTTCCGGCGATCATCGGGCACGACATCTCCGGCGTGGTCGAGGAAGTCGGATCCCACGTGACCGAGTTCGACGCCGGCGATGCGGTGTACTACACGCCCCGGATCTTCGGTGGCCCCGGCTCCTACGCCGAGCAGCACGTCGCCGATGTCGACCTCGTCGGCCGGAAGCCGGAGAACCTCAGTCACCTGGAGGCGGCGAGCCTGACCCTCGTCGGCGCGACGGTCTGGGAGTCCCTGGTCACGCGGGCCGCGCTCACCGTGGGGGAGACGATCCTCATCCACGGCGGGGCGGGCGGTGTCGGCACGATCGCGATCCAGATCGCGAAGGCGATCGGCGCACGAGTCATCACCACCGCGAAGGCCGGCGACCACGAGTTCGTGCGCGCTCTCGGAGCGGATGAAGCGATCGACTTCACGTCGACGGACTACGTCGACGCCGTGTCCGAGATGACGCGGGGCAAGGGGGTCGAGGTCGTCTTCGACACCATCGGCGGCGACACGCTCACCCGAAGCCCGCTGACACTCACCGACTTCGGCCGTGTAGTCAGCATTGTGGACATCCCGCAGCCGCAGAACCTCATCGAGGCGTGGGGCCGGAACACCGCCTACCACTTCGTCTTCGCCCGGCAGAACCGAGGAAAGCTGGACGGGCTCACCACACTGGTCGAACGCGGCCTCGTGAAGCCGATCATCGGCGCGACCCTTCCGCTCGCCCGCATGGGCGAGGCCCACGAACTCCTGGAGAACAGGCGATCGTACGCACTCCACGGCAAGGTCGCGATCGATGTCGCCGGCGAAACGGTCGCGCTTCCCCCGCGGATCTCATAGCGAGACGACGACCTTGCCGTTGTTGGTGCCGTTCTCCACCAAGGCGTGGGCGTCGCCGACGGTGGCCAGTGTGAACGGTCGTGGATCGAGCAGCGGCCGTAGCGCTCCCGTGTCGGCCAGCGCGCCGGCCGCGCGCAGGATCTCTCCGTGGTGCTCGCGTCCATGACCGGTCAGCATCGGCATCAGGGTGAAGACGCCGGAGTACGTGGCGCCGCGGAACGACAGTGGCGCGAGGCTGTGCGTACCCCAGCCGAGCGCGCTGACGACGTGTCCGGTGTAGCGGCGGACGGCATGGAAGGACAGGTCGAGGGTCGCGCCGCCGATGGTGTCGAAGACGATGTCGAAGCCCTCGCCGGCCGTGTGTTCCGCGACGTAGTCCTCGACGGGCGTGGTGGTGTAATCGATCGGCGTCGCCCCGAGACGGGCGATCGTGCGCAGGCTTCGCGGCGATCCGGTGGCGAACACCTGGGCGCCGCGGGCGCGCGCGATCTGGATGGCCACGTGCCCCACGCCGCCCGCGCCCCCGTGGATCAGCACCCGCTGGCCGGCGGTCACCCGCGCCCGGTCCACCAGCGCCTCCCACGAGGTGACGACGGCCAGGGGTAGGGCGCCGGCCTCGCGCGGTGTCAACGACTCCGGCTTGCGGGCGAGCAGGCGGGCATCCACGGCGGCGTACTCGGCCAGCGACCCCTGCAGATCGCCCACGCCGCCGGTCAGGCCGTACACCTCGTCGCCGGGAGCGAACCCGGTGACGCCCGCACCGACCTCGGCCACGACGCCGGCCAGGTCCATGCCGAGCACCGCCGGCGGATGGACCCGGGCATGGGCGGCCCTGCCCGCCCGGATCTTGGTGTCCAACGGGTTGACACCGCTGGCCGTCACCCGGACCAGCACCTGTCCGGGACCGGCCACCGGCCGCGCGATCTCCGCGAGGGCCAGCGGACCACCGAACTCCCTGAGCACCGACGCACGCATGTCAGCCCCGCCGGACGGTGATGGTCTGTGCCTCGGTGAACTCGAGCAGCCCTTCGTGGCCGCTCTCCACGCCGATGCCCGACTGCTTGCGGCCGCCGAAGGCGACCTGCGGTGTCAGGTGCATGATCTCGTTGACCCAGACGGTGCCGGCGTCGAGCCGGCGGGCGATGGCGAGCGCGGCGTCGGGGTCGGCCGACCAGACCGAGGCGCCGAGGGCGTACTCGCCGGCGTTGGCGCGGGCCACGACGTCGTCGACGTCGTCGAAGCGCAGCAGCGGCAGGACGGGGCCGAACTGCTCCTCGCGTACGATCCGCGACTCTTCCGGCGGGTTGTCGACCAGCGTCACGGGTACGAAGAATCCCGGCCGCGGCGCGGGCGTCCCGCCGGTCAGGAACGTGTGCCCCTGTCGCCGGCAGTCCTCGATCAGGTCGAGCACCGTCTCGTACTGGCGACGGTTGGAGATCGGGCCGAGCTGAGTTCCCTCCTGGGTCGGGTCACCCATCCGGATCGTGGCGGCGTAGTCGGCGAGGCTCCGCGTCAGTTCGTCGTAGATGTCGGCATGGATGTAGACCCGCTTGACGGCGAGGCAGATCTGCCCGGTGTTGCTGAACGCCGCCCAGAACAACTTCTCCGCCATGCTCGGCACGTCCACGTCGGGCAGGACGATCGCCGGATCGTTGCCGCCGAGCTCAAGCGTGATCCGGGTCAGGGTCGGCGCGGCGCCCGCCATGACCGCGCGACCTGTCGCGGTGGAACCGGTGAAGCTGACCTTGTCGATGCCGGGGTGTCCGCTGAGCCAGGCGCCCAGGTCCCCGCTCCCCGAGACGACGGTGAGCACGCCGGCCGGCAGGACGTCGCGCAGCAGCTCGCCGAGCCGCAGGGTGGACAGCGGGGTGAACGCCGAGGGCTTCACCACCACGGTGTTGCCGGCCAGGAGTGCCGGTCCGAGCTTGAAGGAGAGCTGCCCCATCGGGTAGTTCCACGGGGTGATCGCGGCGACCACGCCCAGCGGCACCCGGCGGGTCACCGAGAGGCGCTCGCCGCTGTCCTCGTTCACCGTCTCCGGCAGTGTCAGGGCCGCGGTCTCGCGCAGCCAGTAGGCCAGTCCGGCCACTTCGGCCGCGGCCACCGCCGACGGCTTGCCCTGCTCGGCGGTGACGAGCCGGCCGAGCTCGTCGACGTGGGCGTCGATCACGTCGGCCATCTCGTGCAACAGCCGCCGCCGCTGCGCGAACGGCACGGCGGCCCAGGTGCGCGCGGCGGTGCGGGCGGCGAGCACCGCGTGGTCGAGTTGCTCCCGGGTGCATTCCGGCGCGTACGCGATGAGGGCTTCGTCGGTGGGGTTGACCACCTCGAACGACGACCTGCCCGACACCGCGGCACCGCCGATCGTCATGGTCAGGTTCGTGGCAACTGTCGGCGAGTGCGACATGGGAGAGCTCCTGTGAACGGTGAGGATGGCGACGGCTTCGCGTCCGGCGTCCACCGTCGCGCTCCTCGCCCGACCGGAGAAGGCCGCGTCTTCCAGGGAGTACGGCACCCTGGCAGGCCTCCGACCAGCGGATCTAGGCTGATTGACGTGCGCGGCAATGATCTGGGCGAGTTCCTCCGGGCCCAGCGTGCCCGGGTCGACCCCGCCGACGTCGGACTGCGCGGGGGAGGCGACCGCCGGGTGGCCGGGCTGCGCCGCGAGGAGATCGCCGTGCTGGCCGGGGTGAGCGTCGACTACTACGCCCGCCTCGAACAGGGCCGTGAACGCAACCCGTCCGCACAGCTCCTCGACGCGATCGGCCGGGCGCTACGGCTCGACAGGGACGCGCGCGGCCACCTGTTCCGGCTCGCCGGACTGAATCCCCGGATCGGCCCGAACGCCTCCCGCGACCTGGTCCACCCCGAACTGCTGCGACTGTTGGAGAGCTTCCCGACCTCGGCCGCGTACGTGCTGAACCCCGCATTCGACGTGCTCGCCACCAACCGGGTAGCCGCCGCGCTGCTCGCGCCGTTCGCGGGCACGACCAACATGCTGCGGGTGCTGTTCCAGCATCCCCAGGCACGGTCCGTCTTCCTCGACTGGCCCATCCTGACGGAGAACACCGTGCACGCCCTGCGTCTCAACGCCGGGCTGTTCCCCGACGACCCGGAGATCCAGGCGCTTGTCGCCGACCTGCGAGAGGCTTCGCCGGAGTTCCGGGCCTTGTGGGAGGACCAGACGGTGCGCGGCCTGACCCGGTTGTCCAAGGTCTTCCAGATCCCGGGCGTCGGACGGATAGAGCTGACATATCAGACCTTCGAGGTACGCGACGCGCCCGGCCAGCAACTGCTCGTCGGCACGCCGGGGCCAGGCAGCCGCAGCGCCGAGGCACTCGCCTACCTCACCGCGTACCAGCACAGCGCTCCTGATCCACGGAGCTGAACACGCCCAGGTCTCCCGGTGGTTGGCGGGCGGCTGATGCCGATCTTGACGAGTTCTTGACGCGGCGGGTCCTGCCGCGGGCTATGCAGCGATTGAACGAGTGTTTAACCTCATCTCATGGCATCCGTCGATGTGGATGTCGCCGCTCCGGCCTTTCGGCGGTGCGTGCGCGAGATCACGGCGCCCGAGTTGGAGCTGCTCGCGCAAGGCCTACTCGTCGACCGCTCGATGCTCGACGACTACCTGATGTACGTCCCGGACCCGCCGCCCCCGGACGACGTCGCCGCTGACGCGGCCCAGTAGCCACCCGCCCGCGACACCGGGCTTCTCTTCGCGCGCATGAACGCGCGCCCTCTTCCTCGCCTCGTCCTATGAGGAGCATCGACGTGAACGCTGCGAACGGTCCGGCGATCGAGATCGCCGGCCTCACCAAGTCTTTCGGCCGGTCCGTCGCGCTCGACGGGCTCGACCTGACGGTCGGGTCCGGCGAGGTGCACGGCTTCCTCGGCCCCAACGGAAGCGGCAAGACCACGACGATCCGTGTCCTGCTCGGCCTGCTGCGCCCGGACGCCGGCACCGCGCGGATGCTCGGGCAGGACCCGTGGCGGGACGCCGTCGCCCTGCACCGCCGGATCGCGTACGTGCCGGGCGATGTCACGCTCTGGCCCACCATCACCGGCGGTGAGGTGATCGACCTGCTCGGCCGGATGCGCGGCGGCCTGCACCGCGCACGCCGGGACGAGCTGCTCGAGCGGTTCGACCTCGACCCGCGCAAGAAGGCCCGCACCTACTCCAAGGGCAACCGGCAGAAGGTGGCCCTCGTCGCCGCGCTCGCCTCGGACGCCGAGCTGCTGCTGCTCGACGAGCCCACGTCGGGCCTGGACCCGTTGATGGAGGCGCAGTTCCAGCACTGCGTCCACCAGGCCAAGGAAGAAGGCCGCACGGTCCTGCTCTCCAGCCACATCCTCGCCGAGGTGGAGGCGCTCTGCGACCGGGTGAGCATCATCCGGCTCGGGCGCACGGTCGAGACCGGCACGCTGCGCGAGCTGCGCCACCTGACCCGCACCTCGATAGCGGTGGAGACGGCCCAGCCGCTGTCCGGCATCGACGCACTGCCCGGCGTCCATGACCTGGTCGTCGACGACCACCATGCCCGCTTCGACGTGGACACCGCGCAGCTCGACGCCGTGGTCCGCCGGCTCGCCCCGCTGGGTGTGCGGAGCCTGACGAGCACGCCGCCGACGCTGGAGGAGATGTTCCTGCGGCACTACGGCGACGAGGAGACCCCGACCGCGGCGGCGGTGGCCCGGTGACCGGCGCGGGTGGCCTGCTGCGGTTCATGCTGCGCCGCGAGCGGTTCGCGTTGCCGTGGTGGCTGGCGGGCGCCACGCTGCTGGTGCTCGTCCAGTCGACGCAGAGCCAGAACCTCTACGACACACCGGAGGATCTCGCGAACCTGCGCCGGACCCTGGGCGGCAACACCGCCGTGATCGCGATGAGCGGGCCGGTCCGGCTGCTGGAGACGATCGGCGGTGAGGTCGCGTTCGAGATCCTCGCGTTCGTCTCGATCCTCGTCGCGCTGATGAACATGTTCCTCGTCGGCCGGCACACCCGCGCCGACGAGGAGTCCGGCCGCGCCGAGCTCGTCCGCTCGGCCCGGGTGGGTCGTGCCGCCACGCTCGCCGCCGTCCTCGGCCTGGCCCTCCTGGCCAACCTGGCTGTGGCGGTGCTGCTGTTCGCCGTGACCGCCGGGACAGGGCTTCCGCCGGCCGGGTCCGTCCTGTTCGGAGTGTCCGTCGCCGCGGTCGGGATGACCTTCGCCGCGCTCACCGCCGTGGCGGTGCAGGTGTTCGAGAGCACCCGCGCCGCGTACGGGGCTGTCGCGCTCGTCCTCGGCGCCGCGTTCGTCCTGCGGGCCGCGGGCGACGTCGGCAGTGGCGCGCTGTCCTGGGTGTCGCCCATCGGTTGGGCCCAGCGCACGTTCCCGTTCGTGGACAACCGGTGGTGGCCGCTGCTCGTCCCGGTCGCGCTCGGTGCGCTGCTGGTCACCGCGGCGCTGGCGCTGCTCGGGCGGCGCGACTTCGGTGCGGGGCTGGTGCGGCCGCGACCGGGACGCCCGTCCGCGTCGCCGGCGTTGGGCTCGCCCTGGGGCTTGGCGTGGCGGCTGCAGCGCGGGCCCGTCGTCGGCTGGGCGGTCGGTCTGTTCCTGCTCGGCGCCGCGTACGGGTCGATCGGCGAGAGCATCGAGCAGTACGTCGCGGACAACCCCGAGGTGGCCCAGTTCCTCCCCGGCGGCGCCGCGGACATGATCAACGCGTACCTGGCGTTGACGATGACGACTCTCGCCCTGATGACGGCGGCCTTCGGGGTGACCGCCGCGTTGCGCGCCCGCGCGGAGGAGACCTCCGGTCGGGCCGAGCCGGTGCTGGCCACCGGGACCAGCCGCGCAACCTGGCTGGCCAGTCACCTCAGCGTGGCGGTCGGCGGGAGCGCCCTGGTCCTGGCCGCGGCGGGCGCCGGGCAGGGTCTCGCGTACGGGCTCACCGTCGGCGACGCCAACCAGGTCCCGCGCCTGCTCGGTGTCGCGCTCGGCTACCTGCCCGCCGTCCTCGTGGTGGCCGCGGTCGCCGTACTCGCGATCGGGTGGTTGCCCCGCGCCGCCGCGGTCGTCGCCTGGGTCGCGGTCGCGTACTGCGCGGTGATCGCCCTGTTCGCGGAGTCGTTCGACCTCCCCGGGTGGCTGCGGCGGGCGTCGCCGTTCGCCCACACACCGCAGGCTCCCCTGGAGGCCCTCACGGCGACCCCGCTGGTCCTGATCGCGCTCGTCGCGGTGGTGGTCGCGATCAGCGGCTATGCCGGCCTGCGCCGTCGGGACGTGGGCTACTGAGCAGCCGTGCGATGCCGGCGTCGTTCAAGGCCGAACCGCGTCCCCCTGGTAGACGTCCGGCACGCCGTCTTCGTCCCAGTCGCGTTCCTCGTCGGCGCACAGCCGGCGGTAGTGGCGGTTGCGGGCGCGCAGGACGACGGCGGCGATCAGGGCCGCGACAATCGACCCGAGGAGGATGCCCACCTTGGCGTGGTCGTCGCGCGGCGTTCCGCTGCCGAACGCGAGATCGCTGATCAGCAGGGAGACGGTGAAGCCCACACCGCCGAGCATGGCGAGGCCCGTCACGTCCCACCAGGACAGGCCGTCGGCCAGTTGGGCGCGGGTGAACCGTTGGACGAGCCAGGTCGACCCGGTGATGCCGACGGTCTTGCCGACCACGAGGCCGAGCACGATCCCGATGGTCACCGGATCGCGCAGACTTTCCCCGAGCCCACCCGCGCCGGTCACCGAGACGCCGGCGGCGAAGAAGGCGAACAGCGGCACGGCGACGCCCGCGGACAACGGGCGCCACCGGTGCTCGAAGTGTTCGGCGAGGCCCGGACCGTCGCCCGGCGCGCGGCGGATGACGGGAACCGCGAACGCGAGCAGGACGCCGGCGACGGTGGCGTGCACCCCGGACGCGTGCACCAGGATCCAGGTCGCGGCCGCGAGCGGGAGCAGCAACCACCACGAGCGGACGCGGCGCTGCACGAGCACGGCGAAGGCGGCGAGCGGGATCAGCGCGAGCAGCAGCGGCGCCCAGGCCAGCGAACTCGTGTAGAAGATCGCGATGATCATGATCGCCAGCAGGTCGTCGACCACGGCCAGGGTCAGCAGGAAGGTCCGCAGGGCGGCCGGAAGATGGGTGCTGATCAGGCCGAGCACGGCGAGCGCGAAGGCGATGTCGGTCGCGGTCGGCACCGCCCACCCGACGGGCGCGCCCCCCGTGCTGAGCCGGTTGACGGCGACATAGACGATCGCGGGTACGGCGACGCCACCGAGTGCGGCCGCGACCGGCAGCGCGGCCCGCCTGCGGTCGCGCAGGTCGCCGGCCACGAACTCCCGTTTGAGCTCAAGCCCGGCGACGAAGAAGAAGATGGCCAGCAGCCCGTCGGCGGCCCATTCGGCCAGGGTCAGGTCCAGATGCCACGACGCGGGGCCGACCTCGATCGCCGACAGGGAGAGGTAACCGCCGGACCACGGTGAGTTGGCCCAGATGAGGGCCACGACGGCGGCAGCCAGCAACAGCAGGCCACCCGCGGTCTCGGTGCGGAGGATGTCGGTGATGCGCCGGGTCTCGACCCAACTGCCGCGGCCAAATAGCCGACTCTGGGCGCTTTTCGCCATGTGGGAGGGCCCTTTCGGGGTCGACAACACGGTGCCGACCAGGCTTCCCGGCGCTCCTGCCGCCCAGTCTACGGCATGGGACGGGACGACCCCCGCACATGTCGATCGATGATCGGCAATGGCTTGGAGTGCGGGCGCATCCACCGCTGCCCCCGACCGAGCACCGCGGCGAGGACGAGGAACACCAGATACGGCCAGCCGTTCTCGCCGTCGTCGACGGCGACCAGGAACGTCAGCGCGCCGGACACCGTCACCGCCAGCCACGCCCGACGATCCGCGACGACCGCGGAGAGCACGCCGACCGCCACGGCCACCGCCAGGAGCACCCCGACCGTACTGGTCTCGGTGGTGGCGGCGGCCAGCCCGACGACGGCCACCACGAGGCAGCCGCCGAGGGTGACCGGGATGACCGGCAGACGTTGCATGGGACCGTTCCAGGGGGTGTGGAGGTCGGGGCGCCACATCCATGTCAGCGCGTTCGGGCCGGATCCGCCAGGGTCTTGACGGAACCGATACGGCCGTCTTTGTGCTGTGCGGTGAACAACGCTCACGCGAACACGAAGTACCGCAGCCAGAGGTAGGGCACGCAGAGCGCGACCGTCACCACGGTCACGACGAGCCCGTACTTCGTGAACTGCCAGAACGAGATCGGGCGGCCGGCGCGCTCGGCCATGCCGAGGACGACCACGTTCGCGGAGGCGCCGATGGCGGTGGCGTTGCCGCCCAGGTCGGCGCCGAGGGCCAGCGACCACCAGAGGACCTGCGGGTCCTGGCCGCCGTAGTCGGCGCGGACCAACTCAGCGACGACGGGGCTCATCGTCGCCACGTACGGGATGTTGTCGACGATCGCCGACAGCGCCGCGGAACCCCACAGCAACACCATCGACGCGGTCAGCAGCCGACCTTCCACCGCGTCCGACGCTGCCTGCGCGACCCGGTCGACGACGCCCGTGGAGACGAGCGCGCCGACCATGACGAAGAGGCCGGCGAAGAACACCAGCGTCGGCCACTCGACGTCGCGGGCCACCTCCCCGGCGTCGAGCCGCGACGCGGCCAGCAGCACGAGCCCACCGACGAGCGCCACCACCGACGGCTCGAGGTGCAGCACGGTGTGCAGGACGAACGCCGCCGTCACCAGCACGAGGACGACCAGCGAGACGACCAGCAGCCGGACGTCCCGGATCGCGTCCCGTTCCCGCAGCGCCAGCACCGACGCCGCGCGCTCCGGGTCGTACCGGAAGGCGTCCCGGAACAGCCACCGGCACAGCGCGAGGAACGCGACCAGCAGCAGCACCACGATCGGCGCGAGATGGACGATGAAGTCGTTGTAGGACAGGCCGGCGCGGCTGCCGATGATGATGTTCGGCGGGTCACCGACCAGAGTGGACGTGCCACCGATGTTCGACGCCAACGCCTCCGCGATCAGGAACGGTGCCACCGGCACGGCCAGCCGATCGCAGACCAGGAACGTCACCGGCGCGACCAGCAGCACGGTCGTCACGTTGTCGAGGAACGCCGACGCGACCGCGGTCACCAGGACCAGGATCACCATCAGCCGGTACGGGCGGCCGCGCGCCTTCTTGGCCGCCCAGATCGCCACGAACTCGAACACACCGGTGCGTCGCAGGACCGCGACGATCAGCATCATCCCGAGCAGCAGGAAGATGACGTTCCAGTCGACGCCCGCGTCCTCGGAGAAGAACGCGTGCTCGGCGTCCGTCGCGCCGATCACCAGCATCAGCGCCGCACCACCGAGCGCCGCGGCGACCCGGTGCACCTTCTCGGTCGCGATCAACGTGTACGCCGCGGCGAAGACGCCGACGGCGAGCCAGGCGGTGACGGTCACTCGGCGACCAGCCGGTCGAGGAGCGCGTCCAGCGTCACCGCGCCCAGCATGCCCTCCTTCCGGTCCACCACCGCGACCAGCGGACTTCGGGAGCGGGCCATCAGCGCCGCGATCTCCAGGACCGTCGCGTCCGGGTCGACTACCGGCAGTTCCCGCTCCCGCTCCGGCAGGCAGTCGCGCACCGTGCGGTCGCCGAGCTCGCGCAGGAACAGGTCGGCCGCCGCCTCGTCGATGACGCGCGCGAGCGCCGGGTCGTCCTGGCAGTAGGTGGGGATCGCCATCCGCAGCACCTGGGTCCCCGGCAGGATCGTCGACGGACGACCAGCCCCGTCCACCACGATCAGGCCCGGCAGATCCTGCCCGGCCAACAGCCGGGCCGCCTCGACCGCCGGCGTGGCGAACTCGACGATCGGGAACGGTGCAGCAAGGTCACGTGCGCGCATCGCCGGCCTCCGGACGTGGACTGGTTTCTCGCCGACCAGACTTCCCGCCACACCCACGGGCACGCTAGCCCTTTGGTCGATCTATCCGACGTGGGTGCGGTCCTGCTGCTGTCCGGTGAGCCACTCGTCGAAGGTGGTCGGTGCGATACGGGTCGGCTCGCTGGGCAGCAGGACGGTGCCGGCCATCTCCGGGCCGAAGATGCCCGACCACGTCGGCACGAGTTCGATCGCGTGGCCGCGCGCGTCGTTGGTGCGCCGGGCCATGTCGACGAGATCCTGCGTCTGCGGGCCCGCGACGTCGGCGTAGCGGCCGCGCGGCTCGCCCACCGCGATCTCGGCGAGAATGTCGGCGACGTCCGCGGGGGCGATCGGCTGGACGAGCAGGGGCGCGATGGTGGCGACGCCGTCGCGTTCGGCCCAACCGGCGACCATGGCGGCGAAGTCGTGGAAATGCGTGGCCGGGACGATCGTCCACGGCACCGGACCCGCGGCCACGAGGCGCTCCTGCTCGCGTTTGCCGGCGTAGTGCGCGTTGCCTTCGATCCGGTCGGTCCCGACGATCGAGAGCAGCACGTGGTGCCGGACGCCGGCCCGTTTCCCGGCGCCGAGCAGGTTCCGGGTGGTGGTGCCCAGGTACGCCACCGTCGCCGCGCGGCCGGCGGCCGGCATGCTGGTGGCGTCGATGACCGCGTCGACGCCGATGAGGGCCTCGTCGAGTCCGTCACCCGTCGACAGGTCCAGGCCCAGGGAACGGCTGATGCGTACGACATCGTGCCCGTCCCGTTCGAGGGCGGTGACGGTGAGGGCGCCGATGTTCCCGGTCGCGCCGGCGACTGCTATCCGCATGGTCTTCCTCTCGTTCGTTGCGGGCTCACGCTATCTCGGACTTACCGGATCCGCAATGTCGGCGTTATGATGACGCGGTGAAGCTGCCTGCGAGCACCGAGTGGCTCCTCCACTGCGCCGCGACACTGGCGCAACTCGAGCCGGGAGCCAGCGCGTCGGCGGCGCAGCTGTCCCGATACTTCGACCTTCCGGCGGCCTATCTGGCCAAGCAGTTGCAAGAGCTCGTCAAGGCCGGTGTGCTGGCGGCGACGACCGGCCCGCGCGGCGGTTTCCGGCTCGCCCGGCCGGCGTCCGAGATCACGCTGCTGCGGATCGTGGAGGCGGTCGACGGCACCTCCGCGCCGTACGAGTGCCGCGAGATCCGCCAACAGGGACGCGGAGCGCTGCCGCCGGAGCAGTGCCAGGACACCTGCGTGCTGGCCCAGAAGATGGCCGAGGCCCACGAGGCGTGGCGGCGCAGCCTCGCCGGCGTTTCGCTCGCCGACATCATCGCCACGCTTCCCTCGACCGCGCCGGCCCGCACCCGATCCCGGCTCGCGTCGACGACGGATCGCCCGCGGGCCCACTGACCATCCGGTCGGCCGCCGCCACGTGTTTTTCCACGGGTCCTGCGGGTACGCGGACGGGAGACCCCCAGGAAGGAGTGACGTCATGGCCGAGTCCCATTCGCCTGCCGACGACATCGTCTACGACCTGGTCAGCATCCAGTACCACGCGCTGAAAGCGGCGACGTCGTACGCCAGGTACCTCGATGACGCCGAGGGCCATGACGACGTACGGCAGTTCATCGAAAAGGTCCGCGACGAGGACGCCCAACGCGCCCAGACATGCCATGAGCTGCTCGGCAAGCTCACCTCCGCCCGCGGCGGAATCGGCTGACCGGTGCCGGTCTACGTCGACGGTGGCTGCCGATCGTCGCTCACCGGCTGCGGTGCCGCGGCCCAGCTCGCCAACAGCCGCAGGTTGTCGGCGGCGCGGCTGCCGGCCTCGGCGCTGTAGGCGGTCAGTGTGAGGCCTGGATCCGCCGGCAGGGGCATCGCCTCGAAGGCGAGATCGAGGCGGCCGACGACGGGGTGCTGGAAATGCTTGACGCCGGTGTGGTGCAGCCGGACGTTGTGGGCGGCCCAGCGGACCCGGAACTCGTCGCTGCGGGTGGCGAGCTCGCCGACCAGGTCGGTCAGTTCCTTGTCGTAGGGGTCGCGGCCGGCTTCGGTGCGCAGCAGCGCGACGGTCGTGTCCGCCGCGCCGTCCCAGTCCGGATAGAAGTCCTCGGACCGCGGATCGAGGAAGCAGAACCGGGCGAGGTTGACCGGCCGTTCGGGGCCGTCGAAGGCCGGCGCGTAGAGCGCCTGCCCCAGCCGGTTGACGGCCAGGACGTCGAGGCGTCCGTTGCGGACGAACGCGGGGGCGTCGGTCATCGCGTCCAGCAGTGATCGGACGCCGGGCCGGACCTGCGCACGGACGGGCCGCCGCCGGGTGCGCGGGCTGGTGTTGGCGGTCCGGGCGAGGTCGTACAGGTGGGAACGTTCGGCTTCGTCGAGTCGCAGCGCGCGGGCGATCGCGTTGAGGACGCTGTCCGAGACGCCGGAGAGATTGCCGCGTTCGAGCCGGGTGTAGTAGTCGGGGCTGATGCCGGCCAGCAGGGCGACCTCGGCCCGCCGCAGCCCGGCGACGCGGCGGGTGCCGCCGAACGACGGCAGTCCGGCCTGCTCCGGGCTGATCCTGCCCCGGCGCGAGGCCAGGAACTCGCGCACCTCGTCCCGGCTGTCCATGACAGCCACGCTACGACCCTGGGAGGCAACGAGGGGGGTTCTGCCGTTACCTGCTTCGACAGCCACTCCCACCCGGGCGGCGCAGCGGGTTCCATGGATCGCGACTGAGCACTCCGGCCTGTGCAGTGAGAGGAACACCCCCCGTGTTAGGTGCGATGTTGTACGCCCCCGGCGATGTCCGCGTCGAGCAGCGACCGGATCCGACGATCGAGAAACCCACCGACGCGGTCATCCGTACGGTCGCGGCCTGCGTCTGTGGCTCCGACCTCTGGCCGTACCGTGGCATCGAAGCGGTCAACGGTCCGTCGCCGATGGGACACGAGTATGTCGGCGTCGTGGAGGAGGTCGGCAGCGACGTCCGCCTCGTGCGCCCCGGGCAGTTCGTCGTCGGCTCGTTCTTCGCGTCCGACAACACCTGCGAGATCTGTCGGGCGGGCTACCAGTCCTCCTGCGTGCGGCGGGAGCCGGTGGGTGCGCTGGGCGCGCAGGCCGAACGGCTGCGGGTGCCCCTGGCCGACGGCACGCTGGTCGCGACCCCGGAGGCACCGTCCGACGATCTCGTGCCGAGCCTGCTCGCCGCCTCCGACGTGCTCGGCACGGGCTGGTTCGGCGCCGTCGCGGCGAAGGCCGGCCCGGGCAGGACGGTCGCCGTCGTGGGCGACGGAGCGGTCGGGCTGCTCGGCGTCCTGGCCGCCAGGCAGCTGGGCGCCGAGCGGATCATCGCGATGAGCCGCCACGAGAACCGACAGAAGCTGGCGCTCGAGTACGGGGCGACGGACATCGTCGCCGAGCGTGGCGACGACGGCGTTGCCGCGATCAAGGAGCTGACCGGTGGGCTGGGTGCGCATTCGGTGATCGAGGCGGTCGGCACCCCCGAGTCGATGATGCAGGCCATCCGCGCCACCCGCCCCGGTGGACACGTCGGCTACGTCGGTGTCGCCCACGGCGTCGAACTGCCGGGCGAGGAGCTCTTCTTCTCCCACGTACACCTGCACGGCGGTCCTGCCCCGGTGCGGCGGTTCCTGCCCGAGCTGATCGACCTGATCCACGCCCGCGCGATCGACCCGGGCCGCGTCTTCGACCTGACCCTGCCGTTGGACCAGGCGGCCGAGGGCTACCGGGCGATGGACCAGCGCCGCGCCATCAAGACCCTGCTGCGGCCCTGATCGTTTAGGAGAGCACATGGAACTGCGGCCTGTTGACCCCACCGTGAAGACGCCCGCCCAGAACTTCACCGGCGACGTCTACCTGACCCCGATCTACGCCGGAACCGGTCCGTCGCGGATGACGGTCGCGCTCGTGCGGTTCACGCCCGGCGCCCACACGAACTGGCACTCCCACGCCGTCGGCCAGACACTCCACGTCACCGACGGCGTCGGCCTGGTCGGCACCCGCGACGGCAACGTGGTCCGCGTCCGCGCCGGCGACACCGTCGTCTGCCCACCGGGCGAGGAGCACTGGCACGGGGCGGCGGCGGAGACGTTCATGAGCCACCTGGCCATGCTCGAATCGCTGCCGGACGGTGCGGACCCGACGACGTGGCTCGAGCGCCTGAACGACGAGCACTACCAGAAGGCCAACGAAGCCCGGTGAGCTTGCTCGTCGGATCGCAGGAGTTGCGCCGACTGGCGAGCGGAAAGTGTGTGGGGACAGGCTCCCGCGGTCAGAGTGTCGCGAGGACGAAGGAGAGGACGAACCCAGCGGTCGTGCTCAGTGCGACGAGCGGTCCGCCCTTCTCGTACGCCTCGGGCATCAGCGTGTCGGCCAGCGAGGCCAGCACCGCACCGGCCGCGAAGGCGAGGGGCAGCGAGATCGTCTCGGGCGACGACGCGGACAGCGGGCCCGCGCCGAGGACCACGGCCGCGGTGAGCAGGGCGGCGCACGCGCACCAGGTGCCGAGGATGAAGGCCGGGCTCCGACCCTGTTCCCGCATGGACGCGCTGCCGACCAGTGCCTCGGGGAAGTTCGACACGAAGATGGCGGCCAGCAGGGCCAGGCCGCTGGTTCCTTCACCCAGCGACACCCCGAGGGCCACGTTCTCCGGGACGCCGTCGAGGGTGACCGCCGCGAGCAGGGCGAAGCCGGCCGCACCGGACGTCGAGGCGGTGGTCGGGGCGCGGTCGGTGGCGGCCGCGTCCGGATCCAGCTTTTCGCTGCCGTGCCGCTGCTCGTGCGGCCCTTCGGCGAGCCGGTCCAACCAGGCGCTCAGCATGGTGAAGATGACCGCACCGGCGACCAGGCCGAGGGCCGCCCGCCAGATCCCGCCGTGCTCGTACGCGTCCTCGAAAAGCTCGAAGGCCAGCGCGGTGATCAGCGCCCCGGCGGCGAACGCCAGCATCGCGGCCAGCACCCGCTTCGGCATCCGCACCTTGGCGCCCACGACAGCACCGATCACCAACGCGCTCGAGGCGATGGCACCGAAGATGAGGGCATCCACGACCGGTGATGTACCCAGCGCGGACCCAGGACGAACCGACGCGTGGTGACCGTGCCCGGGCCGGTCGGACCGGGCCAGTCGCCCGGCCCGGGCACGGGTCCAGCGGCTCAGGGTGCGCGGTACGCGGCCCAGGCATCGGTCATGCGTGCGGACTGGCCCGCGGTGAACTGGTACATGCAGGAGTCCTGGCTGTAGTCCATGAAGTTGGTGATCGGGTCGAGGCCCGCGGCCGTGCAGGTGTCGCGGCCGGTCGGGCAGTTGAACGCGGGCTCGGCCTCGGCGGGCGTGTCGGCGATCTGGTCGCCGCTCTTGCCGCACCCACCCTGGAAGGTGTGGTAGAGGTTCAGCCAGTGGCCCACCTCGTGCGTCGCCGTGTCGCCGAGGCTGTAGATCCCGGCGCTGCCACCGGGCATGGACTCGCCGAGGATCACGACGCCGTCGGAGCTGTGCAGCTTGCGTTGCGGGAAGGTCGCCCAGCCGAGCAGGTCGTCGCTGAGCTCGCCGGTGTAGATGTTGAGGGTGTCCTTGCCGCCGACCCGCAGCGCGGCCTTCATCGCCCGCTCGGCGGAGGATCCGTAGACGATGGGGTACCACTCCGGCCGCACGTTGCGGGTGATCGACTGGAGTCGGAAGGCGAACGGGGTGGCCGCGCCGCCGACCGTGCCGCCGTCGTACGAGTCGTTCAGCACGGCGATCTGTTGCTGGATCATCGAGTCCGGCAGGTAGCCGCCGACTCCGCACATTCCAAGGACAGCGACGGTGTGTCTTGATCCGGATACCAATACTCGGCGACACCGTCAGCACGGTAGCCGGGAGCGCCCATCGAATGGCCCTACGCTGACGGCCGAAAACGTGCTCCTGGTCCGGACGAACTCCGCGGCATGTCAGCAAAGCGCGACCACTCCGTGGGCACCGAGCCGAGCCTGATCAGGGGTAGGTGTATACAGAGCGTGAAGGCGACACCAGAGGAGCCGGATACGTCATGCCGGATGGGGACGACAAGCGAGCCGCGCAGCAAGCGTTGGTTGATCGCGTCTTGAACGGAGCTGGCACCGCGTCCGCGGAGCTGCGTGCACAGGCCTTCCACAACGACGGCACCTCACCACCCATGGACGCGTTGGTCCACAACGTCGTACGGAGCCCGGTGCGGCTTACCGATGCCGACATCGCCGCCGCGAAGGCGTCCGGGCTCAGCGAGGACCAGATCTTCGAGTTGGTGGTGTGTGCGGCGGTCGGTCAGTCGAACCGGCTGTACGAAGCCGGCCTCGCGGCGCTGGCCGAGGCGACCGCGGATGGAGGTGCGGGCAATGCGGCTCGAGATCCTCAATAGCGGCTACAGCCCTGGCACCAAGCTGCTCTTCGGCGTCATCCGCCTGTTCTCCCGGCAGCCGGTGCCAGACGCGGCCAAGCTCGTCTTCTACCGCCCGGACTTCTACGGCGAGAAGGCGAAAGCGTTCACCCACGAGGCGATGCGCGGTCCGTCCGACTGGTCGGTCGGCGACCGTGAACTGATGGCGGCCTACGTGGCCAAGGTGAACGAGAGCGCGTTCTGCATCGGCGCACACACGGCGACCGCCCGCCTCGCGTACCAGGACGCGCCACGAGTCACCGCCGTCCTCACCGACCTGGAGTCGGCGCCGATCGAGGAGCCACTGCGGGCGACGCTGCGGATGCTCGGCACGCTCACCCGCGACGGCGGCGTCAGCGCCGACGACATGCGCCAGGTGCTGGCAGCGGGCGCCTCACCGCAACAGATCAAGGACGCCCTGGCCGTCTGTGCGGCCTTTACCACCACCGCAAAGCTCGCCGACGCGTTCGGCTTCGACGTGCTCAGCCCCGAGGGCTTTGCGGCAGGAGCCAAATACCTGCTCAAGCGCGGCTACCGCTGAGGGCCGACGTCAACGGGCAGATCGGCGAGGCGCCAGTCGTCGAGGCGGATCGCGCGGCGGCCGCGGTCGGTCAGGGACCGAGAAACCAGAAAGGGCAGGCACCGAAACTCACGTTCCGGTTCCCGCCCCACTAGTTTGGATGCTTTTGGTGCGCCGCCGGGAACCCGCAGAACATCTTAAACCGATGATCAGCAACTGGGCAAGATCGTGATCGAACAGCGCGTCGTGTTGTCATCTAGGTAGCACCGAGAGACGACGGCTGCCCGCCTACGAACATCCGGGTTCAAGTGACCTCGCGCGAGGCGCGAGATCAGGCTGGTTGTACGTCTGTCGGGCCACTTGTAACCCTCGCGATACGTGTCGAAGGTGTTCGATGGCGCAGACCCGGCAGACGAAGGTCCCACTGACGATTGGGTAATTCGTGAGAGCCCGGGCGGCCGCGGCGCCCGACGTGGGCGGACCTGCGCCGTCGATGTCAGACCGTGCGCAGGTCGAGCGTGTGCCAGGAGAGGAGTCCGAGAGAGTTGGTGGACCACCACAGCACACCGGCTCGATAGGACACACTTGTCGCCGCTGTGGCGACCAGGATCGTCCGCCTGTTCTTGAGGTCGTACACGAGCAGCTCCTGTCCGCCGATCGCGGCGCCCAGCGTGCTCGAGTCCTTTGAGAGGATCTCGAAGCGGTCGAGTGGTGCCACGTCGACGATCGAGGCGGTCGCGCCGTCGTCGGCTATTCGCAGCCGCTCGGATCCGTCAGGACGTATCAGCTCCGTGCGGGCCGGGTCGTCGCCGGACAGTACGTACACACGACACCAGGTCGGTCCACATTGACCTAGGCGGTCTTGGCCCGCGTCGACGTCGATGACCCGAGCGGTGTCGAGGTTGCGTAACCGAACCTGGCCGCTGCTCGCGTTGACCAGCCACGGCCAGCGGGACAGGGTCCACTCGCCCTGCTCCGTGCGAACCTCGACCGGCCCGCCGTCGACGGGGACGGACCGCACTTCGGTCGCCCGTTGGTCGCCCGGCGCGGTCGCTGTCCAGAACAGTCGGCCGGCATGCCAGACGATGTCGTAGTCCGAGCCGGCGAAGGTCGCCCAGCCGGTGTCGTCGGTGATCTTGCGCGGTCTGCCGCCGGACAGGTCGGCGCGCCATAGCGCGGTCCGGGCCGTCCCGTCCGTCTCCGCCCAGACCAACTGGTTGCCCAGGCGGGCGAACGCCGCGAACTGCGGGCCAGTCGCAGCCGGGACTTGGCGGAGCACCCGCACGGTGCCGTCGGCCGCGCGCAGCACGAGACGCACCGCCTTGCCGCCGGCGTCGACGGCGGTGCCCGCGGAGGTCCGGGCGTCGACGAAGAAGGTGGGGTTGTACGAGTCACCGTCGGCCAGCACACCGGGAACGTCCGCGCGCTGAGCCTGCGGCCACACGGTTCCGACCGCCGGCGGTGGCGGTTGCGGGGCGCGGGGCCCTTCGGGTGTCTGCGCCACCAGCGCCCCTGTCGCCGCCAGTGCCGCGACCAACGCGAGGACGCTGCGCGCCGGCGGCCGCGGCCGGCGCGGCGGCGACTCCGGCGCCGGTTCGTTCACGCGGGCAACCGTAGCCGCCCCCGCTTTGCAACACGCGCACCGGGCCGTACGATGCGAAAACGGTTTTCATTTTCGCTCGGAGAGGCGGGAGGAGTGCGTCCGGATGGCAACGTCCAGGCAGTGGCGGCGCGCGGCGGTATCGGCGATCGCCGCGGGGTCGGCCGTGTTACTCGGGGCCTGCACAGCGCCCGTGGCGTTCAGCCCTTCCACCGACCGGCTCCAGGTGGTCACGACGACAGGGATCCTGGCTGACCTGGTGCGCAACGTGGGCGGCGACCGGGTGGTCGTGGACTCGGTGGTGCCGGACAAGGCCGATTCGCACGTCTACGAGCCGAGCCTGCGCGACGTGCGCAACATCGTGTACGCCGACGTCGCGTTCAGCAACTACCTGCTGCTGGAGGCCCAGAACGTCATCAAGGCGCTGGACGCCAACCTCCGCGACGGCATCCCGAACATCTCGCTGGCCGAAGGTGCGTCGAAGTACGCGGCCGAGATCATCCCGCTGGTCGAGGACGTCTCCCTGGACACCATCTGGCTGGGTCTGCGGGTACGGGGCACCGGCGCGCAGCACGGCGCGAACCGGGCATCCGACGTGCTGATCTCGGCGACTGACGTGTCCGGCCCTGGCGCCCTGGTCGCGTACCTGACGGAGTCGTTCGGTGACCCGGTCTTCTACGTCAACTCCGCGGACGGCTTCGACGCGTCCGACGGCTACCGGGACGACACGGCGACCCTTCCGCCCGCCGCGCACACCCACATGAGCTGGGCCTTCACGGCGCCCGGTGTCTACCGGCTCACGATGTCGGCGAAGCTGCGGGTCGCCCACGACGCCAGACCGGTCGACATCGGGACGCAAACCTTCACCTTCGCCGTCGGTGTCGACCCGCATTCGGCAACCGGCATCCCGGCGCCGACCGTGCTCGCGGCCGGCCACGCGGACATCGCGGTCGACCTCGACAGCGGGCGGTTGCACCTCTACGCGGACCCGCACGGCGGCGGCGAGGTCAACCAGGAGGTGTACGACCCCGCGACCACGGTGATCGAGGTGCCGGCCAAGGCGCTGAAGGAGGTGCCGGCCGGGCGCGGTTACCGGTTCCTCGGCCGTCCGGGGCAGCAGGTCTATCAACTCCCGCAGGCGGTGCTCGGCCGGCACGTGCACGGCGAGATCGACCCGCACCTGTGGCAGGACGTCGGCAACGCGCAGGCGTACGTGGAGCTCATCCGGGACACGCTGACCGCCGCCGACCCGGCCGGGGCGAGCACCTACCGCCGCAACACGGAGACCTACCTGGCCGAGTTGAGCGCGCTGGACGCCTATGTCGCGGAGACGATCGCGTCGATCCCGCCATCCCAGCGCTATCTGGTCACCACCCACGATGCGTTCGGCTATCTCGCGCACGCGTACCAGATTCCCGTCGCCGGTTTCGTCACGCCGAACCCGGCCGTCGAGCCGAGCCTGGCGGACCGGCGGAAGCTGACCGAGACGATCCGCAACCTGCACGTACGCGCGGTGTTCCTCGAACCGAACCTCGCCGCGCGATCGTCCACATTGGCCGAGGTGGCCAAGGAGCAACGACGACAGGTGTGCGCCATCTACGGCGACGCCTTCGACGACACGGTGACCACGTACGTGCGGATGATGCGGTTCAACGCCGACTCGCTCAAGCGATGCCTGACCTGATTGGGAGACCCAGCACATGAGAACACTCGGCGTCCTGGCCGTGCTCGCTCTCGCCCTCGCGCCGTCGCCGTCCCCCGACGATCTCGACCAGCGGGTCGCGGCCGACCAGACGGTGACGGCGGGGCGGGCGGAGTTGGGCGCGGGCCACGTCGACATCGGACCGCGCTATCACGACGGTGAGTGGACGGTCCTGGTGCACGACGACACGGTCGTGCCAGCGGTGTGGCGCTCGCCGCGCGACGCGGTGATCCGCGTGCCGGACGCCGCGGTCCAGGACGTGCCCGACGATCCCGCGTACGCGTTCCTCGACCAGGAGCCGGGTACGCCGGTGCACGTGATCCCGCAGACGCAGGATCCGGACGTCGTCTGGGTGGGCTGGAACACGCAGGATCCCGGAGTCATGGACGCTGTCGCCCGGGGTGTGACGATGAGCCTGCTCGGCGTCCAGGGCCCCGGGGCCCTGACGGTGTTCCTGCAGTCCGGCAGTCTCGACGCCCCGGACGTGCTGTGGAGCAGCCGGCAGCCGTACCCGCAGCCGGTCTGGGTCGAGACCAACACACACACGCATGCGAACTGGGTGTTCGCCCGTCCCGGCGTCTATCTGGCGACGGTCGAGTTCACCGCGGAGTTGGCGGGCGGGGTCACGGTCACGGCACGCGAGGTGCTCAGATTCGCAGTCGGCGACGGGACCACCGCCGACGCCGCCTTCGCCGCGACGTTCACGAACCCGTTGCCGTCCGCCGTTGCCCCGGACAGGAAAGCCGACCCACCGGAGCGTGGGTCGCACCTGCTGACCTCCGGCGTGGCCGTGGCGGGCGCCGTCGTCGCGGCGGGACTCGTCTGGGTCGCTTGGCGGAGCAGGCGCGTCCGGCGCCGCGCGGAGCAGGAAGAGCAGCCGTGACCGCCGTCCTGTCTCTCGAACACGTCGACGTCGATCTCGGCCGACGGCCTGTCCTGCGCGACGTCGACCTCCACGTCGAAGACCGCCAACTGGTCGGCCTCGTCGGACCGAACGGCGCGGGGAAGACCACCCTGTTGCGGGCGGTGCTGGGGCTCGTACGCACGAGGCAGGGGCGCATCATGGTGGCGGACCGGCCGGTCCGCCCTGGCCGCTCACCGATCGGTTACGTGCCGCAGCGCCACGCGTTCACCTGGGATTTCCCGGTCTCTGTCCAGGACGCGGTGATGACCGGCCTGGCGCGGCGCATCGGCCTGTTCCGGCGCCCAGGAGTGGAGCACTGGCGTGCGGTCGGCGACGCCCTCGAGCGGGTACGGATGACCGACCTGCGCCGACGGCCGGTCGCCGAGCTGTCCGGCGGCCAACGGCAGCGGGTCCTGGTAGCCCGGGCCCTGGTGCTGCGCCCGCGGGTGTTGCTGCTCGACGAACCGTTCACCGGTCTCGACATGCCCACGCAGGAGGTGCTCGGCGAGCTGTTCACCGCCCTGGCGCGCGAGAACGCCGTCGTCATGGCCACGCACGACCTCGCGTCCGCGGTGCACACCTGCGACCGTCTGGCTCTGCTCAACCGCACGGTGGTCGCGTTCGGCCGGCCCGGCGACCTGCGTGATCGTCGCGTGTGGATGGAGGCGTTCGGCGTGAGCGAGCGCAGCCCGCTGCTGGCGAGCATCGGGATCGACGGCGGCGTGCCCGCCGAGCGGGGAGCGTGAGATGTCTCCGGTCGACTTCCTTCGCGACCTGTTCAACCCTGACCTGGCCTTCCTGCCGAAGGCGTTGGTGATCGCGGTCGTGGCGGCGATCGTCTGCGGTGTCGTGGGCACCTACGTCGTCCTGCGAGGCATGGCGTTCATCGGTGACGCGGTCGCACACGCCGTGTTCCCGGGGCTGGCGGTGGCGTTCGTCGTGTCCGGCAACCTCGTGCTGGGCGGCACGGTCGCCGGCGTGGTCACCGCGGTCCTGGTCGCGGTCTTCGCACAGAATCGCCGGCTCAAGGAGGACTCCGTCATCGGCGTGTTCTTCGTCTCGGCGTTCGCGCTGGGCATCGTCGTCATCTCGCGCGCGCCCGGCTACGCCGGCTCCCTGCAGCAGTTCCTGTTCGGCTCGATCACCGGCATCCCGGATCGCGACGTCTACGTGGTGGTGCTCACCGGTCTGGGCGTCATACTGGCCATCCTGTTGCTGCACAAGGAGTTCGTGGCGGTCACCCTCGACCGCGAGATGGCCCGGGCGACCGGCCTGCGGACGTTCTGGCTCGACATCGCCCTGTACGTGCTGGTCACGCTGGCGGTGGTGATCTCGGTGCAGACCATCGGCAACATCCTGGTGCTCGCGCTGCTGGTCACACCGGCCGCGACCGCCAGGCTCCTGACCGACCGCCTCGGCGTGATGATGGTGCTCGCGCCCGCGCTGGGTGGCCTGTCGGCGCTGGTCGGACTCTACGTCTCGTGGTCGTGGGACCTGCCGGTGGGCGGGACGATCGTCCTCGTCCTCACCGCGGCGTTCCTGGTCGCCTGGGTTTTCGCGCCCCGGCACGGCCTGATCGCCGCACGCCTGTCGGCCACCTGATCGTTCTCGACAGCACGCATGACGCGTGCTACCGTCCGCCCGTAATGAAAATGGTTCTCATTTCCAATTAGGAAGGGGAGGGATGAGAGTACGAGCGCGCGGGCGATCGTTGACGGTCGCCGCGACCGCCGCCGCCCTGCTGGCCGGCATGGCGATCGGTGCGGCTCCGGCCGCCGCCGCGGAGAAGGTGGTCCTGTCGCAGGGCCACACCGACGCGGTGGACGTCCACTACGAGAACGGGGCACTGAGCCTCGAGGTGCACGACGACACCGTCGAGCCTTCGGTCATGCGCGACCCGGCGGACGTCACGTTCCACGCCCTGCCGGCCTCCGCCGTGCAGGTGCCCGACATCCCCCAGTACAGCTTTCTGGGGGAGCCCGGTGCCACCGTCTGGCTCCTGCCCCAGGTGCAGGACCCCAACCTGCTCTGGCCGGGCTGGAACACCACGACGCTGCCCGGTGGGGTGTTCGCCGGTGACTCGGTCAAGCTGAGCCTCGTCGACGTCGACGGGCCCGGCGACGTCTGGGTGTTCATGTCCGACGCCATCGGCATGCCGCTGCACAAGTTCCGCACCGACGACGGCCTGCCCGACGCGTTGGACGTGCCGGTGCACACCCACGCCCACGCGAACTGGGCGTTCAGCGCCACCGGCACCTACACCCTGAGGTTCCAGGCCGACGCGACGCTCACCGACGGGACGAAGCTGTCGACCGGCCCGGTCGACTACACGTTCCTCGTCGGAGACGGGACCGATCCGGACCTCCAGCTCGACGTCTACGGCCTGGCGGACAGCTACCGGCCGGGGCAGCAGGTCAACCTGGTGGCGATGACCGACGTGGAGACCGACCTGGACCACTTCCACTGGTTCAGCAAGTGCCCCGGAGCGGCGGACTTCGCGGTCGTGTCCGGTGAGCTGACCTTCTCGTACCAGTTCACCGCGACAGCGGACCTGGACGGCTGCCAGTACAAGGCTGTTCTCTACGACGACGACCACCGGGCGGTGGCCGAAGCCGACCCGGTCACGCTCGTGGTCGAGGAGGAGGGCAACCCCGGCGACCCGGGCTCCAGCCAGTCGATCACCGCGACGATCCGGGAGACCGACGGCGCCCTGGTGCTCAGTGTGGATCCGGACGACCGCACGGTGAACCTGCCGCCGGCCACCGTCGGTGCCAGCGGTGACCGGTTGGAGACCTCGGGCGCGCTGCGGCCGGTGACGGTGACCGACACGAGGGCGACCCGACCGGGCTGGAACGCCTCCGGCTCGGTGTCCGACTTCGCCGCCAACGCCGGCGGTGGTTTCGCCGGCAGATACCTGGGCTGGACCCCACAGGTCCTCGGCCAGGCGCAGGGACAGGGCGTCGTCGCCGGTCCGGTGGCCGCACCGGGCTTCACGACCGGCAACGGACTCAGCCGCGGGGCGGTGCTGGGTGCGGCGCCGGCCGGCAGTGGCCGCGGCACCGCGCAGCTCGGCGCGGAGTTGCGGCTCGAGCTGCCCAGCGAGACCGCCGCGGGACAGTACGCCGCGACGCTGACGCTGACCGCTATCTGACCATGCGCCTGCTCGCGACAGCGGTCGTCGCCGCCCTGGCCGGTTCACTGCCGGTCGGGGCGGCGGCGCAGGCCGAACCCACGACCCCACAGACATGGGGCATCGCGCCGTCGACCAGGAGCGGGCCGGACGGCCGCCCCGCCTTCACCTACAAGCTCGACCCCGGTGCGACCCTGACCGACTACGCGGCCGTCTCCAACTACTCGGCCGCGCCGATCACCCTCGACCTGTACGCCAGCGACGCGTTCACCACCGAGCAGGGCGGCTTCGACCTGCTCCCGGCGGCGCGCGAGCCGACCGGCGTCGGCAGCTGGGTGTCGTTCGACAGCAGGTTCGCCCGGCTCACGATCCCCTCGAAGTCCCGCATGGACGTGCCTTTCCGTCTGTCCGTGCCGAAGAACGCCACACCGGGCGACCACGCCGGCGGCATCGTCGCGGCCGTGGCGACCACCGCGGCCACCGCCGAAGGCGGCCAGGTGAAGGTGGACCGGCGCGTCGGCACGCGCGTCTACCTGCGCGTCACGGGTGAGGTGCGGCCGGCGCTCGAGGTCGAGCGCGTCGCGGCGCGCTGGACCGGCACCGTCGACCCGATCGGCGGCGGCGTCGTCACCGCCACCTACCGGATCCGCAACACCGGCAACGTCCGGCTCACCGGGCAGCCAGTGACGACGATCGCCGGCCCGTTCGGTGTCGGCCGTCGGGTCGCCCGCACGGATCCGGTGCCGGAGATCCTGCCCGGCGGTGAGGTGCTCACCACCGTACGCGCGGACGGGGTCCTGCCCCTGATCCGACTGACGGTGGAGTTCGACCCCGCGCCGGCGATCGTGGACCCACCGGGCACGGCCGCGCCGACGGCGACGACCACGACGTCCCTGTGGGCGCCGCCCTGGCCGCAGATCGCCGTGCTGCTGCTCGTGGCCGGCATGGGCTGGTTCGTGTGGTGGCGCCGGCGTGTCAGAAGGCGCGCGCTCGCCGCGGCCCGGGACGCCGGTCGCGCCGAGGCACTGTCCGCCACGTCCATGGGAGGAACGAAATCATGAAGCGAACCGCGGCCGCGATCATCTGCGTGGCCGGCGTCACCGCGCTGTCCGGCCCCCTTCCGGCCAGGGCCGAGCCGCGAACACTGTCCGTCGCCGGCGCTGACCTCGTGTCCGTCCGCGTCGAGTCCGACGGGCTGGTGCTCAACACGCGGGACGCCGGTCAGGTCCGTGCCGGCCACCCGGGGACCGACCCGTCGCACGTCACGCTCGACGCCGGCGACGGCTTCACCGGGACAGCACCTGACCGCTTGTCGTTCCTCGGGCCACCGGGCACGCCGGTATGGGTGCTGGCCGCGGACGGGGACTTTCCCGCGTTCGATGCCACCGGCGTCCCCACAGGACGGTTGGCCGACGACACCCTCACCGTCGAGCTCGTGGGTGTCGACGGTCCCGGCCAGTTCCACGCGTACGCGCAGAGCGGCCTGGGCGCCGTCGACCTGCTCCTGGGCAGCGCGGCGAGCGAACCAACGACGACCGTGCTGCGTGCCGGCCACCGTCGCGGAGGCGTGCTCTGGGCGTTCGACACACCTGGCTCGTACCAGGTCGCGCTCGCCGTCACGGGTCGTGAGCGGGGCGGTCGAGAGCTGCGCGACGAGGCCACCTTCCGGGTGGAGGTCCCACCGATCAGCGTTTCGGAGACCGCCGCCCCACCGGAGGCGAAGCCGTCACCCGCCGCGCCGCGACGGGCCGCGGAGGCGAAGAACGCGCCGGGGGTCGCGGCGCCCGCGCCGCCGCCTCGGGTCGTAGCGCCCGCGCCGCCGCCGAAGGGCGCGCCCGCGAGCGGGCGAAAGGTGATCGCCGACGGCCACGTCGACATGGGCCCTTCGTTGAACGGCAGCAGCTGGACGATCCGGCTCCGCGACGACACCACGAGTCCGGCCGCCTGGCGGAACCTGTCCGACGTCGTCCTGCACGTCGTCGACAAGGCGAAGATCAAGGTGCCGGCCGGTTCCGAGTACGCCTTCCTCGGCCGGGCCGGCTCCGACGTGTGGATGCTGCCGCAGGCGCAGCAGGCCGGCATCGTCTGGCCAGGCTGGAACACGCAGGACCCGTCGGTCGTCAACGGGACCAGGGGAGCGGTCACCTGGCGGCTCACCAGCGTCACCGGCCCTGGCCAGTTCAAGCTGTTCCTGACGGGCTCCTTCGGCCGGCCCGAGGTGCTCTTCGACAGCGGGAGGAAGCTGCCACAGCAGCTCGCGATCCCGCCCAACACGCACGCGCACGGCAGTTGGGCCTTCACCAGGCCCGGGATCTACCACCTCGGCGTCGAGATGGCGGGCACAGCCAAGGACGGCAAGGCGTTGGTCGACCGCAGGACGCTCAATATCGCGGTCGGCGACGTCGACCCCGATGGCGCGTTCGGCGCGCCGGGCGGCGATCCCGGCAGCGGCGGCGAAGGAGGACGCCTCGCCCAGACCGGAGCATCGTGGACGATCGCCGCCGCCCTGCTCGGGAGCGGACTGGTCGTCGGCGGGGGAGTGCTCGTGGTCGGGGCCCGGCGGCGCCGGGGGGTCGAGGGCTGAGGCGCCGGAGCCACGAGATCCGCCGGCGACCGCGATCACGCGGTCGCCGGCGGAATGATAGCGGTTTGCGCATATGTGATAGGGTCGCGCGTCGGAACAGGAGGAACTCCCTGGTGAACGGCTCGACGCCAACCCCCGCCCGCACCACGCGGCAGCGCACCGAAGTGACCGCTCTGCTCCAGGAGGTCAACGACTTCCTCACCGCGCAGCAGTTGCACGGGCTCCTTCGCGAGCGTGGCGCCAAGGTGGGCCTGACCACCGTTTACCGCACCCTCCAGCGCATGGTCGAGACCGGCGAGGTCGACGCGACGCGGACGCCTGACGGCGAGCAGCTGTTCCGGCAGTGCTCGCGATCCCGGCACCACCATCACCTCGTGTGCCGCATGTGTGGCCGGACGGTCGAGATCGAAGGCCCGGCCATGGAACGCTGGACGGAGAAGGTCGCCGACCAGCACGGCTACACCGACATCGCGCACACGCTCGAGATCTTCGGCACCTGCTCGGCCTGCGCGCGCTGACCGTCTCCCGGTCAGAAGGCGACGCCTGACATCACGAACTCTCCTCCCTGGCACACCTATCGCTCCTAAATGAAAACGATTATCGTGTTCATATTCTGGTCCACTGGGGACCATGGGGAGGAGAGCGACTGTGCGAAGCTCCATCCGGGTGCTCGTCGCGTCGAGCATGCTCGCGGCCGCCGTGGTGGCCACCACCGCCGCACCGGCACAGGCCGGCGGCCTGATCGTGATCGACCACGGCCACGTCGACGTGGTCGGCGTGGCCGTCGAGGACGGCGATCTGCACCTGCACGTCCATGACGAGAGCGTCGAGCCGGGCGAGGAGCGGGCGCCCGAGGACGTCACGCTCCGCGTCCGTCCGTCCGCGCGCACCAGCGTGCCGACCGATACCGCGTACGCGTTCCTGGGCGACGCCGGTGATCCGGTCTGGATCCTGCCGCAGACCCAGAATCCGGACCTGATCTGGGCCGGGCTCGGCACCGAGGAGATCGACGCCGGCGTCCTGCGCGCCGACACGGTCAACGTGACGTTCGCCGTGCTGGGCCCGGGTGACGTCGCCGTCTACACCGAGAACGCGTTCGGTCTGCCGGCCGACATCCTGGTCGACACCGGCGACGGCCAGCCCGACACCTTCGCCCTGTCCACCGGCGACCACCTGCACGCGAACTGGGCCTTCGAGAAGCCTGGCACCTACCGGATCGCCGTCGCGGTCACCGGCAAGCTCGCCGCGACGGGTCGGACGGTCGCCGACGCGGGTCTCTACCGCTTCGAGGTCAAGGCATGAGGCGGGTACTGGCGCCGCTGCTGCTCGCCGCGCTGATCGTCGGGTCCGTCGCGACTCCGGCGCACGCCGCGCCCGTGACACTGACCAGCGGTCACGTCGACATCCTCGACGTCGACTACAGCGGTGGCGCGCTCGTCCTGCGGGTCCTCGACGAGACCGGCACGACCGCGGTCGAACGGAACCCGTCCGACGTCACGTTCCGCGTGCCGGTCGCCGCCAGACTCACCAGCATCCCGGGCACGCCCGCCTGGTCCTTCCTCGGTACCGGTGGCACGGCCTGGGTCCTGCCGCAGAACAGCGTGCCCGGCCTGCTCTGGGCCGGTTGGAACACCACCGAGATCCCCGCCGGCGTGTTCGTCGACGACAAGGTGACGTTCCGTCTCACCGCGGTCGGCGGACCGGCCGGCTTC
The DNA here is from genome assembly GCF_016862555.1 of Asanoa siamensis. Taxonomy (GTDB): domain Bacteria; phylum Actinomycetota; class Actinomycetes; order Mycobacteriales; family Micromonosporaceae; genus Asanoa; species Asanoa siamensis. The sequence continues at coordinate 6,251 of NZ_BONE01000033.1, read as the reverse complement.
AGCATCTACACCGCGTCCGGCGGAACGCCCACGGTGCTGTTCGACAGCGGCAACGGCCTACCCGACACCCTCGCGCTGCCCCGGTTGACCCACTCGCACGTGAACTGGGCCTTCGACGCCGCGGGCACGTACACCGTCACCTTCAGCGTCACCGGCGTGCTCGCGTCCACCGGTGCGACCGTCACCTCCGGTTCCAGAGCCTTCACGTTCCAGGTGCTCGCCGGCTGATCGCCGAACGGAGGGGCCGGGCTCACCGAGCCCGGCCCCGCAAAAGCTTCTGATAATCATGTGCGTCTCTTGATGGCGGCCGCCGGTACGCGTTACCGTGCCGGCAGCGGCGGCCGGCCCTCGTCGCCCCACGACGGGAGACCGGATGTCGCGCAAGACCGGCAAGCCTTCCTACGTCCGGCGCGACGAACAGCAGCGTCGGCGCCGCGTCCCGCTGATTGCGGCCATCGTGGCCGCGGCGGCCCTCCTGATCGTCGGCGGTGGGAGCGGCTTCCTGGCCGGCCGGCCGGACGCGACGAGCCGGGCCGTCGAGGAGATCAGAAAGCAGGAAGCGGTACGCGACCTCGCCCAGATCAAGGAGCTGACGACCGTGGCGCGCGCGTCGCAGGAAGCGCTCGGAAAGCTGCTCACGGAGCTGGACACGGCCGCCGCCGGCACCCGCCCGGCGTCGGCGGCGCAGGTCGGCGCCTGGAAGGCGACCGTCGACGGTCTCGTCCACGCACACGCCGACAGCCCCTCTGGAACGACCGCGACGAACGTGGCGCGCGGTGGCCTGCGGGCCGCGGTGGACGGTTTCGCCCTGGCCGTCGACCTCTACGCGATGTCGCTGGAGGTGCCGGCGGCGAACCGGCCGGCGCTGTTGCGATCGGTCGAACGGGCCCAGCGCACCGCGTCCGTGGGCTGGTCGGTCGCGGCGGCTCAGCTGGACCAGCTCAACATCGATGCCGGGCTCGGCCATCAGCACGTCTATCTGCGGACGGAGCAGGGCAGCGGGGCCTTCACCGCCGATGGTGAGCCGGAAGGCGTCCCGAACTGAGCTCAGTGTCGCGGGCGTGCACCGCTGATGGGCGCCCCCGAGCCTGCCTCGGGGGCGACCTGCGTGAGTATCGCCCGGACCAGGACAGCCGTGGACGGGGCCGCGACGTACCGGACGTGGCTGCCGGCCCGGCGCCGGTGCACGAGTCCGGCCAGCCGTAGGTGCCGCAGGTGCTGCGCCAGCGTCCCGTAGCCCACATCGAGGCGATCGGCCAGGTCCGCGGCCGTCGCCTCGCGATCCAGGATGTCCAGGACGATCCGCAGGCGCAGCGGAAGGGCGAGCGCTTGCAGGACGGCCGTCACGGCGTCGACCGCCTCGCTCGTGAAGACTCCCTCCGGCTCGGCCACCAAGCCCCCTTCGAAAGTCTCAGCGAACCGCGGCGGGCAGCGGGGCTCGGGGACGGGGGATGACCTGCCAGCCCCGTCGCTGCCGGCGCGCTCCCACGATCCGGCACACGATGTAGATCAGGAACGAGATCGTCGTGACGTACGGGCTGATCGGGATGGTGCTACCCAGGGCGAGCAGGATGCCGCCCACGACGGAGCCGACGGCGAACAGCACGCTCAGGACGGTGACCAGCAGCGGCGAGGCGGTTACCCGCATCGCGGCGGCAGCCGGGGTGCACACGACACTGAGCACGAGCAGTGCGCCGACGATCTGCACCGACATCGCGACCGTCAGCCCGAGCAGCACCATGAAAATGGTCGACAGCGCGGCCACCGGCACACCACGGCCGGCGGCCAGTTCAGGGTCGGTGCTGGCGAAGGCGAGCGGTCGCCAGATCACCAGCAGCCCGACCACGACCACCGCCGACGTGGCCAGCAGCCACGAGAGCTGCGGCGTGTCCACGGCGACGATCTGCCCGGTGAGCAGGCCGAACTTGTTCGCCGCTCGCCCTTTGTAGAGGGCCAGGAACAGCACACCGAGCCCTAGACCGAACGGCATCAGGACGCCGATGATGGAATTGCGGTCGCGGGCGCGGCTGCCCAACAGGCCGATGACCAGGGCGGCGAGGATCGAGCCGGACAGTGAGCCCAGCACGACGTTGGCGCCCATCAGCAGAGCGCCCGAGGCGCCGGCGAAGGACAGCTCGCTGATGCTGTGCACAGCGAAGGGCAGGTCGCGCATCATTACGAACGTGCCGATCAGGCCGCCGACGACCCCGAGAACCGCGCCGGCGATCAAGGAGTTGTGGACCAGACCTAACAACTGGCCATAGTCGGCGAAGTTGAAAACCTGCGACCAGATCCCGGGGTCAGCCACGCCGTGCTCCGGAGACGGCGCCGTTCTCGTGATGGTGCGCTTCGTCGGCCTGCGGTATGCCGGCGACCAGGATGCGGCCGTTGATCCGTACCACCTCGACCGGTACGCCGTACAGCTCGGACATGGTCGTCGAGGTGAAGACCTCCTCGACGGAGCCGACCCGGAACCGGCCGTCAGCCAGGTACAGCACACGGTCCACATAGGGCAACACGGGGTTGATCTCGTGGGTGACGAACACGACGGCGGTGCCCTTCTCCCGGCGGCGCCGGTCGACCAGCGCGGTGATGGTCCGTTGGCTGCGCAGGTCGAGCGAGAGCAGCGGCTCGTCGCAGAGCAGCAGGCCCGGGTCGGCGACGAGCGCCTGCGCGATGCGTACCCGCTGCTGCTCGCCGCCGGAGAGCAGCCCGATCGGCAGGTCCGCGAAGGCGGCCGCGTCGACGGACTCGAGCGCCGCCCTGACCCGTGCGGCGCGGCCGGCCTGCCGGCCGAGGCCCCAACGGTGTCCGTCGAGGCCCTGGCCGACGATGTCGCGGGCGCGCATGGGCGTGAGGGGATCGATCCGCCGCTGCTGTGGCACATAGCCGATGTCGTCCGAGCCGCGCCGCGGCGGGCTGCCCACCAGTCGGATCCGGCCGGAGCTGAGGCGCTGGAGTCCAAGGATGGCACGCACGAGGCTCGTCTTGCCCGAGCCGTTGGCGCCGAGCACCGCGACGAACTCGCCCGGCTCGACCCGCAGCGACAGGCCGGACCAGAGCCGCCGCGGCCCGAAGCTCAGCCCGGCGTCCTCGAACTCCAGCACCGGAGCGGACATCAGCCCAGCGCCGTCTTGACGGCCTCGAGGTTCCCGGCCATCCAGGCCAGGTAGTCCTTGCCGGCGGGCAGCGTCTCGGTCACCGGGACCACGCCGACCTTGTTGTCCTTGGCGGCCTGGAGGACCTTCTCGGTTTCCGGGCCGGCGGTCTGCTCGTTGTAGGCGAGGAGCTTGACCTGCTTGCCGGTGAACAGGCCGAGGGTTTCCTGGAGCACGCTCGCGGGCACGTCAGTGCCCTCCTCGACCGCCTCGCTGAACTCGTCGGGCGTCTTGTTGGTCAGCCCGCACGCCTCCAGGAGGTAGACCGGCACCGGCTCGGTGATCGCCACACCCGCTCCGGTGTGCGCCGTCCTGATCTGCGCGGCGACGGATTCCAGCTCTTGGAGCTTCTGCTTGAAAGCGGTCGCGTTGGCGGTGAACGTGGCGGTGTTGCCGGCGTCGGCCGCCGACAGGGCGCCGGCGATCTGGTCCGCGAGCTTGCCCATCGAGGGCAGGTCGTACCAGACGTGCTCGTTGAGCTCCTCGCCACCGGCCGCGACATGACCGGAGATCTGGACGGCGTTGAGTACCTTGGCGTCGCTGTTCGCCGACTTGAGCATGGTGTCGACGAAGTCGTCGTAGCCGCCACCGTTCTCGATCACCACGTCGGCTTTGGAAAGCGCGAGCTGCGTGCGGGTGTTCGCCTCGTAGGAGTGGGGGTCGGCGGACGGGTCGCTGATGATCGACGTGACCGCCACCTTGTCGCCGGCGATCTGCCGGGCGATGTCGCCGTACACGTTGGTGGACGCGACAACCGACACGTCGCCGGCCGCAGGCGAGGCAGCAGAAGGCGTCGCGGCCGCGTCCTCGTCTCCGCCGGACCCGCACGCCGTCGCCAGCATGGCCATCGACACCAGCACAGCACCAACTAGACCCGCGCGTTTATGGCGCACCGGGATCGCCACCTTCCACGTCCGGCTTACTGACAATGAGGTTCATTACCAGCAGGACGTTAGGCGAGACCGCGCCCGCACCACAAGATACCTGAAAGTGATTTTCATTATGATTGCGGTATCACGATATCGCGATAACCGCATGTTCCCAAGAGGACGGATCCCGGTCGGATCGTTGGATAGTCTGCGGTCCGGTTCGTCGAGGGCAGGAGACACCCGTGGTCGTCAGCAGCTCCGCCGCCTCCCGGCCGGCCGCCCGTCGCGAGGTGCGGTGGACAGGGCTGGTCGCCGCTCTCGTGGCGGCGGCGTGGCTATTGGGGTCGTCGCCCGAGCCCTCCGAGCCCGCCGGCGACGGCGCGTCACCGCCTGCCCGCAGCGTCGGTTCGGTGTGGCCGTCGGCCCCGCGAGCCTCGATGCCCAGCGCGTTGGGAGACGGCGGTACCTACACTCCCGGCTTCTTCGTGGATGTGAAGACGTCGATCGGCCCGGCGGTCACCGCGGACGGTGCGTTCGTGCAACTCCTCGTGGTGCCCGACGCGGGGGCGATCCTCGAACTGCGGCGGCTGCCGGCGGAGTCGGCTCCGCAGTTCTTCGGCTTCACGTCCGGCACCGGGTGGGTTGCCTGGGCCGAGTCGTCGGAGGACGCGTCCGGCCGGCGTACCACCTCGATGTGGGTGATCGGCAGCGATCTGAAGGGCGCGCCGCGCAGGATCGTCGCGGACGCCGGTGACGTGCGTCAGACCGACTCCACCTATGATCTGGCCATTGTGGACGGCCGCCTGCACTGGACGGCGATCGGTCCGGGTGACGACGCGTCCACCGAGTTGCGATCGGTCGTCGTGGACGGCGGTGACCCGCGAACCACGACGATACCGCGGCTGTGGTCACCGGTCGCCTGGCCGTGGCTGATGGACAGCACCGACGCGGTCGGCGGCGGCCGGATCGTGCTGATGAACCGGCTCGACCGGGCGACGCGGGAGTTCACCGTCGGGCCGGCCGACTTCCCGGCGTGCGGCGCCACGTGGTGCCGGTCCATCGTCGTCGATGACGGGAGTTCGGGCCGGGTCGACCTGGTCCGGGTCGACGGCACCGAGCGCCGCCGGGTCGCCGGGCCCGATGTCGGCTTTCCGGTCACGGACGTCGCGGTGCTCGACCGGTTCGAGGTGCTGACCGGGCTCGACCCGGCGTCCCGGGCCGCCCAGGGCCGACCGCTACAGATTTACGACATTGCCCGCGACGCGACCGTGACCGTCGCGTCCGACGCGATCAGCGTGCGCTACTCAGGTGGTTTCCTGTGGTGGTCCAGCGGCTTCGAGGACCGCGTCTCGTGGACCGCGCTCGAACTGCGCGCATTGACCTGACCGTCACTGGTACTGGTTGCGGGGCGGCTCGACCTGCACCCAGGTCTGCACGTCGACGTAGGGGATCTGCTCGCCGTTTACCGGGTCGGTGCCGGCCTTCTCGGAGTATTTCCCGGTGACTTCGATCCAGGTGTCGGCCGGTACGTCGACTGGCGCACTTCCGGTCAGGCCCAGTTTGATGGGCCGGCCGTCCGCGGCGCAGCACGACATGACCATGCGGGCCAGCATCAGCTCACCGTTCTCGCCCGGGATGACGAAGCCGGACATCTGGACCGTGCGGTCGCCGATGGAGGTGCCGTTGTCGTAGACCGCGCGGGACGCGTACTCCAGGACGCTGATCTTGGCGGGATCGCCCGGTGGCAACGGCGGGTAGTCGGAGGTGGCCTGGCTGGACAGGGCGGTGCCGGCCTGTCCGGCGGCGAACGCGCCGAGCGCCGGCGGCGCGACCAGCAGCAGGCCGAGGACGGGCAGGACGAGCAGCCAGCCGACCGCCGGGCCGTGGTGGCCGTGCCCGTGACCGTCGTCCGAGTCGTCCGGCTCGCGCGACTGCTGGCGCAGGTCATGGACGAGCGTCATGACGGCGGCGACGACGAGGACGGCCCCCGCGGCGATCAGGAACGGCCGCAGGCCTTCCTTGACGTAGCGCAGGTAGACGTCGGTCAGGCTGGCCTTGAGGACGGCGCCGCCGAGCAGGAGTAGGACGACACCTTGTGCTTGCCGGTTCACAGGACCACCGCTCCTACCGCGACGGCGACGAGGACCGCGACGGCGAACGTGGCCGGTGAGAACCGGGTCGCGAACCGCCGGCCGAAGACGCCCGTCTGCATCGAGATGAGTTT
>NZ_BONE01000032.1 GCF_016862555.1 Asanoa siamensis | reverse complement strand
ACGCCCGACGCCCGACGCCCGACGCCCGACGCCCGACGCCCGACGCCCGACGCCCGACGCCCGACGCCCGACGCCCGACGCCCGACGCCCGACGCGGTAGGCCCGGAGGCCTGACGGCCCGAGGCCTATCGGCGCCGGATAACCAGGCCGGTACGCGGCAACCCGCCGGATACCGACCCGCTGCCGATTGCGGGTGCCGCAGGCGGAGCGTGGCCGAGGCAGCAGCCGAGGGCCGTCGCCTCGCGGTGGCCAGCCCGGCGGGCGCAGCCTGCGGGTCGGACCGGAGCAACCGCGACGGCTGGTGGGGTCGCGCTAAGCCGGCGGCCTCAGGCGTTTCGTAGGTAGGTCAGGACCGCGACCACGCGGCGGTTGCGGTCGTCGTCTGGCGGGAGGTCGAGTTTGGCCAGGATGTTGCCGACGTGCTTGCCTACCGCCGCCTCCGAGACCACCAGTAAGCGGGCGATGGCCGCGTTGGAGTGGCCTTCGGCCACCAGCTGCAGGACCTCGCGTTCGCGCGTGGAGAGTTGGGCCAGGGGGTCGCGGCGACGGCGGACCAGTTGGGTGACCACCCGGGGGTCGACCACCGTGCCGCCCGCGGCGACCTGGCGTAGGGCCGCGATGAAGTCCTCGATGTCGACCACCCGGTCCTTGAGCAGGTAGCCGACGCCGCGGCCGTCGCCCGAGTCGAGCAGGTCCGCCGCGTAGCTCTGCTGCACATATTGGCTCAGCGCCACCACCGGCAGCCCCGGGTGGCGGCGGCGTAGCTCGACCGCCGCTCGCAACCCCTCGTCCGTAAAGCCCGGCGGCATCCGGATGTCGGTGACCACCAGCTCCGGCACCTCGGCCGCGACCGCGGCGAGCAGGCCCGGTGCGTCACCCACCGCGGCCGTGACCGAAAACCCGAAGCGGTCGAGGATGCCGGTCAGGCCTTCGCGCAGCAGCGTGCCGTCCTCGGCCAGCACCGTCCGGATCACCGCCACGGCAGCTCGACCCGCAGCACCGTCGGACCGCCGGCCGGGCTGGACAGGCGGGTCGTGCCGCCGACCGCGGCCACCCGGTCGGCGAGCCCGGTCAGCCCGCTGCCGTCGGTCGGGTCGGCGCCGCCCAGGCCGTTGTCGGTCACCTCGACGACCAGCGTGCGGCCGTCGCGCCGGGCGGAGACCGTGACCGCGGTCGCCCCGCTGTGCTTGGCCACGTTGGCCAGCGCCTCGGTCACCACGAAGTAGGCGGTGGACTCGACGTGCTCGACCGGCCGCTCCGGCAGGTCGATCGCCACCGTGACCGGCACCGTCGAGCGGTCGGCCAGCTCCCGGACCGCGGCGGCCAGGCCGCTGTCGGTCAGGACCTGCGGGTGGATGCCGCGGATCAGCTCGCGTAGCTCGGCCATGAGCTGTTTGGCCTGGTCGTGCGCGACCTCGACGCTGCGGGCCGCCGGGCTGTCGGGTGGTAGGTCGAGCCGGGCCACGCCGAGCTGCAGGGTCAGGCTGACCAGCCGTTGCTGCGCGCCGTCGTGCAGGTCGCGCTCGATCCGGCGGCGTTCGGCGCTGAACCCGTCGACCAGCCGGGCCCGCGAGCTGACCACCTCGGCCAACCGGCTGCGGGCCTGCTCGTCGGCCCCGCCCAGCAGCGCCCGGGCCAGCGCGCCGTGCGCGCCCGCCACCAGGCCCAGCAGGTAGGGCACGGCCGGCAGCAGCGCCAGCCCGAGCAGCGCCCAGGGCAGCGCCTCCGCCGGGGTGTCGACCGCGGCCCGGCCCATCGTGATCGGGTCGCCCGCGCTGACGATGAACGGGCTCGACACCAGCGCGACGACCATGAGCAGGGCGATGCCGGTGACGAAGTAGACCAGCGGCACCAGCGAGCTGAGCGCGAAGCCGTAGACGACCGCGCGCCAGGTGGCCGGGTCGGTGTAGCGGTCGCGGAGCCAGCGCAACCAGTGGCCCGGCCTCGGCGGCGGCAGGCCCGGCAGCGGCTCGTCGTCGACCAGGCGTAGTCGGAACCGCTCGACGGCGCCCAGCACCACGCCGCTGACCGGCGCGACCGTGCCGAGCAGCAGGGTGCCGGCGACGACCAGCAGGGCGAGCTGCGAACCGGACAGCTCGGTCGAGCGCCGGATCAGCCGGTCGGCCGCGATCACCCAGGGCAGCGCGACGGTGCCGAACACCAGCGTCGCGACGAAGCCGATCGGCGCCGTGGTGATCAGGTAGCCCATCGATCGCCAGGGCCAGGCGGTGCGCAGGAAGGTCGGTCTGGCCAGGGCTCGCAAGGCGGTCATGGCGAGAACGCTAGTGACGGACGGGCGGGAGCGCCCTACCCCTGTGGATAACTCCGGGGTAGTGCTGGACCTACTAGTCCGAGAATGCCCTGGCGTCGATGGTCATCGACGTTTCACCATTGCTCAGGGAGGTGAACGCGTTGGTCGCCATCGGCACGGAAGAGTTGACCAAGGTCTTCGAGGACGGCACGGTCGCGGTCGACCAGGTGAGCCTGCGGGCCGCGCCCGGCGAGTTCCTCGTGCTTCTCGGGCCGACCGGTTGCGGCAAGTCGACGATGTTGCGCCTGGTGGCCGGGCTGGAGACGCCGACCGGCGGGCACGTGCTGATCGACGGGAAGGTGGTCGACGATCTGCCGTCCCGCGAGCGGCGGCTGGCGATGGTCTTCCAGGACTACGCGCTCTACCCGCACCTGACGGTCGCCCAGAACATCGGCTTCCCGTTGCGGGTCCGGCACGAGACGGCGACCGACGTGTCGGCCCGGGTGGGCGAGGTCGCCGACCAGCTCGGCATCTCGGGCCTGCTGCGCAAGCTGCCGGGCGCGCTGTCCGGCGGCGAGCGCCAGCGAGTGGCGATGGCGCGGGCGATCGTACGCCGGCCGCTCGGTTTCCTCCTGGACGAGCCGCTGTCCAACCTGGACGCCGGCCTCCGCGCGGAGCTGCGGTCCGACGTCGCCGCACTGGCCCGGCGGATCGGCGTGACCACGCTCTACGTCACCCACGACCAGGCCGAGGCGATGACCATGGCCGACCGCGTCGCCGTGCTGCGCCGTGGCGTGCTGCAGCAGGTCGGGCCGCCCGAGCAGGTCTACAACGACCCGGCGACGCTGTTCGTGGCCGCGTTCCTTGGCACGCCGCGGACGAGCCTGCTGGAGGGCGCCGTCTACGCCGACGACGACCGGGTGGTGATCGACCTCGGCTCGCAACTGGTGGAGCTGCCCGCCGACCACCCGGTGCGGTCCCGGCACACCGACCGGGTCAGCGTGGCGCTGCGGGCCGACGCGCTGACGCCGACCACCGCCGGCCACACCGGCCCGTCCCTGACCGGCACCGTCCGGCGCGTCGAGCACCTCGGACACGAGGCGCTGGTGCACGTCGACACGGGTGCCCTGCCCACCTCGACCGAACGCTCCCGCCTGGAGCTGCCGGGTCCGCAGGCGGCGGCGCTGATGCGGGACGCGCCGCGGCCGGTCGCGGCCCGCACGGAATACGGCTTCTATCCCGCGTACGACCCGGAGCTACCGGGCGAGCCGCCGCCCGTGGGCGAGGTGGTGGTGCGGGTGCCCGCGGCCGGCCTGCCGAGGCGGGACGAGCAGCTCAAGCTGGCCGTCGACCTCGACCGGCTGCTGCTCTTCGACCGCGCCGGCGCCCGGATCCGCCTAGATGTGCGGAAAGCCGGCCAGCGCTAGGTCGAGGCGCTCCGCGTACGCGCCGCTGATCGCGCCCTCGCCCGCCCGCACCGCGACCTTCTCGCGGAGCTGCACCACGCGGTCGGCGCGGCTTTCGGGCCCGTGCAGCTGGCGCAGCAGGTTGCGCAGGTCGACGGCCGCGTCGGCGCGGATGTCGCCGGCCCGCTGGCCCTCGTTGATCACACCCTCGATGCGGCGCAGCGCCTCACCGAGCGTGCCGGCGGTCGGCGGCGGCGGCTTCGGCGGCTTGTCGGTCGGTCCAGGCCCGGGCGGACGCGCCGGCCCGGTGGTCGGCTGGGTCACGACCCCGCCCGGGTACGGCGGGTCGGCGCGGAACAACGGCACCAGCACGGCCGCGCCGACCGCGAGCACGGCGGCGATCGCGGCGGCCACCAGCAGGGCCCGCCGCGGCCGCCGCGACTCCACTGTAGACGGAGAAGCGACCGGCGACAGCGCTGCCCGCAACTCCGTCGCCGCGGCGTGCGCGGTCGGCCGCGCCAACGGATCGCGACTCAGGCACCGCACGCACAGCGTCGCCACCGCGGCCGGCAGCCCCGGCACCTCCGGCGGCCCCGGGACGAGCCCCGACGCCAGCGCCCGGGTCAGGTCGTCCCACGTGTCCGCGGGCACCGGCACCTGACCGGTCAGCGTCTCGTGGAGCAGCACACCCAGCGCGTACGTGTCGGTCGCGGGCTGCGCCGGCGTCCCGTCGAGCCGCTCCGGCGCCACGTAGGCCGGCGTGCCGAACGTCTCGCCCTCGGCGTCCTCGTCCGGCGCCCCGATCCGGGTGGCGATGCCGAAGTCGAGCACCTTCGCGCCGGTCGCGGTCAGCATCACGTTGGCCGGCGTCACGTCGCGGTGCACGATGCCGAGCCGGTGCGCGGCGGCCAGCGCCTCGGCCACCTCGGCGCACACCCGCACCGCCTCGGGCCAGGGCAGCGGCCCCGCCGTCAGCTTGGCCTCCAGCTCCTCGCCAGTGAGCAGCTCCAGCACGACGAACGCGGTGACCGTGCCGTCCGGCGCGACCGTCTCCGCGTAGTCGTGCACGGTAGCGACGTGCGGATGGACGAGCTGGGCGGCGGCCCGGGCCTCGTCGCGGACCATGTCGCGGAACCGGGCGTCGGCGGCCAGCGCGGCGGAGAGCACCTTGACCGCGACCGTACGGTCGAGCACCTCGTCGCGGGCCCGCCAGATGACCGACATGCCGCCGGCGCCGACCCGGTCGACCAGCCGGTAGCGACGGGCGAGCAGGGCGCCCGGAGTGAGCGTGGACATGAGGTCAGCACCTGCCGGCGATGGGGGATCGATTCAATCTCGGCGATGCCCCGTGGCTTGTCAACCGGAAGCGGAAACGCTGTCGTGCCAGGATGAGGGTGTGGGTGCCGGTCGGGTCGCGTTCGTGCTGGGTGGTGGCGGTGTGCTCGGCGCCGTCGAGGTCGGCATGCTGCGCGCGCTGTTCCGCGCCGACATCAAGCCCGACCTGGTGATCGGCACCTCGATCGGCGCCGTCAACGGCGCGCTGGTCGCCGCCGACCCGACCGAGGCGGTCACCGACCGGTTGGTGCGGCTGTGGGCGAGCCCCGAGGCGAGCGAGGTGTACGGCGACTCCGTGGCCAGGCAGCTGCGTCGTTTCGCCGCGCGTACCCACCTGCACTCGCCCTTGCCCTTGCGTCGTCTCCTGGAGCGCGAGCTGGGCGAGCTGACGACGTTCGAGGAGCTCAAGGTCCCGTTCCGGTGCTGCGCGGCGAGCATCGAGCGGGCCGCCGAGCATTGGTTCTCCGCCGGCCCCCTGGTCGACGCGGTGCTGGCCAGCGCGAGTGTGCCGGGGCTGCTGCCGCCGGCGCGGATCGGCGAGGAGCACTACGTCGACGGCGGAATCGTGAACTCGATCCCGATCGGGGAGGCGGTCAGCAGTGGGGCACGGCACATCTTCGTGCTGCAGGTCGGCCGGATCGAGCGCCCGCTGATGCCTCCGCGCCGGCCGTGGGAGGTGGCCCAGGTGGCTTTCGAGATCGCGCGGCGGCACCGTTTCGCACGTGAGCTGGCGGCGTTGCCCGACGATGTACATGTGCACGTGCTTCCGACTGGGGGCCATGAGCCCCGTGACGACACTCCCTGGGCCTACCGCGACATGGCCGCGGTCGGCCGCCGGATCAGCCGCGCGTACACGGCTTCCCGGCGTTATCTCGCCCAGCACCCGTCGGCCGGCCGGGACGACGCCTGATGCCACTCCCGCCCCGCTGGCTGCGGCGGATCGTGCTCGCGCCGCTGGTCATCGCGTTCGCCGTGGTCCTGCTGACCACGCTGCCGGCCTGGCTGCTGCTCGCCTCGGCGGCCTCGCCGCTGGTGCCCGGGCGGCTGCGGCCGCTGCGGGTGATCTGGCTCGGCACCGTCTACGTGGTCTGGGACGCGGTCGCGCTGATCACGATGTTCGCGCTCTGGGTCGCGTCCGGTTTCGGCTGGAAGGTACGATCGCCGGCGTTCCAGCGGGCGCACTACGTGCTGACCGGCGCGTTCCTGCGGTTCCTGTTCGCGCAGGCGCAGTGGACACTCAAGCTGCGGCTCGACATCGCGGGCAGCGATCCCGACACCGCCCAGCCCGGGCGGCCCGAGCTGGTGGTCTGCCGGCACGCCGGGCCCGGTGACTCGTTCGTGCTCGTACACGCGCTGGTGAACTGGTTCGACCGCGAGCCGCGGATCGTGCTCAAGGACAGCCTGCAGTGGGATCCGGCGGTCGACGTGATGCTCAACCGGTTGCCGAACCGGTTCATCGCACCGCAGCGCGACCCCGACGGGTTGGAGAAGCTGGTCGGCAACCTGGCGGTCGGGCTCGACGAGAACGACGCGTTCGTGATCTTCCCGGAGGGCGGCAACTTCACCCCGCGCCGGCGGCTGCGGGCGATCGAGCTGCTGCGTTCGCGCGGCCTCTACAGGATGGCGGCCAAGGCGGAGAAGATGCGCAACGTGCTCGCGCCACGGCCCGGTGGGTTGCTGGCCGCGCTGGACGCCGCGCCCGACGCCGGCGTGATCTTCGTGGCGCACACCGGCCTCGACCGGATGCTCACGGTCGGCGACGTGTGGCGCGAGCTGCCGATGGACAAGCAGCTCACGATGCGGTTCTGGTCGGTGCCGCCGGAGGACGTGCCGCAGGAACGGGAGCAGCGGATCGAGTGGCTCTACGAGTGGTGGGCCAAGATCGACGCGTGGGTCGAGGAGAACCGGCCCGTGGGGGTTCCGCCTGAGCACCACCTGAGCACCACCTGAGTACGCGCACTCTGTGGAGCCTGCTCCGGGGCGAGCAGGATCCGGAGCGTGACGTATCCGTGCCCGTCCTGCCAGGCGCCCGCGACGGTGGCGACCGGTTGCTCCGGCTGCGGCCGGGGGCCCGATCCCGACGCGGCGGAGGTGCTGCGGCTCAACGGTGAGTTGGCGGCGCTTCGTGGGCCGCTCGAAGAGGCTCGGCTCGCGTACGCCGAGGTGTCGTCGCGGTATGCGGCGCTGCACCGGCGGCGGGAGGAGGTGGCGGCGCGGGTCCGCTCGTCGCGGCCCGTCTCTGTGCCTGCTCGCGCGGCTTCTCCGGCGCCCGTTCCTGCCGCGGAGACCAGTCGGCGGACCGCGCAGAACGTGCTGTTCGTGCTGGGCGGCCTGCTCGTCGGCGCGGCGGCGATCGTGTTCACCGGCGTGGCCTGGGCGACGTACGAGATCGCGGCGCGGGCCGTGATCCTGGCCGCGGTGACCACGCTGGTGCTGGCCGTGCCGCCGCTGGCCCTGTGGCGCGGGCTGCGCTCGACGGCGCAGACGTTCGCGGCGCTCGGGATGCTGTTGATCGTGCTCGACGGGTACGCGGCCTGGTACGTGGACCTGCTCGGCCTCGCCGACGTCGACGGCACCGGCTACGGGGCGGCGGTCTGCGCCGTGACGGTGGCGGCAGGCGTCGGGTACGGCCGCGTGACCGGCCTCGGCGCACCGCGGCTGGCGGCTTTCGTCGCGGCGCAACCGGTGCTGCCGCTGCTCGCGGCGTGGTGGGACGCGCCGGCCGCCGGCTGGGCACTGGCCTTCGCCGGCATCGCGGCGGCCGACCTCGCGGTGGTCCGCTTCGGCGGTTCGGGTGCGGCCCGGTTGGCGGGCTGGATCGGCTTCGGGTGCGCCCAGGTTGGCTCGGGGGTGTGCGCGCTCGGAGCGCTGCTGTTCGACGAGCGGACGCCGGACCTGCTGATCGGCCTGCCGGTGCTGCTGGTGGCGGCGCTGCTGGCGGCGGGAGCGGTCGGCGGCGTGCGCTGGCTGGGCGTCGCGGGCGCGGCCACGGTGCCGCCGGCGGTGGCGGTGGCGGTGCTCGCGCCCGTGGCGTCGCGGCACGGTTCGCTGCTGCTGATCGCGGCCGGCGGCACGGTGCTGGCGATCGCGTTGGTGGCGCTGCGGGTGCGGGTCGCCCGGTTGGGCGCGCTGCTCACGGCCGCGGCTTTCCTGCTGGCGCCCGGTGTGCTGGCGCTGGGCATCGGGATCGCGACCATGACGGCTTCACAGCCGGCGTTCCGGGCGGTCGGCGTCGCGGCCGGCGACCTGCCGCTGGACTGGCAACTGCCGGCGGGTCTGGTGTTGGGCACGTGCGCGGTCGCCCTGCTGGTGCCGCGACGGGCCGTGACCGCGGCCATCGCGGCGGGCGGCGTGCTGACGGTGCTGGCGCTGCCGACCTGGCTGCCGCTGCCGTGGTGGGCGTTGTCCACGATGGACCTGGCCGTGGCTCTTCTGCTGTTGCTGGCACTCCGCCCGGCCCTGGCGCCGACGGTGGCGGCCGCGGCCCTGGCCGGCCACGGCGTGCTGGTCGGCCTGGCCCGCCCGTGGTCGACGGCAGCGGTGTTCGGTGCGTTGGCGTTGCTCGGCGCGGCGGCGGTGCTGCGATCGGTGCGCGGCGCCGCGTGGTGGTGGGCGGCGGGCATCGCGGCGGTGCCGGCGGCGGTCGCGGCCACGGTCTACGCGGCGGGGGCGGGCGGTGCGTGGCCGGCCCGCGCGGGCTTGGCCGCCGTCGCGATCCCACTGGCCGCGACGCTGGTTCGGGTTCGGAACATCCCCGGGTACGCGTCCGCTGGCGCCGTAGCGGTCTGCGCGGCCCTGGCGGGCGTCTGGCCGGAACTGTCCGCCGTGGACGAGCCGGCAGGCGTCTACCCGGCAGCGGCGCTGCTGGTGCTCGCGCTAGCGGCACCGGTCCAGTCAGCGCGGCCGGCCCGGTTGACCCTCGCCGCGGCTGCGGTGCCGGTCGGCGCCCGCACCCTGTACGCGGCGTTGCCCGCGCTGGGCGCGGTGGTGGTGGCGCCTTACCGGTGGTTGGGCGAGGCCTGGACCGGCGCGCCGTCGGGCACCGGCCTGTCTCCGTCCGGCGGAGTCGAGATAGCCGCGGGCCCGGCCGCGGCGGTGCTGATCCTGGCGTTGGTCGCCCTGACCTTGACCCGCCGCCCCACCGCCCTCACCACAATCGGTGGCGCGCTTCGCTCGGGTCTGGCCGAGAAGACCAGCTCAGATGGCGTTCCACCGGCAGCGCAAACCTCTGAGGGTGCGCGTGCAGGGGTGGCCGATTCGGCCGAGGGGGACGAATCGGGCAGGGGCCGGCGAGCGACGGAGTCCGGCCCTGACGGATGTATGCAGGCGGGCCACGCCGATCCGGCCGAGGGGGACGGATCGGACGGTGCGGTGGGGCTGGCGTTGGCTGGGCCGGATCTGGGCGGCCCGCCGGGGGTGCCGGAGTCCGCGACCGGCGGGAGCGTTGGGCAGGGGCAGGGGGATCGCCTGGAAGGCAGGTCGTGGGGGCGGCGGGCGTTCGGGGATCGGGCTCCCTATGCCGGCGTCGCTGTCCTCGCCGCCGCCTTTCTTGCCGCGGGTGGGGTGCTTGCTGTGCTGGTGACCCTCGGCGTGCCGTGGCCCGTCGTGCCCGCCGTCACGCTTGCCGCCGGCATCGGCTTCGCCCTCGTCGGCGCCTTGCGGTCCGTCGGTGGTGCGGCCGCTGTGCCGGCGGTGCTGTTGATCGGGGCCGGGACCGCCGGCCTGCTGCCGACCGAAGCTGCCACCCTCGTGGCGCTCGGGGTGCTGATCGTGAGCGGTGCCGTCGTCGGGGCGGTCGGCGCGACGGCAGGGACCCGGGTCACCGGGTGGCTGGCGACCGTCGCCGCCGGGATCGGCTTCGCCGTTTCCGCCGTGCTGGCCGTCGATCTTCCTGTCGGGCGGGCCGCTTTCCCCGTGCTGGGCGTCGGCGCCCTCGCGTTGGCTCTCGGTTATCTCCTGCGCCGTCGGCGGCCGGGGCTCGAAGGGCGGGCCGTCGACGCGGTCGGGCATGTCACCGTGCTCCCCGCCCTCCTGCTCGCGGCCGATGATCCGCGGCTCGCGGCCGCCGTCGCTACCGCCTGGGGGGCCGTGCTCGCTGTGAGGGCCGTGCTGCCCGGCACCGGCGCCCGGCGGTGGCTCGCGTTCGGGGCCGCCGGCAGTGAGCTGCTCGCCTGGTGGCTGCTGCTGGCCACCTGGGAGGTCGCCTTGCGCGAGGCGTACACCCTGCCTGCTGCCGGGTTGGCCCTGGTGATCGGTTATGTCGCCCTGCGGCGTGATCCGCGGCTGGGGAGTTGGCTCGCGCTCGGTCCCGGGTTGGCGGCCGCGCTGCTGCCCAGTCTCGCGTCCGTGGTCGTCGGCGGTGGGCAGGTCGAGCGGCGCCTGCTGCTCGGTGCCGGCGCAGTCGTGATCGTGCTGGTGGGCGCCCATCGCCGCTGGCAGGCGCCCGTCGTCGCCGGCGGGGGCACGCTCGTCGCGCTCGTCGTCCACGAGGTGGCGGTGGGGGATCGGCTGCCGCGCTGGGCGTACCTCGCTGCTGGGGGTCTGGTGTTGATCTCTGTGGCCGTGACCTATGAACGGCGTATTCGTGACCTACGGCGGGTTCGCGGGGCTTTATCCAGAATGACGTGATCACGATGGTAGGGCTGGCACCACCAGGTGTTCGGGGGATCACGGGCTTCAGCGCGGCGCGCGCGGCCGGGACGCTGGTGGGCATGACTGTGATCGCCCAGGAACGACGCGGAAGTGACTTCGCCCAGCTCTCCCGCGAGATCGCGGCGGCCGGCCTGATGCGGAGACGACCAGGCCGGTACGCGCTGACGATCGGGCTGACCGGCCTGCTGTTCGCCGGTTCCTGGGCAGCCTTCGTGCTGGTGGGCAACTCGTGGTGGACGCTCGCGATCGCCGCCCTGCTCGCCGTCGCGACGACGCAGGTCGCGTTCCTCGGGCACGACGCCGGGCACAAGCAGATGTTCCGCGGCCGGCGGGCCAGCGAGATCGCCGGGCTGACCGCCGGCAACCTGGCGACCGGGCTCAGCTTCGGCTGGTGGATCGACAAGCACAACCGGCACCACGCCAACCCGAACCACGAGGACCACGACCCCGACGTCGGCGAGGGCGTGCTGGTCTGGACGGAGAAGCAGGCGGCGAAGCGTACCGGCTTCGGTCGTTGGATGGCCCGCAACCAGGCCAAGCTGTTCTTCCCGCTGCTCACCCTCGAAGGGCTCAACCTGCACGTGTCGAGCATCAAGGCGCTCTTCGACGTGCCGATGCGGCACAAGCGGGCCGAGGCGCTGCTGCTGGTCCTGCACACCGTCGGCTACCTGAGCCTCGTCTTCGCAGTGCTGCCGTTCGGCAAGGCGATCGCGTTCATGGCCGTGCACCAGGCGCTCTGGGGCGTCTACATGGGACTCTCGTTCGCGCCGAATCACAAGGGCATGCCGGTGCTGACCGCGGAGGACGAGCTCGACTTCCTGCGCAAGCAGGTGCTCACCTCGCGTGACGTGCTCGGCGGCCGGTGGGTCGACGTCGCCCTCGGCGGGCTGAACTACCAGGTCGAGCACCACCTGTTCCCGAGCATGCCGCGGGCCAACCTGCGCCGGGCGGCGCCGATCGTGCGGGCGTACTGCGCCGAGCGGGGCATCCCGTACCACTGGGCCGGGTTGATCGACTCGTACCGGCAGGCGCTGCGTTACATGGACAGCGTCGCGCGGTGAGAACGGCCCGTACCCCCGTCGGAGCAGGGGCGCCGGCGGGGGTACGGGAGGGGGGAGGAATGTCCTACTTGGCGCCGAGGGCCTGGAGCAGCGACTCGGGTGCCTCGACCACCTGGGCGGCCGGCGGCGCGGCGACGGTGACCGGCGCGCCGAAGTCCGAGTACGTGGTGGTCATCGTGCCGAGGTTGGGGTCGATCGCGCTCAGGTCGATCGTCAGCTTGCTCAGCCGGTCCTGGTCGTCGACGGTCGCGGTGAACGGCACGGCGTTGCCCTTGCCGCCGAGCACGTCGACCGAGACGCCGCTGCCGGAGACCTTGGCCAGGTCGATGGTGCCGGCGTAGCTGCCGTCGCCCGACTTGGTCACGTCGGCCATCCGCTCGACGAACTTGCCGGCGCCGGCCGCGTCACCGTCGGGCAGCGCGTCGAAGCTCGTGCCGGCCAGCCGGGCGCCGTCGATGTGCAGCCACTTGCCCGGCTCGACACCCGGCACGCCGGTCGCCTGCAGCCACGCGTCCTCGCCGATCGACCGCAGGTCGATGGTCGAGTTGTTGCCGATCTTCAGGGTCATCGTGGCCTTGTCGGACCGCGGGTCGAGGTTGCCGGTGCTGTTGACGCTGCTCGACTCGAGGGTGACCTTGACCGTGTCGTCGTTGAGCTTCTGGGCTGCGGCGGTCAGTTCCGCGGTCGCCGCGCTGGGGGCCGAGGGCTCGGCGGAGCCGCCGGCCGAAGGGGTGGTGGAGGGGGACGCGCCCGGTGCGGTCGTGGTGCCGCAACCGGCGAGCCCGATGCAAAGGGCGGCGAACACGCCGAGCCCGGAGGTCGCTAGTCGTCGCATGCGGGCAAACGTGCCCGATCCGCCCCAACAACAAACGTCGATCAAGCGCCAAAGACCGATCCGCCGGGGTACGCGCGCCGCGGCGCGACGACCTGGCCGGACGGCCCGCACTGACGTCGACAGGCGCGCCGAGACCGAAATATACGAAATAGCCGGATGGTGCAGACCGCACGGGCTCGCATGGCCGCGCCGCGGCCCGCGTTGCCGTCAGGCGTGCGCGGTGGCGCGGACCCGCGGTGGTGTGCGGCCTGCACCGAAGCCGGCGGCCCGTGCGGCGGTGCCGGATCCGACGTGCCGTTGCCCGCCGGACCCGGGCGTTATCGTCCCGCGGTCAGCTGCCTGTCATCAGCTTGATCAGTTCGTCGGAGGCCGGGACCGTTTCGGCGGCCGGCGGTGCCTTGACGTTGACCGCTGTGCCGAAGTCGGAATAGGTCGTCGTCGTCTTGCCCAGGCTCGCGTCGACCGAGGTCATGTCGATCTCGGTCGAGGAGAGCCGTCCCTCGTCGTCGACCGTGGCGGTGAACGGCAGCGCGCGGACCTTGTCGCCCATCGCCGCCACGGTCTTGTTGGGGCTCGTCTTCGTCAGGTCGATCGTGCCGCTGAACCGGCCCGGGCCGTCCTTGCTGATGTCGGACAAGGCGTTGACCAGGCGATTGGCGCCCGACGGGTCGTCGGCCGGGAAGACGTCCAACGGCGTGCCGGCCAGGCGCGAACCGTCGAGCTTCAGCCACTTGCGGCCCTCGCTGCCGGGCAGGCCTTCGGCCCGGACGTAGGCGTCGCTGCCGACCGCGCGGACCTCCATCTCGACCGAGCGCCCCGCCGCCGAAACCTGCATCCGCATGTCGCCGAGCCGGCGGCCGGCGTCGAGGGCGCCGGTGCTGGTCGTGCCCGGTGACTTCTGGCTGATCTTCATCGTCGTCCCGTCGAGTTTCCGCACGGCGGCGGCGAGTTCGGCGCGCGGGTCAGCGGGCGCGGCCGCGCTGGTGGTGGCCGGCGCGCCGACCACGGGCGCCGCGGCATCACCGCACCCCGTCATCGCCAGCACGACCGCCAGACCAAGCCCCGTGACACATCGTCGTATCCACATGCGTAACAGCTAAGCGGGACCGCCCGACCCGCCGACGGACAGATTGGCGGCCACGAGTTATTTGGTGGGCCGACCGGGCGATGATGAGCGCATGCCGCACCACGACCACCCGCACCGCGGCCGGTGGCACCGGTTGCGGCACGCCCTGCGCCCGCACTCGCACGACACCGCCGACCAGGTCGACCGGGAGCTCGAAGGCAGTCGGGCCGGGATCCGCGCCGTCTGGGTGAGCCTCGCCGTGCTGGCCGTCACGGCGGCGCTGCAGGCCGTCGTCGTCGCCTGGTCCGGCTCGGTCGCGCTGCTCGGCGACACGCTGCACAACGTGGCCGACGCGCTCACCGCCGTGCCCCTGTTCATCGCGTTCGTGGTCGGGCGGCGACCGCCGAACCGGCGCTACACCTACGGGTACGGGCGGGCCGAGGACCTGGCCGGCATCGTGATCGTGCTGTTCATCGCCGCGTCCGCGGTGGTCGCGGCCGTCGAGGCGATCCGCCGGCTGCTGAACCCCGCCGACGTCGACCACCTGCCCGCCGTCGCGGTGGCCGGCGTGCTCGGCTTCCTCGGCAACGAGGTGGTCGCCCGGTACCGGATCACGGTCGGCCGGCGGATCGGCTCGGCCGCGCTGGTCGCCGACGGGCTGCACGCGCGTACCGACGGCTTCACCTCGCTCGGTGTGCTGGTGGGCGCCGGCGGCCTGGCACTCGGCTGGCGCTGGGCCGACCCCGTCGTCGGCCTGCTGATCACCGCCGCGATCCTGGTCGTGCTGGCCGGCGCCGCCAAGCAGGTGTACCGGCGACTGATGGACGCGGTCGACCCCGCCCTGCTGGACACCGTCGAGCGAACCTTGCGCGAGACGGCCGGCGTGCTCGACATCGGTACGGCGCGGCTGCGCTGGATCGGCCACCGGCTGCGGGCCGAGTGCGAGATCGTGGTCGACGCGCGACTGGACGTGGTCGCCGCCCACGACATCGCGGTGGCGGCGGAACATCGGCTGCTGCACGCCGTACCCCGGCTGGGGTCGGCCCTGGTGCACGCGGACCCGATGGCGCACGACGGCGCCGACCACCACGCGGTCGTGGCGCACCACCACCGCCCGTGAGCTGCTCGTAACGGGCATTGCGCCCACGCGCTCGGGCGGTAGGGTCTGGTGCGTGGCAGAGGTGTTGAGCGCCGACGACCTCCGGACGGCGCTGGCCGGACTCGACGGTTGGGCGGGTGACCCCACGGGGATCAGCCGCGACGCGGAGCTGGCCAGCTTTCCCGCCGCGATCGCGGTGGTCGACCGCGTCGCCGAGGTCGCCGAGCGGCTCGACCACCACCCCGACATCGACATCCGCTGGCGGCGGCTGCGGTTCACCCTGAGCACCCACTCGGCCGGCGGTGTGACCGGCAAGGACGTGGACCTGGCCGGCCGCATCGACACGATCATCAGGGAAGCGCTCAGATGAGATTCGAAATCAGCAGGGTGCTGGACGCGATCGAGGGACGGCTCTGCCTCGACCCCGCGCTGGCCCGTGCGGTGATCGACCTGGCCGAGGTGAGCCGGTTCGTCGACCTCGACGGCGGCCGCCCGGCGACCCTGCTCCGCCTCGGCATCGCGCTCGACGCGCTGGGCCGCCAGCTCGAGGAGGAGAACGTCCCGGTCTACGTGATCGCGCCGCGCGCGCTGATCTCCGAGGCCGACCTGACCTCCAACGAGCGCATGGTGGTGCGCCGCTGGGCCGACGACGGCCGCATCGAGGTGCTGCACCACCCCGGCGACCGGATCCTCGAGGTCGCCGAGCTGCTCGGCCTGCCGGTGCTGAGCCGCAACAGGTTCGACGGCGCGCGGCAGCGCTACGGCTGGCTGGCCCAGCCGGGCCGGCTGCTCGCCCCGGTCTCGGGCCCCGGCGGCCCGACCCTGATCGCCCGCGTCGGCGGCGGCGCCCAGCCCGGCCACGCCGATCCGTCACCCGTCGGCATGAAGCTGCTGTCCCGCCTGTGGCGCTGCCCGGAGCCGGGTTGCTCGGCCTACGGCGCGAAGCCGGCCGGTCGCCCCGGGGGCCAGCCGCCACCGACGCTGCGTACGGGCGCGCCGACCTGCCCGCGCCACGAGCAGCGCCTCGGCGACGGCGGCCCGCGCCCACGGGTCGAGGTCATGTCGGCCCGCGTCGGCGGCGTGGTCCGCCAACGCTTCGTGGTCGCGGCCGACCAGCCGGTGATGGTGGGCCGCGCGCCCGACCGCGGCGTGATGCTCGGCCAGTGGCTGACCGACGAGGCCAGGCGCTGGATCAGCCGCAACCACGTGCGGATCGAGCTGCACGGGCCGGACCTGGTCGCGCAGGACGTCAGCACCAACGGCACGGGCCTGCGCCCCGGCGGCTCGATCGACGACGAGAACCGCATCACGCTCAAGTCGCAGGCCCGCGCACTCGGCATGGGCGACGTGCTCGAGCTCTACCCAGGCGTCCAGGTGGCCAGGTCGCGGACGTGGAGCACGGGTGGCGTCGTCAACCCGAGCTCGGTCATGGCGGAAGCCCCGACCACGACGATGCGCGCCCTCGACAGATAAGCATCGCTTTCCCGGGTCCGTCGGGGGCGCGACCGTCGCTCCCGCCGGACACCGGGCCGGGCCCCAGGGGGCCCGTCCCTGCCAGGTCCGCGTCCCACAAACCGATCGCACCGCCAACCAGATACGGCTGGCGGTGCGATCGGTTCGCCGGTCTACTTCAGGATGCCGCGTAGGGCCGAGATCGCTACGTCGATGTCGTCCTTGTCGATGATCAGCGGTGGGGCCAGGCGCAGCGTGGAGCCGTGGGTGTCCTTGGCCAGTATTCCGCGTTCCGCCAGGCGCTCGCAGGCCTCGCGGCCCGTCATCAGGGCCGGGTCGACGTCGATGCCCGCCCAGAGGCCGCGGCCGCGGACCGCCAGGAGGCCCTCGCCGACCAGGGTCTGCAACTCCGCGTGCAGGTAGGCGCCCTGTTCCTTCGCCCTCGCCTGGAACTCGCCCGTCCGCAGCAACTTGACCACCTCGATGGCCACCGCGCAGGCCAGGGGGTTGCCGCCGAACGTCGAGCCGTGCTGGCCGGGCTTTATCACCCCGAGGACGTCCGCGTTCGCGGCGACCGCCGACACCGGGACGATGCCGCCGCCGAGGGCCTTGCCCAGGATGTAGACGTCGGGGACGACCGACTCGTCGTCGCAGGCGAACGTGTCGCCCGTGCGGCCGAGGCCCGACTGGATCTCGTCGGCCACGAAGAGCACGTCGCGCTCCGTGCACAGCGCGCGGACGCCCGGCAGGTAGCCCGCCGGCGGCACGACCACGCCCTGCTCACCCTGGATCGGCTCGATCAGCACCGCGACCGTGGTCTCGTCGATGGCCTCCGCCATCGCGGCCAGGTCGCCGTAGGGGACCAGGCGGAAGCCCGGCGTGTACGGGCCGAAGTCGTCGTGCGCGTCCGGGTCCGTCGAGAACGAGATGATCGTCGTCGTGCGGCCGTGGAAGTTGCCGTCGGCCACCACGATCGTCGCCTGGTCGGCGGGCACGCCCTTGACCTGGTAGCCCCACTTGCGGGACAGCTTGATCGCCGTTTCGACCGCCTCGGCGCCCGTGTTCATCGGCAGGACCTGGTCCTTGCCGCACAGCTCGGCCAGGCCGGAGCAGAAGGCCGCGAACTGGTCGTGCACGAACGCCCGGCTGGTCAGCGTGACCCGGTCGAGCTGGGCGTGCGCCGCCCCGATCAGGGCCGGGTGCCGGTGCCCGAAGTTGAGCGCCGAGTAGCCGGCCAGGAAGTCCAGGTAGCGCCGGCCGTCGATGTCGGTGACCCAGGCGCCCTCGCCCGTCGCGATCACGACCGGCAACGGGTGGTAGTTGTGCGCGGTGTGGGCCTCCGCGGCGCGGATGGCCGCGGGCGTGCGCAGCACGTCGTCGAGAATCATGAGTCGGCCCCTCCGCCCGGTCGCAGCTCGAGCGTGCAGCACTTCGGCCCGCCGCCCGCTTTGCGCAGTTCTGACATGTCTACACCGATTGTGCGGTATCCGCGCTCCCGCAGCGCCGCTGTCAACCCGGATGCCTGCACCGGCAGCACCACGGTCGACCCGTCACTGACCGCGTTGAGCCCGAGCACCTCCGCGTCGGCCACCGAGGCGATCACCGCGTCCGGGAACAGCCGTCGCAGCACCGCCTGCGACCCGGGCGAGAACGCCTCGGGCAGGTAAGCGATCTTCGCGGGGCCCACGCCGTCGGAACCCGACAGCACGCACAGCGCCGTGTCGAGGTGGTAGAAGCGCGGATCCACGAGTTGCAGCGTGATCACCGGCCGGCCGAGCACCTCCTGGGCCCGGGCGTGCGCCGCGTGCGTCGTGCGGAAACCCGTGCCGGCGAGCATGACGTCGCCGGCCAGCATCAGGTCGCCTTCGCCCTCGTTGACGAACTTCGCCTCGTGTACGGCGTAGCCGGCGCGCTCGAACCAGGACCGGTAGGCCGGCCCCTCGTCGGCCCGCTCGGGATCGCGGAACTGGACCGCCAGCACGGTGCCGTCGACCACGGTCGCGCCGTTGGCGGCGAACACCATGTCGGGCAGGCCCGGCAGCGGCTCGATCTCCTCGACCTCGTGCCCGAGCGACACGAACGTCTCGCGCAGCCGGGTCCACTGGGAGATCGCCAGCTCCGTGTCGTACGGCGCGGTCGGGTCCATCCACGGGTTGATCTTGTAGCTGACGGCGAAGTGCGTAGGCCGGCACATGAGGTACCGCCGACGAGCGCCGACCACGTTCAACGTCATGCCGCAACGCTAAGTGCGCAGGTCGGACGGGGGCCATGGGAAACGGTTGCGTCCTGTGGAAGATCGTTGCGTGATCCGGGCCGGCTACCCCGCATTCGTTGTGCGGGACGAGGCCGGCAAAGCGCCCAGAACAGCTTTATGGGGGGCAGCGCACGCGCTGCCCCCCAAGCAACCAGGGGTTCGGTGAACCACTTCACCCAGGTTTCGCCGGAACGGTTGTCCGTGCCGCTCCGAGATCAGTAATGCCCCTCAGAAGCGGTCCACAAACTGTGAGTCAAGCCACTCACGCAGCCGCTCGACCCAGTCGGCGTCGGTGGTCGGCCAGGTGAAGCTGCCGGTGAAGGCGAGCACGCCGATCACCACGGCGGCGCCACCGATCAGCAGGCCGAGCGTCGCGTCGAGCTTGCCGGCCACGTGCCGCTTGCGGGTCGCGGGGAAGGCGGCGACGGCGAGCAGGAACCCGATCGCGCCGACCGCGATGCCGTAGCCGGCGAGCGCGCCGCTGAGCACCAGGAACGCGCCGGCGACGCCGAGGATCAGGCTGAGGGTCGCCATGACGCTGGTCCGCGGCCGCGGCCCGACCGGCACGTCGGGGGTCGGCTCGGGGCGGGCGTCCTCGTCGGTGACAGGCTCGGTCGGCCGCGTGTCGTCGGTCAGGTCGGTCCCGGCCAGTCGCCGCTCGGCTGGGGTGGGCGCGTTCGGCCCGGCGGTCGAGCCGGCATACGGCGCGGCCGAGCCGGCTGGCGGCGCGCTCGGCCCAGCGGTCGAGCCAGCGGTCCGGTCCGCGGGCGGCGCGCTCGGGCTCACCGGAGCGACCGGCGTCGCGCGCCCGGTCGGCGGCTCAGCCGCCCGCGTCCGGTCACGATCGGCCCAGCGCCCGAACAACGTCGCGCGCTCGGCACCATCGGCCCGGACCGGACCGTCGGCACGATCGTCGACAGGGCGGTCGGTGGTCCGCTCCCGGACCACGGTCTCATCGTTCGCGGTGCGGTTATCGTCCACATCGGCGCTGCGCTCGCGCCGGGCGAACGACGGAATCTTGACCACAGCACACCTCCAGTAGGGCTACGCCGACAGGCATTACCCGAAGTGGCCGAGATCCATGCCTCAAAGCACGCCGAGCGCCTCGACCGCCTTCCGGGCGGCGATCAACACCGGGTCCCAGACCGGCGCGTACGGCGGCGCGTAGCCGAGGTCGAGCCCCACCATGTCCTCGACGGTCATGCCGTTCCAGAGCGCGACCGCGAGCGGGTCGATCCGCTTGGCCGCCTCGGACCGGCCGACGATCTGCGCCCCGAGCAACCGCCCGGTGCCCCGCTCCGCCAGCAGCTTGATCGTCATGAAGTCGGCGCCGGGGAAGTAGCCGGCCCGGTTCGTCGACTCCACCGTGGCGGTGACGAACGCGTAGCCGGCCGCGTCGGCCTCGACGGAGAGCAGCCCGGTGCGGGCCACCTCGAGATCGCAGACCCGGGTCACGGCGGTGCCGATGACGCCCGGGAACGTCGCGTACCCGCCGCCGATGTTGATGCCCGCGACCCGGCCCTGCTTGTTGGCGTGGGTGCCGAGCGGGATGTGCACCGGCTGCCCGGTGACCCGGTGCACCGACTCGACGCAGTCGCCGACGGCCCAGACACCGGGTGCCCCGATGACCCGCATCCGCAGGTCGACCCGGATGCCGCCGGTCGGGCCCAGCGGCAGGCCGGCGTCCCGGGCCAGCGCCGTGTTGGGCCGGATGCCCAGGCCGAGCACCACGATGTCGGCCGGGATCGTCCCGTCGTCGGTGCGCACGGCGGTGACGACCCCGTCGCGGTGGTCGAGGCCCGTCACCGCGAGACCCGTACGCACGTCGATGCCGAGGGTCCGCAGCTTGTCGGTGACGAGCGCGCCCATGTCGGGGTCCACGGTCGACATCGGCTGCGGCCCGCGCTCGACCAGCGTCGCCGTCAGCCCGCGGTTGACCATCGCCTCGGCCATCTCGACGCCGATGTAGCCGCCGCCGACCACCACCGCGTGCCGGGGCTTCGGGTCGCGCAGCAGCCACGCGTGCAGCGCGTCGCCGTCATCCAGGGTCTGCACCCCGAACACCCCGCTGACGCCCTCCTTCGCCCAGTGCGGTTGCACCGGCAGCGCGCCGATGGCGTACACGAGTTGGTCGAACGGCTCGCGGACCTCGCGCCGGCCCTCGTCGAGCGCCACCGCGACGACCTCGCGCCGGTCGAGGTCGATGTCGACCACCTCGTGCCGGGTGCGCACGTCGATCGCGTAGTCGGCGCGGAAGACCTCCGGCCGGCGGGCGATCAACTCGTCGCGCTCGTCGACCAGGCCGCCCACCCAGTACGGGATGCCGCACGCGGAGTAGGAGGTGAACCGGCCCTTCTCGAACGCCACGATCGACAGGTCGTCGGCCGTGCGGCGGCGGCGGGCCTGGGACGCGGCCGACATGCCCGCGGCGTCGCCACCGATCACCACGAGCCGCTCAGCCACGGGTCTGGACCGTGAGGTAGTCGATCACCTGGCTCATCTCTCCCGTGCGGTTGAAGACCGAGCGCTGCCGGGCCGCACCGGTGCCGTGCGTGTGCAGCCGACCCAGAAGATAACCCACCGTCTCGAGGTCGCCGTGCCGTTCGAGATGCGGGCCGACCCGCTCGAAGAGGCGCCGCATCAGCTGCCAGGCCGGGTGGGTGCCGCCGTCGAACAGGTCGCAGGCGAGGCCCTCGAGACCGTCGTGCGCGGCCCGCCAGTGCGCGGCGACCAGCAGGTGGTGGTCGATCCGCAGCGCCGGGCGGCCGGCCTCGATGTCGTCCAGGGCGGCGGAGACCAGCCCGCGGATCAGCGCCGCGATCAGGATCGTGTCGTCGATGGTCAGGCAGACGTCGCCGATCCGGATCTCGACGGTGGGCAGGTGCGACGAGAGCCGGGCGTACCAGTAGAGCATCCCCTCGTCGAGCAGCATGCCCGAGTCGATCAACTCGTCGACCAGCGTCTGGTAGTGGGCGTGCGACTCCAACCATGGGGTCGGGCCGACCGGGGGCCAGCGGTTCCAGAGCACCGAGCGCCAACTCGCGTACCCGGTGTCGCGGCCGTTGTAGAACGGCGAGTTGGCCGTCGCCGCGTGCAGGACGGGCAGCCAGGGGCGCAGGTGGTTGAGCACCTCGACGCCGATGTCGGGGCCGGGGATGCCGACGTGCACGTGCATGCCGTTGTAGCCCGGGCCGGGGGAGACGTTGCCGTACCGCTCGATCATCCGGTGGAACCGCGGGTTGTCGACGATCCGCGGGCTGCGCTCACCGTCGGGCCCGGCCGGCCCGGTGCCCACGGCGAGCAACCGGTAGCCGGCTCGCTCGGCCGCCTCCGACAGGCCGCCGCGGAGCAGGCCGAGCGAGTGGCTGAGCGCCTCGAGGTGCAGCCCCGGCGGGCTGCCGATCTCGATCTGGCTGGTCAGGAACTCGTGCTGCACCTGGCCCCGCAGGTCAGGCGGGACCTCGCCGAGGACCGCTTCGACCGCCTCGGCGGCCGCGCCGGTCTCGGGGTCGACCAGGAGGAACTCCTCCTCGACGCCGACGGTCAGCACCGAGGCGCCGGTGTCCGGCTCGGCGGATTGCTCGACCACGTTTGACATGCATCCATGGTTACCCAGCCTTCCGGTGCGGCTAATCCGGTTGTCCCGCCGACGAGGACGGCGCGTCGGGGCGCCCGGCGATCATGTTCTGCAGCCAGTCCTTGCCGGCGATCATCGGGCCGCGCAGCCGCTTCTCCCGTTGGACCGCCCGGGCCATCTTGCGTTGCGCGCGGGGCTTGTCGCGCTGGTAGCGCCAGCGCGCCCAGGGCGAGTGCGGCCGGGCCAGCCGGATCGCCCCGACCAGGATCAGGATGGGGATGAACAGCCCGATCAGGCCGGTCCAGATCTTGCCCTTGATCAGGGTGATCCCGGCGAGCAGGAAGTTGAGGACCAGGGCGGCCGTGCCGATCAGCCAGGCGGTGACCGTGGACTCGCCGGCGGCCCGGGCTTCGGTGATGTTGTCGACGCCGATCGGCCGGATCCCGACCAGCAGCAGGCCGGTGAACGCGATCGCGATGAAGACGGCGTCGATCGAGGTGCGCCCCTTCTCGGACCAGTAGACGTCGTCGAGGTGCAGGATCAGCGAGAACTCGTCGAGGACGAGCGCCGCGCCGAGGCCGAATATGCCGGCGAACACCGCGTTGGCCGCCGTGTTGTCGGTGTTGAGCGCGAAGCCGGTGACGCCGGCGATGATCATGAAGATCACCCCGAACACCACGTGGTGGATGTGGTGCCCGCCCGGCGTGACGTTGCCGGGCCACCACTTCACGTTGGCCCGGATCATCCGGACCGAGAAGCGGATGAAGGCGAACGTGACGATGAAGCCCACGAAGAAGCAGAACAGTGGCAGGCGCCCGGTTTCGACGATCCTCTGCTCGAACCAGTTGCCCATCGGCGCGCCCACCCCCTGCCGGCATTAAGTCCGTTTTACGAGAATCATTCTAGGTAGCTGCCTATGGTCGAAGTTGGGATCCGCCGCTATCCCGCGGCTCGGTTGAGGCAACGGGAGGGTCGCCCAGTGACCACGACAGTCGATGAGGTCGCCGAGACCGCCGCGGCGCGTCCGATAGCCCGCCCACGTGCCCTGCGCTGGGGCCGGTACGTACCCCGGATCTTCGGCCTGGTCATGTGGTTCGTCGCGATCGTGTCCTTCATCGCCGCGATCGGGCACATCTTCGACACGGGCGTGCAGCCCGTCCGGGAGACCATCGACGCGCTGATCATCCCGGCGCCGGCCAACATCGCGTACGCCGTCTTCCTGGCCGTGCTCGCGACCGCGACGCTGCGCCGCAAGCGGGTCGCCTGGTGGCTGCTGACCGTCTACTTCAGCCTGAGCGTGCTGGTCACCACCGTGCTGGCGATCGTGCTGTCCGCGGTGCCCGACGCCGAGCTTCTCGACGACGCCGGCAACCGGCTCTTCGACTCGACAGGCGAGCTGGCGCTGCTCTGGGGTGGCCTGGCTATCTCGGTCGTGGCGCTGGCCGCGCTGATCGTGTTCCGCGGGGAGTTCTACGCCCACGTGGCCAAGGGCAGCGTGCGCCGGGCGCTGATCGTCTTCATCGGCACGTTGGCCGTGGGCGTCGGGCTGGGGCTCAGCCTGGTCGCCGCCTTCCCCGGCAGCCTGGAGGGGACCGGCAACCAGGCCGCGTACGCGACGGAACGGGTGCTCGGCGGCGGTTTCAGCTTCGACATCACCCGGGTCGGCCAGGCGCCGGGCTGGGTCAGCTTCATCCTCGGCCTGTTCGGCGCGGCGGCGGTGTTCGCGGCCCTGGCCACGCTGCTGCGCTCGCAGCGCCGCAACGCCGAGCTGGGCGCGGGCGACGAGCGGCAGATCCGCACGCTGCTGGCCAAGTACGGCGACCGCGACTCGCTCGGCTACTTCGCCACCCGGCGGGACAAGTCGGCGATCTTCTCGCCGACCGGCAAGTCCGCCGTCACGTACCGCGTGGTCAACGGGGTGAGCCTGGCCAGCGGCGACCCGGTCGGCGACCCGGAGGCGTGGGGTCCGGCGATCGACGCGTGGCTGGCCCAGGCGCGCTACTACGCCTGGACGCCGGCGGTGATGGGGGCCAGCGAGGAGGGCGCCATCGCGTACGCCCGGACGGGTCTCAAGGTCATCCACCTCGGCGACGAGGCGATCCTGCTGACCCGCGAGTTCACGCTGGACGGCCGCGAGATGCGCCCGGTCCGGCAGGCGGTGAACCGGGTCGAGCGCGCCGGCTACACCGCCACCGTCCGCCGGCACTCCGACATCCCCGAGGAGGAGATGAAGGAGCTCTCCGCGCTGGCCACCGCCTGGCGCGACACCGAGAGCGAGCGCGGCTTCTCGATGGCGCTGGGCCGGCTGGGCGACCCGGCCGACGCCCGCTGCGTGCTCGTCGAGGCGATCGACAAGCAGAACAAGGTCAAGGCGATGATCTCGTTCAGCCCCTGGGGTACGCACGGCCTCTCGCTGGACCTGATGCGCCGCGCGCACGACGCCGAGAACGGCGCGATGGAGTTCATGGTCGCCGCGCTGATGGAGAACGCGCCCCGGCTCGGCGTCGACCAGGTCTCGCTGAACTTCGCGGTGTTCCGCGCGGTCTTCGAGGAGGGCGCCCGGATCGGCGCCGGCCCGATCCTGCGGCTCTGGCGCAAGCTGCTGCTCTTCTTCTCCCGCTGGTGGCAGCTCGAGTCGCTGTACCGGTCCAACGCGAAGTACCACCCCGTCTGGCAGCCGCGCTTCCTCTGCTTCGGCGAGCGGCGCGAGCTCGTCCGGGTCGGTGTCTCGTCGGCGATCGCCGAGGGCTTCCTGGCGCTGCCGGGCACCCCGGGCTCGCAGCTCGACGTGCTCCCGCCGGACGCGGGCGAGCGGGCCCGGGAGGCCGAGGAGATCGACGCCGCCGAGGCACCGCCGCCGCCCGGCTCGATCGACCACAAGGCGCCCGAGCAGATGCGGGTGCGGCTGGCCAAGCGGGCGCGGCTGATCGCAGGCGGGGTCGACCCGTACCCCGTGAACTATCCGCGGACCGACACCTGCGCCGAGGTGGCGGCCGCGCACCGGGATCTGGCGCCGGACAAACGCAGCGGCGACACCGTCGCCGTGACCGGGCGCGTCATGCTGATGCGCGACCACGGCGGCGTCCTGTTCGCGACGATCCGCGACTGGAGCGGCGATCTGCAGGTCATGCTCAGCGGCCGCACCGCGGTGGACGAGTTCGGCGACACGATCGACATCGGCGACCACCTCGGCGTGACGGGCGAGGTGGTCACCACCCGCAGCGGGGAGCTGACCGTCGCCGCGACGTCGTGGCAGCTCAACGCGAAGTGCCTGCGGCCGCTGCCGGACAAGCACCGCGGCCTGGCCGACCCGGAGGCCCGGGTCCGGCAGCGCTATCTCGACCTGGTGACGAACCGGCGCGCGCGGGACCTGCTGCGGGCGCGGAGCAACGCCATCTTCGCGCTGCGCGAGTCGCTGGTCGGGCGGCGCTACCTCGAGGTCGAGACGCCGATCCTGCAACGGATCCACGGCGGCGCGAACGCCAAGCCGTTCACCACCCACATCAACGCGTACGACCTGAAGCTGTATCTGCGCATCGCCCCTGAGCTGTATCTCAAGCGGCTCGCCGTCGGTGGTGTCGAGCGGGTCTTCGAGCTGGGCCGGACCTTCCGGAACGAGGGCGCGGACTACAGCCACAACCCGGAGTTCACGGTGCTGGAGGCCTACCAGGCCTACGCCGACTACGACACGATGCTGCGGCTGACCCGGGAGCTGATCCAGGAGGCGGCGATCGCGGCGTACGGGCGGGCGGTGGCGCGGCGGCCGGGCACCGACGAGGAGGTCGACATCTCCGGCGACTGGCCGGTGCGCACGGTCAACGAGGCGGTGTCGACCGCGCTGGGCGAGGTCGTCGACGCCGACACCGACGTCGCCACGCTGCGCCGCTACTGCGACAAGGCGGAGATCGCGTACGACCCGAAGTGGAACCGCGGCGCCGTGCTGCTGGAGCTCTACGAGCACCTGGTCGAGTCGAAGACCGATCTGCCGACGTTCTACAAGGACTTCCCGACCGAGGTGTCGCCGCTGACCCGGCAGCACCGGCACGACGGGCGGCTGGCCGAGCGGTGGGACCTTGTCGGCTTCGGCTTCGAGCTGGGCACGGCGTACTCGGAGTTGATCGACCCGGTCGAGCAGCGGCGCCGGCTCACGGAGCAGTCGCTGCTGGCCGCGGGCGGCGACCCGGAGGCGATGGAGCTGGACGAGGACTTCCTGTCGGCCTTGGAGTACGCGATGCCGCCGACCGGTGGCCTCGGGATCGGCGTCGACCGCGTCGTGATGCTGCTGACCGGCCGCTCGATCCGCGAGACCCTGCCGTTCCCGCTGGTCCGCGCGGCTTCGTGAGACCGCCTCGCTGGCCCGCGGTCGCGTTCGGCGCGTCGGCCGTGCTCTACAGCTCCTGGCTGCTCGGGCCGTGGCTCAACCCGCGGCTCGGCCTCGCCCACGGGCTGGCCAGCGACCTGGCGGCGACGGACCAGCCCTATCACCACCTGTTCCGGGCCGCGGACCTGGCGGCGGGGTCGCTGGCCCTGCTCGGATCGGGCCGGATGTTGTTGAGCGGCCGGGGGTCGCGACGGTTGTTGAGCGGCCGGCGGTCGCGGCGGTCGCGCTGGCACCGGTTGGGCCGGGCGGAGCGCGCGGCGTGGCTGGGTGCGGGCGTGTTCGCGGTGGCCACGATCTTCGACGCCAGCCTGACGGCGCTGTCGTGTGCTCCCTCGATCGACCCCGGGTGCCCCGAGCTGTCCGGCGACCTGGTCGACGTGGCCCTGGACCCGCACACGTTGACCTCGGTGTTCGCGGCGCTGGGCGGGATCGCGTCGATCGTGTCGTTCTGGCTGTCGGCCCGCCCCGGCAGCGCGGACCGCACCTGGACGGCCGGGCTGAGCGTCGGCAGCGTCGTGGTCAACGCCGGGTTGCTGGTGGAGCTGATCCGCGAGGGGCGCCACGAGGGTCTCTGGCAACGGGCGGAGCTGGCGAATCTGGCCGCTTGGTTGGTCTATGCGGCTTTCCGTAGCCTCCAGCCCCCGCGGCGCTCCGCTTGAGGCTTTGCTCTGCACCCAGATACGCACCACCGGTCCTGACCTGCGGTGCGTATATGGGTGCAGAGCAAAGTGCCGCGAACCCTGCCCCGGAGCCCGGGCGTTATGCGTAAAATATTCGCGTTCGGGGGTGAGCCGCGATGTCGATCAGCGCGACGACCGTCCAGGGCGGTCTGACCAACCTGTCCGACGAGATCATCGACGAGTTGCGGGGGCGGGTGTCCTGCCCGGTGCTGGCGCCCGAAGACGCCGGTTTCGGTGAGGTCCGCGAGGTGTTCAACGCCATGCACCCCGGCGACCCGGCGCTGGTCGTGAGCTGCTCCGGCACCGCCGACGTGCTCGACGCCGTCGGCTTCGCGCGGGAGCACGGGCTGGCGCTGTCGGTGCGCGGCGGCGGGCACTCGATCGCGGGACTGTCCGCGTCGGACAGTTGCATGCTGATCGACCTGGCGCCGATGCACGCCGTGCACGTCGACCCCGCGGCCAAACTGGCCCGGGTGCAGGGCGGCGCGGTCTGGGCCGACGTCGACCGCGAGACCCAGGCGTTCGGGCTGGCCGCGCCCGGTGGCGTCGTCTCCGACACCGGCGTCGCCGGCCTCACGCTCGGCGGCGGCTACGGCTGGCTGCGCCGGAAGTACGGGCTGTCCTGCGACCATCTCGTCGCCGCCGAGGTGATCGGCGCGGACGGGCAGGTGACGGTCGCGTCGGAGGCCGAGAACACGGATCTGCTCTGGGCGCTGCGCGGCGGCGGGGGCAACTTCGGGGTGGTCACCTGGTTCACGTTCGCGCTCGAGGAGGTCGGGCCGACGGTGGCGTTCACCGGGGTGTTCTATCCCGTCGAGGAGGCGGCGCAGGTGCTGCGCGGCTGGCGCAACTACGTCGCGGTCGCGCCCGACGAGGTGACCGCCACCTTCCTCACGGTCACGATGCCGCCCGACCCGACACTGCCCCCGGTGCTGCACAACCGGGCGTGCGCGCTGGTCGGCGGCGTCTACTCGGGTGACGCGGCGGCGGGCATGGACATCCTCCGGCCGCTGCGCGAACTCGGCACGCCGCTGATGGACATGTCGGCGCCGACGCCGTACGTGGAGGTGCAGTCCGGTTTCGACGCGTTCTTCCCGCGGAACACGCTGCAGGCGTACTGGAAATCGCGGTATCTCTCCTCGCTCAGCGACGAGGCGATCGAGTTCGTGGCCGCGCGGGCGAAGTCCCGGCCGAGTCCGGTCACGCTGGTCAACGTGTTCAGCATGGGCGGGGCGATCGCCGCCGTGCCGCCGGACGCGACCGCGTTCGCCCAGCGTTCGTCGCCGTTCCTGCTCTCGATCGACGGCAACTGGACCGACGCGCGGGACAACGACGCCAACATCGCGTGGGTACGCGAGACGTTCCGCGAGTCGGCGGCCTACGGCGACGACGGGGTCTATCTCAACTTCACCGGGCGCTCCGACGAGCCGCCGTCGGTGGCCGTGGACAGCGCGTTCGGGGCCAACCTGGCCCGGCTCGCCGAGATCAAGGCGAAGTACGACCCGACCAACATGTTCCGCTCGAACAACAACATCACGCCGGCCGGCGGCTGATCATCAGCATGTGTCCAGGTTTCTCGGGTAGGAATTCCCAAACCCCCCGACCTGAGGAGTTCTGAGGCATGGCGCTGGCGGCGGAAGGCGATCCCCGCGATCTTGGTGGGCTGACCGGATGGGTGGCCGGGGTGATCGACTCCCTGGGCACCGTCGGTGTCGGCCTGCTGGTCGCCCTGGAGAACCTCGTCCCGCCCATCCCCAGCGAGATCGTGCTGACGCTGGGCGGGTTCCTGGCCAACCAGGGCCGGATGAGCCTGCCCCTGGTGATCCTCGCGGCGACCGTCGGCTCGGTGGTCGGCGCGCTGGTGTTGTACTGGCTGGGCCGGGGGCTGGGCGAGGACCGGCTCAAGCGCTGGCTCGACCGCCTGCCGCTGGTCGACACCGACGACCTGGAGAAGGCCGACAAGTGGTTCGAGCGGCACGCCGACGTTTCCGTCCTGTTCGGGCGGTGCGTGCCGATCGTCCGCAGCCTGGTGTCCATCCCGGCCGGCGCCAACGAGATGCCGGTCGGGCGCTTCGTGCTGTTCACGACGATCGGCAGCGGCATCTGGAACTCGCTGTTCGTCGGCCTCGGCTACGCGGCGGGCTCGCAGTGGCAGAAGATCGACCAGTACTCGTCCTGGCTCGACTACGGGCTCTACGCGCTCATCGCGGTCGCGATCGGGCTGTGGGTGCGCAAGAAGATCCGCAAGCGCCGGCGGGCACACGCCATGCACCGCTGACTCGTACGCTTGCTCCATGATCTTGACCGACGCCGAGGTGGCGGTAGCGGCGGCCGAGGCGGGTGCGGCGGTGGTCCGCCGCTACTACGGGACGGCGGTGGACCAGTTCGCGAAGTCACCACGCGACTTCGCGACGACGGCCGACCTGGAGTCGGAACGCGCGATCCGCGAGGTGATCCGCACGCACCGCCCGGCCGACGCGTTCGTGGGCGAGGAGGGCGGCCGCAGCGGCCCGGCCAGTGACCGTGAGTGGCTGGTGGACCCGCTCTGCGGCACCCTGAACTTCGCGGTGCGGTCACCGCTGGTGGCGGTCAACGTGGCGCTGCGCGCACCGGCCGGCCCGTTGGCGGCGGCGGCCGCGGACCCGCTGGCGGGCGAGGTGTTCTGGACGGACGGCCGCGACGCCTGGCTCCGCCACGACGGCGCGGACACACGATTGACACCGACGGCGGCGTCCCGGTTGGTCGACCTCAACCTGGACCCACCGTTCCCGAACGCGGCCGTCTTCACGGCGACCGCACTGCTGGCGTCCCCGGGCTTCCAGGCGGAGTTCGGCCCGCGGGTCCTCTCCACAACGCTGGCGGTGGCCTGGGTGGCGGCGGGCCGCCGGGCGGCCTACGTCACCGACGGGGACCTGCGCGACAGCGTCCACTTCGCGGCGGGCCTGGCCCTCTGCCGGGCGGCGGGCTGCGTGGTGACGGGCGTGCACGGCCAGCCGCTGCACACGGGCATCGGCGGCTTGATCGTCGCGGCCGACGCGCGGACCCACGAGACGCTGTTGACGTTGGTCCGCGAGCAGACCACCTGACCGGACGAGCGACACCGCGAAACCCGCCATCGGCGGCCCGAGCGGCGCGTTGGCCCTTGCCGCCGGGTGGTTGACTGGGCGGCGTGCGGCTGGTCGTTTCCACGCTTGCCGGGGCATTGCTCTTCGCCCTGGCCGACGCTGACGGCCCGATCTCGCCGCTGACCGTGCTGGCCGCCTTTGCCGCCCTGCTGGTCGCGGCCGCCCTCGGCGGCGTCGTCGTCGGCCGCCGCCACACCGCCGGCGTCGCCGCGAGCAGCGCCACGCTGCGGGCTCGCGCGCAACGACGCGGCGTCCCGCGCGCCGTCGACCCGGACGGGGCCGGTCGTCCCCGCCCGCGCGCGCCCTCGCTTCACCTCGCCTGATTCGTCACCTTTCCCCGCCCGCCCGCGCGGGTCTGTTCGCCAGGCTTTGCTCTGCACCCATCTGCGCACCACCCCGTCTGACCTGCGGTGCGTAGATGGGTGCAGAGCAAAGCGGCGCGCGGTGGGCATCCCGATCAGTCGAGGAAACGATCATGCTTGCCTTCGCACCACTCGACGGGCCGTCGGCGCTGCCGGGTCTGTCCTGTCCGGTTTCGCCGCGTTTCTGACGCCGTTCGCCGGCCCGTACGCCATGGCACCGAACTCACCGGCCTCTACCGTGAGACCGGCGCCAACCCGCTCGCCGGCTGCCTGCCCGCCCGTCGGCGAGATGTGGGGCGTCCCGCTCGCGGCCGGCCTGAGCACGGCCACCATCCCCCTCTGCGGCGCGCTCCTGCTGCTGTTGGTCCTGCTCGCCGTCTTCTTCGCGCGCCGTGCGCGGCGGGCGCTCGATCCACAGGCGACCGGGTTGGCCCGGGTGCTGCCCTTCATGTCCTTTCTCACCGTTCCGGCCGCGCTCGTGCCGCCGCGCCGGCCGATCCATTGACAACCGTGTCTATGTCCGTTACAACCCCACTGAGAGCGCTCTCACAGCACCGTCCCCCGCACGAGAGAGGCCACGTATGAAACGTCGCGCACTGTTATCGATCGCCACCGCAGCCATCACCGTCGCGGCCCTCGCGACCGCGGTCACCGCCAACGCCTCGCTCCCGGCCACGCCCTCGGGCTGGACCCTGGCCTGGAGCGACGACTTCAACGGCTCGGCCAACACCCTGCCCTCGTCGAGCAACTGGATCATCGACACCGGCACGGCCTACCCCGGCGGGCCCGCCAACTGGGGCACCGGCGAGATCCAGACCTACACCAACAGCACGTCCAACCTGAGCCTCGACGGCTCCGGCAACCTGCGGATCACGCCGATCCGTAACGGGTCCGGGCAGTGGACCTCCGCCCGGATCGAGAGCCAGCGCAGCAACTTCAAGCCGCCGTCCGGCGGTGTGCTGCGGATCGAGGGGCGCATCCAGATGCCCAACGTGACCGGTGCGCAGGCGGCCGGCTACTGGCCGGCGTTCTGGGCACTCGGCGCGCCGTACCGGGGCAACTACTGGAACTGGCCCGCGATCGGCGAGTTCGACATCATGGAGAACGTCAACGGGATCAACTCCGTCTGGGCGGTGCTCCACTGTGGAGTCGCGCCGGGCGGTCCCTGCAACGAGAACAACGGCCTCGGCGCGAACCGGGCCTGCCCCGGCTCGTCGTGCCAGTCCGCGTTCCACACCTACCGCTTCGAGTGGGACACGAGCGTGAGCCCGCAACAGCTGCGCTGGTACGTCGACGGCACGCTCTACCACACCGTCACGTCGGCGCAGGTCGGCGAGCCGCACTGGTCCAACATGACCAGCCACGCCGGCTACTTCATCCTGCTCAACGTCGCGATGGGCGGTGCCTTCCCCAACGGCGTCGCGGGCTCGGCCACGCCGACCGGCTCCACCGTGTCCGGCCGGCCGATGCTGGTCGACTACGTCGCCGTCTACACCCGCGGTGGCGGCGGGACCAACCCGACCGACCCGCCGCCGACCGGCAACCCCGGTGGCGGTGGCTCCGCGTACAACCAGATCCAGGCCGAGTCCTTCAACGCCCAGAGCGGCGTGATCGTCGAGGCGTGCAGCGAGGGCGGCCAGAACATCGGTGCGATCCGCAGCGGCGACTGGGTCCAGTTCAACAACGTCAGCTTCGGCACGACGCCGGCCCGGGACTTCGTCGCGCGGGTGGCGTCGGGCGCCGGCGGCGGGGTCAGTGGCCTGGTCGAGGTGCGGCTGGACAGCCGGAGCAATCCCCCGATCGGCAGCTTCGCGCTGGCCAACACCGGCGGGTGGCAGAGCTGGCGGTCGGTACCGGGGAATGTGACGCCCACGACCGGCACCCACACGGTGTTCCTGACCTTCACCAGCGGCCAGCCGAACGACTTCGTCAACGTCAACTGGATCCAGTTCCGGAGATAGGTATTGACAAGTATCTGTAAACAGTCTTAATAATTGGCCATCTATCGATGTAAGCGCGGGCCTGGGGAGGACTTCATGCGCTTGCGGACCCTGATGGTCACCGCGGCGGTCACCCTGCTGGGCGGGGTGGCCGCCGTCGTGGGTGCGACACCCGCGATGGCCGCCGGACCGACCGCCACCTTCGTCAAGACCTCCGACTGGGGCTCCGGTTGGGAGGGCAGATACACGATCACCAACGGCGGCACGACCACCATGAACGGGTGGACGGTCGCGTTCGACCTGCCGGCGGGCAGTTCGGTGAGCAGCTTCTGGGACGCCGACCTGACCCGCACCGGGCAGCGTTTCGCGTTCCGCAACAAGTCCTGGAACGGCACCCTCGCGCCGGGCGCGAGCGCCTCGTTCGGGCTCATCGGCGCCGGCGCCGGCGCCGGGTCACCGGCCAACTGCACGCTCAACGGCGCGTCCTGCGGAGGCACGACCGACCCGGGTACGCAGCCGCCGGGCACACCGGGCGCACCGAGCGTCACCGGGGTGACCCAGACCAGCATCTCGCTGTCCTGGGGCGCGTCGAGCGGCACGGTCACGGGCTACCGGGTCTACGAGGGCTCGACGGTCCGCGCGACCGTCACCGGGACGTCCGCGACGATCGGCGGGCTGACCGCCAACACGGCACACACCTACACCGTGGCGGCCTACAACGCGGCGGGTGAGTCGGCCCGCAGCGCGGCCGTCACCGGCACGACCAGCGGCGGCACGGGGCCGCAGGTGCCCGGCACGCCAGGGAACGTGCGGGTCACCGGCACCACGGGCAGCGCGATCTCGCTGGCCTGGAACGCGTCGACCGGCACGGTCACGGGCTACCGGGTCTACGAGGGCTCGACCGTGCGCGCCACGGTCACCGGTTTGGCGGCCACCATCAGCGGGTTGCCCGCGTGCGCTGCGCGGACGTACACCGTCGCCGCGTACAACTCCGCCGGCGAGTCGGCCCGCAGCGCGGCCGTCAGCGGCACGACGACGGGCTGCTCCACCGGTCCGCTGCCGGCCCACTTCCTGACCGGCTACTGGCACAACTTCGTCAACCCGGCCGTCGAGTTGCGGTTGCGGGACGTGCCGGCGGCGTACGACCTGATCGCCGTCGCCTTCGCCGAGGCCACCTCGACGCCGGGCGCGGTCACGTTCGCGGTCGACCCCGGCCTGTCGACGGCGCTCGGCGGCTACTCCGACGCCGACTTCCGCGCCGATCTCGCCACGCTGAAGTCGCGCGGCAAGAAGGTGATCCTCTCGGTCGGTGGCGAGGCGGGCCGCGTCGCGGTCAACGACGCCACGAGCGCCACCAACTTCAGCAACTCGATGTTCAACCTGATCCAGTCGTACGGCTTCGACGGCGTCGACATCGACCTGGAGAACGGCCTGAACCCGACCTTCATGGCCCAGGCGCTGCGCAACCTGCGGAGCCGGGTCGGCGCCAACCTGATCATCACGATGGCGCCGCAGACGATCGACATGCAGAACCCGACGGTGTCCTACTTCAAGCTGGCCCTGGACATCCGCGACATCCTGACGGTCGTCCACACCCAGTTCTACAACTCGGGCTCGATGCTCGGCTGCGACCAGTCGTTCGCGTACTCCCAGGGCACGGTCAACTTCATGACCGCGCTCGCCTGCATCCAGTTGGAGGCCGGCCTGCGCCCCGACCAGGTCGCGCTCGGGCTGCCCGCCGGTCCCGGCGCCGCGGGTGGTGGCGTGGTCGCACCCAGCATGGTCAACCAGGCGCTGGACTGCCTCGCCCGCGGCACCAACTGCGGCAGCTTCCGGCCGCCGCGCACCTATCCGGGCATCCGTGGCGCGATGACCTGGTCGATCAACTGGGACGTGAGCAACGGCAACCAGTTCGCCAACACCGTCGACCCGCACCTGGCCACGCTGCCGTGAGGAGAATCCACATGAGACTGTTCCGGAGGGTGACGGTCACCGCCGGGCTGGCGGTCGCGGCCCTGGTGCTCGGCGTGGCGGTCGCACCGGCCGCCTCCGCGGCCACCGCCGCCTTCGTCCGCACCGCGAGTTGGGGCAGCGGCTACGAGGCCCGGTTCACCGTCACCAACAACACGTCGTCGACGATCACGTCGTGGACCGTCGTCTTCGACCTGCCGGCCGGCACGTCGATCGGGTCCTACTGGGACGCCGACCTGACCCGCAACGGGCAGCAGTTCAGCTTTCGCAACAAGTCCTGGAACGGGACGCTCGGCCCGAACGCGACGGCGAGCTTCGGCTTCGTGGCGGCCGGGGCGGGCGATCCGACGAACTGCACGGTCAACGGCTCGTCCTGTGCGGGCGGGCCGCCGACCAACCCGGGCGCGCCCGCGACGCCGGGCAACGTGCGGGTCACCGGCACGACCGGCACGTCCATCGCGGTGGCCTGGAACGCTTCCTCGGGTGCGACGGGCTACCGGGTCTACGAGGGTACGACCGTGCGGGCGACCGTCACCGGGACGTCCGCGACGATCGGCGGGCTGCCGGCGTGCACCTCGCGGTCGTACACGGTGGCCGCGTACAACGCCCAGGGCGAGTCGGCGCGCTCCGCCGCGGTCTCGGGCACGACGACGGGCTGCACGAACCCCGGCACGGGCGCTCAGGTCGCGGCCCCGTACATCTATTCCTGGGGCAACGTCCCGAACGTCAACACGGTGATGTCGGCGACCGGCATCAAGTGGTTCACCAAGGCGTTCGTCCTGTCGGGCGGCGGCTGCGTCCCGGCGTGGGACGGCAACCGGCCGATCACCAGCGCGGGCGACGCCCAGCAGATCGCGGCGATCCGGGCCGCCGGCGGCGACATCATCCCGTCGGTCGGTGGCTGGAGCGGCAACAAGCTGGGCCCGAACTGCTCCTCGGCCGCGGCCCTGGCCGGCGCGCTGCAGCAGGTGATCAGCGCGTACAACCTCAAGGCCATCGACCTCGACGTGGAGAACACCGACGAGTTCGAGAGCGAGGTCGTCCAGGACCGGATCCTCGGGGCCTTGAAGATCCTCAAGCAGAACAACCCGGGCCTGAGGACGATCGTGACGATCCCGACGGCCACCAGCGGCCCGTCGTGGTGGGGCACCCGCCTGATCAACCAGGGCGCCGCGCTGCAGGCCAATGTGGACGTCTGGACCATCATGCCGTTCAACTTCGGCGGCGGCGCCGACATGTACGCGTCGACGGTGAGCGCCGCGGAGGGCTTGAAGAACGCGCTGAAGACGGCGTTCGGCTGGACGGACGCGGTCGCCTACCAGCACATGGGCATCTCGGGCATGAACGGCCGCTCCGACCAGAACGAGATCACGACGGTCGCGCAGTGGACGTCGATCCGCGACTGGGCGGAGTCCCGCGGCCTGGCCCGCCTGGCGTTCTGGTCGGTCAACCGCGACCGCGGCTGCCCGGGGGGCCCGCTCAGCTCCGACTGCTCCAGCATCGCCCAACCCGACTGGGAGTTCACCCGCATCACGGCCCAGTTCGGCTGACCACCCGAAACGACCCGCCGCCGCCACTGCCACCCGGCGTGGCGGCGGCGCGGCCCGGGGGAGGCGCAGATCCACGACGACGTGTACGACAGCCCGCGGCGGGGCCGGTCACGGTCGTCATTCCGGGCTACGTCGCGACGCTCGCACCCGACTCTTGACGCGCGTCCCCGTAGATGGCCGGCCTCCATACGCTCCGGCCAGCTGAAACGCCCCTCTGCGGCGACCCGAAAGGCCGCCCGAAGGTTTAGGGGCGGCTTAACAAACCACCGCCCGCATTGAGCGGCGCGGGTGCGTGCATCTATGGTCCGGCCTGGATCGATCCGTAGAACTGGGGTGGGGGGATGGAGCGACGGCGTGCCGCGTCTCGGCACCGGGCACCGGACCCGCAGGTGCCCACGGTCGCGCGGCTGGCCCGGGCGAGCGAGCCGACGCTGCTCAAGCTGGTCCGCAACCGCCGGCAGGTGCTCATGGGCGCCGGTGCCGCGGTGGTGGCCACCGGTGCGGTCGGGTCGGCGGTCGCCGTGCTCGGTGGCGGCGACGGCATCGC
Source organism: Asanoa siamensis (assembly GCF_016862555.1). Lineage (GTDB taxonomy): Bacteria > Actinomycetota > Actinomycetes > Mycobacteriales > Micromonosporaceae > Asanoa > Asanoa siamensis. The sequence goes on along the minus strand of NZ_BONE01000032.1, from coordinate 54,638 downwards.
GGCCGCGCTCGCGGACTCCGCCACCTCGACCCGGTCGCCGCGGGACGCGGGTGCGTTCGCTGACCGGGACGCGAGCTACACGCAGTCGCTCGGTGACTCGATCAACCTCGGTGCCGCGGGCCTGATGGACAGCGCGGGCGCCGCCGCCGCGGCCGCCGCGAAGGCCACGCCGACCAACCCCAACCTGCTCAGCCGGGACCCGATCCTGCACATGCTGCGGCGTACGACATTCGGGCCGTCCCGGACGCTCGTCGACGCGGCCGGCAAGCTGGGCGTCGACGAGTGGCTGGAGCAGCAGCTCAACCCCGGCAAGGTCGACGACCCGGTGGCCACCAGGGCGCTCGCCGCGTTCCCGACCGTCGCGATGAGCACCGCGCAGATCCGGCGCACGGTCAAGGACGGCGACTGGCAGGCGCAGTACGAGCTCGGTCAGGCGACCATCGCCCGGCAGATGTGGAGCAACCGCCAGCTCTTCGAGGTGATGGTCGACTTCTGGTCGAACCACCTCAACGTGACCAACCCGTTCGACGGCGGGTGGGACGTGCGGACCTCGTACGACAACGACGTGATCCGCAAGCACGCGCTCGGCAAGTTCGTCGACATGCTCAAGGCCAGCGCCCGGCACCCGGCCATGTTGCGCTACCTCGACAACGCGGCGTCGGACCGGCGGTCGGTCAACGAGAACTACGGGCGCGAGCTGCTGGAGCTGCACACCGTCGGGATCGACGGCGGGTACGTCGAGAAGGACGTGCGCAACAGCGCGTACATCCTGACGGGCCGGACCGTGAGCAACGAGGGCGAGTTCCGCTACGAGGCCAACCGGCACTGGATCGATCCGGTCAAGGTGCTGGGCTTCAAGGACAAGAACGGGTCGCGCTCGAAGGGGCTCGACGTCGGTGAGAAATATCTGTCCTATCTGGCCACCCACCCCGCGACGGCGAAGAACATCGCGCGCAAGCTCGCCGTGCGGTTCGTCTGCGACGCGCCGCCGAACGGGCTCGTGCAACGGCTCGCGGACACCTACCTCGAGCACGGTACGGCGATCGCGCCGGTGCTGCGGGTGCTCTTCCGCTCGCAGGAGTTCTGGATCGCGACGGGCATGAAGACCCGCCGGCCGCTGGAGAACTTCGTCGCGACCGCCCGCGCGCTGGGCGTGGCACCGGGTTCCGACACGCGCGCCGGCGTCGAGGGCCTCTACTTCATGACGCAGAGGTTCGGCAACGCGCCGCTGGCCTGGGTGCCGCCGAACGGCTACCCGGACGTCGCGGCGGCCTGGCGGTCGGCGCACGCCACGCTCGCCCTGTGGAACGCGCACCGGGCCCTGATCGGCGGCTACGAGCGCGGTTTGTCGTACCCGAAGGTCGAGGGTCTGGTCGGTAAGCGGCCCGGCACCACGGGCCCGTACCTGGACAGCCTCGCGGACCGGCTGGTGTTCCAGAAGGTCGCCGAGCCGCACCGCAAGGCGCTGCTGTCGTTCCTGAGTGCCAAGGACAGCACCGCGGTGCGCAACGGCAGCCTGGGCGGCAAGCTGGAATACGTCGCGCCGCTGCTGCTCGACTCCATCTACCACGCACTGCGGTGATCTCATGACTGTCGACAACGGACCACTGGCGGACCTCGCCCGGCACGGGCCGAACCTGCCCGAGGCGGCGATCCGGGTGCAGGCCGAGGCGGTCGCCGCCGACCTGCAGGCGCAGCGCGACCAGTGGCGCAAGGGCTTCACCCGGCGCCGGGTGCTCGCCGGTGCGGGCGCGGTCGGCGTGGCCAGCCTGGCCAACCAGGTCGTCACCACCCGGGTCGCGTTCGGCGCACCGTCGACCACCACGCGCACGCTGGTCGTGGTCTTCCTGCGGGGCGGCATGGACGGGCTGTCGGTGGTCGTTCCCCGCGGGGACCGCAACTATCTGAACGCCCGCCGCGGCATCGCGATCCAGCCCGGTGCGCTGCTCGCCGGCGACGACCGGTTCGGGCTCCATCCTGGACTCGCGCCGCTCGCGCCATTCTGGGAGGCCGGCAAGATGGCCGCGGTGCACGCGGTCGCGTCGCCGGACGCCAGTCGCTCGCACTTCCAGGCGCAGGACTGCCTGGAGCGGGGCGCCGCGTCTACGGCCGTCCACACCGGATTCCTCGACCGGGTGCTCGAACAGCTCGGCCCGGGCACGACGTTCCGCGCGGTCGCCGAGGGCTCGGCGCTGCCCCGGTCGCTGGTCGGCGGCCAGAGCAAGCTGGTGCTGCAGGGCATCCGCGACTTCGACCTGCGCTCCGGCGGCGGCATGCGGGAGAAGACGCTGACGGCGCTCAAGGCGCTCTACACGGGCGTGGGCGACCACCCGCTGGGCAGCCAGGCAGCCGAGACGCTCAAGTCCATCTCGACCGCCCGGAAGATCGCGCAGTCCGACTACCAGGGCACGGCGCAGTGGCCGGGCGGCGGCTTCGCCGACCAGCTCAAGGACGTGGCCCGGCTGATCCGCGCGAAGGTCGGCCTGCGGGTCGCGGCCGTCGACATCGGCGGCTGGGACATGCACACCAACATCGGCGGGCCGGACGGCGGCGACATGCGCAACCGCCTCAACGAGCTCGCCGGCGCCCTCGGCGCGTTCGCCACCGACCTCGGCCCGGCCCTCGACGACACGTCGATCGTGACGATGAGCGAGTTCGGCCGCCGGGTCGAGGCCAACGGCAACTCGGGCACCGACCACGGCCACGGCGGCCTCATGCTGCTGCTCGGCGGCGGCATGAACGGCGGCCGGGTGCACGGCCGCTGGCCCGGCCTGTCGGCCGGCTCGCTGGACCAGGGCGACCTGGCCGGGGCCAACGACTACCGCGACGTGATGACCGAGTTGCTCGGCGCCCGGATGGGCGTGAAGGACTGGAAGAAGATCTTCCCCGGCTACACGGCGAAGAAGATCGGCGTGTTCCGCTAGGACCGCAAGAAGTTCATCAGGTCGGTGTGGAACTCGTCCTTCAGCGTGCTGGTCAGCCCGTGCGGTGCGCCCGGGTAGACCTTGAGCTCGGCGTTGTCGACGATCTCGACGGCCTTGCGGGACGCGTCGTCGATCGGCACGATCTGGTCGTCGTCACCGTGGATGAACATCGTCGGCACGTCGATCACCTCGAGGTCCATCGTCAGGTCGGTCTCGGAGAAGGCCTGGATGCAGTCGTACGCGCCCTTGAGCCCGCAGGTCATCGACTGCTGCCAGAACTGGTCCTTGAGCCCCTGCGAGACGTGGGAGCCCGTGCGGTTCGCGCCGTAGAACGGGTCGGCCAGATCCTCGTAGAACTGTGAGCGGTCGGCCGAGAGCCCGTCGCGGAGCTGGTCGAAGGCCTCCTTCGGGGTTCCGTCGGGGTTCTTCGACGATTTGATCATCACGGGCGGGATCGCGCTGACGAGCATCATCTTGGCGACCCGCGAGGTGCCGTGCCGGCCGACGTACCGCGTGATCTCGCCGCCGCCGGTCGAGTGCCCCACGAGCACGACGTCGTTTGGGTCCAGCGAGTCGATCACGGCGGCCAGGTCGTCCGCGTACGCGTCGAGGTCGTTGCCCTCCCACGGCTGGCTGGATCGCCCGCCACCACGGCGGTCGTGGGCGATGCCCCGGAAGCCGTTCTCGGCGACGTGCATCATCGCGTCGTCCCACGCGTCGGCGGTCAGCGGCCAGCCGTGGCTGAACACGACCGGCTGCCCGTTGCTGTTGCCCCAGTCCTTGAAGAAGATCTCGTTGTTGTCCTTGGTAGAGACGTGCCCGGTGGTCATGAGTCCCCCATGCGCGTGCGTCGGTCAGTTGTTTCCGACGCTACGGGCGGCGGTGCCGGCCTTCGGCGGTTCGGCCGATCCGTTGCCGCCGTCACGTTGCGGGTGCGACCCCTGGTGCCGACGCGACCTCAGGTGCCAGGCGGATCTCGTAGAGGTGGAGGTCGCCGTCGACGCCCGTGCGGTGGAACCCGGCCCGTTCCAGGGTGCGCTGGGACGCGACGTTGTCGGCGGTGGTGTCGGCGACCACCCGGGACAGCCCGTGCGCGGCGGCAAGGCTCAGCAGGGCGGTGAGCGCCTCGGCCGCGTACCCGTTGCCACGGGCCGACGGCGACAGCCCGTAGCCGACCTCGACGCAGCCGTCGGACGGCCGGCCCTTGAAGCCGATGCCACCGATCGCCTTGCCGTCGGCGGCGCGGGTGATCCGGTAATGCCCGAACGGTCGCTGGTCGCCGTGCACGGCCGTCGTGCGCAGGAAGGCCGTGACACCGATGACGTCGCCGTCGAACGGGAAGTCGTCGGCCCACGCGTCGCCGGCGCCGGCGCGCCGCCCGGCGATGCGCTCACCCTCGGCGGTGTCGATGGCGTGCAGGAGCAGGCGTGGCGTGCGAAGTGCGGTCACGGCCGCCAGCGAATCAACCCCGGGCGCGACACACAAGGCGATCAGGCGACATCATGGGGCATGGTCGCCTACTGGATCAACACGTTCACCGCCATCCACGACGAGGCCAAGCTGGCCGCGTACGTGGAGTTGGCCGGCCCCGCGATCCGCGCGGCGGGTGGCGTCTTCCTCGCCCGCGGCAACCCGGTGCACGTGCTGGAAGGCGCGTCGGCGTTGCGCACCGTCGTCATCCGGTTCGCCGACGCCGACGCCGCGGTGGCGGCGTACCGCAGCGCCGCGTACCAGGAGGCACTCGCGGCACTGGGCGACGGCGCGGCCCGCGACATCCGCGTCGTCGACGGCGTGGACGACTGATGGAACAACAGGGTCTTCGGACCCAAGTCACCGGTGCTGCCGCCGGTTTAGCCTCGCGGGCATGACGATCAGCATCAGCACGCGCCGGGACGTCGTCAACCCGGACGTTCTCCAGGCGGTGTACGACGACCCGCGGCCGTTGCAGGACTTCGGCGCGGTCGCGGCGTCGCCGGCGCGGGTCGCGTCGATCGTCGAGTACCGGTCGCAGCCGGCGTTCGTACTCCTGCTGAAGTTGGCCGACCGTTATTTCGCTGATCCGGGTTTTCAGGACGCGCTCGCGCGGAGCCTGCGCGAGAATCCCGCGGTGGTCCGGTCGTGGGAGATCTGGAGTGCCGAGAAGCGCTGGGCGCCGAGCGCCTATCTCGACGGGACCGAGGTCGGCTGGTTCGACGGGGCGCGGCGCAACATCCGGGTCCACCCCGACCGCGCGGCCGCGGTCGCGGACCTCATCCGGCGGCTGGCCGCGTGGCTGTCGCGGCGCGAGGTGGTCGACGCCTAGGAGGTCTCGCCGGTCCGGGCTAACCTGCCGGGCATGACCGACGCCGTGGTGCCGAGAGCGGGCATGACGATCAGCATCCGATCGCGCCGCGACGTCGTGGTCGTCGACCCGGACCGGTTCCTGGCGGCGGCACGACAGGCGGCGCCGGACGTGTCTGACGTCTACGACGCCGTGCACGCGCTGCTCGACCGGGACGGCGATCTGGCCGCGGACGTCCGGGACAGCGAGGTGATCGGCGTCGGCGGGCCGCTGCCCGGCATCCGGGTGACGGACCGGCCCGACGGACTGTCGCCGGCCGGTCGGCTGCGGCAGGTGGTGGTCGACGACGATGCACGGCCGTTGCAGGACTACGGCTGTTTCCTCCCGGACGATCCGTTCGCGCTGCCGCGGGCGGTGGACGAAAGCGCCGCGGCGGCCGTCGCCTCGATCGTCGACCACCGGTCGCAGCCGTCGTTCCCGCTCCTGCTGACGCTGGCCGACGGCTACTTCGCCGATCCGGAGTTCGAGGACGCGCTGGCGCGCAGTCTCCGCGAGAGCCCGGCGCTGGTCGAGCGGTGGGAGACCTGGAGCGCGGACCAACGCGGGACGCCGAGCGCGTACCTGGAAGGGACGGAGGTCGGCTGGTTCGACGGCACACGCCGAAACGTCGTGACCCACCCGGACGGCCCGACCGCGACGGCGGACTTCATCCACCGCCTGACGGCGTGGCGCGCCAGACGAGCGGTGATCGACGTCGCGGCCGCCGAATGAACAGTCCTCGAAGGATGGGACTACGCTGAGCGGCTGCTCGGCGGAAGGGTGACCGTGGCTGTCGATCGCGTGGATCTGCCGGATCACTGGCGGCTCTCCTGGCAGGACGTCGATCCCGCCGCGCGGCCGGCTTTCGATCCGGCCGGTGTCGCGGAACTGGTGCGCGGGCTGCCACCCGCCGCCGATGTCCCGCCGGCGGACGCCGACTGGCGGCTCGTCAGCTTCTGGTTCGACCGGATGACGGAAGCGCTTATCGACCGCCTGGGCGACTGGGTGGTGGGTTGGCCGTACACCATCGCGATGGAGGACTACCGGGGCCGCGGTGTCGTTCCGGTCTGGCGTTCGGCAGCCCGCCTCGTGACGACGCCGGAGGAGACGCTGGCGCGCCTCGCGGCGGACGTGGTGGCATGGCACGAGCTGCTGGTCGAGATCGCCACCGACGCCCGGGGCCGGTTCTCCGCGGGAGCCCCCGCGGGTGACGGCGCGCCGCCCGCCTGGCGGGTCGTCCAAGGTCCTGACCGGATCGCCGTCCACATCGATCGGTGGGACCGCACGGGGCCCAGCCCGTATCGGCTGACATGGGCGGAGACCGACGCGTCCTTGGATCCGGAAACCGTGCCGGCCGTGGTGCGCGCGGTGTTGTCGGCGCAGGAGATTCCGGCGCAGGAAGCCGACTGGCGTATCAAGGACCTGTGGCTCGACAGCATCTCGGCCGGGCTGATCGACCGCTACGGGAGTTGGGCGGTGGGCTGGCGCTGGTCGGTCGGCGAAGGCGACCTCGACGGCGGCCCGGTCGGCGCCTGGTGCTGCTTCCGGCACTCGGTCACCACGCCGGAGGCGACCGCCGACGCGATCCACGCGGCCCTCGTCGAGTGGCGCGACTGGCTCGATGACCTGGCGGAGCGCTTCGACCGGTTCCTGCCTGTCGAGAACCTGGACGGCTGGGAGCGCGCGGTCGCCCACCTGGTGACCGCGGTCGGCGACCGCACGCAGTATGAGTCCGCCTGGTACGGCTGCTGCGAAACCGTCCTACGCTGGTTCCTCGAGGCGGCCGGCGTCGACCCCGCGCGTCACGAAGAGCTGCTCGACCACGCGATCGGCGGCCGCTTTCACAGCTGGGTCGAACCACCGCGCGAGGTCGTGGAGTCCGTGGCCGAGGACGTGGCCCGGCGGGTGGCCGGTGGATGACCATCTGTCGGTCTGGCAGGCAGTGCGGGAAGTCGTCGGCTGGCGGGACGTCGTCCCGCACCCGCCCGCGCCGGTGTTGTCGGCGCTGCGCGACGGTTTCGTGGCGTTCGCCGGCACCACACCTGATCCGCGACGGGTGCGGCGATGGCTGGCCGCGTACGAGGACGTGCGCCACGAGGCCGCCGCGGGCGCCGACCTGACCGTCGACCTGCTGGCCCGCTGGAACCGCACCATCCGCGGCGTCCCGGTCGCGGACTTCCGCCGGGCACCGGCACACGCGAAGAACGGCCGCGAACGGTACGGCCTGCATGCCGACACCGCGCACCGCTTGGCCGTATGCCTGGCCGAGTCGGCCGACCGGGAGATACCGGTGACCGCCCGCGCGGCCCGCGCCTACCTCGACGTCGCCTTCTTCCACCCGTACGACGACGGCAACGCCCGTCTCGCCGCGCTGACGCTGCTGTTCGTGCTGCGGCGCGAAGGGGTCGAGCTCGACGAGGTCAGGCCGATCCTCACGACCGTGCGCCGCGCCGACGACCCCGAGGGGGCGGCGGACCTGGCCCGGCTCGTGCACGGCATCGCCGTGGCGAGCCGACGCCGCGCGATCAGCGGGCGGTGCGGGTGAAGCCTCCACTCAGGAGGGACGTCCGGCGGCGTGGCCAGGAACGCGCCGCGCACCAGGCCCGTCTCGTGCTCCGCCGCCCAGAGCGCCACCGTCAGGCAGCCCGCGCTGTGCGCCACCAGCAGCGCCGGGGTGTCGGCTGCCTCCACCGCCGACCGCAGCGCCGCCACCCGTTCCGCCGCCACGTAGGGCGGGCCCGGCGGCTCCGGTGCCCAGGAGAAGCCCGGCCGGGCCGCGAACACGCGCATCCAGTGGCCCGCCAGCGGGATGCCCCGCCCGGGCACGAGCAGATACCGCACGCGGCGAACGTACCTGAGGAGAAGTGTTTGGCCCTGCCCGCGTGGGGTTAACACATCAACGTATGGGTGACCGGTGGTACCAGAAGGCTGTCGTCTACTGCGTCGACGTCGACACGTTCCAGGACTCCGACGGTGACGGTGTCGGCGACCTGCGCGGGCTGATCGGGCGGCTCGACTACCTCGCCAGGCTCGGCGTGACCTGCCTCTGGCTCCACCCGATCCACCCCACGCCCGGCCACGACGACGGGTACGACGCCACGGACTTCTACGGGATCGACCCCCGGATCGGCACGCTCGGTGACTTCGCCGAGCTGCTGCACCAGGCCGAGGACCGCGGCATCCGGGTGATCATCGACCTCGTCGTCAACCACACCTCCGACGAGCATCCGTGGTTCCAGCAGGCGCGGTCGGACCCGGACTCGCCGTACCGCGACTGGTATGTCTGGAGTGACACCGCCCCCGCGGACCGCACCCAGGGCATGGTGTTCCCGGGCGAGCAGGACGAGACCTGGAGCTACGACCGCACCGCGAAAGCCTGGTACTACCACCGCTTCTACAAGTTCCAGCCCGATCTGAACTTCGCCAACCCCAAGGTCCGCGAGGAGGTCAAGCGGGTCGTCTCCTTCTGGCTCCAACTCGGCGTCGCCGGGTTCCGGATCGACGCGCTGCCGTTCATCATCGAGCTGACCGAGCCGGGGAACCCCGACTCGCCCAAGGACTTCGCCTTCCTCGACGAGCTGCGGCAGCACGCCCAGTGGCGGCGCGGCGATGCGGTGCTGCTCGCCGAGGCCAACGTCGAGCCGGCGCAGCTCGTCAACTACTTCGGCGACGGGGGCGAGGCGAAGGCCAACAGCCGGGTCCACACGCTCTTCGACTTCATGCTCAACGGCCGGCTGGTGCTCGCCCTCGCCCGCGAGGACCCGGAGCAGCTTGTCGACGCGCTGCGGGACACCCCGAAACTGCCGCCGGGCGGGCAGTGGGCGACCTTCCTGCGCAACCACGACGAGATCGACCTGTCGCGGCTCACCGCCGAGCAACGGGCCGAGGTGTACGAGAAGTTCGGGCCGGACGAGAACATGCGCCTCTACGACCGGGGCATCCGGCGCCGGCTCGCACCCATGCTCGGCAACGACCGCCGGCGCCTGGAACTGGCCTACGCGCTGCAGTTCTCGCTGCGCGGCACCCCGGTGCTGCGCTACGGCGAGGAGATCGGCATGGGGGAGGACCTCTCGCTCAAGGGCCGCTTCGCGATCCGTACGCCGATGCAGTGGTCGACGTTGCCCAACGGCGGCTTCTCCACCGCCGACCCGGAGAAGCTCATCAGGCCGGTCGTCACCGGCGGGGAGTTCGGGTACGAGACCGTCAACGTCACCGCCCAGCGGCACGACCCGGACTCGCTGCTGTCCTGGTTCGAGCGCATGATCCGCACGCTGCGGGAGGCCCCCGAGGTCGGCGCCGGCTCGTGCACGCACGTCGACGTGCCCGTGCCCGCCGGCGTGCTGGCGCACCGGGCCGACGGCCCGACCGGCTGCATGCTCTTCGTGCACAACCTCGGCCGGAAGGCGGCGACCGTCGACCTCGGCAAACTCGCGGCCGAGGCCGACCAGCCCAACGACGTGCTGGCCGACCAGCGCTACGACGAGGTCGGCGACCTGACGGCGCTGAAGGTGGCGGGCTACGGCTACCGCTGGATCCGCCTCAACCGCAACCCCGCCGGATAGCTGCTACCCTCCGGTAACCACGAGGGAGGTCGATGGCATTGGCGGAGCGACGGGTTGCCCTGGTCACCGGTGCGGCGCGCGGGATCGGCGCGGCCACGGCACGGCGGCTGGCCGCCGACGGGCTCGCGGTCGCGGTGCTCGACCTCGACGAGACCGCGATCAAATCCACTGTGGACGCGATCACCGGCGCGGGCGGCACCGCGGTCGGCATCGGCGCCGACGTGGCCGACCGCGAGCAGGTCGAGACGGCGGTGGCCCGGGTCGAGAGCGAGCTGGGCCCGCCGACGGTCCTGGTCAACAACGCCGGCGTGCTGCGCGACAACCTGATCTTCAAGATGACCGACGACGACTGGGACACGGTCCTCGGCGTCCACCTGCGCGGCGCGTTCCTGGTCACGCGGGCGGTCCAGGCACACATGGTGGCCGCGAAGTGGGGCCGGATCGTCAACCTGTCGAGCACGTCGGCGCTGGGCAACCGGGGCCAGGTCAACTACTCGGCGGCCAAGGCGGGCATGCAGGGCTTCACCAAGACGCTGGCGATCGAGTTGGGCCGCTACAACGTGACGGCCAACGCGGTGGCGCCGGGCTTCATCGTCACCGACATGACCGCCGCGACGGCCGCCCGGATGGGCATCGACTTCGAGACGATGAAGAAGGCGGGCGCGGAGCAGATCGCGGTCAGGCGGGTCGGCCAGCCGGAGGACGTGGCCCACACGATCTCGTTCCTGGCCAGCGAGGGCGCGAGCTTCGTCAGCGGCCAGGTCATCTACGTGGCGGGCGGGCCACAGGCGGGGATCTAGGCCGCGGCGCGATCCCGGCCGGCGTAGCGGAGCCAGAGCAGGCCGATCACCGGGAGCACGAGCGGCACGTAGCCGTAGCCGCGGCCGAAGTCCGTCCAGACCGTGTCGTCCGGGAAGGCGCCCGCGTCGAAGATGCTGAGCAGGCCGACCGTGACCACGCCGATCAGCTCGATCGAGCAGCTCACCAGGGCCACCCGGCGCCAGGTCTCGCCGCCCTTGGCCAGCGCGACCGTGGCCACGATGTAGACCGCCGCCGCGAACGCGGAGAGCAGGTACGCCAGCGGCGCCTCGGAGAACTTCGCGCCGATCTGCACCGCCGCCCGGGCGCTGGCCGAGAGCGCGAAGATGCCGTACACGGCGATCAGGGCCCGGCCGGGGCCCGTGCCCAACGTGCGCGGCGCGGTCCGCTCAGCCACTTGTCACCACCTGCCACGTCTGGTGCAGGCGCAGCACCAGCACCGGAACCGTCAGACAGACCACGAGCACGATCACCGAACCCCAGCGGGTGGGTTCGAGCCTGGCCAGCACCCAGCCGAGCGGTGGCAGGCAGATGATCGTGACGACGTAGCCGAAGAACGTCACCCCGCTCGCCGGGCGGTCGCCGCCGGCCGCCGCGATCGCGGCCGCGATCAGCAGCACGATCAGCGAGACCTCGACGACGGCCAGGCCGAGCAGCTGGCCCCGGCCGGGCGCGCGCTCCCGCAGCGCCTCGACCAGCGCCCACGCGCCGACGAGCAGCGAGAGCGCGATCACTATGCCGGAGAGGGTGCCGTTCACGGTCACACACCGTACTCGCCCGCGTGACGCCCCAGGCCATCGGGCAGACTGGGCGCATGCCTCTCCGGTTCGGCCTCTTCGGCACCGGCCCCTGGGCCACCGCCACCCAGGCGCCCGCGATCGTCGCCCACCCCGACGCCGAGCTCGTCGGTGTCTGGGGGCGCGACCCCGCGAAGGCGGCCGCCCTGGCCGGCGAGTCCGGCGCCCGCGCCTACAGCGACGTCGACGCGCTGCTGGCCGACGTCGACGCGATCGCCCTCGCCCTGCCGCCGGACGTGCAGGCCGAGATCGCCGAGCGGGCCGCCAAGGCCGGCCGGCACCTGCTGCTCGACAAGCCGGTCGCCCTGACCGTCGAGGCCGCCGACCGGGTGGTCGCCGCCGCCGACGCGGCCGGGGTCGCCTCCGTCGTCTTCTTCACCGGGCGGTTCGACGACACCGTCGCCACCGCGCTCCGCGAGATCACCGCGACCGGCGGCTGGCAGGGCAGCCGGGTCGCGCACCTGGCGTCGATCTTCGTGCCCGGCAACCCGTACGGTGCCTCGCCCTGGCGGCGGGCGCACGGCGGCCTGTGGGACGTCGGCCCGCACGCGCTCTCCCAGGTGTTGCCGGTGCTCGGCCCGGTCGCCGAGGTGTCGGCGGTCGAGGGCCCGCGGTCCACCACGAGCCTGCTGCTGCGGCACACCGCCGGCGCGGTCAGCACGATGACGCTCTCGGTCGACGCGCCGCCCGCGGCGGTGCTGCGCGACGTCACGTTCTACGGCGAGCACGGCGTCACCTCGGTCCCCAACGGCACGGGCGGGGTCCAGAAGGCCTTCACCACCGCCATCGACGTGTTGATCGCCGAGATCGCCGGGACGACCCATCCGCTCGGTGTCCACTTCGGACGAGAGGTGGTCGCGATCCTCGCCGCCGCCGAACGCTCCCGCGAGACGGGCCGGGCGGAGACCCTCTAGGCCGCGAGCTCCGCGCGGCGCAGCCAGCGCAGCGCGTCGGGCAGTGGCATGGGCCTCGAGAACAGGAAGCCCTGGCCGTACGGGCAGCCGATGCGGCGCAGCAGGTCGCGTTCGTCGGTGGTCTCGATGCCCTCGGCGACCACCTCGAGGCCGAGCGTGTGTGCCAGCCGGACGATGCCGTCGACGAGTGCGCGCTGCTGCGTCGAGGTGGTGACCGTCCCGGTGAACAGCCTGTCGATCTTGAGTACGTCCAGCGGCACGTGCCGCAGGTAGCTCAGCGACGAGTAGCCCGTGCCGAAGTCGTCGATCGCCACCCGCACGCCGAGCCGGCGCACCTCGGCGAGGTCGTCCCAGACCTGGTCGTCGTCGCGGAGCAGCAGGCTCTCGGTGATCTCCAGCATCAGGCACGAGGGCGGCAGGTCGCTGGCGGCGAGCTCCCGCTTGACCAGGCGGACGAAGCCGGGCGTACGGAACTGCCGGGCCGAGACGTTGACGGCCACGTACGGCGCGCCGTAGGGCTGGCCCTTGCGCCACGTCGCCGCGCCCGCGATGGCCTTCTTCAGCACCCACTCGCCCATCGGCACGACCAGCCCCGACTCCTCGGCCACGTCGATGAACGCGTCGGGGAGCAGCCGGCCGCGGGTCGGGTGGTTCCAGCGCAGCAGCGCCTCGAAGCCGGCGGTGTGCCCGTCGGTCAGGCTGACGATCGGCTGGAACTCCAGCGTCAGCCCGCCGTCGTGGATCGCGTGGTCCAGCTCGGCCCGCATCTCCAGCCGCTCGACGATCGTCGTGTGCAGCTCGGGCTGGTAGCGCCGCCACTGGGCCTTGCCGGCGCCCTTGGCCACGTAGAGGGCCAGGTCGGCCTGGCGCAGCAGCTCGGGGCCGTCCTGCGCGTCGGCGGTGGTGCCGATGCCGATGCTGGCCGAGCAACTGACCAGGTCACCGCCCACGGAGTACGGTTCGCGCAGCGTCCGGGTGATCCGGTCGGCCGCGTCCTCGACGTCGCCGGTGTCGCCGGCGTCGTCGATCAGCACCGCGAACTCGTCGCCACCGAGCCGGGCCGCGGTGTCGTGCGGGCGCAGCGCGGCGCTGATCCGCCCGGCGACCGCCTTGAGCACCTGGTCACCGCTGGCGTGACCGAGGGTGTCGTTGACCACCTTGAAGTCGTCCAGGTCGATGAAGAGCACCCCGACCACACCGCGGCGCGCCTCGATCGCCTTCTGCATCCGCTCGGCGAAGAGTGCCCGGTTGGCCAGCCCGGTCAGCGCGTCGTGGTTGGCCCGGTGGGTGAGCTCGCGCTCCAGGCGGCGCTTGTCGGTCACGTCGCGCAGGGTGAAGACCAGCCCGCGCACGGTCGGGTCGGCGCGCAGGTCGCGCACCGAGATCTCGACCTGCACGGCGGTGCCGTCCGGGCGGCGCAGCGTCCAGTCGGTGGTGCCCCAGTTGTCGGGCTCGACGCTGCCGACCGGGCGGGCCTGGATCCGGTGGAAGACCCGCTCGGCCCGGTCTCGTTCGGCCGGGTCGCCGTGGTCCAGCAACGCGGTGCCGACGAGGTCGACCTCACCGAACATCGCCCGCGCGGACGGGCTGGCGTACGAGATCCGGTCGTCGCTGTCGACGATCAGGATGACGTCGGCGGCGTTGTGGACCAGTGCACGGAAGTACTCCTCGCTGGTCCGCCGGCGTAGCTGTTCGGTGAGCGCCACGCGGTCGATGGCAAGCGCGGCCTGCGAGGCAAGCACGGCCAGCCGGTCCTGCGCGGTGTTCAACGGGCGTTCCGCGGCGGCGACCATCATGGCCCCGATCGCGCTGTCGTTCTGGTCGTCCTCGCTCACCCGCAGCGGGAGCGCCAGGGCCATCGGGGGCCCGGTGGGTTGACCGTCGGTGCCGCGGCCGGCGCCGAGCGCGCCGGCGACCAGCGGGGACAGCTCGGTGCTGGCCATCAGCGTGGGTTCGCGGAGCTGGCGGAGCCGGTCCCGGGCCAGGTCGTCGCGGGGGACGCCGCGCAGCCGGCCCGTCGCGTCGGGATCGGCGCCCTTGGTGAACAGCGCGAAGCGGTAGTCGGTGCCCGGAGCCAGCACACCCCGGATCCCGGCGTCGAGCGCGTCGGCGATGCCCTCGTCGTCGTTCGCGGCGACCAGGGCCGTCGTCACGGCGCGCAGGCCCCGTTCGCGGCCGATCTGCTCGCGCAGGCGGTGGGCGAGGTTCACCAGGCGGGCCAGCACCAGCAGGAACATCACCAACGACGCGACGGCGATCACCTCGCCGTGCCGGACGGTGCCGAACGCGAGGGTCTCGTAGAGCAGGATCGTCGGGGGGATCATCGACGAGAGCCCCAGCAGCACCAGGCGCAGCACGGTCGTCTCGCGCTCGCGCGGTGGTCGCCGGTCGGTGATGCTCTTCATCGAGGGCGTCAGCGCGGCCGCGCCCCACAACGCGTACAGGGCGATGTAGCCGAGGTCGAGCGGCGTGCGCACCAGCCACAGGTCGTCGATCCGGCCGATCCGGAACAGGGCGTCGGCGATCACGTAGCCGACCACGCCCAGGCCCAGGAGCGCCATCGCCGGCGTGAGGCGGACGGCCGTGGCCAGCCGGGCGACGAGGCCCAGCACGATGATGTCCACCACCGGGTACGCGATCAGCAGGAACAGCGTGATCCCGCCGATGTTGGGTCTGTCCAGCCGCGCCTCGATGGTGAGCACCCAGGCCAGCAGCCCCGTGCCGAGCGCCAGCACCAGCGCGTCGATCAGCGCCGGCCGGTCGGGTTTCGGCTCCGCCGCGCGGCCGAACTTGGCCAGCGCGACCCCGACCAGGGCCAGCGATATCAGCAGCAGGATGTCGTCGGTGAGGGTGACCGGGGGTCTGGCGGGGCCGCCGGGCAGGGTGAGGTTGAACGACAGGTCGGAGGCGGCGTAGAAGATCATCCCGACGAGGAAGATCAGCCAGGTCCCGGCCATCCGGGGTCGGTTGAGCCGGATGCCGGCCAGGATCGCCAGCACTCCGCTCGCACTGATCGCCGTCCAGAGCCCGAAGCGCCAGGACAGCGGGGCCACGTAGTAGACGACCGTCAGCACGGCCATCCACAGTCCGTACGCGGCCAGCCCCATCCGCCGCGTCATCCACCAACTCCCCGTTGACGTGCCGCTGAAGAAGCATTAAACGGTACGACCGCCGCGGCGGAGCGTCGAACGACGGCGCTGGTGTGAGGTCTCGATTACGTCAAGTAGGCAACGTCGGACGGTGCATGCTGGTACGAATCTGAGTAAAGCACCTCAAAACCGACATGAGGGGATTTCTGCATCATGCGTGTCTTCAGGACAGCGGGTCTCGCCGTCACGGTGGCCGCGATGGCCCTGGCCATGGCGGCGTGCGGCTCGGACACCAGCCCGTCCACCGCCCTTCAGCCGACCGGGGGAGCGACGGCCACGTCGCCCGGGGGTGCGACCGGCAGCCCCCAGCCCACGGGGACCAACACGGCGGGCGGTGGCGGCCAGGTCTTCGGCCCGGGCTGCTCCTCGCTGCCGAGCTCTGGTGCCGGCAGCGTCTCGTCGATGGCCAACCAGCCGGTCGCCACCGCGGTGGCGAGCAACCCGCAGCTGTCGACGCTGGCGAACGCGATCAAGACCGCCGGGCTGACCGACACCCTCAACAACGCCCAGAACATCACCGTCTTCGCGCCCACCAACGACGCCTTCAACAAGGTGGGGCAGTCGCAGCTCAACGCCCTGCTGGCCAACAAGCAGCAGCTGACCCAGACGCTCGAGTACCACGTCGTGCCGCAGCGGCTCAGCCCGCAGAACCTGGCCGGCACCCACCGGACGATGGAAGGCCAGAACCTGACCGTCACCGGCAGCGGTGAGGACTTCACCGTCAACAACACCGCGAGCGTGGTCTGCGGCAACATCCAGACCCGCAACGCGACGGTCTACCTGATCGACTCGGTGCTGACGCCGCCGTCGTCGGGCAACACGCCGTCGCCGGGCGCCAGCTGACCTGGCACCGCGTTAGGAACGGTCCGTTCCAATCGGAAAGCGATTGGAACGGACCGTTCCTTGCGTCACATCACCCCAACTTGGCCAGCAACTCCGGGCCGCGGCGGGTCAGGCGGGTGACCGCCAGCCGGCCGAGGCCGACCGCCAGGGCGACCCCCAGCACCAGGCTCACCGGCGTGGCGAGCCAGCGGAGCACCGCGTCGTCACGCACGGTGCCGACGATCAGCAGGGCCAGCGCCGGCGACGCGAGCAGCGTCATCGACAGCAGCGCCAGCCAGACGATCCCGGAGAGGCCGCCGCCGTCCGAGCCCGGGTTGCTGCCGCGCTTGTGCGGGTCGGCGATCCGCATCGGCATGAACACCGAGATGAGGACCAGCAGGCCCGCGCCGCCGCCGAGCACGACCGGCAGCAGGCCGACGGCCCAGGCGACCATGTCCCAGGCGCCGTGCCAGATCGCGCCGGCCACGGTCAGCGCGATCGCGACCGGAGCGACCAGCATCAGCCACGCGCGCTGCCGGCCCCGGACGTCCGCCCGCTCCGCGCCGGGCGCGAGCAGCGTCTGCCACAGTGCGGTGCCGTCGGAGCTGTGCAGGTGGGCGCAGCAGCCGACGGCGAAGACCGTGAAGAACACGCCGGCCATCGGCAGGTAGTCGGTCACGTTGATGAGCAGCGGGAGCAGCACGTAGGTCACCACGTACACCAGCGCGAACGCCAGGAAGTGGATCCGGATCAGGTCGCGGCGCCAGGTGCGCAGCTCTTTGCCGACCACGGCGGCCAGCGCGGTGGGCGGCCGCCAGCCGCTCCAGCGGGTGCCGCGGATGACGGTCGGGCTGACCGGGCGGCGCAGCAGCAGCGCCCAGGCGCCGACCGCCACGGCGATGGCGGCCACGAGACCGGCGACGACCGCACCGACCAGGGCCCAGTCGCCCCGGGCGGCGGCCTCGATCGCGACGACCGGCCAGCCCGAGGGTGCGTACCGCAGCTTGTCGGCGATGAACGGCGGCAGCGCGGTCTCCGGGCCGCCGGTGATCGCGACGATCACGACCCAGCCCTGCGCGGCCATGCAGACGAGCACGCCCCACGGAATCGCCATCAGGGCCGCGCTCAGGCGGCTGTTCAGCACCCGGCCGACGGCGGCGACGACCACATTGGAGAGTGCGACGAGCAGGAGCACGAACAACGGCAGGGTCACCAGCGCCACGGGTACGGCGGCCAGGTCCAGGCGCAGCGCGTACCAGACGAGGGCCGTGCCGCCGATCAGCGTGACCAGCGGTCCGACACCGACCAGCGCGGCGCCGAGCAGCCCCGTCGCGAGCTGGCGGTCGGTCAGCGGCACGTGCCGCAGGTGCTCGCGGCGCAGGCCCGGGTCGGTGCCGCCCATCATCGGGCCGATGACCCAACCGATCAGCCAGGACGCCGTCGTCAGCAGGAGCGCGCCGCCGGCCCGGTCGGGGCCGGCCGCGACGGTCAGCCAGAGCGTGCAGCCGGCGGCGGCGAGGCCGGTCACGAGGCCGCTGACCGTCGTCGCGGCCTTCGTGCCCGTGAAGGAGTGACGCAGGATCTGGTACTTCATGGGGATCAGGACGCCAACCATGACAGTTCCTCCTCTCCGGCCGTGCGGGCGCCGACCAGCTCGACGAAGACCTCGTCGAGCGAGCGGACGCCGCGGACCTCGCCGATCGGGCCCGCCGCGACGACGCGGCCCTCGTTCATCACCGCGACCGTGTCGCAGAGCTGCTCGACCAGCGCCATCACATGGCTGGAGAGCACCACCGAGCCGCCCCCGGCGACGAACCGGCGCAGGATCGACCGGATCGTCAGCGCCGACACAGGGTCGACCGCCTCGAACGGCTCGTCGAGCACCAGCAGGCGCGGGCCGCCGAGCAGCGCGCTGGCCAGCGCGATCTTCTTCCGCATGCCGGCCGAGTAGCCGAGGATCAGCGTGCGCTCGGCGTGGTCGAGGTCGAGCACGGAGAGCAACTCGTCGACCCGGGCGGTGACGACGTCGGCCGGCATGCCGTGCAGCCGGCCCAGGTAGGTGAGCATCTCGCGGCCGGTCAGCCGCTCCGTCATGGCCAGGCCGTCGGGCAGCACGCCGACCAGCCGCTTGGCCGCGGTCGGCTCGCGCCAGACGTCGGTGCCGAAGATCTCCGCGGTCCCCGCGTCGGGGCGCAGCAGCCCGACCGCCATCGACAGGGCGGTGGTCTTGCCCGCGCCGTTCGGGCCCACCAGGCCGAAGAACGAGCCGGCCGGCACGGTCAGCTCGACCGCGTCGGCGGCGAGCTTGTCGCCGAAGCGCTTGGTCAGTCCGGAGAGCCGGAGTGCGTTCGTGGTCATGCCGAAAACGCTAGAAATTCCGGCGGGCGCGCGGAATGCGGCCAGCCGCCGACCGGGGTGGGGCCAGCTACACCCCCGCGGGCGGTGTCTGGCCCCACTCCCCGGCGACGCCGTGCTCGGCCAGACTGTGCCCATGAGACGCGGACTGCACGCCCTGGCCGGCGGCCTGCTGCGCGGCTGCTACGCGGTCGGGTCGGCGGTGCTGCTGGTCGTGCACCTCGCGCTCTTCGTGCCCGGCCTCGGGTTGGGCCTGGTCGTGCTGCTGCCGTGGCCGATCGTGCTGATGCGCCGGTTCACCGACCTGGTGCGCCGGACGTGCGGTGGCATTCCGCGTCCCTACCGCGACCGTCCGGGCGCCCCGCGGCGGGAGCCCGACGGGCGGTACCGGCACGACCGCCGGCTCTACAGGTCACCGTTCTGGCCCCGGCAGTTCGACTACCTGGACTGGGCGCTCGGTGACCCGGCGACCTGGCGGGACGTCGGCTGGCTGCTGACCAATCCCGTCGTCGGGGGAGTGCTGGGGTTCGGGCCGGCCGCGCTGGTGGCCGGCGGGCTGGCGCTCGCCACCGGCGGCGGATCGCCGTGGTGGATACCCGTCGGGCTGGTCCTGGCCGTGGCCGGTGGCGCCGTCGCCCCGGCGGCCGTGCGCGCCCACGACGCCTGGACCGCCCGGATGCTCGCGCCGCGCCCCGGGATCGGCTCGCTGAAAGCGTGGCTGGGCAAGCGTTTCGTCACGCTGACCCAACTGCTGGCGCTCGGTGGCCTGACGGTCGTCAGCGCCGCTCTGGCCGGGCTCGCCTTCATCGCCTTCTCGCTGTTCGCCATCGGCATCGTCGGCAGCGTGCCGGAGTTCGCCACCGCGGCCCGCCGCTACACCGGGATCCGGCGCCGGCTGGCCGAGCAGTGGTCCGGGGTGCCGATCCAAACGCCGTACCGGCCGGAGCCGGAACTGCCGGCGCGACGGCCCGACGGGCTCTACGCGGTCGGTGACTCGCTCTACAAAACCAAGGGCTGGACCCGGTTCTTCCAGCGCCTCGACTGGATCTGGAACGACCCGGCGACCTGGCGCGACCTCATCTGGACGTTCACCGACCCGATCGTCGGCGGCGCGCTGGTGGCCGCGTCCGTCGGCGCGGTCCTCTACGGCTTCGTCGGTATGACCATCCCGGCGCTGGCCCGACTCGGCCGGCTGCAGGACCCGCCGGGCCTCGCCGTCCTCGCCGATCGGCCGGTGCTCGCGCTGCTGGCCGGTCTCGCCCTGGTGGTCGTCGGCACGCTGCTCGCACCGGCCGCGCTGGCGCTGCACGGCCGGTGGACCGCGGTGCTGCTCGCGCCGACCGCCAAGGCCAAGCTCGCGCTGCGGGTCGAGCAGCTCACCGAGAGCCGCGCCGACGCGACCTCCGCGCAGGCCGCGGAGCTGCGCCGGATCGAGCGCGACCTGCACGACGGCGCGCAGGGCCGGCTCGTCGCGGTGGGGCTGGCGCTCGGTGCCGTCGAGGCGCTGATCGAGACCGACCCCGCGGCGGCCCGCCGGCTCGTCGCCGACGCGCGGGAGAGCACGGCCCGGGCGCTGGCCGAACTGCGCGACCTGGTTCGGGGCGTCCACCCGCCGGTGCTGGCCGAACGGGGCCTGGTCGAGGCGGTCCGCGCGCTGGCGCTGGACAGCCCGGTGCCGGTGACCGTGTCGGCCGACCTCGCCGGCCATCCGCCCGAGCCGATCGAGGCGGCCGTCTACTTCGCGGTCAGCGAGTCATTGGTCAACACGGCCAAGCACGCGGCCGCCTCCGCCGCGACCGTCCAGTTCGGACACTCCGACGGGGTGCTGCGGGCGGTCGTCACCGACGACGGCCGCGGCGGTGCCGACCCGGCCGACGGCAGCGGGCTGCGGGGCATGCGACACCGGCTCTCGGCCTTCGACGGTACTGTGCGGGTGGTCAGCCCGGCCGGCGGGCCGACGGTCGTCACGCTGGAGGTGCCGTGCGCGTTGTCCTCGCGGAGGACCTCTACCTCCTCCGGGAAGGGCTGAAGCAGCTCCTGGGCGCGCACGGGTTCGAGATCGTCGCCGCCGTCGACAACGGCCCCGACCTGCTCCGCGCGCTGCTCGACGAGCGGCCCGACGTCGCCGTGGTCGACGTGCGGCTGCCGCCGACCCAGACCGACGAGGGGCTGCAGGCGGCCCTGGCCGCCCGGCGGCAGGTGCCCGGGCTGCCGGTGCTCGTGCTCTCGCAGCACGTCGAGCGGCTCTACGCCCGCGAGTTGCTGGCCGACGGCACCGGCGGCGTCGGCTACCTGCTCAAGGACCGGGTGTTCAACGCCGAGCAGTTCGTCGACGCGGTGCGCCGGGTCGCCGCCGGTGGCACCGCCATGGACCCGGACGTGATCGCCAAGCTCTTCGCCCGCAGCGACGACACGGTCGGCCGGCTCACGCCGCGCGAGCGCGAGGTGCTGGAGCTGATGGCCGAGGGCCGGTCCAACGCGGCGATCGGCCAGCGGCTGTTCCTCAGCGAGAGCGCGGTGGGCAAGCACACGGCCAGCATCTTCGGGAAGCTGGGGCTGGCGGTCTCCGACGACGACAACCGCCGGGTCCTGGCGGTGCTCGCCTTCCTCGACGGGGCCCGCTAGAACAGGTTGATCGTGAAGACCTCGAACGGCGCGGCGTAGCGGGTGCCCAGGCGGGTGCCGGCCGCGCGGCCGATGCCCTCCAGGAACTCCTCCGGGTCGAACGCGCCCTCGCCGAGCCCGCGCAGGTAGGCCTCGTGCGCCTCGAGCGACTGGATGCCGCGGTCGAACGTACCGGTGATGTCGACCGCGTGTTTTCCGTCCGGGGAGCCGGCGGCCCAGACCTGGCGGACCTTGTTCCACGGCTCGAGGCCCAGCTCCGGGAAGATCCAGCGGTTGCCGGCGTCGCGGACCGCGTCGAGGGTGGCCCGCCCGGTCGCGATGTGGTCGGCCTGGTTGAGCGCCTCGGCGCCGTCCCAGGTCTCCCGGAAGTTGTTGGTGATGACGATGTCCGGGCGGTGCGTGCGGACCACCGCGGTGATCGCCCGGCGCAGCGCGACGCCGTATTCCAGGATGCCGTCGGGCAGCCCGAGGAACTCGACCTTCGAGACGCCGACCGCGCCCGCCGACGCACGCTGCTCCGCCTCGCGAACCACCGTGGTCTCGTCGGGTGCCAGCCCGTCGATGCCGGCCTCGCCGCTGGTGACCAGGCAGTAGACGACCTCCTTGCCCTGGTCGGTCCAGCGCGCCACCGCGGCCGCGGAGCCGAACTCGAGGTCGTCGGGGTGGGCCACCACGGCCAGCGCCCGCTCCCAGTCCTCGGGCAGCGACGTGTACGGCGTGAGGTCGGACAAGGCGGGACTCCTATCGGTCAGGCGTCGGGGATGCTGGGCCCCACGAAGGTGGCCAGCCACTGGTTGAGCGGAGCCGACGCGCGCAGGAAGTCTGCCACCCTGCGCTTCGCGGCGGCGGTCCCGAGCCACGGCGCGACCGGCCACTCCTTCCAGGCGACGACGCCCTTGTGCCGCAACAGGTCGGCCCGGGGGTGGTCCTTGTCGTAACCGCGTGGCACCCGCTTGAGCTGGTCGTGACCGTGGATCGCGACACCGTCGGCGGCCGCCTCGGCGACGAGCGCCGCCAGTCGCGGCCCGCTGCCGTCGTCGTCGACGGCCGCCCGGTAGCGGGCGAGCTGGTCGCGCTCCATGTGGTACATGCCGGACCCGGCGGCCAGACCCTGCGCCGACAGGTGGACGTAGCCGCCGAGGTCGAGCCGCGCGGCGATGGCCGTCTTGTAGGGCGACTTGTCGGCGCTGAACCGGACGTCCCGGTAGGGCCGGAAGATCCGGCCGGCCCCGAACTCGGGCTCGAGCTCGTCGAGCAGCGCCTGCATGGGCGCCCGCACCTGGTCGTCGTAAACCGCCTTGTGCGCCGTCCAGTAGGTCTTCGAGTTGTCGGCCTCGAGCCCCTCGTAGAACTCCAGAGCCTCGCTCGGCCAGCCACGGAACGCCACGTCTGCGACCCTACCGCCGCCACCGGGCTAGGCTCGCAAGGGTGAGCACTGATGGCGCCGTGACGCTGGCCGGGCTGCCCGCCAGTGTCCTGCTGCCCGGGCACGACGTGCCGCTCGGGCGCTACACCACCGTCCGGCGGCTCCTGCCGCAACGACCCCGCCGCATGATCGGCGCGTGGTGTTTCGTCGACGCGTTCGGGCCCGACGACGTGGTCAACCGGCCCGGCATGCAGGTGCCGCCGCACCCGCACACCGGCCTGCAGACCGTCACCTGGCTGGTCGCCGGCGAGGTGCTGCACCGCGACAGCCTCGGCAGCCTGCAGACGAT
Source organism: Asanoa siamensis (assembly GCF_016862555.1). Lineage (GTDB taxonomy): Bacteria > Actinomycetota > Actinomycetes > Mycobacteriales > Micromonosporaceae > Asanoa > Asanoa siamensis. The sequence goes on along the minus strand of NZ_BONE01000032.1, from coordinate 31,636 downwards.
CCTGCCCGGCCAGCTCAACCTGATGACCTCCGGACACGGCATCTCGCACTCCGAGGAGTCGCCGGCCGTGCACCCGCCGCTGATGCACGGCATCCAGCTCTGGGTCGCTCTGCCCGAGGACGCCCGGCACCAGCCGGCCCGGTTCGAGCACCACGCGGCGCTGCCGGCCGATACCCGCGGCGGGGTGACGACCACGGTCGTCGTGGGCGAGCTGGGTGAGCTGCGGTCGCCGGCGCGCGTGCACACGCCGCTGCTCGGCGCGGAGCTGCTCTTCGAGCCGGGCGCGCGGCTCGACGTGGCGTTGCGGCCCGACTTCGAGTACGGCCTGCTCTCGCTCGACGGCGCGGCCGAGGTCGACGGCACCGAGCTGACCCCGGGTTCGCTGCTCTACCTCGGCGAGGAGCGCACGACGACCACCGTCGCCAGCGCCGACGGCGCGCGGCTGTTCCTGCTCGGCGGCGTGCCGTTCGAGGAGCCGCTGGTGATGTGGTGGAACTTCGTCGCCCGCAGCGACGCCGAGATCCGCGCTGCCCGCGAGGAGTGGACGACCGGCGACCGGTTCGGCGTGGTCCGCGGCTACGCGGGCGAGGCGCTGCCCGCACCCGCCCTACCGACGACGAAGCTGAAGGTCCGGGACCGCCACGGGAACACCCTCAGCGGAGGATGATGCCCCGCACGTACGCGGCCTGGCCGACGTGTTGCACGTCGTCGTTGAGGACGCTGAGCAGGCGTACGCCCATCGTCACCGGCGGGTTCCACGAGCGGTCCACGATCCGGCTCAGGTCCTCCTCGGTGACCGCGTTGACCAGCGCCGCCGTCCGCTCGTGCACCGCCGAGTAGTAGTCCACCAGCACCTTGCCGCTGGCCGGGCGGACGCCGAGCACCTCGTCGGGGCCGTGCGCGTACCCGGTCTCGTCCGGGTCCGGCTCCAGCTCGAAGCGGGGCGCCCAGGGGCCGGTCACCCAGATCTGGTCGTCGCCGATCAGGTCGGCGACGTGGTGGTCCTGGATCCGGGTCAGGTGCCAGACGAGCCAGCCGACCGTGTTGGCGCCGGGCGCCGGGGGCCGGCGCAGCTGCTCGGCGTCGAGCCCGGCGACCGCGCCGCGGACCAGACCCGGCAACCGGCCGAACGCGTCACTCAGCAGGTCGTTGATGTTCACCCGCACCATGATGCCCCCGTTGAGTAGCGTCGGCGCGTGAACGACGAAGGCACGGTCGAGCTGTCCGTCACGGGGCACACCGCGACCATCACGATCAGCAACCCGCCGCGCCGCAACGCGCTGACCCCGGCGATGTGGCGGCGCCTGCCGGACCTGCTGGACCGCGCCGCCGCCGACCCCGCCGTGCGTGCGCTGGTGCTGACCGGCGCCGGCGGCACGTTCAGCGCCGGTGCCGACCTGACCGGCGTGCGGGACCTGGTCGGGCCGGACAGCCCGCCGGCCCGGGCGGAGGAGCGGCTGGCGGCGTTCCCGAAGCCGACGATCGCCCGGGTCCGGGGGCACTGCGTCGGCGGTGGCTGCCAGCTCGCGGTGGCGTGTGACCTGCGGATCGCGGCGGTGGACGCGCGGTTCGCCGTGCCGCCGGCCCGGCTCGGGATCGCGTACCCGGGGCCGACCACCCGGCGGCTGCTCGGCCTGGTCGGCCCGGGCGCGGCGAAGTGGCTGCTGTTCACGGCCGACCAGATCGACGCCACCCGGGCGGCCACGATCGGTCTCGTCGACGAGGTGGTCGCGGTCGACGATCTCGACGCGCACGTGGCCCGGCTGGTCGACACGATCGCGGAACGGTCGCAGCTGTCGATCGCGGCGGCGAAGGAGACGATCGACCTGGCCGTGGCGGGGCGGCCGTCGGTGCGGCGGGACGCGTTCTGGCAGGCGGAGATGCTGCGGGCCGGGGACGTGGCGGAGGGGGCGGCCGCCTTCCTCGAGCGTCGCCGCGCGAATTTCTCCTGGCGACCCTGAGTTTCAACGCATTTATTATCGCCAATGGCGAGTTGCATTATCCCGGTGGTATGACGTCGACCTAATGGTCAGGATCGGTCGTCCTGAAAACGTTGACGACGATCTATTCGGCTGGAAGCATGTCGGCAGATCGATGCCTCCGGATCGGCCGACCGGCCGGTCCACATCCCCCGGGAGGATCAGTGAAGCTCACCCGACGCGTCATGCTCTCCGCCACAGCCACGACCCTGGTGGCGGGAGCACTGTCCGTGGCGTCCCCGGCTCAAGCGGCTCCGACCCCGCTGGCCATGGACGCCGCCGTCACCCTCGCCGACTCGCTCGGCGCCGACCGCTCCGCCGGCACCTATGTCGACTCGTCCGGCGCGACGGTCGTCACGGTCACCGACGCCGCGACCGCCAAGGCCGTGCAGGCCCGCGGCGGCAAGGCCCGCCTGGTCGCGCGCAGCGCCGCCGACCTCAACGCGCTGCAGGCCAGCGTCGACAAGGGCATCGTCGGCACCGCGATCTCGGTCGACACGGTCGCCAACCAGGTCGTGGTCGAGGCCGACACCACCGTGACCGGCGCCAAGCTCGCCCTGCTCGAGAGCGCGGTCGCCGCGTCCAAGGGTGCGGCCCGGCTCGAGCGGATGTCCGGCAAGCTCACCCGGACCATCTCCGGCGGCGACGCCATCTACACCGGCGGCTCGCGCTGCTCGCTCGGCTTCAACGTGCGGTCCGGCAGCACCTACTACTTCCTGACCGCCGGGCACTGCACCAACGCCGGCACGACGTGGACCAACGGCAGCCAGACGCTCGGCACCCGGGCCGGCACCAGCTTCCCGGGCAACGACTACGGCATCGTCCGCTACACCAACACGTCGATCACGATCTCCGGCGCCGTCGGCAGCCAGGACATCGCCTCCGCGCGCAACGCCCAGGTCGGCGAGCGGGTCAACCGCCGCGGCAGCACCACCGGCACGCGCAGCGGCTCGGTGCTCGGTCTCAACGCGACCGTGCGCTACCCGCAGGGCACCGTCACCGGCATGATCCGCACCAACGTCTGCGCGCAGCCCGGCGACAGCGGCGGCCCGCTCTACACCGGTTCCGTGGCGCTGGGTCTGACCTCCGGCGGCAGCGGCAACTGCACCAGCGGTGGCACGACCTACTTCCAGCCGGTCGTCGAGGCCCTCAACGCGTACGGCGTCCAGGTCTTCTGACCCCTCCCCGATGAGGTCTGCCGCGTCGCATGCGACGGACCACCGACGGCCCCCGGACCCCGAGCCGGGGGCCGTCGCGCGACCATAGGCCGATGCGCATCGAAGTGAACGGCCGGGCGGCGGAGGCGGAGGAGGTCGCCTCGGCCTACGGCCATTTCACCGCCATGCAGGTCCGCGGCGGTGGCGTCCAGGGGCTGGCCAACCACCTCGACCGGCTCGACGCCGCCAACCGCGAGCTGTTCGGCGAGCCGCTGGACGGTGCCGAGGTGCGCCGCCTGATCCGGCACGCACTGGCCGGCGCCGCGGACGCCGCGGTCCGGGTCACCGTGCGCGAGCCCGGCCGCACGGCCGTGACGGTCGCCGCGCCGACGCCGCCTGTGCCGGCGCCGCAGCGCCTGCGGTCGGTGCCCTACCTCCGCCCGTTCCCGCATCTCAAGCATCTCGGCGGGTTCGCGCAGGGGGAGTGGGCCCGGCGGGTCCGGGCGCGGGGTTACGACGAGGCGCTGCTGGTCGACGGCGACGGCACGATCGCGGAGACGGCGATCGCCAACATCGGGTTCTTCGCCGCCGACGGCACGGTCGTCTGGCCGGCCCCGCCATGGCTGCACGGCACCGCGATGCGGCTGGTCGAGCAGCACCGCCCGACCACGCGGCAACGGATCACCCTGGCCGACGTCGCGGGCTTCCGCGGTGCCTTCACGGTCAACTCGATCGGGCACGTGGCCGTGGCATCGATCGACGACATTCCCACGCTGCCGGATCCGGCGCTCATGGCGGACCTCGACGCGCTGTTCGCCTCCGTACCCTGGGATCCGATCTAAAGCGGTTGTCGATGCGACCCGCGATGGTCATCATGGAGGCATGTGCGTGGGTGGGCGGCGAGCTAGCCGCGCCGAGCCGATCGTCGAGGGCTTCGTCCTCGCCTGATCCTCGGTGCCGGCTCGGCGTGTGTGCGCCAACCGATCCACGCGTTCGCGACGTCTTCGCGGTGAGGACCCCGCCTCGACAGCCGGGGTCGTGAGCGTGTTCGCGCTGTCCTCCCGAAACGGCGACAGATCATGCGATCCGACCAGATACGCACGACCTTTCTCGACTACTTCCGCGGCCTCGACCACCTCGAGCTGCCGCCCGGCCCGCTCTTCACCGACGACCGCGACCTGCTGTTCACCAACGCGGGCATGGTCCAGTTCAAGCCCTTCTTCCTGGGGCTCGACCGCCCGCCCCGGCCCCGGCTGACGACGGCGCAGCGCTGCGTGCGCACCGTCGACATCGACCGGATCGGGCACACCGACCGGCACGCGACCAGCTTCGAGATGCTCGGCAACTTCGCGTTCTCCGACTACTTCAAGCGCGAGTCGATGGCGTGGGCGCTGGACCTGCTCACCGGCGACTTCGGGCTCGAGCGCGACCGGCTGTGGATGACCGTGCTGCGGGGCGACGAGGAGAGCGTCGACCTGTGGCGGTCGCTCGGGGTGCCGGCTGAGCGCGTCCAGCGGCTCGGCCCCGAGGACAACTTCTGGAGCATGGACGTGCCGGGGCCGAGCGGGCCGACCTCGGAGATCTTCTACGACCGGGGTCCCGGCGTCGGCCGCGACGGCGGGCCGGCCGTCGACAGCGAGCGCTTCGTCGAGCTGTGGAACCTCGTGTTCATGCAGTACCGGCGGGGCGACAGCGACGACGAGATCCTCGGCGACCTGCCCGGGCGGCACATCGACACGGGCCTGGGCCGGGACCGCCTGGCGATGGTGCTGCAGGGTGTGCCCAACCTGCAGGAGACCGACGTCGCGCGCCCGACGCTGCGCGCGGTGCGCGATGCGACCGGCCGCGACGACGAGCCGGCGGCCCACCGGCTGGTCACCGACCATCTGCGCACCGCGGTCTTCCTCGTCGGCGCGGGCGTGCGGCCCGGCAACGAGGGTCGCGGCTACGTGGTGCGCCGGCTGCTCCGCCGGGCGGTGCGTCGCCTGGTGCTGCTCGGCGTCGACGAGCCCGTGCTCGGCCCGATCGCCGACAGCGTGACCGAGGTGCCGCCGGGCGCCCCGGCGCGCCCGGTCGTCGAGCGCGAGGAGGCGGCGTTCCGGCGCACGCTGCGCGCGGGCAACCGGCTGCTCGAGTCGGCGCTGGAGCGGGGGCCGTTGGGCGGCGAGACGGTGTTCAAGCTGCACGACACCTACGGCTTCCCGGTCGACCTCACCGTCGAGATCGCGCGGGAGCAGGGCGTGCCGGTGGACACCGACGGGTTCGCGCGCCTGATGCGCGAGCACCGCGAGCGCAGCCGCGCCGGGCGTTAGTAGAGGTTCTTCTCGTAGGCGGCGTCATAGTGCCGGTCGAGGTCCGCGAGAGTGGTCTCGGCCGGCCGCTCCACCTCTTTGATCAGGACCGCGCGGCGGGGGAGCGCCTCGGGCTGCCAGGTCTCGGGCTTCCACAGCTCCGAGCGCAGGAATGCCTTGGCGCAGTGGTAGAAGATCTGCTCGATCTCGACCTGCAGCGCGAACTGTGGGCGGTGGCCCTTGACGACCATCCGGTCGAACCAGGGCGCGTCGCTCAGGATGGTCGCCCGCCCGTTGATCCGCAGCGTGTCGGTGCGGCCGGGGATCAGGTAGATGAGCCCGACGTGCGGGTTGTCGATGATGTTGTGGAAACCGTCGCCGCGCTTGTTGCCGGGTCGCTCCGGGATCGCGATCGTGGTGTCGTCGAGCACGAGCGTGAACCCGGCCGGGTCGCCCTTGGGCGAGACGTCGCAACTCCCGTCGGCGCCGGCCGTGGCGATCAGGCAGAACGGCGCGGCCGCGAGCCAGTCGCGGTCGAGTTGGTGCAGCTCTTTCCGGTCCTTCTCGGCTGCCCGCCGGGCCGGCTCGCCGAGCAGTGCGCGGAGCTCTTCGTGTGACGTGACCGCGGACATTCGCCCTCCCCAAGGTACGACTCCGCCGCCGACCCTATGCGATTGCGCCAAACCGCCGCGCCGGGTTTCTCCGGGAGGTTTCATATGAGAGGAGGTTTTCATCCGGTTTGCGGCTGAGGAGTCCCCTGTGCACGACGTGGCGTACATCCTGATCTCGGTGGCTCTGTTCGTCGTGCTCGCGATCATCGTGCGCCAGGTCGAACGGCTGTGAGCGCGGTCAACCTGGCCGGGTTGATCATCGCGTTCCTGGTGACGATCTTCCTGGTCGTGGCGCTGCTGTTCCCGGAACGCTTCTGATGTCGACCACGATCGCCGGGGTCTTCTTCGTCCTGTCCCTGGTGCTCTTCGTCGCGCTGGCCTACCGCTGGTTCGGCGACTACATCTTCCGCGTGGTCAGCGGCACCCGGCACTCCGCCGTCGAGCGGGTCCTCTACCGGCTGGTCGGCGTCAACCCGGCGGGCGAGCAGACGTGGCCCGTCTACGCCCGCAGCGTCTTCGCGTTCTCGCTGCTCAGCCTGCTCTTCCTCTACGGCTTCCTGCGGTTGCAGAGCAAGCTGCCGCTGTCGCTGGGCTTCCCGGGCATGTCGCCGCACCAGGGCTGGAACACCGCGGCGAGCTTCGTGACCAACACCAACTGGCAGTCGTACGCGGGTGAGTCCACGCTCGGTCACCTCGTGCAGATGTCCGGGCTGGCCGTGCAGAACTTCGTCTCCGCCGCGGTCGGCATCGCGGTGTCGGTGGCGTTCGTCCGGGGCTTCGCCCGCAGCCGCACCCAGGCGCTCGGCAATTTCTGGGTCGACCTGACGCGGATCACGCTGCGGGTGCTGCTGCCGGTCTCGGTGGTCGCGGCGATCGTGCTGATCGCGGGCGGGGTGGTGCAGAACCTGTCCGGCGGCACGGACGTCACGACGCTGACCGGCGGGACGCAGCACATCCCGGGCGGACCGGTGGCGAGCCAGGAAGTGATCAAGGAACTGGGTACGAACGGCGGCGGCTTCTACAACGCCAACAGCGCGCATCCGTTCGAGAACCCCACGCCGTGGACGAACTGGATCGAGATCTTCCTGATCCTGCTGATCCCGTTCGCGATGCCCCGGGTGTTCGGGCGGATGGTCGGCGACAAGCGGCAGGGGCACGCGATCCTGGCCGTGATGGTCATCCTCGCGGTGACGAGCGTGATCCTGGTCAACACGTTCGAGTTGCTGCACAACGGCACGGTGCCCACCGCGGTGCACGCCGCCACCGAGGGCAAGGAGGTGCGGTTCGGGGTCTCGGACTCGGCCACCTTCGCCGCGGCGACGACGCTCACCTCGACGGGGGCGGTCAACTCGTTCCTCGACTCGTACACGGCTCTGGGTGGCATGGTCCCGATGGTCAACATGATGCTCGGCGAGGTGGCGCCGGGCGGGGTCGGTTCCGGCCTCTACGGGATCCTCATGCTCGCGGTGATCACGGTCTTCGTGGCGGGGCTGATGGTCGGTCGGACACCCGAGTACCTGGGCAAGAAGATCTCCGCCCGCGAGATCAAGTTCGCCTCGATCTACTTCCTGATCACGCCGGTCACGGTGCTGATCGGGATGGCCGCGACGATGTCCACGAAGTACCGGGAGACCATGCTCAACGTCGGGCCGCACGGGTTCTCCGAGGTCCTGTACGCGTTCACCTCGGCGGCCAACAACAACGGCTCGGCGTTCGCCGGGATCACGGTCAACGACCAGTGGTGGGACACCGCGACGGGCCTGTGCATGGTGATCGGCCGCTTCCTGCCGATGGTCTTCGTGCTGGCACTGGCCGGCTCGCTGGCCCGGCAGCGCCCGGTCCCCGCCTCCGCCGGCACGCTGCCCACCCACCGGCCGCTGTTCATCGGCATGGTGGTCGGCGTCGTGATCATCCTGGTCGCCCTGACCTTCCTCCCGGCCCTCGCCCTGGGCCCGCTGGCCGAAGGGTTGTGAGGCGGCGATGACCACCGCGGCGATCGAACAACCGACCCGGATCGGCGGGGGACTGCTCGACCCGCGCCAACTCTGGACGTCGTTGCCCGACGCGCTGCGCAAGCTCAACCCCGCCACGCTCTGGCGCAACCCCGTCATGTTCATCGTCGAACTGGGTGCGCTGTTCACCACCGCGCTGTCCATCCAGGACTCGTCGACCTTCGCCTGGCTCATCACGGTCTGGCTCTGGCTGACCGTGATCTTCGCGAATCTGGCCGAGGCCGTCGCGGAGGGGCGTGGCAAGGCGCAGGCGGCCACGCTGCGGCGGGCCCGGCAGGAGACGGTCGCCCGGCGGCTGGTCGACTGGCAGCCCGGCCAGGCCTCGCCGCGCGAGGAGACGGTGGACGCCCTCACGCTGAGGCAGAACGACGTCGTGGTCGTGGAGGCCGGGCAGGTCATCCCCGGCGACGGCGACGTGGTCGAGGGTGTGGCGAGCGTCGACGAGTCGGCGATCACCGGGGAGTCGGCGCCGGTCATCCGGGAGTCCGGCGGCGACCGCAGCGCCGTCACGGGCGGCACGCGCGTCCTGAGCGACCGGATCATCGTCAAGATCACCCAGAAGCCGGGCGAGAGCTTCGTCGACCGGATGATCGCCCTTGTCGAGGGCGCGAGCAGGCAGAAGACGCCCAACGAGATCGCGCTCAACATCCTGCTGGCCGCGCTGACCGTCATCTTCCTGCTGGCCGTCGTGACGCTCCAGCCGGTCGCCATCTTCTCGAAGGCCTTCCAGGGCGCGGCGCCGAACACGCAGATCATCAACGCCGACGGCGTCACCGGGATCGTGCTGGTCTCCCTGCTGGTCGCGCTGATCCCGACGACGATCGGCGCGCTGCTCTCCGCCATCGGCATCGCCGGCATCGATCGGCTCGTGCAGCGCAACGTGCTGGCCATCTCCGGCCGCGCGGTCGAGGCGGCCGGCGACGTCAACACGCTGCTGCTCGACAAGACCGGCACGATCACCCTGGGCAACCGTCAGGCGACCGAGTTCCTGCCGGTCAGCGGTGTGCCGGCCGGAGAGCTCGCGGACGCGGCGCAGCTGTCCAGCCTGGCCGACCAGACCCCGGAGGGTCGGTCGATCGTGGTGCTCGCGAAGAACGAGCACGGCCTGCGCGCCCGCGAGGAGGGGGTGATCCCGAACGCCGAGTTCGTGCCGTTCAGCGCCGAGACCCGGATGTCCGGCGTGGACATCGCCGCGGGCGGCGGGCAGCCGGCCCGGCGGATCCGCAAGGGCGCGGCGGCCGCGGTGATGCGCTGGGTCCGGGAGAACGGCGGGCATCCGACCACGGAGGTCGGCGGGGTCGTCGACGGCATCTCCGCGACGGGCGGCACCCCGCTGGTGGTCGCCGAGCACGTCGCGGACCAGCCCGCCCGCGCGCTCGGCGTCGTCCAGCTCAAGGACGTCGTCAAGGCCGGCATGCGCGAGCGGTTCGACGCGATGCGCCGGATGGGCATCCGGACCATCATGATCACGGGCGACAACCCGCTGACCGCGCGCGCGATCGCGGAGGAGGCGGGCGTCGACGACTTCCTCGCGGAGGCGAAGCCCGAGGACAAGCTGGCGCTGATCCGCCGCGAGCAGGAGGGCGGGCGGCTGGTCGCGATGACCGGCGACGGCACCAACGACGCGCCCGCGCTGGCGCAGGCGGACGTCGGCGTCTCGATGAACACGGGCACGTCGGCGGCCAAGGAAGCCGGCAACATGGTCGACCTCGACTCGGACCCGACGAAGCTGATCGAGATCGTCGAGATCGGCAAGCAGTTGCTGATCACCCGCGGCGCCCTGACGACGTTCTCGATCGCCAACGACATCGCGAAGTACTTCGCGATCATCCCCGCCATGTTCGCCGCGGTCTACCCGAGCCTCGACGGCCTCAACATCATGCGGCTGAGCTCGCCGGCGTCGGCCATCACGTCGGCGATCATCTTCAACGCGCTGATCATCGTCGTGCTGATCCCGCTGGCGCTGCGCGGGGTCCGCTACCGCCCCAGCAGCGCGTCGGCACTGCTGAGCCGCAACCTCCTCGTGTACGGCCTGGGCGGCATCGCGGCCCCGTTCGCCGGCATCAAGGTGCTGGACATCGCCATCGTGCAGTGGATTCCGGGGATCTCCTGATGCGCCTACCCAACTGGCTCGGCCAGCACCTCGCCGCCTTCCGCGCGGTGCTGGTGTTCACCGTCCTGCTCGGCATCGCGTACCCGTTGCTGCTCGTCGGCATCGGCCTGCTCCCCGGCCTGCACCACCGGGCGTCCGGGTCCCTGCTCTCCTCCGGGGGCCGCGACGTCGGCAGCAGCCTGATCGGCCAGAGCTTCGTCGACGCGGACGGCAACGGCATCCCGCGCTACTTCCAGTCGCGGCCGTCCGCGGCCGGCGACGGCTACGACCCCACCGCGAGCGGGGCCAGCAACCTGGGTCCGGAGAGCGTCGAGGACACGGACGGCTCCCCGAGCTTGCTCACCCAGGTCTGTGCCCGCAGCCTGGCGGTGGGCGCGTTGAACGGGGTCGACGGCCGCCGCCCGTTCTGCACGGCGGACGGGGTCGGCGCGGTGCTGCGGGTCTTCCGCCGGGACGGCCTGACGGGACCGGCGACGCGGGCGGTGAGCGTCAACCAGCCGGCGCCGGCGACGCCGTTCGTCGAGTCGTTCGAGGGCGTACGGGTGGAGAACGCGGTGCCGGGCGAGGACTACAGCGGCGGCGTGCTGACCCCGGTCCGCGGCGACGCGCCGGCGAACCCGGCGGTCCCGCCGGACGCCGTGACGGCCAGCGGCTCGGGCCTGGACCCGCACATCACCCCGGCGTACGCGGCGTTGCAACTGCCCCGGGTGGCCCGGGAGCGCGGCGCGACCGAGGCGGCGATCCAGCGGCTGGTCGACGACAACACCGCCGGCCGGTCGGTGGGCTTCATGGGCGGCAAGCGGGTCAACGTGGTCCGCCTGAACCTGGCCCTCGACGACGAGTTCCCGGTGCGGTGAGGGCGGTGTTCGGGACGCTTTGCTCTGCACCCATATCCGCACCACCCCCTCTGACCTGCGGTGCGTATATGGAAGCAGAGCAAAGCCTCGCGGACCTGGGTCGTCGCCGGGCGGCGCCGGCGCGGGCCCGCTGCGCGGTGTCGTCAGGTCGTGAGGAGCAGTTCGAGCGTGTGTTGGAGGTGGGCGGTGACCAGCTTGGCGGCTGTGTCGGGGTCACGGCCGGCGAGCGCGTCGACCAGGGCGCGGTGTTCGGCGGTGGCCTCGGGCAGGCGGTCGGGGTGGGCTTTCATCGACTCGCCGACGTACCGGGCGGTGCTGCCCTGTGCGTTCGTGACCAGAGAGAAGAGGCGCGGTGAGCGCGACGCCCGACCGAGCAGAGCGTGGAACTCCCAGTTCAGCTCCAACCAGGCGGCCGGGTCCGTCTCCCGGCCCAGCTGGTCCAGCAGGTCGCCGGCCGCGGCCAGTTCGTCGGCCGTGATGTGCCGGGCCGCGCGCCGCACGGCGAGCGGTTCCAGGGCCGACCGGATCTCGTAGATCTCGCGCAGGTCGTCGTGGTCCAGGTCGTGCACGACCGCGCCGCGGTGCGGGTCGATCCGGATCAGGCCGTCGGCCGCCAGGTCGCGCAAAGCCTCGCGGACCGGCGTCGTGCTGACGGCCAGCTGGGTGGCGATGTCGGCCTGGCCGAGATGGGTGCCGCCGGTCAGCAGGCCGCTGAAGATCGCCCGGCGTAGGGTGTCGCGGACCAGCTCGTGCGCGGTCCGCCGCTGTGGCGCGGGCGCGAGCGTCGCGAGGTCCAGCCCATCGAGCACACCGCAGACCCTACAACTAATGCAGATTGCAGGGTCGATTATGTATTAAGGCGCGGGTGCGGCACCGACCGTTCCATCATGGTCAGGGTCTGCTGCAGGTGCTCGGTGACGAGCTTGGCGGCGCTCTCGCCGTCGCCGTCGCGGCACGCTTCGAGCAGGCGCTGCCGGTAGCGGTTGCCCTGCTCGCGATGCCCGGCGTCGGCGGTCACGGTGGCGTAGGCCGCCGCGTTGTCGTCGAGGTGGTTGAGGATCTCGGCGAGGCGGTCGAGGCCGGCCGCGCTGTTGAGCAGGCGGTGGAACTCGCGGCTCAGGGCGACCCAGCGCCCGGGATCGCGGACGTCCTCGAGGTCGGCGTGCAGCCGCTCCAGCGCCGACAGCACCTCGGGGCTCATCTCGGCCGCGGCCAGCCGGACCGCCTCGGGCTCGAGGAGCCGGCGGATCAGGTAGATCTCGCGGACCTCGGTCAGGCTCGTCTCCCGGACCACCGCGCCGCGGTGGGCGTCGAGGCGGATCAGGCCCTCCGACGCCAGGTCGCGCAGCGCCTCGCGGACCGGCGTCGTGCTGACCCGCAGCCGCGCGGCGATGTCGGCCTGGACGAGTCGGGAACCCGCGGGCAGCGTGCCGTCGAGGATCGCCCCGCGCAGGGAGTCGCGCACCATCTGGTGAGCGGTGCGCCGTTCACCGGGGATGAGCTGCGCCTCCACGACCTGCTCCTTCGAGTGAAGGCATCAGGCACAATACATTGTGTAGTATCTGCGGCCCGATGCCTGTGGTGACCATCGATTTGCCAAGCAGGTTATACCAATAAGCCATATTCCGTTCGTTGGTGTATGGCTGCGCACAATGTCGGGAACCGGCTTGCGCCCGTCGATGTCCGATCTAGCGTAGAGCGCCCGCGAGGCCCGCGGGGAGCTTGGCCAGCAGGTCCCACAGTTCCGGCTGTGCCGCGGCCGCGGCGGCGACGACCGGGTCGGTGGTGGCCAGCAGCGCGAGGTGCCGGGCCGCGTGGGCCGCGACCGCGTCGGCGTCGACGTGCGGTGGCGACGGCGCGAGCGCCGCGCCGCCGATGACCATGCGGTCGGGTGCCAGGGGCTCGGTGTCCGAAGGCGACGGATCCGGCAGCGCGGCATAGGTCAGCACCACCGCCCGGTCGACGAACCGCCAACTCGTCGAGTGCAGCGTCGCGCCCGGCGTGCACAGCGTCAGGCCCGACAGGTGCAACGCCAGGTCGTCGGGGTGCGGCCCGGACGGGAGCGGAGCGCGCACGGTGCGATGCCGCAGCATGCCCCGATCGGCCGAGAGCAGCACCACCTCCACGATCGTCACGTGTTGCATCCTCGCTGCTGTTGCCATAGTTGTGCAATAACACCACGCGGTAGGTTCGTCCGTGTGCCGAGCACGGAGAACGACGTGGGCCGGGCCGTCGAGGCGGTCTGGCGGATCGAGTCGCCGCGGCTGATCGCCGGCCTCGCGGGGATGATGCGCGACGTCGGCGTCGCCGAGGAGCTCGCGCAGGACGCGCTGGTGGCGGCGCTCGAGCAGTGGCCGGCCGAGGGGATCCCGCGCAACCCCGGCGCGTGGCTGATGGCCGTCGCCAAGCGGCGCGCCGTCGACCTGGTCCGGCGCAACGAGCGGTACGCGCGGAAGCTGCACGAGATCGGCCGCGCGCTCCCCGACGCCGTGGAGGACGACCTCGAGCCCGACCGGATCGAGGACGACCTGCTCCGGCTGGTCTTCGTGGCCTGTCACCCGGTGCTCGCCCCCGAGGCCCGGGTCGCCCTGACGCTGCGGCTGATCGGCGGGCTGACCACGGCCGAGATCGCGCGGGCGTTCCTGGTCGCCGAGCCGACCGTCGCGCAGCGCATCGTCCGCGCCAAACGGACGCTGGCCGACGCCGGTGTGCCGTTCGAGGTGCCCGAGCCGGACGAGCGGCCCGCGCGGCTGGCCTCCGTACTCGAGGTGCTCTATCTGATCTTCAACGAGGGCTACACGGCGACCGCCGGCGACGACTGGGTACGCCCCGACCTGTGCCACGACGCGCTGCGGCTCGGCCGGATCCTGGCCGGCCTGATGCCCGACGAGTCCGAGGTGCACGGTCTGGTCGCGCTGATGGAGCTGCAGGCGTCCCGGTTGCGCGCCCGCGTCGCGGCCGACGGCGTGGTGGTCCGCCTGCTCGACCAGGACCGCACCCACTGGGACCCGCTGCTGATCCGCCGCGGCCTGGCGGCGCTCGACAGGGTGGTCGGCCAACCCGGCCCGTACGCCCTGCAGGCCGCCATCGCCGCCTGCCACGCCCGGGCCCGGACCAACGAGGACACCGACTGGAAGCGGATCGCCGCGCTCTACGACGCGCTCGCCCCGCTGGCCCGCTCGGCCGTCGTCGAGCTCAACCGGGCCGTCGCGGTCGGCATGGCCGACGGGCCGGAAGCCGGCCTCGCCCTGGTCGACGCCATCGTCGCCGAAAGGCTGCTGCCGACCTACCACCTGCTGCCGGCCGTCCGCGGCGATCTGCTGGCGAAGCTCGGGCGGGCGGACGAGGCCCGGGCGGAGTTCACCCGGGCCGCGTCGCTGACCGACAACGCCCGCGAACGGGCGCTCCTGCAGGACCGCGCTAGCGACCCAGGTGGTATTTCTCGGCCTGGGCCCGCTGCTCCTCGTTGATCGTCGGGATGTCGATCGGCTCGGCCACGCGGCGCACCTCGACGACCGCCTCCCAGTCGGCGCCCGGCGGGATCGCGCGGTCGACCGGGCAGCGACGAGCCCACTCGATCGCCTCTTCCGGCGACTTGACGTCGATGAGATAGAAGCCGGCGACCAGCTCCTTCGCCTCGGTGAACGGGCCGTCGACGACCGTCCGGGAGCCCCTGGCGTAGATCACCCGGGCGCCCTGCGAGCTGTCGTAGAGCCCCTCCGCGGCGAGCAGGACGCCCGCCTTCTCGAGCGCGACGTCGTACTCGTGCATCGCCTGCACCAGGTCCGGCGGCGGCATCGCACCGGGCGGCGGGTCACCCTTGAGCATCAGCATGAAGCGCATTGCGAGTCTCCTGTCCGTCGCGGTCATTCTGACCGTCACGAACGCGTCGTACGAGCCCCGCCGGATTCGACACGGAGGTGTCAGGAAATCCGGCGCTCCCCGCGGGCCGTGGCCGGCAGGTCGGCGGAGATCCGGGCGGCGGTGGCGAGCAGCGGCGGCACCAGGTCGCGGCGGATCGCCTCCAGCGTGGTGCGGCTCGCCGCGGTGGAGACGTTGACCGCGGCCACCGTGCGGCCCGCGCGGTCGCGGATCGGCGCCGCGACTGCCCGCAGCCCCTCCTCCAGCTCCTGGTCGACGAGCGACCAGCCCTGCGCGCGGACCCGTTGCAACTCGGTCCGCAGCGCGGGCACCCCGCCGATCGTCCGGCCGGTCAGCCGGTCGATGGTCACGGCGTCGAGGTAGGCGGCGAGCTCGTCGTCGGGCAGGCCGGCGAGCAGGACCCGACCCATGGAGGTCGCGTACGCGGGGAACCGGGTCCCGACGTTGATCGCCACCGTCATGATCCGCGACGTCGGCACCCGGGCCACGTAGACGACGTCCGGCCCGTCGAGGACCGACACCGACGACGACTCGTTGACCTCGGCGACCAGCGCCTCCAGGTGCACCTCGGACACCTCGGGCAGCGAGAGGCTCGACAGGTACGCGTAGCCGAGCTCGAGCACCCGCGGGCTCAGCGAGAAGAACCGGCCGTCGGTGCGCACGTACCCGAGGTCCATCAGGGTGATCAGGAACCGGCGTGCGGCCGCCCGGGTGACACCGGTGGCCGCCGCGACCTCGCTGAGCGTGAGCTCCGGGTGCGAGCGGTCGAAGGCGCGGATCACCGCGAGGCCGCGTTCCAGGGACTGGACGAAGTCCGCCGAGCGCACCGTGGTCACGAAGCCTCCTCGAGCCCTAGCTCGTCCAGCACGCGCTGGGCCGTCGCGAACGCGGTGTTGGCCGCCGGAGCCCCGGCGTAGACCGCGGTGTGCAGCAGCACCTCGCGGATCTCGGTCGGTGTCACACCCTGCCCGATCGCGGCCCGTACGTGCATCGCCAGCTCGGCCGAAGCATGCTGGCTGGCCAGCAGCGCGATGGTGACCAGACAGCGGGTCCGCCGGTCGAGTCCCGGGCGGGTCCACACGGCACCCCAGGCGTGCGCGGTGACGTGCTCCTGCCAGGGCGCGCTGAACTCGGTGGCCGCCGCGGCGGCCCGGTCGACGTGCGCGTCGCCGAGCACGGCGCGGCGCACCAGCTCACCGTCGTCAGGCATCGGTCCCCTGGACGCGTCAGGCATCGGTCCTCCGGGCGGAATGGGTGGCCAGCGCGCGGTCGACGAAATGGCCCGCGCTGCCCACAGGGTCGATGGCCCCCCGTTCGGCCGACACGGCGGCCCGGTCGAGGTTGGCGCGCATCACATCGGCGTGCACGACCAACCCGTCCAGGCAGGTACGCAGCCAGGAGGCTCCCGCGCCCACCGTGACCAGCAGCTCGCGCAGCGGCCGCCACTCGGCCTGCCAGCTCCCGGCGCCCCGCTGGTGCTCCTGCACCGCGCTGGCCAGCAGGGTCGCCACCAGCCCGGGGGCCTGGGCGGTGGCGGCCAGCGTGCTGACGGCGGCCACCGGGTTCTGCTTGTGCGGCATCGCGCTGGACCCGCCGGCGGCACCCTCCTCGACCTCGCCGACCTCGTTCTGGGCGAGCAGCGTGACGTCGCGGGCGGGCTTGCCCAGCGCGCCGGCGGTGGTGCCGAGCACGCCGGCGAGCCGCCCGACGCGGGAACGTTCGGTGTGCCACGGCAGCTCGGGCGCCGCCAGGCCCAGCCGGTCGGCGAAGTCGGCCAGCACCGCCGGGCCGGCCGGGCCGAGCCCCGCGAGCGTGCCGGCGGCGCCGCCGAGCTGGGCGGTGGGTCGGTAGGCCCGCAGCTCGCCGGCGGCCGCGTCGAGCCCGGCCAGCCAGCCGGCCGCGGTCAGCCCGAACGTGGTCGGCACCGCCTGCTGCAACAGGGTCCGGCCGACCATCGGGGTGTCGCGGTGGGTGCGGGCGAGGCCGGCGGCCGCGGCGGCGGCGCCGTCCACATCGGACAGCAGGGCGGCCAGCGCCCGCCCGGCGACCAGCATGGCCGCGGTGTCGAGGACGTCCTGGCTGGTCGCGCCGGTGTGCACGTGCGGCCGGGCCGGCGCCGGCACGACGGCTCGGATCGCCGCCACCAGTGGCACGATCGGGGTCGCGTGGGCGGCGGCCGCGCGGCCCAGGTCGGTCGGGTCCGGTGCCAGGTCGGCACAGGCCGCCACGATCGCCGCGCCCGCCGCCGCCGGGATCACGCCGGCGCCGGCCGAAGCGGCGGCCAGGGCCGCCTCGGTGTCGAGCATCGCCCGCAGCCAGGCGTCGTCGGCGACCGCGGCCGCGACCGGGCCGCGGGCGAGGATGCCGCCGAACAGACCGTCAGAAGGTGAAGAAGACGGTCTCATGGTCGCCCTGCAGGGTGATGTCGAACGCGTACCCGTCGGCGGTCTCCTTCGCGACCAGCGTCGGGCGGCGCACCGGGTCGACCCGCGCGAGCACCGGGTCGGCGGCGTTGGCCTCCTCGTCGGGGAAGTAGATCCGGGTGACCAGCCGGTCGAGCAGCCCGCGGGCCAGCACCGAGACCGCGATGTGCGGGGCCTGTGGCGCGCCGCCGGCGCCGGGCACCGGGCCGGGCCGGACGGTGCGGATCGCGTAGCGACCCGCGGTGTCGGTGGGACAGCGGGCGAAGCCGCGGAAACCGGGCGTCGCGACCGCACCGCGCGGGTCGTCGGGGTGGTCGAACCGGCCCGCCGGGTCGGCCTGCCACGTCTCGATCAACGCGTCGGGCACCGGCTCACCGGCTCCGTCGAGGACCACCCCACGTAGCCAGAACGCGCCGGGGGTGTCCGCGGTGACGGCGAACGGCCCGCTCTCGAACGGCAGGCCGAGCGAGAAGAACGGCCCGACGGTCTGCGACGGCGTCGTCATCAGTCCTCCTCCATGGGCGTGGCGTCGCGGCCGCGCAGCACGATGTCCCAGCGGTAGGCGAGAGACCACTCCGGCGTGGTGGCGTCGAGGTCGAACGCGGCGACCATGCGGTTGCGGGCGGCCGGGTCCCGGATCGAGTTGAAGATCGGGTCCTGGTCGAAGAGCGGGTCGTTCGGGAAGTACATCTGGGTGACCAGGCGCTGGGTGAACGCCCGACCGAACAGCGAGAAGTGGATGTGCGCGGGACGCCAGGCGTTGTGGTGGTTGCGCCACGGATACGCGCCGGGCTTGACGGTGACGAACCGGTAGCGGCCCTCGCTGTCGGTCATCGTGCGGCCCGCGCCGGTGAAGTGGGGGTCGAGGGGCGCCGGGTGCTGGTCGCCGGCGTGCAGGTAGCGCCCGGCGGCGTTGGTCTGCCAGACCTCGACCAGCGTGTCGCGGACCGGCCGGCCGTCGCCGTCGAGCACCCGGCCGAACACCTCGATCCGCTCGCCCTGCGGCTCGCCGTCGTGCTGGCGGGTCAGGTCGTTGTCGAGCGGGCCGAGGTCGCGTTCGCCGAGCACCGGGCCGGTCAGCTCGGTCAGCCCCTGCGGCAGCAGGACAAGCGGTTGGCGCGGGCCGCGCAGGCGGGTCGAGCCGTAACCGGGCCAGACCAGGGAGGGCCCTTCGCCTTCGACGTCACGTCGGTACGGCGCCGGCAGCTCCAGCTCAGGCAACGCGGTCTCCTTTCGTCAGGGACCGCAGCGCGGTCAGTTCCGCGGTGGTGGGTGGTGCGGTGACGGCCAGGTCGGCGTGGACGGCGAGGGGCCAACCCGTCGCCGCGCGGACGTCGTCGAGGGCCACGCCGGGGTGGATGCTCACGAGGGTCAGCTCGCAGGTCTCCGGGTCGGGCTCGAGCACGCCGAGGTCGGTGATCAGCCGGATCGGGCCGCGGCCGCGCAGGCCGAGGTCCGCCCGGTGGCCGGGGCCTGCGCCGAAGCCGAGCGAGGTGACGAACGCCAACCGGTCGACCAGGATGCGCGGGCGGTGCCGGACGATGACGATCGTCTCCCGGCAGGACGCGGCGATCTCCGGTGCGCCGCCGGCGCCCGGCAGCCGCACCGACGGCGTGCGGTAGTCGCCGATCACCGTCGTGTTGATGTTGCCGAGCCGGTCGACCTGCGCGGCGCCGAGGAAGCCGACGTCGACCCGGCCCGGCTGCAGCCAGTAGTTGAAGATCTCGGGGACGCTGACCACGGCGTCGGCGGTCTCGCCCAGCTCACCGTCCCCGATGGACAGTGGCAGCCGGGTCGGCTTGGCGCCGATCGTGCCCGACTCGTAGATAAGGGCCAGGTCGGGGTTGCAGGTGCGGCGGGCCAGGTTGGCCGCGGTGCTGGGCAGGCCGATGCCGACGAAGCAGGACGTGCGGCCCGCGAGCGAGCGCGCCGCGGTGACCGTCATGATCTCGTCGGCGTTCCACTCGCTCATGCCGTCACCTCGTCGAGCCAGCGGGCGAACGACTCCCGGTCGCGGCTGATCGGGTCCCAGGACTGGTAGTAGTCGTTGTCGCGGTCGTAGTAGCCCTGCGCGTAGGACGGGTGCGCGCCGCGCGGCACGTGCGCGACCGCGGTGACCACCCAGCCGGGCAGCACCACCGCGTCGGGGCGCGGGTCGAGGTCGTCGACGATCTCCTCGACGGTGACCAGCGAGCGGGCGGCGGCGAGCACCGCCTCCTTCTGCACGCCGGTGATGCCCCACATCTGCACGTTGCCGCGCCGGTCGGCGCGCTGCGCGTGGATCACCGCGACGTCGGGGTTGAGCGCGGCGACGGCGGTGAGCACCTCGCCGGTGAACGGGCAGGTGACCGTGCCGACCGTCGTCGTGTGCCGGGCGATGTCGGTGCCGACGTAGCCGCGCAGCACCGCGAACGGCAGCCCGGACGCGCCGGCGACGTAGCGGTTGGCCATGCCGGCGTGGCTGTGCTCCTCGATCTCGATCGGCCGGGGCCAGGCGTTCTCGACGGCGTCGCGGAACCGGTGCAGAGAGCCGACGCCGGGGTTGCCGCCCCAGGAGAACACCAGCCGCGCCGCGCAGCCGGCCCCGATGAGCTGGTCGTAGACGATGTCGGGGGTCATCCGGATCAGCGTCAGGTCGCGCCGTCGCTGCCGGATGATCTCCTGACCGGCGGCCACCGGGATGAGGTGGGTGAAGCCCTCCAGTGCGACCGCGTCCCCGTCGTGGACCAGCTCCGCCACACCCTCGGCGAGGCTGACGAGTTCGGCCATGCGGCTCCCAGTCTGTGCGCTATGCGAACAACCGTTCAGCGGCCAGCCTAGGAACCGCACGCAATGCACGTCAATAATGACAAGCATTGACTTCTGGTAGCGCGCGGTTCTAGGTTTCCCGGTGTACATCTGTGCGCTATCCGAACACCCCCTCGCCCTCCCCGCCTACCCCTGACGTGGATGGAGTTCCGATGCGACGCCCTTTGCTCGCTCTTTGCACCGCGTTGGCCCTGTTGACCACGGCCGCCTGCGGTGACTCGTCCGAACCCAGCCCCGCGCAGTCCGGCGGGGCGGCCCAACCTGACAAGGTCAACGCCGGCGTCATCGCGATCCTCGACGTCGCGCCGATCTACCTCGGCAAGGAGAAGGGCTTCTTCAGCAAGCGCAACATCGACCTGACCCTGACCACCGCGCAGGGCGGCGCCGCGATCGCGCCGGCCGTCCTCTCCGGTCAGTACCAGTTCGGTTTCAGCAACGCGATCTCGCTGCTGCTGGCCAAGTCGCAGAACGCGCCGCTCAAGGTGGTCTGCAACGGCGTCAACTCGACCGGCGCCGCCGAGGACTTCGCCGGCCTCTACGTCAAGCCCGACAGCCCGGTCCAGTCGCCCAAGGACCTGGTCGGCAAGACGGTCGCGGCCAACACGCTGAAGAACATCGTCGACACCAGCGTGCGCGCCTCGGTGAAGAAGGACGGCGGCGACCCGAGCCAGGTCAAGTTCACCGAGTTGCCGTTCCCGGAGCAACTGGCCGCGCTGCAGGCCGGCCGGGTCGACGCGATCTTCCTCGTCGAGCCGTTCCAGTCCGCCGCGGTGGCGGCCGGCATGCGCAAGATCGCCTCCAGCTACGTCGACGCGGCGCCGAACCTGACGGTCGCCATGTACTTCACCTCGGCCAAGCTCGCCGGTGAGAACCCCGACCTGGTCGCCCGGTTCACCGAAGCGATGAAGGAGTCCCTGGCGTACGCGGACGCGCACGGCGACGAGGTCCGCGACGTCATCGGCACCTACACCAAGATCGAGGAACCGGTACGGGCGAAGATGACGCTGCCCAAGTGGCCGGCCGAGATCAACCGCGCCTCGATCGACGCGCTCGCGGACGCCGCGGTCACCGACGGCCTGCTCACCGCGAAGCCGGACGTAGCGGGGCTGCTTCCCTGATGGTCGCTGTCGCGGCTCGCCCGCCACGGGTGACCGGCCGGCGCTTCCGGTCGGTCACCCTGGGCGCGGCGGGCCTTCTCGGATTCGCGCTGGTGCTCGAGGTGGCGCCGCGGATCGGCATCGTGCCGATCGACTTCGCGCCGCCGACCAGCCAGATCCTGGTCACCCTGGCCGACCAGCTCGGCCAGGAGTCGTTCTGGACGGCGTTGCTGCGCACCCTGGGCACCTGGGCCAACGGGCTGCTCATCGCGGTGGTCGCGGGCACCGCCGTCGGTGTGCTGCTCGGCTCGCTGCCCCTCCTGCACGCCGCGACCGCGACGACCGTCGAGTTCCTGCGGCCGATCCCGTCGGTCGCGCTCATCCCGCTCGTGATCGTGCTCTACGGCCCGACCGTCCGGTCCACCCTGGTGCTCGTCGTCTACGCGGCGTTCTGGCAGATGATGGTCCAGGTCGTGCACGGCGTGGTCGACGTCGACCCGATCGCCCGCGACACCGCCCGGTCGTTCCGGCTCGGTCCGTGGGCGCGGGTGCGCTACGTGATCTGGCCGAGCGCCCTGCCCTACGTGATGACCGGCATCCGGTTGGCCGCGGCGGTCGCGCTGATCCTGACCGTCACCGGGGAGCTCGTGATCGGCTCACCCGGCCTGGGCAAGGAGATCGACAACGCCCAGCAGAGCAACGCCGTACGCGTCGTCTACGCGCTGATCGTGGTGACCGGCATCCTCGGCGTCCTGATCAACGTGGTCATCCGGCAGGTCGAGCGGCGCGTGCTGGCCTGGCACCCGTCCGCCCGCGCCGAGGCGGTCGTGCGATGAGGTTCCTGCTGCGCGCGCTGCTCGCCGTCGGCCTGCCGGTCGTGCTGGTCGCCGCCTGGTGGTTCGGCTCGGCCGGCAGCCAGGACTTCTACTGGCCGTCGCTGTCGACCATCGTGGACGCGTTCGGCCGCACCTGGACCGGTGCGATGTTCACCGAGCAGGTGTTCCCGTCGCTGTGGCGGCTGCTCGTCGGCTACCTGCTGGCCGTTGTGGTCGGTGTCGCGCTGGGCGTGCTGATCGGCACCTTCCGCTCGGTCCGCTCGCTGCTGGAGCCCGTGCTCGAGTTCCTGCGCGCGTTCCCGCCGCCGGTGCTGGTGCCGGCCGCGATCCTGCTCTCCGGCATCGGCGACCGCACCAAGATCCTGGTGATCGTCTTCGGCTGCGTGTGGCCCGTGCTGCTCAACACCATCGAAGGTGTCCGCGGCCGCGACGAGGTGCTCAGCGACACCTGCCGCACCTACCGCGTCACCGGGCTGCTCCGCCTGCGCCACCTGGTGCTCCGCGCGGCCAGCCCGCAGATCGTCACCGGCGCCCGGCAGGCCCTCCCGCTCGCCATCATCCTGATGGTGATCAGCGAGATGATGGCCGCCAACGAGGGCCTCGGCTTCACGGTCCTGCAGTTCCAGCGGGGGTTCCAGATCCCGGAGATGTGGAGCGGCGTGCTCCTGCTCGGCGTGATCGGCATCGTGCTCTCCCTGCTGTTCAGAGTCGCCGAGCGGTCGCTGCTCGGCTGGTACCACGGCCAGCGCGCGGGACAACGGGAGTGGTGATGCTGGAGGTCAGGAACCTGCACAAGGTGTACGACGGGCACGGCCGGCGGGTGACCGCGGTCGGCGACCTCACCTTCACCGTCCCCGAAGGACAGTTCGCCTGCGTGGTCGGCCCGTCCGGCTGCGGCAAGACGACACTGCTGCGGGTGCTGGCGGGGCTGCTGCCGGCCACCTCGGGCGAGGTGTCGGTGCGCGGCACCCCGGTCACCGCGCCGCCGAAGGACCTGGCGGTGGTGTTCCAGGAATACGGCCGCAGCCTCTTCCCGTGGCTGCGGGTGCGCGCCAACGTCGAACTGCCGTTGAAGGCCGCGGGGATGGGCCGGGCGGAGCGGCGGAAGCTGGCCGACGAGGCGCTCGCGGCGGTCGGTCTGTCCGACGTGGACAACGCGTACCCGTGGCAGCTCTCGGGTGGCATGCAGCAGCGGGTGGCGATCGCGCGGGCCATCGCGTACCAGCCGAAGGTGCTGTTGATGGACGAGCCGTTCGCGGCGGTCGACGCACAGACCCGGGCCGACCTCGAGGACCTGATCCGGGCGGTCTGGCAGCGGCTGGGCGTGACGCTGCTGTTCGTCACCCACGACATCGACGAGGCGGTCTACCTCGGCCAGCGGGTGATCGTGCTGTCGGCGTCGCCGACGACGGTGGCGGAGGACCTGGCCATCGACCTGCCGGCCACCCGGGACCAGCTCACCACGCGGTCCGACGCGCGGTTCACGGAGTTGCGCGGCCAGGTCTACGCCCGCATCCAGAAGGTGAAGGCACCGGCTTCGGAGGGAGCACCGGCATGACGTTCTTCGACGCCGCCCTGTGGGACGGCAAGGTGTTCACGGGTGACTGGGCCACGCCGTCCGGCGGGTCGACGGAGATTCTCGAGAAGGCGACGGGCACGGCGCTGGGCCGCGCCGGCGTGGCCGACGCGGGCGACGTGTCGGGCGCCGCCGCCTCGGCCGCGGCCGCGCAGCGGGCCTGGGCGGCCACCTCGTTCGAGGAGCGCGCGGCCGTGCTGCGGCGGGCCGGCGCGCTGATCGAGGCCAACGCCGCCGAGTTGCGCGACTGGGTCGTCCGGGAGACCGGCGCGGTGCCGGGGCTCGCCGACTTCGCGGTCGGTGTCGCGACCCAGGAGTGCTACGAGGCCGCGGCGCTCGCCCACCGGCCGGCCGGCGAGATCCTGCAGAGCAACCAGCCGCGGCTGAGCCTGCTCAAGCGGGTCCCGGTCGGCGTGGTCGGCGTGATCTCGCCGTTCAACGTGCCGCTGATCCTGTCGATCCGCTCGGTGGCGCCGGCGCTGGCGCTCGGCAACGCGGTCGTGCTCAAGCCCGACCTGCGCACCCCGGTCAGCGGCGGCTTCGCGATCGCCCGGGTGTTCGCCGAGGCGGGCCTGCCGCCGGGGCTGCTGCACGTGCTGCCGGGCGGGGCCGACGTCGGCTCCGCGCTGGTCACCGAGCCGGCGATCCGGGTCATCTCGTTCACCGGCTCCACCGCCACCGGCCGGCACGTCGGCGAGCTCGCCGCCCGCCACCTCAAGCGGGTGCACCTCGAGCTCGGCGGCAACTCCGCGATCGTCGTGCTCGACGACGCCGACCTGGACCGCGCGGTCTCCGCCGGCGCCTGGGGATCCTTCCTGCACCAGGGCCAGATCTGCATGACCGCCGGGCGGCACCTGGTGCACGAGCGGATCGCCGACGACTACGTCGCGGCGCTCGCCGAGCACGCCGACCACCTGCCGGTCGGTGACCCGTTCACCGCGCAGGTCGCGCTCGGCCCGCTGGTCGACGCCGGCCAGCGCGACAAGGTGCACGCGCTGGTCACCGCGACCGTCGACGCCGGCGCCAAGCTCGCCGCGGGCGGCACCCACGACGGCCTGTTCTACCGGCCGACGGTGCTCGACGAGGTGCGCACCGACATGCCGGCGTACGCCCAGGAGGTGTTCGGTCCGGTCGCGCCGGTCGTCCGGTTCGGCTCCGTCGACGAGGCGGCCGCCCTGGCCGCGGACTCGGCCTACGCGCTGTCGCTGAGCATCCTGACGGGCGACGCGATGCGCGGGCTGGCGCTCGCCGAGCGGATCCCGAGCGGGATCGTGCACATCAACGACCAGACGGTCAACGACGAGGCGGTCGCACCGTTCGGCGGCATCCTCGACTCCGGCACCGGCGCGCGGTTCGGCGGCGCCGGCAACCTCGACGCGTTCACCGAGCAGCGGTGGATCACGCTGCGCGGCGAGATCCCGGCCTACCCGTTCTGACCCCTTCCACAGTGAGGTGTACGAGATGACGTTGCGCGACACGCCGCCGTTCCGGGCCGACCACGTGGGCAGCCTGCTGCGCCCGGAACGGCTGCTGAAGGCGCGTGCCGACCGGGCCGCCGGAGCCATCACGGCGCAGGAGCTGCGGGCGGTGGAGGACGACGCGATCCGCGAGGTGGTGGGGATGCAGGGCGACGTCGGGCTCCGCTCGGCGACCGACGGGGAGTTCCGCCGTACGTCCTGGCACATGGACTTCATCTACCAGCTCGGCGGCATCCACAGCACCGACGAGAAGATCCGGGTGCACTTCCACAACAAGGAGGGCGACCTCGACTTCACGTCGGCGGCGCTGGCGGTCGACGGGCCGGTCCGGCTGGAGAAGACCATCTTCGGCGAGGACTTCGCGTTCCTCGCGTCCACGGTGGACTCCGGTGTCACCCCGAAGCTGACGATCCCGTCGCCGAGCATGGTGCACTACCGGGGCGGCAAGGCGTCCATCGATCCGGCCGTCTACCCCGACGAGGAGCAGTTCTGGGCCGACCTGTCGGCGGCGTACGCCGCGCAGGTCGCCGCGGTCGCCGAGCTGGGCTGCCGCTACCTGCAGCTCGACGACACCAGCCTGGCCTACCTCAACGACCCCGAGCAGCGCCGGCAGCTCACGGAGCGGGGCGACGACGCGGAGCACCAGCACCTGCGCTACATCAAGCAGATCAACGCGGCGATCGAGAACCGGCCGGCGGGGCTGGCCGTGACCACCCACATGTGCCGGGGCAACTTCCGGTCGTCGTGGGCGGCCGAGGGTGGCTACGACTTCGTCGCCGAGGCGCTCTTCTCGGAGCTCGCGGTCGACGGGTTCTTCCTGGAGTTCGACGACGAGCGCTCCGGCGGCTTCGCGCCGCTGCGGTTCGTGCCACCGGGCAAGATGGTGGTGCTCGGCCTCGTCACGACCAAGCGCGGCGAGCTCGAGACCAAGGACGCGCTCAAGCGCCGCATCGACGAGGCGGCGAAATACGTGCCGCTCGACCAGCTCTGCCTGTCCCCGCAGTGCGGGTTCTCGTCGACGGTCGAGGGCAACGCGCTGAGCTACGACGACGAGGTGGCCAAGCTCCGGCTGATCGCCGAGACCGCCGACGAGGTGTGGGGCTGAGCGTGCGGACGACCCGGACGCAGGTGGGCATCATCGGGGCCGGCCCGGCCGGCCTGGTGCTCGCCCACCTGCTTCGGCAGCGCGGCATCGACTGCGTGGTGCTGGAGCGCCAGTCGCGGTCCTATGTGGAGGCGCGGATCCGGGCCGGCGTGCTGGAGCACGGCACGGTCGACCTGCTCACCTCGCTGGGCCTGGCCGACCGGCTGCACCGTGAGCGGATGGTGCACCACGGGATCGAGCTGCTCTTCGAGCGTACGGCGCACCGCATCCCGCTGACGGAGCTGGCCGGGCGGGAGATCACCATCTACGGGCAGCACGAGGTGGTCAAGGACCTGATCGCCGCGTGGGACGGGCCGCTGCACTTCTCGGTGTCGTCCGTCGCTCTGTCAGGTCTCTCCTCGGGCGCTCCGTTTGTGTCCTATGTAGATGCCGCCGGGGTGGCCCAGGAACTGGTGTGCGACGTGATCGCCGGGTGCGACGGGTTCCACGGCGTGTCGCGGGCCGCGATCCCGCCCGGGGTGCTGACCGTGCACCAACGCGACTACCCGCACGCCTGGTTGGGCATCCTGGCCCAGGCCCCGCCGTCGTCCGACGAGCTGATCTATGCGCACAGCCCGCGGGGGTTCGCGCTGCACAGCATGCGCTCGCCCGCGGTGACCCGTCTTTACCTGCAGGTCCGGCCCGACGAGGACCTCGACGAGTGGCCCGACGAGCGGATCTGGAGCGAGCTGCGGGCGCGGCTCGACCGTGACGACGCGTGGGAGCTGGCCGACGGCCCGATCCTGGAGCGCTCGGTCGCCGCGATGCGCAGCTTCGTCGTGTCTCCGATGCAGTACGGGCGGCTGTTCCTGGCCGGCGACGCCGCGCACATCGTGCCGCCCACCGGGGCCAAGGGGCTGAACCTCGCGGTCGCCGACGTCAAGGTGCTGGCGGACGCGCTGACCAGTTGGTACGCCGGCGGCGACCGGGCCGGGCTCGACGCGTACTCGGCGACCTGCCTGCGCCGGGTCTGGCGCGTGCAGCACTTCTCCTGGTGGATGACCTCGATGCTGCACCCGACCGGCGACGACCCGTTCGACCTGGCGCTGCAGCTCAGCCAGCTCCGCTACGTCACGTCGTCGCGGGCCGCGGCGACGTCGCTGGCCGAGAACTACGTCGGCTTCCCATTCCCGTGAGATCCCGCTGGTCCGCGGCCGCCTGGCTGGCGGCGGTGCTGCTCGCCGCGGTCAACCTCCGGCCCGCCATCGCGTCCGTGCCCCCGATCGTCGACGCGGTGCGCGCGTCGCTCGGGCTGTCGGGGTCGGCCGCCGGGGTGCTGACGTCGGTGCCGGTCGTCTGCATGGGGTTGTTCGCGCCGGCCGCCGCGTGGGCCGCGGTGCGCTGGGGCACCGGGCGGACGATGGCGCTCGCGCTGGCGCTCCTGACCGTGGCGACGGCGGTCCGTCCCCTGCTCGGGGTGGGCCTGCTCTACGTCGCGACCGTGCTCGCCGGCGTGGCGATCGCGGTCGGTGGCGCGTTGATGCCGGCGCTGGTGCGGGCCCGCTTCCCGGAACGGGTGGGCCCGGTGACCGGGCTCTACACGACCGCGCTGATCTCGGGCGCGCTGATCGGTGCGGGCGGCACCGAGCCGCTGCGCACGGCGCTGGGCGGGTCGTGGCGGGTGGCGCTGGCGATCTGGGCGGTGCCGGCCGCGCTGGCGCTGGTGGTCTGGCTGGTCGTCCGGCCGGCGTCCGCCTCACGGCAGCCGGCGGCGACGGCGCGCGTCGCGGGGTGGTCGCCGTGGCGGGACCGCGGTGCCTGGATGGTGACCCTCTACATGGGGTCGCAGTCGCTGCTCTACTACGCGCCGCTGGCCTGGCTGGCCGCGCGCTACACCGAGCTCGGCTGGTCGGCGGCGGAGGCCGGTGGGCTGCTCGCGCTGTTCAGCGCGACCCAGGTGGTCGCCGCGCTGGTGGCGCCGGCGCTGGCCCGGCGGGACCCGCGGCCGGCCATCGTCGTCGGGCTGCTGCTGGCCATCGTCTCGCTCGGGCTGATCGGCGTCGCGCCGCTGGCCGCGCCGGCGGTCTGGGCCGGGGTGCTGGGGGTCGGGGTCGGCGCCAACTTCTCGCTGGCGTTGACGGTGGTCGGGCAGATCGCGCCGACGCCGGCCGACACGCCGCGGGCCTCCGGCATGGCGTTCTTCGTCGGCTACCTGCTGGCCGCGGTCGGGCCGGTCGCGGTGGGCTTCCTGCACGACCTGACCGGTGACTTCCGGGTGCCGTACCTGGCGCTGGTGGTCTTCGGTCTCGTCACCATCGTGTTCGGTGTGCTGGCCGGGTCGTCAGTGCCAGACCGCCGTGCCGATGGCGACGCCGGCGAACGCCGCGCCGAGGCCGGCGGCGATGCTCACAGCCGCGTTGGCTAGCGCGCGGCGCGGTGCGCGGCTCTCGAGCAGGCGGACGGTCTCGTAGCCGAACGTGGAGTACGTGGTCAGGGCGCCGCAGAAGCCGGTGCCGACCAGTGCGTACACCCCTGTCGTGGTGGCCGTGCCACCGGCGGCCAGGCCCAGGATCAGCGAGCCGAGCACGTTGACCGTGAGCGTGCCGAACGGGAAGCGGCCGCCGTGCAGGCGCTGGATCCAGCGGTCGGTCAGGTAGCGCGCCGGTGCGCCGACGGCCGCGCCGAGCGCGATGAACAGCACGGTCATGCCGTCACCAGCCACGTGACGAACCGGGCCGCGGTCATGCCGACGAACACCGCCAGGCAGGCGGCGGCCACCGTCCCCAGCAGGTAGGCCGCGGCGGTGGCGGGTGCGCCGGCCGCGATCAGGTTCCGGATCTCGACCGCGTACGTGGAGAAGGTCGTGTAACCGCCGAGGACGCCGACGCCGAGGAACGGGCGGAGCAGGCGCCGGTGGGGGAAGAGGTCGGTAACCAGCACCATCAGGGCGCCGATCAGCAGACAGCCGGTGACGTTGACGACGAAAGTGGCCCATGGGAAGTCACCGGGCGGGGTGGGCCAGGCGTGGCCGATGCCGTACCGGGCGAGCGCTCCGCCGATGCCGCCCACCGAGATCACGGCCAGCACGGGCCACTGGGGTTCGGCGCGTTGCCGCGGGACGGCGAGGTCGATGTCGGAGTCGGTGGGCAGACCCGGCGTGGGCCGCGTAAACCTCATGAATCTCCCCCCGCCGCCCGTCACGATGGTAGTGGGAATGTCGCACCCGGCGGATAGAACAGACGGGACACACACCCGCCAACGGAGGAGTGCCATGACTTCCACCCTGTCGGCTCAGGTGAGAGGCCCCGTGCTGGCCCCTTACGACGAGGGCTATGCCGACGAGGTCGCCGCGTTCAACCTGGTCGCCACCCACACCCCGGATCTCGTGGTGGGGGCGACGTCGGCCGACGACGTCGCGGCCGCGGTCCGGTGGGCCGGCGACCACGGGATGCACGTCCACGTCCAGAGCACCGGCCACGGTGCCGAGTCCTCGATCACCTCGGGGATGCTGATCACCACCCGGCGGCTCGACGGGCTGACCGTCGACCCGACCGCCCGCACCGCGACCGTCGGCGCCGGCCAGGTGTGGGGCAACGTCGTCGCGGCGGCCGCCGCGCACGGGCTGGCGCCGATCGCCGGTGCCGCGTCCACGGTCGGTGTCGTCGGGCTGGTGACCGGCGGCGGGTTCGGGCCGCTGGTGCGCAGCCACGGCGTCGCGTCCGACCACGTCGAGAGCTTCACGGTGGTGACGGGGGCCGGCGAGATCGTCGAGGCCAGCGCGACCGACCACGCCGACCTGTTCTGGGCGCTGCGCGGCGGCAAGTGGGGCCTCGGCGTGGTGACCGCGATGCGGATTCGGCTGGTGTCGCTGGCGACGCTCTACGGCGGGTCGCTCTTCTTCGACGTCGCCGACATCGAGGCGGCGCTGCGGGCCTGGGTCGCCTGGACGGCGACCGCCGACGAGCAGGTCTCGACCAGCGCGGCGATCATCCGGATGCCGCCGTTCGAGCAGATCCCCGAGGCGCTGCGCGGGCGCACGCTGCTGACGCTGCGGTTCGCCTACCCGGGGCCGGTCGACGCCGGCGCGTCGCTGGCGGCGCCGCTGCGGGCGGCCGCGCCGGTCTACCTGGACATGCTCGGCGAGATGCCGGCGGCGGCGATCGCCTCGATCCACAACGACTCGACGGTGCCGGCGGCGAGCCAATACTTCGGCGCCCTGCTCGACCCGATCGACCAGGACTTCGTGACGACGTTCCTGTCCTTCTTCGGCGCGGGCGTCGACTCACCGTTCGTGGCGGTCGAGCTACGCCACCTCGGCGGCGCGGTGTCCCGCGACGTCGAGGGCGGGTCGGCGGTGGCGGGCCGCGGGGCGAGCTTCGCCCTGGGGATGGTGGGGGTGCGGCCGGACCTGTTCGCGAAGCCTCTGCCCGACGCGGCCTACGACGTGCGGGAGGCGTTGGGGCGCTGGTCACGCACAGACAACAACCCCAACATGATGGGCCTACCGACAACGCCCGAACGCCTGGCCACGGTCTGGTCAGAAGGCGCCAACACCCGCCTGGCGGAAGTCCGCTGGCGCTACGACCCGGACTCGGTCCTGGCGAAGCCGGCCTGACCTTGGGCCTTGGGCTTGGCCTTGGCCCTGGGCTTGGCCTTGGCCTTGGCCCTCGCGCGAGCCGGCAGGCCCGCACGCCGACGCGGTGTGTGCTCGGCCCGGGACGGCCTGCGGGCTCGGCCGCCGTCCCGGTGTGGGCGGTGGCCGAGCCCGGTGGGTCTTCGGGTGTCCGCGTGGGCTTACACCCGGGTCGTCAGACCGCTAGCCAGACCTGGGGGAGGCCCTCGTGGTAGCGGCGCAGGCCCGCGGCGCCCGAGAGCACGCCGCCCCAGGCCGCGTAGGGCGGGTTGGTCGTGTCGAAGCCGCTCTGGACCAGGGTGATCCGGGTCTTGCCGCCGGAGCCGGCGAGCTCCCAGGTGCCGACGCCCGTCGGGCCGAAGTCGACCGAGAGCTTGGTGTCCGGCACCAGTTCGAGGATCTTTGCCGGCTGGGGGTTGTTCTCCAGGCCGCCCATCGCGAACCGGCCGCCCTCCCACGGCTCGATGCCGACCGGGAAGCCGAACCACTCGGTCGCCTGGTCCGAGTCGACGAGCGAGGCGAAGACGCGGTCCGCGGGAGCGTCGACCTCGAAGGCCGCCCGGAACTCGCTGCTGGTGAAGTCGACCTTGGGGGTCAGCGACCGGCCCTCGAGGTGGTCGACCAGGTTGCCGATCGACAGCGCCCAGAAGGTCTGGAGGACGCCGCGGATGTTGCCGCTCATCACGTCGGCGAAGTCGAAGTGGCTCTGGTCGACGGCGATCACGGTGGTGTCCTCGCCTTCGGCCGCGAGGGCGATGTCGGTCGTGGTGTCGATGCCGTCGAGGTGCCAGGTGAAGGC
>NZ_BONE01000031.1 GCF_016862555.1 Asanoa siamensis | reverse complement strand
GCCGACGGGGCGCCCAGCGCGCAGGACGTCGTCGACGCGTTCGCCGCCGCCGGCCTGCCGGTGCCGGCACCCCGCGACAACTCCGAGAACTGCGCCTCCGGCGCGGCCCGCTGCGCCGAGCTCGTCACCACCGACGCGGTCTCGGTCTACGTGTTCCCCGACGAGGCGAGCGCCCAGGAGTTCGAGGCCGGCTCCGCGCCCGACGTCCACCGCACGGGCGTCGTGGTGCTGAGCTACGCCGCGGCCAGGACACCACCGCAGGATCGCTCGGAGTACGAGGTCGCGTTGAGCAGCCTGCTCTGAGCGGGAGGAGCGGCGGCCTAGGCTGGGGCCGTGACTGACGACGACCCGTACCGGCTCAATCGTTTCGTCGAGGCCCAGGAAGGGGTCTACCCGCACGCGCTCGCCGAGCTGCGGGACGGCAACAAGCGCAGCCACTGGATGTGGTTCGTGTTTCCGCAGGTCGCCGGGCTGGGGCGCAGTTCGATGGCGCAGGCGTACGCGATCTCCGGTCTCGACGAGGCCCGTGCCTACCTGGCTCACCCGGTGCTCGGGCCGCGCCTGCGGGAGTGCGCGGCCGCGCTGGCCGACGGCGCGGCCGACGACGCCGACCGGATCCTCGGCCCGGTCGACGCGCTGAAGCTGCGCTCGTCGATGACGCTCTTCGCCCACGCCGCGCCCGGCGAGCCGGTGTTCCGCACCGTCCTCGACCGCTTCTACGCCGGCCGGGAGGACGACGCCACCCTTTCAAGGTTGCGTTAGGCGCCGAGCGCGGCACCGACGACGCCGCGGGCCTCCTCCTGGATCTGGGCCAGGTGCTCCTGGCCCTTGAACGACTCCGCGTAGATCTTGTAGACGTCCTCGGTGCCGGACGGGCGGGCGGCGAACCAGCCGTTCTCCGTCGCGACCTTCAGGCCGCCGATCGCCGCGCCGTTGCCGGGAGCCGACGTCAGGATCTCGGTGATCGGCTCGCCGGCCAGCGACGTGGCGGTGACCTGCGACGGCGAGAGCTTGCCCAGCACCGCCTTCTGCTCGCGGGTCGCCGGCGCGTCGACGCGCGCGTACGCCGGGTCGCCGAACCGGGCCACCAGGTCGGCGTGGTGCTCCGACGGCGTGCGCCCCGTCTTGGCGATGATCTCCGAGGCCAGCAGGCAGAGGATGATGCCGTCCTTGTCGGTCGTCCACACCCCACCGTCGCGGCGCAGGAACGACGCGCCCGCGCTCTCCTCGCCGCCGAAGCCGACCGAGCCGTCGAGCAGGCCCGGCACGAACCACTTGAAGCCGACCGGCACCTCCAGCAGCCGGCGCCCCAGGTCCGCGGCGACCCGGTCGATCAGCGACGACGAGACCAGCGTCTTGCCGACCGCGGCGTCGGCGGGCCAGCCCTCCCGGTTGCGGAACAGGTAGTCGATCGCGACGGCCAGGTAGTGGTTGGGGTTCATCAG
This sequence comes from Asanoa siamensis, assembly GCF_016862555.1. Taxonomy (GTDB): domain Bacteria; phylum Actinomycetota; class Actinomycetes; order Mycobacteriales; family Micromonosporaceae; genus Asanoa; species Asanoa siamensis. The sequence continues at coordinate 90,393 of NZ_BONE01000031.1, read as the reverse complement.
GCCCGCGTCCGGCGTGACGATGCCGTGGCGGTCGGCGTCGGCGTCGTTGCCGGTGGCGACCTGGTAGAGGTCGCGCTTCGCGATCAGGGAGGCCATGGCGTACGGGGAGGAGCAGTCCATCCGGATCTTGCCGTCCCAGTCCAGCGTCATGAACGCGAAGCGCGGGTCGACGGCCGGGTTGACCACGGTCAGGTCGAGCCCGTGCCTCTCGGCGATCTCGGCCCAGTAGGCGACGCTCGCACCGCCGAGCGGGTCGGCGCCGATCCGCACGCCGGCGTCGCGGATCGCGGCCAGGTCGACGACCGCCGGCAGGTCGTCCACATAGGACGCGGTGAAGTCGAACTCCTGCGTCGTCTCCGCCGCCCGGGCCCGGCCGTACGGCATCCGCCGTACACCGGAAAGCTTGTCGCGGAGCAGTTCGTTGGCGCGGTCCTGGATCCAGCCGGTCGCGTCGGTGTCGGCCGGCCCACCGTTCGGCGGGTTGTATTTGAAGCCACCGTCGTCCGGCGGGTTGTGCGAGGGCGTCACGACGACGCCGTCGGCGCGCGCCGCGGGACCGCGCTTGTTGTAGGTCAGGATCGCGTGCGAGACGGCCGGCGTCGGGGTGAACCCGTCGCGGCTGTCGATCAGCACGGTCACGCCGTTGGCCGCGAAGACCTCCAGCGCGGTGATCGTCGCCGGCTCGGAGAGCGCGTGCGTGTCGCGGCCGAGGAAGAGCGGGCCGGTCGTGCCCTGCGCGGCGCGGTATTCCACGATCGCCTGGCTCGTCGCCGCGATGTGGTCGTCGTTGAACGCCTTGCGCAGGCTCGAGCCGCGGTGGCCGGAGGTGCCGAAGGCGACCCGCTCGGCCGGGACCGCCGGGTCCGGGTGCAGGTCGTGGTAGGCGCCCAGGACGGCGTCGACGTCGATCAGGTCACCGGGCTCGGCCGGCTGCCCGGCGCGTGGGTTGTTCGGCACGTCCCGCATCGTAACGCCGCCCCGAAGATCTACTGGCCGACCCGCCCGTCGATGCGCTCCCGCGGGAGGTCGGCGTGGCCCCCGACCCCGCCCTGGTCGACGAGGCCCGTTCCGGGGTGGAGCCGGCACTGGCGGGCGCCGGTGTGCGACGGTGATCGGGTGCGGGTGATGACGTGGAACCTGTGGTGGCGGTTCGGCGAGCCGGAGCGGCGCCGGCCGGCGATCCGCCACGTGCTGCGCGAGCAGCGGCCCGACGTGCTGGCCCTGCAGGAGGTGTGGGCCGACGGCGACCGCAACCTCGCGGGTTGGCTGGCCGACGAGCTCGGCCTGCACTGGGTGTTCGGCGCGGGCAGCGACCAGGAGACGTGGCGCGTCCGGGTCGACGGCGGTCCCCTGCTGCGCAACGGGGTCGCCGTGCTCAGCCGCTGGCCGATCCGCGCGGAGAAGGCATACGACCTGCCCGGCGACCCGAGCCGCGCGGCGCTGAGCTGCCTGATCGACGCTCCACACGGGACGATCCCGTTCGTGACGACGCACCTGAGCGTGCTGTCGGGCTCGGCGGGCCGGTCGGCACAGCTCGACTGGCTGGCCCGGCACGTGGCGACGCTCCCCCGCGACGGCCACCCGGCGGTCGTGGCGGGCGACTTCAACGCGATGCCGGAGTCCGACGAGCTGCGGCGCTTCGTGGGTGAGCTGACCGTCGGGTACGTGCCGGACCAGCGCCTCCTGGACGTGTGGTGGTTCGCCGACCCGGGCGACCCGGGCTTCACCTGGGACCGCGCCAACCCGCACGCGGCGGCCTGGGTGGCGCCGAGCGCCCGGATCGACTACATCCACGTCCGCCAGAGCAGCCACCGCGCGGGCCGGGTGCTGGGCGCCCACCGCGCGGCCACCACCGCGGTCGACGGGGTCTGGCCGTCGGACCACGCCGCGGTGGTCACCGACCTCAGCGACTAGGGTCCGCGCGGACCCGACCCCGATCGACGTCGGGCGGCCGGCTAGCTGGTGGCGCGGACGGCCTGGAGGATGACGCCGGTGACGACGCCCGGGTGGGTGACCAGCGACAGGTGGCCCGACCGCACCTCGGTGATCCGCGAGTTGGCCCGCTCCGCCATGAACCGCTGCCGGTCCGGCGGGATGATCTTGTCCTGGGTCCCGAGCACGTACCAGGACCGGATGGTCTGCCAGGCCGGCACGCCCGACCCGTCCTGGGCGGCGCTCAGGGCCAGCGGCCGCTGGGCCGCGTAGAGCAGCTTCGCCATCCGGGTGGGCACGCCGCTGGCGAAGTCCCGGAGGAAGACGTTCTGCTTGAGGTAGAGGTCGACGTCACCGGGCGGCGACTGTGGATACGGGACGAAGTCGAACAGCGTGGTCGGGTCGCCCGACAGCGCGGAGTTGGGCCCGGAGAGCTCGAAGACGTTCTCGCCCTGCGCGGGTGCGAACGCGTCCACGAAGACGAGCGCCTTGACGTTGCGGTTGCCGGTGGCGGCGTTGGTGATGACGGTGCCGCCGTACGAGTGTCCGGCCAGGATGATCGGGCCGCGCAGCGTCTCCAGGAAGTCCGCGACGGTCTCGGAGTCGGTGTCGACACTGCGCAGGGTGTTCGGGGGAACGCGGACGTCGTAGCCGAGATCCTGCAGCCGGGACGTGACCCCGTTCCAGGACGACCCGTCGGCCCACGCGCCGTGCACGAGGACGATGGTCGGCTTCGGCTTCGGGTACGCGGCGGCGCCGGCCTGCACCATCGCCAGCGACGCCACGGTCGCCACGACGATCAGGAGCAGGCGCCGCCACCACGGTGTGCCGGCATGGATCTGTTCCACATGAGCCTCCAAGCGAAGGTAACTGGTTCGCCGTCAGAGTAATCGCGCGATTACTGTCCGCTGTGGAGGTGGACGCAGCCGTGGCGCGGCGGGTCGCGCCGCCGCGCCACTGGGGTGCGCTGTCGGGGGTCAGCCGGTCCGGCAGGTCACTGTCGGCCACGTCCAGTTGCCGTTGGCCATGACCGTGATTCCGAAGTTGTTGCCGTTGCCGTTCGGTCTCGCCGTGATGGCGCCGCTCGTGCCGCTGACCGAGGCGTTCCAGCTGTTCTGCAGGCTCTGGCCGCCGTTGAGGTTGAGCGTGACGACCCAGCTGCTGGTGCCGCTGACGGCGACGTTCAGGTTGAACCGGTCGCCCCACTGCTGGCCGGCGGAGAGCGTCGCGGTGCAGTTGCCGCCGCCGGGCGGGTTGGTCGGGGTCCCGGGGTTGCTGCCGCCGCCGCCTTCGCGGACGGTGATGTCGGAGCTGCCGCTGCTCTGGTAGCCCTCGGTCGCCATGATCTGGTAGCTGTGGTTCGTGCCGAGGTTCAGGCCGGAGCGCGCCCAGGCGTCGAAGTGGTTGGCGGTCGTGATCGTGCCGCCGGTGCGCTTCTGCTGGCGGACGCTCCAGAACTGGTAGAACGTGGCGGTGCCGTCGATCGAGGGCTGGTTGACCCGCTGGCTGCGGTAGATGTCGTAGGTGCTGCCGTCGGTGGTGACGGAGCCCATCCGGGTGGCGCCGCTGCTCGGGTTGTAGGTGCCGAAGTTCTCGACGACGTAGTACTCGATGAGCGGGTTACGCGTCCAGCCGTACAGGGCGAGATAGCTGTTGCCGTTCGGGTTGTAGCTGCCGGAGTAGCTGATCGTCCGCCGGTTGCCGGTGGCCCAGCCCTTGCCGCCGACCCAGTTGTTGGTGCCGCTGCCCCAGTTGCTGGAGTACCGCCCGTCCGCGCGCAGGGTCATGCTCGCGTTGCCGCTGTCTTTCCAGAACGAGAAGTAGAACCCGTTGTGCGTGCCGGTCGAGTTCGAGCTGACGGTCCGGTCGGCTTCGGCGTACGCGTGGGGCGCGATCCCCAACCCGCCGACGGTGAGCGCCGCGGCACACGCGGCGCCGAGGAGCAGCCGCATGCGGCCGCGCCTGCGCGGTCTGGTGGACGTGTCGGTCATGTCTCTGCTTCCTCCTCGGTGCGTCCCATCGACGGTCATTGAGCCCCGTCAATGGGGACGGTAGGAGTGGGCGGGTCGCGGCGTCAATGAGTTTCGGAAACGTTCCGGAAATCTGGCGGTTACGCAGCGGCTACTCCGGCGTGGGGGTCAGGCTGGGCATCGACCCGCACGACCGGCACTTCGCCGCGGTGATCGCCCCGACCGAGCCACCGGAGAAGCGACCGTCCGACCCGGACTGTTCCGGTGCCCTCCCGGTTGCCCCACCGAGCCTTGACCTCAAGCGACCTTGAGGTTACCGACCACGCGGCGGTGCGGGAGTGTCTCGCCGGCCTCGACCCGGACCTGTCCGGCCGGACGATCGTCGGCATGTTCACCGGCACGGCGGACGAGGCGAAGCTGACCGCGCGGCGCGTCGAGGAACTCGGCGCGCGGTACCTCGACGCGGGGTTGCAGGCCTCGCCCGAGATGGTGGAGACCGGCACGGCCCCCATCCTGTACGGCGGTGCGCGGGAGGCGTTCGCCCGCCATCGCGCGACGCTGGAACTCCTGGGCCCGCCGCGGCTCGTCGGAGAACGGCCGGAGGCGGCCGCGGTGTGGACTGCGGCAGGCCACGTACCCGCCGGGTCCGGCTGATCTGACCGCACACCGCGCGGTCATCCGCCAGCTCGTCGACATGCGCACCGGTCAACGCCTCGGCGACGGCGGGCTCCCCACGGTAGGGACGCGAATCGATACCCTCGTCGCGGAGGGCCGCGGCGGCGAAGGTCTGACCGCGACAGTCGACTGACGTGAGGAGAGCGCCGTGGTCGATGGCATCGACACCTCGGTTTCGCACTCGGCTCGGATCTGGAACTACTGGCTCGGTGGCAAGGACAACTTCGAGGTCGACCGTACGGTGGGCGATCAGATCCGTGAGGTCCTGCCCGAGATCGTCGACTGTGCCCGTCACGATCGCGTGTTCCTCGGCCGGGTCGTGCGGCATCTCGTCGCCGACGCGGGGATCCGGCAGTTCCTCGACATCGGCACCGGGCTGCCGACCGCCGACAACACGCACGAGGTCGCGCAGCGGATCGCTCCCGAGACGCGCGTCGTCTACGTCGACAACGACCCGCTCGTGCTCGTGCACGCGCGGGCGCTGTTGACGAGTTCGCCCGAGGGCGTGACCGATTATCTCGACGGCGACCTGCGCGACCCCGACCCGATCCTGGAGCGGGCCGGCGCGACGCTCGACTTCACCCGACCCGTCGCGCTGATGCTGCTGGGCGTGCTGCACTACACGCAGGACGACGAGGACGTACGCGCGGTCCTGAAGCGCCTGCTCGACGCCGTGCCGTCCGGCAGTTACGTGACGCTGCAGCATCCCACCAACGCGATCTCCGGCCCGCGGATGGACGAGGCCGTCCGGCGGTGGAACGACGCCGGCGGGGCGCCGATCTACCTGCGCACGCCCGACCAGCTCGCGAGCTTCTTCGACGGCCTCGAGCTGCTGGAACCCGGCGTGGTGTCCTGCTCCCGCTGGCGGCCGGAGCGGGGCGACCTGCCGCCCGAGGTCGACGTGTTCGGCGCCGTCGCCCGCAAGCCGTAAGGGATCCGGTGCGAATGCCGGCAGTCGACACGGACCTGACCGGTGTGGTCGTCGCGGCGCGCGGTGGTGATCGACAGGCGCGCGAGGAGCTCGCCGCGCGGGCGCTGCCGTTGGTCTACACGGTCGTCGCCCGCGCGTTGCACGGTGACCCCGACCTCGACGACGTCGTGCAGGACACGATGCTGCGGGCCGTCCGGGACCTGCCGATGCTGCGCGACCCGGGTCAGTTCCGGGCGTGGCTGATGGCGATCGCGGTGCGCCAGGTCGGCACGCACCTGCACCGGCGGCGCACGTACGGCGCGCGGGTCGCACCCCTGGACGAGGCGCTCGACGTCCCGCGCGAGGACCCGACGCTGTTGCACGCGGCGCTCTCCGAGCAGCGCCGCCAGGTCGCGCGGGCCGGGCGCTGGCTCGACCCGGCCGACCGCATGCTGCTGTCGCTGTGGTGGCTGGAGCAGATCGGGCAGCTCACCCGGGAGGAGCTCGCGGAGGCGACCGGCGTACGCGGTGCCCACGTGCGGGTGCGCCTGCAGCGCATGCGGGACCAGCTCGAGCTGAGCCGATCGGTGGTCGCCGCCCTCGACGCGGTCCCGCCGTGTCCGCGACTGTCCGCGGGCTGGGACGGGACGCCGAGCCCGCTGTGGCGCAAGCGGCTGGCCCGGCACGTCCGCACCTGCGCGGCCTGCGCGCGGGCGTCGGCCGGCCTCGTGCCGACCGAGCGGCTGCTCGACCACGCCCTGCTGCCGGTGCCGGCCGGCCTCGCGGCCGCGGTGCTGAGCGACGGAGGCGTCCCGGGCGGTGTGGTGAAGTCGTCGCTGCTCGCCAAGGCCATGGCGGCGCTCGCGCACCATCCGCTGGCCCTGACCGCGGCCGGCGGGCTGCTGGTCGCCGTCGTCGCCGCCACGGTGCCGTGGTCGCCGGCCGCCCCGCCCCCGCCCGCGCCCGCGCCGCCACCGGCGACGGCGGCCGCGGCGGCCCTCCCGCTCGGGCCGATCTCGCTCGAGGCGGCCGACAGCCCCGGACGCTACGCCGCGACCGCCCGGAACCTCGGCGTGCTGGTCCGGGTCGACGCCGCCGGCCCGACGGCGCTGCGCCGGCAGGCGACGTTCGAGGTGACCTCCGGCATCGCCGACGCGCGGTGCTTCACGTTGCGCACGGCCGCCGGCTGGTACCTGCGGCATTCCTCGTGGCGGCTGCGGTCGGCTCCGGAAGAGCGGTCCCCGCTTTTTCGCGGCGACGCCACCTTCTGCGCCCGCGCCGGCTCCCTGCCCGGCTCCGTGTCGCTGGAGTCGTCGAACTATCCCGGATGGTTCCTGCGCCACCGCGACGGCGAACTGTGGGTGGACCGCGCCGACGGAAGTGCGGGTTTCCAGGCGGACACCGCTTTCGTCGTCCGCGCGCCGTTGGCCGGATAGCGACCACGGCGGGACACCGTTCGTAACAGAAACAATCGCGCCGGTTTTCTGTTACGACATCCATTCCAGATGGTCCCCGCCCGGCTTCCGGTACACCTCTTGAAACTTTCCGAAACCATCTGGCAACATCGGTCGCACTCGATGTGAGCGGTTACTCCCCTTCGTTTCCACCCTGCTCTGACGCCGTACGACACCGAATGTGAGCGCTAACATGAATGTCTCGCTTCGCGCACTGGCAGTGGTCGCCACGACCGTCCTGCTCGCCGCTGTCGGTGTCACCGACGCGAGCGCCGCGACGGTCGACACCAACGCGTGGTACGTGCTGGTGAACCGCAACAGCGGCAAGGCGCTCGACGTCTACAACCTGGCGACCAACGACGGCGCGCGGATCACGCAGTGGGCCCGCAACGACGGCGCACAGCAGCAGTGGCAGTTCGTCGACTCGGGCGGCGGCTGGTACCGGCTGAAGTCGCGCCACTCCGGCAAGGTCCTCGACGTCTACAACCGCTCGACGGCCGACGGCGCGGCGATCGTGCAGTGGGCCGACGGCAACGGCACCAACCAGCAGTTCCGCCTCGCGGACTCCACCGGCGGCCACGTCCGGCTGATCGGCCGGAACAGCGGCAAGGCCGTCGAGGTGCAGAACGCGTCGACGGCCGACGGTGCCAACGTCGTGCAGTACACCGACTGGGGCGGCGCCAACCAGCAGTGGCAACTCGTCCAGGTCGGCTCGGGCAGCGGCGGGGGCGGCACCTACGCCAATCCCGTCGTCTGGCAGGACTTCGCCGACGGCGACATCATCCGGGTCGGCGACGCGTACTACTACTCGGCGTCCACCATGCACTACTCGCCGGGCGCGCCGATCCTGCGCTCCTACGACCTCGTCAACTGGGAGTACGCCGGGCATTCCGTGCCCAGCCTCGACTTCGGCTCCGGCGCGTACGACCTGACCGGCGGGCGGGCGTACGTGAAGGGGATCTGGGCCTCGACGCTCAACTACCGGCGCTCCAACGGCACCTACTACTGGCTCGGCTGCGTGGAGTTCAACCGCACCTACGTCTACACGGCCGCGGCCGTCGACGGCGCGTGGCAGAAGCGGGCGCAGATCAACAACTGCTACTACGACGCCGGGCTGCTGGTCGACGACAACGACACGATGTACGTCGCATACGGCAACTCGACCATCAGCGTCGCCCAGCTTTCCGGCGACGGGTTCAGCCAGGTCCGCAGCCAGCAGGTGTTCCAGACGCCGTCGAGCGTGGGCACGCTGGAGGGCGCCCGGTTCTACAAGCGGAACGGCAGCTACTACATCTGGCTCACCCGCCCGGCCAACGGCCAGTACGTCCTCAAGTCGTCGAGCCCGTTCGGCCCGTACGAGATGCGCCAGGTGCTGCTGGACATGCCCGGCCCGATCGCCGGCGGCGGAGTGCCGCACCAGGGCGGGCTCGTGCAGACGCAGAACGGCGACTGGTACTACATGGCCTTCGTCGACGCGTACCCCGGCGGTCGCATGCCCGCCCTGGCCCCGATCTCGTGGAGCGCCGACGGCTGGCCGAGCGTGCGAACCGTCAACGGCGCCTGGGGCACCTCGTACCCGAAGCCGACCATCCCCGCGTCGGGTCGGACCGTGGCCTCGATGATCGGCCCCGACACCTTCGGCTCCCCGACGCTCGGCCACCGGTGGGAGTGGAACCACAACCCCGACAACAGCAGGTGGTCGGCCGGCAGCGGGCTGCGGTTGGGGACGGCGACGGTCACCAACGACCTGTACGCGGCCCGCAACACGCTCACGCACCGGATCCAGGGTCCGTCGTCGACCGCGACGATCGAGCTCGACTACGCGACGATGACCAACGGCGACCGGGCCGGCCTCGCGATGCTGCGCGACTCCTCGGCGTGGATCGGCGTGCGGCGCGACAACGGCACCACCCGCGTGTCGATGACCAATGGCCTGACCATGAACAGCGGCTGGAACACCACCGGCACCGGCACCGAGCAGGCGAGCGCGCCGGTCTCCGGAGGCCGGATCTGGTTGCGGGTGAACGCCGACGTCCGCCCCGGCTCCGGCCGCCAGGCCCGGTTCTCGTACAGCACCGACGGATCCACCTTCACGAGCCTCGGACCCGCCTTCACCCTCAACAACACCTGGCAGTTCTTCATGGGCTACCGGTTCGCGATGTTCAACTACGCGACCCAGGCGCTCGGCGGCGCGGTCACGGTCCGCCGCTTCGACCTCACCACCCCCTGATCGGAGGCATCGACATGACGAGCAGATCGAGACGTACGTGGTGGTCGGTCGCGGCCACCGGGCTGGCGGCGGCCCTGACCGTCGGCCTCGCCGGCACCGCGCAGGCCGCCAGCACGCTCGGCGCCTCGGCCGCCGAGAAGGGCCGCTACTTCGGGGCCGCGGTCTCGGCCGGCAAGCTGGGCGACGGCGCGTACACCACGATCCTCGACCGCGAGTTCAACAGCGTTACGCCCGAGAACGAGATGAAGTGGTCCTACACCGAGCCGCAGCAGGGCAGCTTCAGCTACGGCAGCGCGGACCGGATCGTCAACCACGCGCGCTCCCAGGGCAAGTCGGTACGCGGCCACACCCTGCTCTGGCACGCCCAGCAGCCCGGGTGGGCGCAGAACATGTCCGGCACGGCCCTGCGCAACGCGATGAACAACCACGTCACCCAGGTCGCCACCTACTACCGCGGGAAGATCCACTCGTGGGACGTGGTGAACGAGGCGTTCGCCGACGGAAGCGGCGGCGGCCGGCGTGACTCCAACCTGCAGCGCACCGGCAACGACTGGATCGAGGTCGCCTTCCGGCTCGCCCGCGCCGCCGACCCCGCCGCCAAACTCTGCTACAACGACTACAACACCGACGGCGTCAACGCGAAGTCGACCGGCATCTACACCATGGTCCGCGACTTCAAGGCCCGCGGCGTCCCCATCGACTGCGTCGGGTTCCAGTCGCACCTGACCAACTCGGTGCCCGGCGACTACCAGGCCAACCTGCAGCGCTTCGCCGACCTCGGGGTCGACGTGCAGATCACCGAGCTCGACATCGCCGGGTCCAACCAGGCGAGCGTCTACGGCACCGTCACCCGGGCCTGCCTCGCGGTCACCCGCTGCACCGGGATCACCGTCTGGGGCATCCGCGACACCGACTCCTGGCGCACCGGGCAGAACCCGCTGCTCTTCGACGGCAACGGCAACAAGAAGGCCGCGTACGAGGCCGTGCTCACCGCCCTCAACGCCGGCGGCGGCGGCAACCCGTCCGGCCCGGTCGACCCGAGCGCGTGGTACGTGCTGGTCAACCGCAACAGCGGCAAGGCGCTCGACGTGTACGGGCGGGCGACGACCGACGGTGCCCGGATCAACCAGTGGACCCGCAACGACGGCGCCTGGCAGCAATGGCAGTTCGTCGACTCGGGCGGCGGCTACTACCGGGTGCGGTCGCGACATTCCGGCAAGGTCCTCGACGTCTACAACTTCTCGACCGCCGACGGCGCCGCGATCGTGCAGTGGGCCGACGGCAGCGGCACCAACCAGCAGTTCCGGGTCGCCGACGCGAGCGGCTACGTGCGGCTGATCAGCCGGCACAGCGGCAAGGCGGTCGAGGTGCAGGGCGCGTCGACGGCCGACGGCGGCAACGTCGTGCAGTACGCCGACTGGGGCGGCGCCAACCAGCAGTGGCAGCTCGTCCGCGTCGGATGAAGGGGAACGCGATGACACGACTCCGCCGGCTCGCGGCCCTGGTGCTCGCCCTCCTGCTCGTCGGAGGCGCCGCCGTGGCGCTGCGCGCGCCGACCGCCACGGCACTGGCCAACGGCGTGGCCCGCGTGCCACCCATGGGCTGGAACAGTTGGAACAGCTTCGGCTGCAACATCAACGAGACGCTGATCCGGCAGATGGCCGACGCGATCGTCGCGAGCGGGATGCGCGACCTCGGCTACCAGTACGTCGTCGTGGACGACTGCTGGTTCAACCCCAACCGCGACTCGGCCGGCAACCTGCAGGGCGACCCGACCCGCTTCCCGAGCGGGATGCGGGCGCTCGGTGACTACCTGCACGCCCGGGGGCTGAAGTTCGGGCTCTACCAGGTGCCGGTCGACCGGACCTGCGCGCAGTACTTCGGCGTCTATCCCGGAGCGACCGGCAGCCAGGGCCACGAGGCGCAGGACGCCCGGCAGTTCGCCGCCTGGGGCGTGGACTACCTGAAGTACGACTGGTGCTCCCCCAACGGGACGATCCAGGACCAGGTGGCGACGTTCGCCAGGATGCGCGACGCGCTGGCCGCCACCGGCCGGCCGATCGTCTACAGCATCAACCCCAACAGCATCCACGCGAAGACCGGGCCCCAGCGCAACTGGGGTGACGTGGCCAACCTGTGGCGCACCACGGAGGACATCACCAACGCCTGGGACACCGGGCAGGCCAACGGATACCCGATGGGCATCCAGAACATCGTCAACGTCACCGTCCCGCTGGCCGACTACGCCGGGCCGGGCGGCTTCAACGACCCCGACATGCTCGAGGTCGGCCGTGGCGGGATGTCGGACACCGAGATGCGCAGCCACTTCGCGCTCTGGGCCATGCTGGCGGCGCCGCTGATCGCGGGCAACGACGTGCGGTCCATGACGTCGGCGACCCAGGCGATCCTGAAGAACCAGGACCTGATCGCGATCAACCAGGATCCGCTGGCCCTGCAGGCCCGCCAGGTCAGCGGCGACAGCAGCCGCCGCGTGCTGGCGAAACGCCTCGCGAACGGCGACGTCGCGGTCGCCCTGTTCAACCAGAGCGGCGCGACAACCACGATCGCGACCAGCGCGGCCGCGATCGGCAAGACCGGGTCGTCGTTCACGCTGCGGGACGCGTGGACCGGCGCGACCACGAGCACCACCGGCGCCGTCACCGCGACCGTGCCGGCCCACGGGACGGCGGTCTACCGGGTGTCCGGCGGTGGCACGGCGCCGCCGGCGAGCACCGGCACCCTGGTGAGCGCGGCGTCGGGACGGTGCCTCGACGTGCCGCAGGGCAACGCCGCCAACGGCACACAGCCGGTCGTCTGGGACTGCAACGGCGGGGCCAACCAGCGCTGGACGCGCGACGGGCAGACCGTCCGCGCGCTCGGGAAGTGCCTGGACGCGCCGTTGAACGCGGCGGCCGGGGCGAAGGCACAGATTTGGGACTGCAACGGCGGGGCCAACCAGCGCTGGAGCTTCGGCTCCGACGGCACCGTACGCGGTGAGCAGTCGGGACTCTGCCTGGACGTCGACCGGAACCTGACCGCGAACGGCACCCTCGTGCTGCTCTGGACCTGCACCGCCGCGGCGAACCAGCGTTGGGCGTCCGCGTCATGACCGGCAGACGTCGCCAGCCAGTAGGACGCCGACCGGCTGGTTGGTGATCGCCGGCTTCCGCGGGCAGGGCACCCGCGGAAGCCGGCAGCCGGACCGCATCGCCATCGTCAACACAAGGAGGAGGACCATGTCAGTCTTCGCCAGTAGCCCACCGGCCGTGCCGGTATCGCGACGCCGTTGGTGGGTGCCGCGGGTCGTCGCCGCCGGGGTCGCGGCGGTGCTGGTCGGCGCGGGTGCCGCGGCGGTCGTGGCGACACCCGCCGCCGCGGCGACGGTCGACACCAGCGCCTGGTACGTGCTGGTCAACCGCAACAGCGGCAAGGCCCTGGACGTCTACAACCTGGCCACCAACGACGGCGCCCGGATCGTCCAGTGGGCCCGCAACAACGGCAACCAGCAGCAGTGGCAGTTCGTCGACTCGGGCGGCGGCTACTACCGGCTGAAGTCACGGCTCTCCGGCAAGGTGCTCGACGTCTACAACTGGTCGACCGCGAACGGCGGCGCCATCGTGCAGTGGAGCGACAACAACGCGGCCAACCAGCAGTTCCGGCTCGCCGACTCGAGCGACGGGTACGTACGCCTGGTCAACCGCAACAGCAACCGGGTGGTGGAGGTCCAGGGCGCCTCGACCGCCGACGGCGGCAGCATCGTGCAGTACGACGACTGGAACGGCGCCAACCAGCAGTGGCAACTCGTCCGCGTCGACGGCGGGGGCGGCCCCACGACGCCGCCGCCGGGCGGGTGCGACCTCCCGTCGACGTACCGCTGGACGTCCACCGGGCCGCTGGCGACCCCGAAGTCGGGTTGGGTGTCGCTCAAGGACTTCACGTACGCGCCGTACAACGGGCGGCACCTCGTCTACGCGACGACCCACGACACCGGGACGCGGTGGGGCTCGATGAACTTCAGCCTCTTCTCGAACTGGTCCGACATGGGTTCCGCCGCGCAGAACACGATGTCCAACGCGACCGTCGCACCCTCACTCTTCTACTTCGCGCCGAAGAACATCTGGGTGCTTGCCTACCAGTGGGGCGGGCCGGCGTTCTCCTACCGGACCTCCAGCGACCCCACCAACCCGAACGGCTGGTCGGCGGCACAGACCCTGTTCACCGGCAGCATCTCCAACTCCGGCACGGGCCCCATCGACCAGGCCCTGATCGGTGACGGCACCAATATGTACCTGTTCTTCGCCGGGGACAACGGCAGGATCTACCGCGCGAGCATGCCGATCGGGAACTTCCCCGGCAACTTCGGCTCGTCGTACACGACGATCATGACCGACACCACGAACAACCTGTTCGAGGCGGTCCAGGTCTACAAGCTCCAGGGCCAGACCCGCTACCTCATGCTCGTCGAGGCGATCGGTGCGCAGGGCCGGTACTTCCGCTCGTTCACGGCCACCAGCCTGAACGGCTCGTGGACACCGCAGGCCGCGACGGAGAGCAACCCGTTCGCCGGCAAGGCCAACAGCGGCGCCACCTGGACCAACGACATCAGCCACGGTGAGCTGATCCGCGGCAACGCCGACCAGACCATGACGGTCGACCCCTGCAACCTGCAACTGCTCTACCAGGGCCGCTCCCCCAACTCGGGCGGCGACTACGGCCTCCTGCCGTACCGGCCGGGCCTGCTGACCCTGCAGCGCTGAGCGGTCGGGCGCCCGGGACCGCCCGGGCGCCCGCTGCTGGCCAACCCAGAGAGAACGGAGGACACCATGCCTCAGGGCATCAGTCGGCATCGTTGGCGCGCGCTGCTCGCGGTTGCCGGGACAATCGTTCTGGCCGCTACGAGCATCACGGGCAGCCGGCTCGCCGCCGCGGACGCCGTTCCCCTGGCGGCGACGGCCGGCTGCGGCAAGGCTCCGGCGTTGAGCAGCGGGACGCACACGATCCAGAGCGGCGGCCAGAGTCGCAGCTTCGTCCTGCGGGTGCCGGCCAACTACAACAGCGCCAACCCGTACCGGTTGATCTTCGCGTTCCACTGGCGCGGCGGCACGATGAACGACGTCGCCTCGGGCGGAAGCAGCGGGAGCTCCTGGTCCTACTACGGCATGTCGGAACAGTCGAACAACACCGCGATCCTCGTGGCGCCGCAGGGCATCGGCAACGGTTGGGCCAACTCCGGTGGCCAGGACATCACGTTCGTGGACGACCTGACGAGGCGGATCGAAGACGCCCTGTGCGTCGACACGGCACAGCGGTTCGCCATGGGTTTCAGCTACGGGGGCGGCATGAGCTACGCGCTCGCGTGCGCCCGCGCCGGCGTCTTCCGGGCCGTCGCCGTCTACGCGGGCGCGCAGCTGAGCGGATGCGCCGGCGGCACCCAGCCGATCGCTTACTTCGGGATCCACGGGATCTCGGACAACGTCCTGAACATCTCCGCGGGACGTTCGCTGCGTGACACGTTCGTGCGCGCCAACGGTTGCGCCGCCCAGAGCCCGCGCGAGCCGGGTCCGGGCAGCGGGTCGCACATCACCACGCTCTACTCGTGCCGGGCCGGATACCCCGTGCAGTGGGCCGCTTTCGACGGCGGCCACGGGCCAGGTCCCGTCGACGGCTGCTCGGGCTGCGAAGACGGTGCCAGGACGTGGACCAAGACCGAGGTGTGGCGGTTCTTCGCGCAGTTCGGGGGCACCACTCCGCCGCCGGATCCGACCACTCCGCCACCGGACCCGAGCGGCAACCGGTTGCGGAACGAGGCGTCCGCGCGCTGCCTCGACGTCAGCCAGGCTTCCTCGGCCAACGGGGCACAGGTCCAGGTCTGGGACTGCCACGGCAACGCCAACCAGCAGTTCACCCGGAACGGGGCGACCCTGCGGGTCCTGGGCAAATGCCTCGACGCCCCGGTCAACGCGGCCGCCGGCACCCGCACGCAGATCTGGGACTGCCACGGCGGCGCGAACCAGCAGTGGGTGTTCAACGGCAACGGCACCATCAGCAGCGCGCAGACCGGGCTGTGCCTGGACGTCAACGGCGGCGCCACCGCCAACGGCTCCGCGGTCATCGTCTGGGGCTGCCACGGCGGTGCCAACCAGCGCTGGGCCCGCGCGTAGACACCAGTGGAAACGGCCATGTCCCCCCGGCCCGTCTTGGAGATCGAATGCCTGATCTGACCCGGCGACACCTGCTACGACTCGGAGCGGCCGGTGCCGGCGCGGCCGCGCTTCCGACCCCCTGGTTCGCACACCCGCGCGCCGCGTCCGCCGCTCCCGCGGCGGTCCGGGCCGCCAACGACCTCGCGCTCTGGTACGACGAAGGCGCCGGCACGGACTGGCTGCGGGCGTTGCCGATCGGCAACGGACGCCTCGGTGCGATGGTGTTCGGCAACGTCGACGTCGAACGCCTGCAGCTCAACGAGGACACGGTGTGGGCCGGGGGGCCCTACGACTCCAGCAACGCGCAGGGCGCCGCCGCGCTGGCCGAGATCCGGCGGCTGGTCTTCGCCAACCAATGGAGCCAGGCACAGGCTCTCGTCGACCAGGCCATGCGCGGACGGCCGGCGGGCCAGCTCGCGTACCAGACGGTCGGCGACCTGCGGCTCACCTTTCCCGGTGGCGGCGGAGTCTCCGAACATCTCCGGCAGCTCGATCTGACGACCGCGACGGCGTCGACGTCCTACCTCCGCGACGGCGTGCGCCACCAGCGTGACGTGATCGCGAGCGCGCCGGACCAGGTGATCGTCGTGCGGCTGACCGCCGACCGGTCCGGCGCCATCACGTTCTCGGCGCGGTTCGACAGCCCGCAACGCACCACGGTGTCCAGCCCGGACAACGCGACGGTGGCGATCGACGGCGTCTCGGGCGACATGGAGGGGGTCAGCGGACGCGTCCGGTTCCTGGCTCTGGCCCGCGCCGTCGTCGCCGGTGGCAGCGTCAGCAGCTCGGCCGGCACTGATAGCGGTTCTGGCAACGGCCGGGTGCGGCAGCGCGTCCGGACCCAAGGACGAGGACAAGAGCGCGGCGGGCGGCAAGCTCGTCGTCTGGGACTGGAAGTCCGGCGACGCGACCGCCGCCTCCTACGTCCAGAAGGCCAAGGCCGACTTCGCCAGGAAACACCCCAACGTCGAGGTCGAGTTCGTCGCCCAGCCGTTCGACCAGTACTACACGCTGTTGGGCGCGGCGATCCAGTCCGGGAAGGGCCCCGACGTGATGCTCTTCAACGGCGGCGGCCAGATCCGTGACCGGGTGGACTCGCTCGTCGCGCTGGACGAGTTCGTCGCACCCGACCGGCAGCGGCTGGCCGGCTGGGACGCGTTCGGCAAGGGCGGCAGGACCTACGCCGCACCGGTGACCCTGCAGGGGCACCCGATCTACTACAACAAGGCGCTCTACAAGAAGGCGGGACTCGACCCCGAGCGCCCGCCCGCGACGTGGACGGAGCTGCTCGCGGACTGTGCCGCCATCGTCAAGGCCGGCGCCAGGTGCTTCGCGCAGGGCAACAAGGAAGGCATCGGCATCCAGTTCTTCATGTCGGGCCTGGGCTCCGGGATCCTGACCCCGCGGGAGTACGACGACTGGATCGCCGGCAAACGCGACTGGCAGGCACCCGACGTCAAGCGGCTCTTCCAGTTGTGGAAAGAGGTCAACGACGCCGGCCTCAACACGGACGGCGCGAACTCGACGGCCATGTTCAACGACGCCTTCGCGGCGTTCCAGGCCGGCAAGGCGGCCCACATGATCGGGCTGATGTCCGACATCGGGCACTGGAAGGACTTCAACGAGTTCCTCGAGCCGGCGAACGTCGGCGTCATGACCGCTCCCGTCGTGACCGAGGGCGCCACCCCGAACCTTCCCTACGACGGCGGCATCGGGTACGCGGTGGCCAGATGGACGAAGGACCCCAAGGTCGCCGCCGACCTCGTCCGGTCACTGACCGCCACGGACGCACTCGCGTCCTTCTACGCCGACGCCGGCGCCATCGCCTCCGACACCACGATCGACGTTTCCACGGCCGGGCCCGCGGTCGCGACGATCGTCGCCGACCTCGAGGCCGGCAAGCCGGCGCTGCACGTCGCACTCTCCTCGCAGACCATCGAACTGATGGGCCGCCTGTCCCAGCAGCTGCTCAGTGGTTCCGTCACGGTCGACGAGGCGGTCAGGCAACTCGCGGCCTCCGACAAGCCGGCCTGAGCCCGTGTCCAACCGCACCCATCCGCCGCTCCGCCCGGCTTCGGCCGGGCGGGCCGGCGGCCGGTCCGCCCAGTCGCCGCCCCCCTCGGCCGCCGCGGCGCCACGCCGCCGGGCCCGCCGGGGCCCGCGCGGCGAGCGACTCGCGCCGTACGTGCTCGTCGCACCCGCGATCCTGATCATCGTCGCCCTCCGGCTGTGGCCACTGGGCCTGGGCGTGAACTTCTCGTTCACCGGCGACGGCGAGCGGAACGGCGCGCCGGTCGGCTTCGACAACTACGCGGACCTGTTCGGCGACCCACTCTTCCGGACCGCACTGCGCAACGTCGGCCTGCTGGTCCTGCTGTTGCCGATCGCCGTCGCCATCCCGGGCCTGCTGGCGACGTTCATCTACCTGCGGGTGCCCGGCCACCGGTTCTTCCGCAGCGTCTACTTCTTCCCGGCCGTGCTGTCGCCGGTCATCGTCGGCGCGATCTTCAACCTCCTGCTCGCGTTCGACGGGCCGCTCAACGCCCTCCTCGCGAAGGTGGGGCTCGGACCCGTCGACTGGCTCGGCGACCCGGGCATCGCCATGTTCGCGGTGGTCGGTGTGCACATCTGGGCGACGTTCGGGATGGCCCTGGTCGTCTTCCTGGCCGGCTTCGCCACGTTGGACGGTGCCCTGCTGGACGCGGCCCGGGTCGACGGCGCGTCACTCGGGCAGGTCATCTGGCACGTGATCGTTCCAGGGCTGTCGCGGACGATCCAGTTCGTCTTCGTCACCACCATGATCGGAATGCTGACGTCGATGTTCGGCCTGCTCTACGTGATGACCAGCGGTGGGCCGGAGGGTTCGACCTACCTTCCCGAGTACTACATCTGGATCCAACAGGGACAGTTCAACCGCCCGGCGCTCGCCTCGGCCGCCTCGACGGTGCTCTTCATGATCATGCTCGTCGTCGGCCTGTTGCAGCTCAGCCTGCTCCGCCGCGCCGTGAAGGAGTCCTGATGTCGCATGCCCGCCTGACCCGCTGGCTGCTGGCCCTGCCGATGGGGCTGCTCGCGCTGGCGACGATCTATCCCTTGCTGTTCACCGGCAACGTCGCGATGAAGACCCGGCGGGAGTACGTGCTGGACCGGTTCTCGGTCGCCGACGCGGTCCGCTTCGACAACGTCACCGGCGCGTGGAGCAGCGTCGGCATGGGGCGCTACTTCCTCAACTCCGTCATCGTGGTCACCGCCGCGGTCGTCCTGCTGCTCCTGCTCGGCTCGATGGCCGGCTTCGCGCTGAGCCAGATCAGGTTCCGCGGCTCGTCGGTGCTCTTCCTGGGCTGCCTCGCGGCGCTCTTCGTCCCGTTCCAGGTGATCATGGTGCCGCTGGCCCGGGTGATGGCCGACACCGGGCTCATCGACACGTACGCCGGCCTGGTGCTCGCCTACGTGGCGCAGTTCCTGCCGTTCACGGTCTTCCTGATGACCAGCTACTACCGCACCGTCGCACCGGAGATCATCGACGCGGCCCGGATCGACGGCAACACCCTGTACGGCGTCTACCGGCGGATCATGCTGCCGATCGGCGCCCCCGCCCTGCTCTCGGTCGGCATCCTCAACGCCCTCTTCTGCTGGAACGACGTGCTCATCGCGCTGCTGATGATGCCGTCGGCCGAGCATCGCACCCTCATGGTCGGCGTCACCGCCCTGCGCGGCCAGTACTCCGCCGACATCCCCACCTTCGCGGCGGGCGTGCTGATCGCCGCGGCCCCCGTCCTGCTGCTCTACCTGTTCCTCCAGCGCCAGATCGCCGACGGGGTCACCGCCGGCGCCACGAAAGGCTGACATGCGTATCACCGGGTTTCGGACACTGACGACGGTCCACGAGTGGGGTCGCGCCGTCGGTGACGCCAACGGCGTCTTCGCCGACGGCGGTGTCCCGGTGCCGATCATCATGGTCGACACCGACGAGGGGATCACGGGCATCGGGCTGGGCCCCCACAGCCACCTCGACACCGTCTTCGCGGCCATCGAGGGCGAGGACCCACGCGGTGTCGCGGCGCTGTACGACCGCATGCTGCGCCAGACGTTCAAGGCCGGTCACGCCGGTGCGGTCTTCGGGACCATCGGTGCGCTCGACACCGCGCTGTGGGACATCAAGGCACGCGCGGCCGGTGAACCGCTCTGGCGCATGCTCGGCGGCCGCGACCGCGCGGTCCCCGCCTACGCCTCGGGCCTCGACATCGGACTGACCGACGCCGACCTCGCGACCACCTACGCCGACTACGCCGAGCATGGGCTGCGGGCGGCCAAGCTCAAAGGCGGCCTGGACGTCGAGCACGACCTGCGCCGTCTGCTCCTGGTGCGCGACCTGCTGACCGACGCCGCACACGGGCGGCGACCCGGCCTGATGCTCGACGCCAACGAGTGCTGGACCCGCAAGCAGGCCGTGCGGCACGTCCACGAGATCGAGCGGGCCGTGGACCTCATCTGGATCGAGGAACCGGTTCGGCGGTGGGACGTCGACGGCCTCGTCGCGGTCGGGCGCGGGGTCCGGGCGTCGGTCGCCACGGGCGAGAACCTCACCGGACTCGAGCAGTTCCGCCCGCTGATCACGGCCGGGGCGGTCGACATCGTGCAGACGGCCGCGGTCTGGGGGATCACCCATTTCCTGCGGGTCTCGGCACTGGCGCACGCCTATGACCTGCCGGTCAGCCCCATCGGCACGACCCCGATCGGCCTGCTGCACGCGGCGACGGCCGTTCCGAACCACCTCGCCAGCGAGTTGCAGGACCTGCGGCCGCCGGTGGGGGTCTCGCTCGACGTCTCCGTCGAGGACGGCGCCTTCGTGCTCGGCGACTCCCCCGGCCTCGGGCTCGAGATCGACGAGCCGGCGGTGGCGGCATCGGCCCGCTTCGTCGACGGGAACGCGGCCGACAGCCCCAACGTGCGGCCCGTCGACGCGGGGCGCCGGTTGCTGGCCACCGCCGCTCACCGGCCGGCGCCGGCCGGGGTCCGGCACCTGGCCGCGCCACCCGCACCGGGCGGCGTCGCGGTCTGACTCCGGGTGACCCGGCGGAGGACGGCACCGCCCTTCCCGTCCCATCACGCATCAGGAGGTCCCATGTTCGGATCCTCACCCGCCGCCGTTCGTCGGCCGGCGTCGACCGCGGCGGTCACCGCCCTGACCGCCGCGGCCCTCGTGCTGGTCGCACCGGCCGCCCCCGCCCGCGCGGCGACCACCACCCTGTACGCCGCACCGTCGGGGGGTGACACGGCTTGCACGTCCGCGCAACCGTGCTCGCTGCCCGCGGCGCAGTCCCGCGTCCGGTCGCTGGCCGGCGCGATGACCGGCGACATCGTGGTGCAGCTCGCCGGCGGCACCTACCGGCTCGCCACGCCGTTGCGGTTCTCGGCCGCCGATTCCGGATCCAACGGCTACACCGTGACCTGGCAGGCGGCCCCGGCCGCCCAACCGGTGATCAGCGGCGCGCGCGCCGTCACCGGGTGGACGCTCGCCGACCAGGGGCGGAACATCTGGCGCGCCAACGTCGGTGCCGGGATCGACAGCCGGCAGCTCTACGTCGACGGCGCGCTCGCCACCCGGGCCCGCACCCAGGTCAACCGGGCTGACTTCACCGCCTCCAGCTCCGGTCTCAGCTTCACCAACCCGGCGCTCGGCTATCTCAACAACCTGGCCGCCAAGAGCCGCGTCCAGATGGAGAGCGTCAACTCGTTCACGGACCGTTACGTCTCGGTGCAGAGCATCAGCGGCAACATGATCACGATGCAGCAACCGGGGTGGAGCAACAACAACTTCGGGTACGACACCTTCACCAGCCCGCACCGGGCCGGCCCGCTTTATCTCAGCAACGCGTACGAGTTCCTGGACGCGCCGGGTGAGTGGCATCTCGACCCCGGCACCGGTGCGCTGTCGTACATTCCGCTGGGCGGGCAGAACATGGGCAGCGTCGCCGTCGAGCTGCCGACGCTGCAGTCCCTGGTGAACGTCGGGGGCACCTACGCCGCCCCGGCCCACCACCTCGCCTTGCGCGGTATCACCTTCACCGGCACCACCTGGCTGGGCGCGAGCAGCAACCAGGGTTACGTCGACCAGCAGACCGGCGCCTACATCGCCGGCAACTGGAGCTGGCCGAGCTTCAGCTCCTGCCACAACGGCTGCCCGCAGTTCGAGGCGACCCGGCCCAACTGGCAGCAGATGCCGGCTGCCGTGCAGGTCTCCGCGGCCAACACCATCACCTTCAGCGACTCCCGGTTCGTCAACCTCGGGCAGACCGCCATCGGCATCGGCAACGACGCCAACGGTCACACGAGCGGCGTCGGCCTCGGCGCCAGCAACATCACCGTCACCCGCTCGGAGGTCGCCCGCAACGCGGCCGGCGGCATCGTGGTCGGCGGCGTCCGCGCCGACGCCCACCACCCGAGCGACCAACGGATGGTCAACCGCGACATCACGATCAGCGACAATCGCCTGCACGACCTGGGCATCGAGTACCGCGGCATCGTCTCGGTGCTCACCACGTACGTCAACACGGCCACGATCTTGCACAACGAGGTCTACAACATGCCCTACACCGGAATGTCCATCGGGTACGGCTGGGGCTCGAACGACGCCGGCGGCAGCAACCACTACGCCGACCGTGGTCTCTACAACTACCAGCCGCGCTACTCGACGGCGACGACGGCGGCCAACAACCGGTTGGTCGGCAACTACGTGCACGACGTGATGCAGCAGATGAACGACGGCGGATGCGTTTACACGCTGTCGGCCAACCCCGGCGGGCTGATCAGCGACAACTACTGCCTACGGACCAACGGCTACTTCGGCGTCTACTTCGACGAGGGCTCCCGCTACTACACCGCCCGCACCAACGTGTTCTCGTCGACCGGCACCTGGGCGACCGCCAACTACTGGTTCGCCGAGAACATGGGCAACTTCACGGTCACCGGCAACTGGTCCACCAACGGCAGCACGAACGTGACCAACGGTGACCGCGGCAACGTCGTCTCCGGCAACGTCACCGTGACCAACGGCAACTGGCCGTCGGGCGCGCAGTCCGTGATGGCCGCGGCCGGGCCGCGGGGTACGACCAGTCCGGGCAGCGTCACGGTGGTCGGCGTTGCCTCGCAGCGCTGCGTCGACATCCCCGGCACCACGACGGCCAACGGCACCCAGGCTCAGCTCTGGGACTGCAACGGTGGGGCCAACCAACGGTGGACCCACACCGCGGGCAGACAGCTCACCGTGTACGGCGACAAGTGCCTGGACGCCTCGAACCGGGGAACGGCGAACGGCACCGCCGCGATCATCTGGGACTGCAACGGTCAGTCCAACCAGCAATGGAACGTCAACACGAACGGCACCATCACCAGCGCGCTGTCGGGGCTGTGCCTCGACGCCAGCGGCAACGGCACCGCCAACGGCACGAAGCTCCATCTCTGGTCGTGCCACGGCGGCACCAACCAGCAGTGGAGCCTGCGGGGCTGAGCGGGCGCGGCGACGGCTCGGGCACCTCATCCGGGTGCCCGAGCCGTCGGTCGAACCGGGTCAGGGACGCAGGTGGGCGAAGTGCTCCTTGCCCATCACGACCGGGTTGGTCAGCTCGCCCACGCCGTCGATCGTGATCGTGACGACGTCGTCCGGGCGCAGCGTGAAGTCCATCGCCGGGGCCAGGCCCGTGCCCGTCGAGAGGACCGCGCCGTCCGGGAAGTTGTCGGCCGCGAACAGGTAGGAGACCAGTTCCGCCAGCGGCCGCTTGATCCGGGCCGTCGAGGTCGTGCCCGACCAGACCGCGACGCCGTCCCTGGTGACCCGCACCGCGACCGGCAGGTCGTCGCCGGCCACCTCCCAGGCCGGGCGGATGCCGGCCGACAGCGCGCACGCGCCCGCGTACACCTTGGCCTGTGGCAGGTACAGGGGGTTCTCCCCCTCGATCGACCGGGAGCTCATGTCGTTGCAGACCAGGTAGCCGACGATCTCGCCGAGAGCGTTGACCACCAGCGCCAACTCCGGCTCGGGCACGTCGAGGCCCGAGTCCGCGCGGATGGCGACCGGGTCGCCGTCGACCACCACCCGCCAGGCCGCCGACTTGAAGAACAGCTCGGGCCGGGCCGCGTCGTACACCCTGCCGTAGATGTCGGCCTCCGTGCTCTCCTCCATCCGCGCCTCGCGCGAGCGCAGGTAGGTGACGCCGGCGGCCCAGACCTCCGTGCCGCCGTCGACGGGCGCGAGCAGGGCCGCTCCCTCGACCACCTCACCCGGCGCGGCGAGCGCCCCACGGAGGTCGGCGAGCGGCAGGCGCAGCAGGGCGGCCATGGACGGCACGGCGGGCAGCGCGCGCAGCACCCCGTCGGACCGCACCCCGATCCGGGCGGTGTCGTCGTGCTCCAGGCGGTATCGGACGATGTGCATGACGGGCAGCTTAGGCGCTACCCCATCCCGACCGCCGCCGCGGAGATCTCCCACAGCCGGGCCGCGTTCGCCGGATCCATCGCGTACGGCGCCACGCCGGTGAAGGTGCCGGGCTGGTTGAGGCCGGCCTCGTGGCAGTCCTCGAAGTAGCGGCCCGACACGCCGGCGAGCGAGACCGCGCTGGCCACGTAGACCGAGGTCGCCGCCCCCTGCGACGGGGTCTTCCACCCTGGTCCCGCCGCCGCACGCGAGTCCAGCTCGGCCAGTTCGGTCTCGGAGAGGTGCCGTTGCAGCTTGCCCCGCACGCCGCCGGGGTTGACCGCGTTGACGGTCACGCCGTCGTGCAGCCAGCGCCGCGCCGCCTCGACCACGAACAGGATGTTCGCGGTCTTGGACTGGTCGTACGCGACGGTCGGGTCGTAGGGCCGACGCCGGAAGTTGATGTCGTCGAAGTCGACCGGCGCCCGCAGGTGCGACGCCGAGGTGACCGCGACGACCCGCGCGCCGTCGGCCGCCAGCAGCCACGGATGCAGGGCGACGGTCAGCGCGAAGTGTCCGAGATGGTTGGTGGCGAACTGCGACTCCCAGCCGTCCGCGGTGTGCGCCTCGGGCGTACGCATGATCCCGGCGTTGTTGACCAGGATGTGCAGCGGCCCCACCCAGCGGTTGGCGAACGCCCGCACCGAGCCGAGGTCGGACAGGTCGAGCAGCTCCCACCGGACCCCGGCGGCCCGCCCCTGCGCCGGATCGCGGACGGCGATCGTGACGTCGGCGCCGGCGCCGGCCAGCGCCCGCGCGGTCGCGAGCCCGATGCCGGACCCGCCGCCGGTCACGAGCGCCCGCCGCCCGGCCAGCGAGACGCCGGCGAGCACCTCTTCCGCGGTGGTCCGGGCGTCGAACGGCATTCTCAGGCCTCCTGGGCGGTGAGCGGTGTCGCGATGCTTTCCAGCCCGCGGCGTTCGGCCTTGACCCCGAGGAACGCCGCGACGATGCCGGCGAGGCCCATCAGGATCGCGCCGATCGTGAACGCCCAGGCGGTGTCGGTGACGACGCCGGTCGAGACCAGCTTCGAGAAGAGCAAGGGTCCGGTGATCCCGCCGGCAGCCGTACCGATGGCGTAGAAGAACGCGATCGCCAGCGCCCGCGTCTCCATCGGGAACACCTCGCTGACGGTGAGGTAGGCGGAACTCGCGCCGGCGGAGGCGAAGAACAGCACGAACGACCACGCGGCCGTCATGGTCACGGCGTTGAGATGGCCCTCGTTGAACAGCCAGGCGGTGATCAGGAGCGAGACAGAGGAGATCAGGTACGGTACGTACCGGCGATCATCGGCTTGCGCCCCACGGTGTCGAAGAGCGGCCCGAGCAGCAGCGGCCCGAGCAGGTTCCCGACGGCGATCACCGCGAAGTAGTAGCCGGTGCTGCCGGACGGCGTACCGAAGAACGTCTCCAGGATCTGCGCGAAGCCGAACGTGATCGCGTTGTAGAGGAACGCCTGGCCGACGAAGAGCGAGAAGCCGAGCACTGTCCGTTTCGGATAGCTGCGGACCATGGTCCGGGCGATCGTCCCGAAGCCGATCGAGTGCCGCTGGCGGATCGTCAGGTACTGGTCGGGCTGATCGAGCCGGGCGCCGGTCTCCCGCTCGACCTCCTGCTCGATGCCCTCGACGAGGGTGTCGGCCTCCTGGTCGCGGCCGTGGATGAACAGCCAGCGTGGGCTCTCCGGCACGTTGCGGCGGACCAGCAGGATCACCAGGCCGAGCGCGACGCCGACCGCGAAGGCGAGCCGCCAGCCGAGTTCGGTGGGCAGGAAGTTGATCAAAGGGATGGTGATCAGGGCGCCCGCGGCCGCGCCGGCCCAGTAGGTGCCGTTGATGATGATGTCGATCCGGCCGCGGTGGCGTGACGGGATCAGCTCGTCGATGGCCGAGTTGATCGCCGCGTACTCGCCGCCGATGCCGAAGCCGGTCAGGAACCGGAACAGGAAGAACCACCGCCTCGAAGGACAGGGCGGTCAGGCCCGTGGCCACCAGGTAGACGGCCAGCGTGATGATGAACAGCTTCTTGCGGCCGTAGCGGTCCGTGAGCCAGCCGAAGAAGAGCGCGCCCGTGCAGGCGCCCGCGACGTAGAGGGCGGCGGCGAGGCCCGTGATCTGCGACTGCGAGATGTCGATGCCGCTGTCGGGCTTGGCGAGTTGGCCCGAGAGGTTGCCGACCATGGTGACCTCGAGCCCGTCGAGGATCCAGACGGTGCCGAGTCCGATCACGATCAGCCAGTGCCAGCGCGCCCAGGGCAGCCGGTCGAGCCGGGCGGGCACGTTGGTGCGGATCGTGCCCAGCTCCCCCGCGGCGCTCACCGCTCCATTCTGTGGGCTTTGCGCCGTAATTCCGCGCATATCAGGCTGCGGCGACCTCCCGGGCGAGGGCGACCAGGTCGGCCACCGCCGGGTGCGTCGGTGGCGAGCGCCAGGCCAGGTGGACGGTGATCTCCGGGGCGTCGACCAGCGGCACGTACGCCACCGCCGGGTTCGGGTACATCGCGGCCGTGGCCGTGGTGGAGACGCCCACGGCGCGGCCGGCGGCGATGGCCGCCAGCCAGTCGTCGGTGTTGGCCACCTCGACCGTCGCGGCCGGGGTGCGGGACGGCGGCCAGAGTTCCAGTGTCGTCGTGCCGCTGCGGCTGTTGACCGCGATCGGCTGGTCCGCCAGATCGTCGAGACCGAGGGCGGCCGCCGCGGCCAGGGCGCTGTCGGCCGGGACCGCGGCCACCCGGCCCTCGCGCAGCAGCGGCGTGACGGCCACCCCGGGCAGGTCCACCGGTCCCCGCAGGATCGCCACGTCGACCCGGCCCCGGGCCAGGCCGGCGGTGCGGTCGTCGATGCGCATCAGCTCCAGCGGCGTTTCCGGATGACGCTCCCGCCAGCGGCGCAGCAGCGGCGTGGTGAGCGCGCCGAGCGCCGACCAGGCATGCCCGAGGCGCAGCGGCGCGTTGCCCACCCGGGCCGGGTCGAGCACGTCGTCGACCGCGGCGACCGCGGCCGCCGCGCGGTCCCGGAAGGCCTGCCCGGCGGCGGTCAGCCGCAGGTGGTGGGTGGACCGGTCGACCAGCCGGGCGCCCAGGTGCTCCTCGAGTTGGCGCAGCGTCCGCGACAGCGCCGGCTGGGTCACGTGCAGCCGGGCCGCGGCGCGGGTGATCGAGCCCTCGTCCGCGATCGCCAGGAAGGCCCGCAGATGCCGGAGGTCGACGGTCATAACCTAGAAGCATAAGCCCAGGGAAATCGGCATTTCCGGGCGTACGGCGGCCGACCTTACCGTCGTTTCGTGACCGCCGTGCTGACCCCGCCGACCGCGACCCGGACTCGCGCCGACGGCGGGGTGGCCCTCGTCCTCGCCGGCGCCCTGTCCGTCCAGTTCGGCAGCGCGGTCGCGGCCCTGCTCTTCCCCCAGGCGGGCGTCGGCGGCGTCGTCACCCTGCGCCTGACCATCGCCGCCGTGGTCCTGCTCGCCGTCTGCCGGCCCCGGCTGCGCGGCCGCGGCGCCGCCGACTGGGCCCTGGCCGGCGGCTTCGGCGTCGCCCTGGCTGGCATGAACACGCTCTTCTACCACGCGATCGACCGCATCCCGCTCGGCCTCGCGGTGACCCTCGAGGTGCTCGGGCCACTGGGGCTCTCGGTCGTCACGGCCCGGAAGGCGGCGAGCTGGGCCTGGGCCGGCATCGCCCTCGCCGGCGTCGCCCTCCTCGGCCGCACCGGCCTCGGCCGGCTGGACCTCGCCGGCGTCGCCTTCGCCCTGGGCGCCGCCGCCATGTGGGCCGCGTACATCCTGCTCAGTGCCCGCGTCGGCGCCCGTTTCGCGAAGCTCGACGGCCTGGCCCTCGCCATGGCCGCCGCCGCGGTGCTGACCCTGCCGCTGGGCGTCACCGACGGCGGGGCGGCCCTGCTCCACCCGCACGTGCTGGCCCTCGGCACGGCGGTCGCGGTGCTCTCCTCGCTGCTGCCGTACACGTTGGAACTGACCGCCCTGCGCCGCATGCCCACCGCGACCTTCGCCGTCCTGACGAGCCTCGGGCCCGCCCTCGCGGCGCTCGCGGGCTGGCTCGTGCTGCACCAGCGGCTCGGCCTGACCGACGCGCTGGCCATCGCGCTCGTCATCGCCGCGAGCGTGGGCGCGGTCCGCGCGGGTGTCCGCTTGCGACGCTGAGCGACGACTGGTGAGCTGAGAGGCATGTCGGTTGGTGCGGTTTCCCAGATCCACGTCAGCGTGAGCGAGCTCGAGCGGTCGGTCCGGTTCTACCGGGACGTGCTCGGCATCCCGTTCCTCTTCGACGTGCCGGGGCAGTCGATGGCGTTCTTCCAGAGCGGCGACGTCCGCCTCTACCTCGGCGTGCCCGAGTCCGAGGCGTTCGCCAGCAAGGTGACGCTCTACTTCACCGTCGACGACCTGGTCGCCGAGCGGGAGCGGCTCGCCAAGGAGGGGGTCTCCTTCCTCGACGAGCCGCACCTGGTGCACCGGGACGACACGGGTGAGCTGTGGATGACGTTCTTCCGTGACCCGGACGGCCACAACCTCGCCCTGACCGAGACCCGACCGGGCTAGAAGCCGGTGCGCCCCGCTCCGTACTGGTAGAGCGGGTTGCCCGTCGGCGTCGGCTGCTGGCCGGCGTCGATCTGGGACCGCAGCGTCGTGCGCTGGGCGGCCGTGGCGCCGAGGTCGTAGGGCAGGTCCCAGGCCTCGGTCGCGTCCGCCAGCACGTCGCTGCCGCCCGGGCGGAGCACGTCGGTCAGGCTGCGTGGCAGTTGCCAGGGCAGCTTGCCGGTCGGCGCGTAGTCACCGAAGAGCAGGCTGGCCAGCGCCGGCCCCATCTCCTCGCCACCGCGGTAGGTGACGACGATCGCGTTCGCCTGGTCGTGCCACTCCGTGATCACGTACGGGCGGGGCATGACCAGCGCGACCACCACCGGGATCCCCCGGGCGCGGAAGTTGCGGATCAGGGCGAGCTGGTCCGGCGGCAGGTACGGCTGCTCCTTCACCCACTGCGTCCCGTGCGTGTAGGAACCCTCCCCCACCGCGACGATCGCCAGCTTCGGGTTCGGCGCGTCGCCGGAGACCACGTTCACGCCGGCCTGCGCGCCCCTGGCCCGGATCGCGTCCAGCATCGTCAGCGACCCGTACTCCTGGTGGAAGTAGCTGGTCCAGATGCAGCACGCGGACGTGTCCGTGGCGCGCGGCCCGGCGACCACGACCGTGTCGCCGGCCGCCAGTCGCAGCGGCAGCACCGCACCGTCGTTCTTCAGCAGCGTCATGGCCTCACGCGACGCCTGGTTGGCGAGGGCGGTGTAGGACGGCTGGTGCATCCGGTACGGGCCGTTGACCGGGTCGCCGTACGGGTTCTCGAAGAGGCCGAGCTGGAACTTGATCCGCAGCACCCGGCGCACGGCGTCGTCGATCCGCGCCGCGCCCACGGAACTGATGAAGGTGCCCATCGAGAAGCCGGTCGCGCCCGGGTCGGCGCCGCCCATCACGTCGGAGCCGGCCCGCGCCGCGCCGACCCACGCGCCCCAGGGCAGCCAGTCGGTGGTGATCAGGCCTTGATAACCCAGATTCTGTCGCAGGTACGCGAGGATCGGCGCGCTGTCACCGGCCCCGGGGCCACCGGGGTCCAGGAAGGACGATCCCGCGTACCCGGGCATGATGTTGACGGCGCCCGCCTCCATCGCCGCCCGGAACGGGATCAGGTGGTACTTGATGGTGACCCCGTCGTAGACGATCAGCGCCTCGCCACCCGCGCCCTCGCCCGGCCAGTGCTTGACCGTGGCGAGCACCGAGCGCGGGTTGAGCTCCGGGCCGCCCTGCAGGCCCGCGACGAGCGCCCGCACCTGGGCCGCGGCCACGACCGCGTTCTCGCCGTTGCCCTCCTGGATGCGCGGGTAGAGCACCTTGGTGCCGACCTCGGCCAGCGGGCCGAGCACACCGCGGGTGCCGACCTCGAGCTGCTCGCGGCGCTGCATGTCGCCGAGCTTGTACTGCAGCGGGTAGTTGCGGGCCGCGGCCAGCGCGCTCTGCGTCGGGTAGGTGGTCTGGTAGCCGTGGATGGTGTCGCCGGCCGAGACGAACGGGATGCCGAGCCGGGTGCCCGAGGAGCCGAGCAGCGCGGCGTGCAGGTCGGCCGCGCCGGCCGGGCCGAAGTGCCAGCCCGCGCGCGGGAACGCCTGGGCGTTGTAGAACATCTGGTACGCCTTCTCCTCGGCCGTCATCCGGCCCAGGAGGTCGTTGACCCGGGTCTCGATCGGCTGGCGCCAGTCCTCGTACGGCGCGATCGTGCCGTTGCGGTCGAGGTCGCGGGCGCCGGCCACGACGTTGATGCCGTCCGCGACCGTTTCGAGGGTGGGCACGTAGACGCTGAACCGGCGGATGGCGCTGGTCGTGCTGCCGGCGGTGACGTACCACTTGTAGGTCCAACGATCCGATAGATCCCAGGTCGGCGTGTACGACGTCCCGGTGACCTCGGCGACGCGGGTGTAGAGGTCGATCAGGTTGCCGGTCGCGGCGAAGTCGTAGTCGGTGCGGCTGACGTTGATCCAGACCTGGTAGCGGGTGGCGCCGCCGACCGCGGCCCAGGACATTGCCGGGCGGCGGGTGGTGGTGACCATCGCGCCGTCGGCGGGTGCGCTGAGCGCGAACTGGCCGGTGGTCGCCGGCGGGCGGGTCGGTCCGGAGAGCAGCGGCGGGCTGGTCGCGCTGGTGTCCACGGTGCCGAAGACCTGGAACTCCCACAGCGAGTAGCCGTAGCCGGTGGCGCGGGCGGTGCCGTAGAGGCGCAGGAAGCGGCCGCTCGCCGTGACCGCGAGCCGTTCCGTGCCGCCGCGGCCGGCGGTGGTGCTGTAGACGCTGGTCCAGGTGGTGCCGTTGGTCGAGGTCTCCAGGCGGTACGCGGAGGCGTAGGCGCTCTCCCAGGTGAGGACGACCTGGTTGATGCTGGCGGTGCCGCCGAAGTCGACGCTGATCCACTGTGGATCGCTGTACTGGCTCGACCAGCGGGTGGTGGTCCGGCCGTCGACGGCCGCGGCGGGGGCGTTGCCGCCCTCGTACGAGGACGCGTTGACGGTCTTGAAGGCGGAGATCGGGGTGCCGCCGGCAGGTGGCGGGTCGGTGGGGCCGCCGCCACCGGTGGTGCCGAAGACACGGAACTCCCAGAGCGAGTAGCCCCAGCCGCTGGTGCGGGCGGTGCCGTACATGCGGACGTAGCGGCCGGATCCCGTGACCGCGAGGGTCTGGGTGCCGCCGGTCGCGGTGGTGGTGGAGTAGACGGTCTGCCACGGGCCCGTCGCGGAGGCGGCGACCTGGATCTGGAACGCGGACGCGGCGGCCGACTCCCAGACGAGTTCGACCTGGTCGATCGCGGCGGTGGCGCCGAGGTCGACCTGGAGCCACTGGGGATCGCTGAAGGCGCTGGACCAGCGGGTGCCGGGGTTGCCGTCGACGGCGGCGGAGGCGGGGGTGCCGGCGTTCTCGGTGGACGAGGCCGTGGCCGGCTTGCCCTGGGAGATCAGGGGGCCGGCGGCTACGGCCGGGGTCGCGGGGACCCCGGTGGCGAGCATGGCGAGGATCGCGCCGGCGACGAGCAGCCGGCGGCGGGGTGGGGCTGGCATGTGCACTCCTATTCGGGGACGGACGAACTTGGAGAGCGCTCTCCAACAGGTTCACGACTCGCGGCTCGCCAGTCAAGGGGACGAATATTCGGCGTTGTCGAATTGCCTCTTGACAAGGCCACCCCTCGGGGACGAGCGTCTGCGCCTGAGAGCGCTCTCTCACCCCTGCTTCCGTCCCCGCAGGAGTCTTCGCATGCCTCTGGCTCTTTCCCGATCCCGCCGCGCCGCGCTCGCCGTGGTCGCCGCGGCCACCCTGCTCACCGGGCTGCTCGTCGCGACCACCCGGTCGCCCGCCGACGCCGCCCTCGTCCTGGTCTCCCAGGGCAAGCCGGCCACCGCGTCATCCACCGAGAACGCCGCCTCGCCCGCGTCTGCCGCCGTCGACGGCAACGCCGGCACCCGCTGGTCGAGCGCGTTCGGCGACCCGCAATGGCTCCAGGTCGACCTCGGCTCGATCACCCAGGTCTCCCAGGTGGTCCTGCAGTGGGAGGCCGCCTACGCGCGGGCCTTCCAGATCCAGGTGGCGACCGCCGCCGGCGGGCCGTGGACCACGATCTACTCGACCACCACCGGGACCGGCGGCACCCAGGCGTTGACCGTCACGGGAGCCGGCCGGTACGTGCGGATGAACGCCACCGCGCGCGGCACGCCGTACGGGTACTCGCTCTGGGAGTTCCAGGTGTACGGCCTGATCGACACCGGGCCGACCTGCTCGGGCAACGCCGCGCTCAACCGGCCGGCCGCGGCGTCCACGGTCGAGAACGCGACCATGCCCGCGTCGGCGGCATTCGACGGCAACGGTGCGACCCGCTGGTCGAGCACCTTCGCCGATCCACAGTGGATCCGCGTTGATCTCGGCAGCACCCGGACGCTCTGTCAGGTCGTCCTGCAGTGGGAGCCGGCGTTCGCGCGGGCCTTCCAGATCCAGGTGTCCGGCGGGCCGGACGGTCCGTGGCAGACGGTCTACTCGACCACGACCGGCGCCGGCGGCACGCAGACCCTGGCCGTGAGTGGCTCGGGTCGCTACGTGCGGATGAACGGCACCTTGCGGGCCACGCCGTACGGCTATTCGTTGTGGGAGTTCGTCGTGCGTACCACCGAAAGCGGTCCGACGCCGCCGCCCACGAACCCGCCGCCGACCGGTGGCTTCTGGGGCGACACCAGCGCCATCCCGCCCGCGCAGAACGTGGTCATGGTCAAGATCCTGAACCGGACCAACGGCCGCTACCCCGACAGCCAGGTCTACTGGAGCTACAACGGGCAGGTGCACTCGATCGCCGAGCAGCCCTACTTCGACATGCCGGCCAACACGGCCGGGCGGATGTACTTCCACCTCGGCTCACCGACCAGCGAATACAGTGACTTCATCGAGTTCACGGTCGGGCCGAACGTGTTCAACGGCAACACGACCCGGGTCGACGCGTTCGCGCTGAAGCTGGCGATGCGGCTGCGCGCGGACGACGGCTACGACGCGGCGGTCGGTGAGACGGAGGCGACGTTCGCCGAGGACCGCGCGGTCACGTTCCAGCGCTTCTCCGACGCGGTGCCGGCGGAGTTCAAGCACCTGGCGACGATCCAGGCGCCGTACCGGATCCCGTCGCCGGGCAACTCACCCCAGTTCCGCGCCGGTGGCGCCTATCAGAACTACCTGACCGCGTACGCGGCGGCGAACGGCCTGCCGGCGTCCACATCGGACATACTCGGGTGCGCGGGTCCGCTGGCGAACAACGCGGCGGGATGCGCGGCCCTCAACCGCCACGTGGCGCACCTGCCGCAGTCACAGTGGTCGAACCCGGCGACCTTCTACCAGGCGCCGCCGGCGAACTACTACGCGAAGTTCTGGCACGACCGCGCGATCGACAACCTGTCCTACGGCTTCCCGTACGACGACTACGCCGAACAGTCCTCGTTCATCTCCCACGCCGACCCGCGGTGGCTCCTGGTCGCCGTGGGCTGGTAGGCGACGTGACCCGGGCCGCCCGCGCGGTCCGGGTCACAGCCCCGTCAGTCGAGGTCGACGATCTCGCGGCCGAGGGGCCAGAAGGCCGCCGGCACCAGCTTGAAGTTGGCGATGCCGAACGGG
The DNA here is from genome assembly GCF_016862555.1 of Asanoa siamensis. Classification (GTDB taxonomy): domain Bacteria; phylum Actinomycetota; class Actinomycetes; order Mycobacteriales; family Micromonosporaceae; genus Asanoa; species Asanoa siamensis. The sequence goes on along the minus strand of NZ_BONE01000031.1, from coordinate 56,854 downwards.
ATGCCGATGATCGTCACGCACTGGGCGACTCCCGCGACGATGTGGGCCAGCGCCAGCCACCAGCCGGCCAGCACCACCCAGAGGATGTTCGCGATGCCCGACGGGACGCCGGCGCCCGGGCGGGTGACGATCGTGCGGCCGAACGGCCACAGCGAGTAGACCGCCAGCCGCAGCGACGCGATGCCGAAGGGGATCGTGACGACGAGCGCGAAGCAGATCAGGGCCGCCACGCCGTAGGCGAGGCCGAGCAGGAGGCCGCTGCCGAAGATGAACCAGAGCACGTTCAGGATGAGTCGCACCAGTTCAGCATGACCGGTACGCGCCAGCGGGGCAGCGCGCACCGGCGTCGATCCCTAGGATCGCCCGCATGTTCGGACTGCTGCGCAGGATGCCCAAACCGGATCTGGACTACAGCCAGGCCGATGTCGAGCTACGCGCTGTGCGTGACCGCGTGCTCGGCGGTGACTGGGCGGCCGCCCGCGACCTGATCGCGGTCACCGGCCGTGACTGGGAGCTGCGTGACCGCCGGCTCTGGGTGCTGGGCAAGGCCGCCGGGCACCAGCCACAGTGGCTCGACGCCTGGGAGGCCGCCGCACCCGCCGATCCGACCGTCGCCATCCTGCGCGCCGAGGCCCTGCTCGAGCTCGCCGGCGACGCGCGCGGCTCCGGGTCCGCCCGCGAGACCACGGCCGAGCAGTTCCACGAGTTCGACCGCCTCTCCACGCTGGCGGCGCACGCCAGCCGGCGCGCGGTGGAGCTCAACCCGGACGACCCGTACCCGTGGATGGTCCTGATGACCTCGATGCTCGCCGACGGGCACGGCCGGCAGGACGAGTTCGCGGCCGCGGCCGCCGAGGCGGTCAAGCGTGACCCGTTCAACTTCGCGGCCCACCTGGTGGCCGTCACCTACCTGTGCCGGAAGTGGTACGGCTCGCACGAGCAGATGTTCGCGGCGGCCCGGCAGCCCGCCACCGCCGCACCCGTGGGCTCCTCGGTGGCGATGCTGCCGCTGCTGGCCCACTTCGAGTACGCGCTGACGGAGCACGGCTTCAACGCGCGGCCGGAGTCGCTGGGGGCCAAGATGGACTACTTCCGCCGGCCCGAGGTGATCGCCGAGATCGAGTGGTGCGCCGCCAAGTGGCGCGGCGCCGGCGAGCCCCGGCTGACCGGCCGGGGCACCACGCTGCGGCACTGGCTGGCGCTCGCCAACTACCTGGCCGACCACGACCGGGCCGGCACCAGGGTCCTGCTCGACCAGGTCGGTCGCTACCTGGGCAGCGTCCCGACCTACGGCTACTTCTGGATGAAGCAGGCCGACGGCTTCACCGCTGTCCGGAAGTGGGCCGCCGCCTGACCTTGTCCAACAGAGACCGTCGTCGCGGCGGCGCTTCCGGGGTGATGGCGACCAGTTGGGCGACCGAGGCCCCGATCGTCAGGGGTCTGGTCTCGGCCGCCGCGCGCATCAGGCTGTATCGGGTCCGGACCAGCTCGGCGACGTCCGCGCGGCAGGCGGGGTCGGCCCAGGCGGCCGCGACCAGGGCGTAGAGAGCCGCTTCGGTGACCCAGTCCTCGACACCGTAGGCGAGCTCGACCAGCAGCCGCCGCCGGGCCGAGGTCGGCCACGGCTGCTCCGGCCGGTGGTGCAGGAGGCCCAGGCAGCACCACGCCTGCAGGTAGCGTTCCCACGAACCGGGCGAGCGCTCCCACCGGCCGGACGGCAGCCGCAGCGGATGCACCAGGCTGGCCAGCAGGTCCTCGACCTCGACGTCGGCGAGCGGCGCGGCCGCCTCGACCATCAGCGACGGTGGCTCCCACGGCAGGCCGGCGAAGAGAGCCGCGATCGCGGCGGACCCGGTGGCGCTCGGCGGCCCGATCGCCGGCGACGCGGTGACACCGTCGAACCGCCAGAGCACGACGCCGGGTCGCAACGGCTCGCGCGGGTCGGGCTGCCCCGGGTCGCCCATGGCGATGACCGCCTTGGGCCACCACCGGCGGAAGGTCGCCACGGCACTGGGCACCTCCATCGAGCTGCTGCCGAGCTCGCAGGGCATCTCGCGGGCCCGCGGGTCGCTCTGGGCGAGGAGGTTGACGCACGACTCGGTGGCGGCCGGGACGTGGGCGAGCCACGCCACGCCGTCGCAGGCGGCGGTCAGCTCCAGGCGTCGCGCCGGCGCGGCGCGTACCTGATCGGCCAGCGCGATCAGGCCGTTGACGTCGATTGCCGCGGACATGGCGCCTCCCCCCGTGGGAAAGCGTCGCGGGGTCGAAACCCGTTACGTCAACTCACGTAGCGGGCGCCGGCGTCGACGACCGTCTCCGTGCCGCCGCGCAGGTCGAGCGCCGCGCTGTCGCCCACCACCTGGTAGGTCTGGTGGTCCACCGTGACGATGTCGGAATCGCCGGCGTCGGCCGCGGTGAAGTCCGCCCACACCCAGTTGTCCAGACGCACCTGCACGCGGTAGGCGCCGGGCTTGACCGCCGCCCGGTAGGTGCCGTCGGCCGCGACGGTGGCCGGGATCTCGGCGGGTTCGCCGTCGGCGGGCGCGAGCGGGACGAGCCACACGCCGACGCGGTAGCCGCTGCCGGACTCGTCGGCCGCCCGCCGGCCGTCGCCGTCGTGGTCGGCCCAGACGACGCCGCTGACGACCGCCGGCTCGACCACGGTGACCTGCGTGCGGGCGACGTTGTCGTCGAGGTCCGGCTCGCCCTCCTGCGGGCGGGCGGTCACCGAGAACGGCAGGACGCTGCCCGGCGTGCCCGTGGTGAGAGTGGCGAACAGCAGCAGGGGCAGGGCGGCCTCGCCGGGAGCCAACCCGCTCGTGTACGAGCAGCCCCACGAGCGGACGCCCGTCTCCACGTCGCGGCCGAAGTTGCAGTCCCAGCCGTCGGTGCCGCTGGGCGAGACGAAGTCGACGCCGTCGGGCAACGGGACGTTGACGTAGGCCCAGCCGTCGCCGGCACCGGAGTTGCGCACCTGGACGCGCAGTTCGATCCGGTCGCCGACCACCACCTCGGCGGGCACGGCCGTCAACCCGACGGTGATGTCACCGGGGACCGGCGTGGCGAGGCGGACGGCCGCGGTCGCCCGGTTGTTGCGCGTGCTGGCCTCCCGGGTGGAGGTCGCGACGGTGACCGGGATGGTGCGCACGACGCCGTCGGACCCGGGCGCCACCGTCAGCGGGAAGGTGAGCGTCTCGGCCGCGGCACCTGCGACAAGGCCGGGGTGGGTGCAGGTCCACACGGGGCCGGCGACGGCACAGGTCCAGTCGGCGAACGCGACCGAGTCGCCCTCGAGCCCGATGCCCGCCGGCAGCGTGATCCGCACGGTGGCGTCCGCGGCCGGGGCGCCGCCGATGTTGCGCACGGGGACCCGGAGCTGGGCCGAGCCGCCCGCGGTGGAGACCGTCGCCGGTGCGACGGTGGCGGCGACCGTGAGGTCGGCCCGGCGCGGGGCCGCCGCGGCCCCGGTGGCCGGGACCACCCCCAGCGCCACGAGCAACGCGAGCACAACCGATCGACGTCCGAGCATGGCGCCCTCCCCCGTGATCTCAGGCCCGTGAGTCTAGGGGTGGACATGGATCAATCGAAACCATTTCTTGTCATACGACAATTAAGGCGTCCGGGGTGAACGACTATTCCAGGTCGAGCTGGCGCAGGTTCGTGTGGGCCAGTTCGACGATCTCGTCGGCGTTGCCGGACAGGATGGTGCGCGTCGCGTACAGCGTGAAGCCCTTGATCTGTCCATAGGTGAGCTTGGGCGGCAGCGACAGCTCCTGCCGCGCCGTGCGCACCTCGACCAGCGCCGGCCCGTCGAACGCGAACGCCTCCGACAGCGCGGACTCGAGCTGGTCTGCCCGCTCGACCCGCGCCCCGAACAGGCCGGCCGCCGCGGCGATCGCGCCGAAGTCCGGGTCCGAGAGCTCCGTCGCGTACGTGACGATGCCCGCCGCCTTCATCTCCAGCTCCACGAACGACAGCGCGCCGTTGTTGAACACCACGACCTTGACCGGGAGCCGTTGCTGGCGCAGCGTCAGCAACTCGCCGAGGAGCATCGCGAGCCCGCCGTCGCCGGAGAGGGCGACCACCTGCCGGCCGCGGTCGACGGCCTGGGCGCCCATCGCCTGTGGAAGCGCGTTGGCCATGCTGCCGTGGTTGAACGAGCCGATCAGCCGGCGCCGGCCGTTCATGTGCAGGTAGCGCGCGGCCCAGATGCACGGGGTGCCGACGTCGGTGGTGAACACCGCGTCGTCGGCGGCCAGCCGGTCGATCGTCGCGGCGACGTGCTGCGGGTGCAGCGGGCGGTCGCCGCGGCTGGGCTCGGCCAGGCGGTCGAGGCGCGCCCGGGCGCGGCGGTAGTGGGCGGTCATCCGGTCCAGGTGGGCCGTGTCCGCCTTCGGGGTGAGCAGCGGGAGCAGCGCGTCGACGGTGTCGCGGACCGTGCCGACCAGCGGCACCCGGACGGGCACGCGGCGGCCGATGCGCTCGCCGCGCACGTCGACCTGGACCACGGGCACGTCCTCCGGATAGAACGGCCGGTACGGGAAGTCGGTGCCGAGCATGAGCAGGGCGTCGCAGTGCTCCATCGCCCGGTAGCCGGAGCTGAACCCGATGAGCCCGGTCATGCCGACGTCGTACGGGTTGTCGTGCTCGACGTGCTCCTTGCCCCGCATCGCGTGCAGCACCGGTGCCTTCAGCGCGCCGGCGACGGCGATGACCTGCTCGTGCGCGCCGGCACAGCCCGCGCCGGCCAGGATGGTCGGCCGCTGCGCCCGGTTGAGCACCTCGGCGGCCGCGGCCAGCGACGCGTCGTCCGGCCGCACGACGGCGAGTGCCCGGCGCACGGCGGTCGGCCAGCGACCGACGGCGTCGTCGAGGAAGATCTCACCGGGTACGACCAGCACGGCCACACCCCGACGCTGCAGCGCGGCCCGCATCGCCATCTCCAGCAGCCGCGGCACCTGCTCCGGGATGCTGGCCAGCTCGCAGTAGACGCTGCACTCGGCGAACAGGTTCTGCGGGTGGGTCTCCTGGAAGTAGTCGCTGCCGATCTCCTCGGCCGGGATGTGGGCCGCGATCGCCAGGACGGGCACGCCGCTGCGGTTGGCGTCGTACAGGCCGTTGATCAGGTGCAGGTTGCCCGGCCCGCAGCTGCCGGCGCAGACGGCCAGCTCGCCGGTGATCGCCGCCTCGCCGGCCGCGGCGAACGCGCCCGCCTCCTCGTGCCGGACGTGCTCCCAGGCCAGGCCGCCGTCGCGGCGCAGGGCGTCGGTGAAGCCGTTGAGGGAGTCACCGGGGATGCCGTAGACGCGCCGCACGCCGGACGCCTTGAGCGTGCCGACCATCGCCTGGGCCACCGTACGCGCCATATGACCGATTCTGGCCCGAGACCGCGCGCCACCCGGCCCATATCGACGGACCCGTCAGCGGATCCAGCGGTAGCGGTGCTCCGGCCGGCCCGTTCCGCCGTACCGCCGCCGCACCTCCGCGCGGCCCGTGCCGGCCAGGTATTCGAGATAGCGGCGGGTGCTGACCCGGGACAGCCCGGCCCGCTCCGCGCACTCCGCCGCGGACAGGTCGGTCTCGCTGTCCCGCAGGACGGAGACCACCAGGTCCGCGGTGGTCGGGTTGAGCCCCTTGGGCAGCGTCACGTCGGTCACCCGCAGCGCGCCGAACAGCTTGTCCACATCGGTCTGCGCCGTGGTGTCCGGGCCCGCCGCGGCGAACCTTTGCAGCGCCGCCTCGTAGCGTTCCAGGCTCGCCCGCAGGGTGTCGAACGAGAACGGCTTGACCACGTAGTGCACGACCCCGCCCCGCAGGGCGTCGCGGACGGTCTGCGCGTCGCGCGAGGCGGTCACCACCAGCACGTCGACGGGGCTGGCCTTCTCCCGCAGCCGGCGCAGCACCTCCAGCCCGGAGACGTCCGGCAGGTAGATGTCGAGCAGCACGAGGTCGGGACCGAGCCGGTCGACCGCGGCGAGCGCGTCCTCGCCCGTGTGCGCGACCCCGACGACCGTGAACCCGGGCACGCGTTCGACGAGCCCGGTGTGCACCCGGGCCACCATGAAGTCGTCGTCGACGACCAGCACCCGGATCATGCGCGCAGCCGCGCCGTGAACGTCGGCCCGTCGACCGTGACCGCTCCCCCGCGGGCCGCGCAGACCCGGCTCACCAGCGCGAGGCCGAGGCCGCGGTGACCGTCGCCGCCCTTGGTGGTGAACCCGCTGCGGACCACCTGGTCGGCGAGGTCGCCGCCGACGCCGGCGCCCGAGTCCCAGACCGTGACGACCAGGTCCGTGCCGTCGTGGCGGACACCCACCTCGACGCGCCCGCCCGGCGACACCGCGTCGATGGCGTTGTCGACGAGGTTGCCGGTGACCGTGACGAGGTCGGCCGAGAGCTGGTCGTCCAGCGGCGTGGGGATGCCGCTGTCGGCCCGGACGGCCAGCTTCACCCGCAACTCGGCGGCGACGCTCGCCTTGGCGATGATCAACGCGGCCAGGGCCGGGTCGGCGATCCGCGACTGCACCTCGTTGCTCAGGGCCTCCTGGGCCTCACCGGCGCTGATGATGAAGGTGACCGCCTCCTCGTGCTGGCCGAGCTGGAGCAGCCCGGAGATCGTGTGGAGCCGGTTCGTGAACTCGTGGGCCTGCGCCCGCAGGGTGTCGGTCGCCGTGCGGCTCAGGGCCAGCTCACGCTCCAGCGAGGACAGCTCGGTCTGGTCGCGCAGCGTCGTCACCGACCCGACCGCGGTGCCGCGCACGACCACCGGCATCCGGTTGAGCACCAGCACCCGGGCGTCCTGCACGACGACCGCGTCGGGCTCGTCGATGCCGCCGGTCAGCAGGTCGGCCAGCGGCGCGCCGACGATCGCCCGCAGCGGGCGGCCCGTGGCGTCGGGTGGCAGCCCGAGCAGCCGGACCGCCTCGTCGTTGGCCAGCGTCACCCGGCCGGCGGTGTCCAGGCCCATCAGGCCCTCCTTGATGCCGTGCAGCATGGCCTCGCGGTGCTCGACGAGCCCGGCGATCTCGCGCGGCTCGAGCCCGAGCGTCTGCCGCTTCACGCGGCGGGCCAGCAGCAGGGAGCCGCCGACGCCGAGCACGGACCCGAGCAGCAGGTAGGTCAGCAGGTCCGGGGTGGCGGCCGCGATCAGCTCGGGCCACGACGGGTACGCCTTGCCGGCGATCACCAGGCCCAGCACGCGGGCGTCGCCCGGGTCCAGGATCGGCTCGTGCGCGACGAGGAACCGGGACCCGTCGTCCACGACCCCGAGCCAGCCGCGGCCGGCGAGCCCGTAGCTGTCGCCCAACGGAGCCCGGCGACCGCTGTCCGGGCCGGTCAGCAGGGTCCCGCCCGCGTCGGTCAGCACGACGAAGGAGGATCCGGAGACGCTGCGCGCGGTCTCGGCCACTCCCGCCAGCGGCTCCTGCCAGAGCGGGTCGCCGACACCTTGTCGGACCGTCTCGTTGGCGGCGAGGTTCGCCGCGATCGACCGCAACCGGCCGCCCTCCTCGCGCCGGAACGCGGCGGCGGACCCGGCCAATGACACCGCGGCGACCGCGGCCACGACCAGCAGCACGATGCCGAGCTGGAACAGCAGGAGCTGCCGGGTGAGGGTGAGCTGCCAGCGCATACGCCTGCTCCTCGCGGCCGGTGTGTCGACCGAGGGTACTCGCCGGCCGTTCCGGCGAAAGGCGGGCTCCGTCGGCCGCGACCGAAACGACCAGAAGTTCCTGTGCGGCCACAAGCGTGACCCGCCGCCGCGGGCTCGGGCATGGTGCGCGGTAGCACGCCCGCCATCCCTCCGCGACAGGAGCGTCACCCCCATGATGCGCAGAAGGTTCCTCGGCATAGCGGTGTCCGCGCTCGTCCTCGGCGCGGCCGGTTGCGCGGAGCAGTCGGTCGGTGGGAAGGAGGAGCCGGCCGCCGCGGCGTACCCGAGCAAGACGTTGCAGATCATGGCGCCGGCGGCCGCCGGTGGCGGGTGGGACACCACCGCCCGCTCGATGCAGAAGGCGTTGCAGGACGCGAGCCTCCTCAACGGACAGTCGGCGGAGGTGCGCAACGTCAACGGTGCCGCCGGCACGATCGGCCTGGCCGAGCTCGTCAGCAGCCACTCCGGCAACGCCCACCAGCTCATGATCACCGGCCTCGTGATGATCGGTGGCGTCGTCACCAACAAGTCGCAGGTGAACCTGACCGGGACGACGCCGATCGCGACGCTGACCTCCGAGTCCGAGGTCGTCGTCGTGCGCGCCGACTCGCCGTACCAGAGCCTGAAGGATCTCCTGGACGCCGCCAAGGCCGACCCGACCGCGGTGAAATGGGGCGGCGGCTCGGCCGGCGGCACCGACCACATCCTCGTCGGGCTGCTGGCCAAGGCGGCCGGCGCCGACGCGAAGACGGTGGCGAAGCAGTACGTGGCCTACTCGGGCGGCGGTGAGGCCAAGGCCGCGCTGCTCTCCGGCGACATCTCGGTCGGGGTCTCCGGTGCCAGCGAGTTCGCCGACCTGGTCAAGGCCGGCGACCTGCGGGCGCTGGCCGTCTCCGGCGCGGCGCCGGAGGACGTCGGGGCCGGCACGCCCACCCCGACGATCAAGGACGCCGGGTACGAGGTGGAACTGCTGAACTGGCGCGGCGTCGTGGCACCGCCCGGGATCAGCGACGCCGACCGGACCGCGGTGATCGGGCTGGTCGACAAGCTGCACGCCTCCGACGCGTGGAAGCAGGCGCTCGCCGAGAAGAAGTGGCAGGACTTCTACAAGTCCGGCGACGAGGCGAAGGCGTACTTCGAGTCCGAGAGCACCCGGATCACCTCGGTTCTCGCCGAGATCGGGCTTGGCCAGTGACCGAACCAGGTCGGCCGGAGGCGAGCCCGCTGGCCGGGCTCGCCGCCGGCGTGGTCCTCGTCGCGGCCGGGCTGGCGCTGTTCGCGCGGGCGCTGGTCGTCGGCGCCGACCGCGGCGTCACGCTGGGCGGGCCGACGTTCGCACCGCTCGTGGTCACCGGGCTGTGGGTGGTCGTGGCCGGCCTCTATCTCGGCACCCAGGTCGTCGCCTGGCGCCGCCGGACCCCGGCGACCGACGACGGACCCCGCCCCGCCTGGCGGGCGCCGCTCCTGTTGCTGGCGCTGCTCGTCACGTACGCGTTCGTCCTGAAGTACACGGCGGTCGGCTACGTGCTCGCCACCCTCGCGTTCTACATCGGAGCGGCACAGTTGCTCTCCACCCGTCCGTTCCGCGAGGTGATCGCCCGTGACGCGATCGTCGGTCTCGCGCTCTCCCTGACCGTCTACCTCGCCTTCACCAAGCTGCTCGGCATCGTGCTTCCGGCGGGGGTGCTGCCGCTGTGAACGCGTTCGCCGACCTCGTCGACGGCTTCGGCACGGTGCTGACGCCGCAGAACCTGTTGTACGCGGCCATCGGTGTCACCGTCGGCACCCTGGTCGGCATGCTGCCCGGCATCGGCCCGGCCCTGACCATCGCGCTGCTGCTGCCCGTCGCGCTCGAGTTGGACGACCCGACCGGCACCCTGATCATGTTCGCCGGCATCTACTACGGCGCCATGTACGGCGGCTCCACCACCTCGATCCTGCTCAACACGCCCGGCGAGTCCGCCTCGGTGGCGACCTCGATCGAGGGCTACCAGATGGCCCGGCGCGGCCGGGCCCGCGCCGCGCTCGCCACGGCCGCGATCGGCTCGTTCGTCGCCGCGATCATCACGACCGTCCTGCTCACGTTCGTGACCGAGCCGATGGCCCGGCTGGCGGTGTCGTTCCGCGCCTCGGACTACTTCGCGCTGGCGCTGCTCGCGATGGTCACCGTCACCGCGGTGGTCGGTGCGTCGCTCGTCCGCGGCCTGATGTCGCTGACGTTCGGGCTGTTCCTCGGTGTCGTCGGGATCGACGCGCTGACGGGCCAGGCCCGCTTCACCTTCGGCGTCGCGTCGATGCTCGACGGCATCGACGTGGTGGTCGTGATCGTCGGCCTGTTCGCGGTCGGCGAGGCGCTGTTCATCGCCTCGCGCCTGCGGGACCTGCCCGAGAAGCCGGTGCCGCTGGAGCCGGCGACGGGCTTCGCCTGGCTCTCCCGCGCCGACTGGGCCCGGTCCTGGCGCCCGTGGCTGCGCGGCACCGCGCTCGGTTTCCCGTTCGGCGCGCTGCCGTCGGGCGGCGCGGAACTGCCCACGTTCCTGTCCTACATGTACGAGAAGCGGCGCGCCAAGAACAAGGACGAGTTCGGCCGGGGCGCGATCGAGGGCGTCGCCGGCCCCGAGGCGGCCAACAACGCGTCGTTCTCCGGGGTGCTCGTACCGCTGCTGACCCTCGGCATTCCGACCTCCGCCACCGCCGCGGTCATGCTGGCCGCGTTCAGCTACTTCAACCTCTCCCCGGGCCCGCAGCTCTTCCAGACCCAGAGCAGTCTGGTCTGGGCGCTGATCGCGTCGCTGTTCGTCGGCAACGTGCTGCTGCTCGCGCTCAACCTCCCGCTCATCCGGCTGTGGGTGAAGGTGCTGCAGGTGCCGCGGCCGCTGCTCTACGCCGGCATCCTCGTGTTCGCCACGCTGGGCGTGTACGCGGTGTCCGGGAACATCGTCGACGTGCTGCTCGCGTACGGCATCGGCCTGGTCGCCATGCTCATGCGGCACCTGGACTTCCCGATCGCGCCCGCCATCCTCGGGCTGATCCTGGGACCGCTGATGGAGACCCAGTTCCGGCGCGCGCTGCTGCTCGCCGACGGCGACCTGTCGATCTTCGTGACCCGGCCGCTGACGCTCGCGCTGCTGCTGCTCGCCGTGGCCGCGCTCGCCCTGCCGCACCTGCCCAAGCTGTTCCGCGGTCGGCGGGCGGACCGGCTGGCGGTGGTCACGGGCGAGGACTGAGGATGGTGGGCGTGCGCCGCCGGACGCTCCTCGCCGCCTCGGTAGCCGCCCTGGCCGGGTGCGACCGGGCGGCTCCGCCGCCGTTGCGGCTCATGGTGCCCAACGCGCCCGGCAGCGGCTACGACGTGACGGCGCGGGCGGTCGGCACCGCGCTCGAGGTCAGCGGGGTGGCGCGGGGCATCGAGATCTTCCACCTGCCCGGCGCCGGCGGCGCGGTGGGCCTCCAGCGGCTCGTGTACGAGCGGGGCAACGGCGCGATGCTCATGCTGATGGGGCTCGGGCTCGTCGGTGCCCAGCACACCCTGCCCGGCGCGCCGACGCTCGCGGACGTCACGCCGGTCGCCCGGCTGGTCGAGGAGCCCGAGGCGTTCGTGGTGACCCGCGACTCTCCACTGCGGACGCTCGCCGACCTCGTGGCCGCCTGGCGCGCGGCGCCGTCGACGCTGGCCGTGGGCGGCGGCTCCACCACCGGCGGGCCGGACCACCTCGCGCCGATGCTGGTCGCGCGGGCGCTCGGGATCCCGCCGCGGTCGGTCCGCTACGTCCGGTACGACGGCGGCGGGACCCTGCTGGCGGCGGCGCTCGCGGGCCGGGTGGCGGTCGCGGTGTCCAGCCTCGGCGAGTACGTCCAGCAGATCGTCTCGGGCCAGCTGCGGGTCCTCGCGGTGACGGGCGCCGCCCGTACGCCCGGGGTGGACGCGCCGACGCTGCGGGAGGCGGGCGTCGACGTCGTGTTCCTCAACTGGCGCGGGCTGGTGGCGCCGCCGGGGCTGGGTGATGCCGACGAGCGAGCGCTGCTGGGCATCGCCGACGGCCTGCGGGCGGCACCGGCCTGGGGTGACACGGTGGCGCGCAACCGCTGGACCGACGCCTACCTGCCGGGCGCGGACTTCGGCGCGTTCCTGCGCGAGGCCGACAGCCTGCGCTCGCGTACGTTGACGGACCTCGGCATCGCCCGCTGACGGCCCGGGTCAGCGCCACCAGTCGTCGAGCGGGGTCGCGGGGACCGCGCGCTTGTGCCGGGTCGCCAGGTAGACCGACTCGACCTTCGCCGCTATCTCCGGCGCGACCTCGACACCCTCGAGGTAGTCGTCGATCTGGGCGTAGGTCAGCCCGAGCGCCACCTCGTCGGGCAGGGCGGGCCGGTCGTCCTCGAGGTCGGCGGTGGGCACCTTCTCCCAGGCGCTGGGCGGGGCGCCGAGCTCCTGGAGCAGGGCCGCGCCCTGGCGCTTGGTCAGGCCGGTCAGCGGGGTCAGGTCGACGCCGCCGTCGCCGTACTTGGTGAAGAAGCCCGTCACCGCCTCGGCCGCGTGGTCGGTGCCGACGACGAGCAGGTTCAGCTCCCCGGCGATGGCGTACTGGACGACCATGCGCTCGCGGGCCTTGACGTTGCCGCGGACGAGGTCCCGCAGCCCGGCCTGGCCCAGCGCCCGCGCCGCCTCGGTCGCGACGTCGTCGGTGGCCGGCTTGACGTTGGCCACGACCGCGCGATCGGGCCGGATGAACCCCAGCGCGGTCTGCGCGTCGTCCTCGTCGGCCTGCACGCCGTAGGGCAGCCGCACCGCGACGAACACGGCGTCGCCGCCCTCCGCGCGCACCTCCTCGGCGGCGAGCTGGCAGAGCCGGCCCGTCAAGGTGCTGTCCTGGCCGCCGCTGACCCCGAGCACGAAGCCCCGGGCCGGGGTCGACCGCAGGTAGTCCTTGAGGAAGGTGACCCGCTGCCGGATCTCGACCTTGGGAACGATCGTCGCCCGGACGCCGAGGTCCGCGAGGATCCGCTGCCGTAAATCCGCCACCGACACACTGTACGCAGTGGTGGCTGCGACCCGCTCGGTTGGCGTAGAGCCACTTGTTCTATTACTATGCGAACATGTTGTTCACCGTTGACCCGGCCTCCCCCCTGCCGCTGGCCGACCAGATCGCCGGCCAGGTGCGGGGCGGCCTCGCCCGCGGCGAGCTGACCGCGGGCGAGCGGTTGCCGCCCGCCCGTGACCTGGCCGCCGCGCTCGGCGTCAACATGCACACCGTCCTGCGCGCCTACGCCCAGTTGCGCGACGAGGGCCTCATCGACCTGCGCCGGGGGCGCGGTGCGGTGGTCAGCGGCCACGTCAGCGCCGACCGGATGCGGCTGGCGGAGCTGGCCCGGGCGTTCGTGGCCGAGGCCCGCCGGCTCGGCCTGGGCGACGACGACATCACCGCGATGCTCAAGGAGGTACGACCATGACACGACGTTTCCGGCCCGTGCTGGCCGCGATCGCGAGTTGGGCGCCCGCCGCGGTGGTGCTGGCGTCCTCACCCGGGCGCTGGCCCGACCTGCCGTCGACGCTGGCGACGCACTGGGGTCCGTCGGGCCGGCCGGACGGCTTCACCACGGCGACGACGATGTGGACGGTGACGCTGCTCTTCGCCCTGCTCGCCGGCGCGCTGGGCACGGGCGCGGCGGCCACCGCCGGCCGGTTCGGCCCCGGGTCCCGGTTCATGCTCGGCACGGCCGGTGGCGTGGGCGGCGCGTCGGCCGGGCTCTGGCTCGCGACCGCGGCCTCGACGGCCGCCGCGGGGTCGCCGGACGACGCGCGTCTCAGTTGGCGGCTGTCGTGGTTCTTCGTCGGCCTCGCCTACGGCGTGGCGCTCTACGCGCTGGCCGGCCCGCTGCGGCGGCCGCCCCGGGACCGGTCCGCGGACGGCACGCCACCGCCGATGACGCTCGGCCCCACGCAGCAGGCCGCTTGGGTGACGGTGCTGCGCTCCCGGCTGCTGGTCGGCGCCACCGCGGTCGCGTTCCTGGTGGGTGCGGTCGCGCTGGCGACGAGCGCGCCGCGGCCGTGGATGTGGACGGTGCTGCTGGTGCCGCTCGCGGCACTGCTCGTGCTGGCCGAGGTGCGGGTCTGCGTCGACCGCCGCGGCCTGCGCCTCACGGCGGGCCTGCTCCGCCTGCCGTTCAAGGTCATCGCGCTGGACCGCATCGCCCACGCCACGGTGGAGGACATCGACCCGCTGCGCTGGGGCGGCTGGGGCTACCGCGTCATGGTCCCGGGGCGCTCGGCGTTCGTCACCCGCTCCGGGCCGGGCCTGGTCGTCGAGCAGACCAACGGCCACCGCTTCGCGGTCACGGTCCGCGACCCCCGCGTGCCGGCGGCCCTCCTCAACGCGCTCCGCGACCGCCAGCCCACGGGCTGAGTGCTCGGACGGCCGGCGTCGAGGAGGTCGCGGCGCGACGCCGACCGCACTGCCCGCCGGGGGGCGACAGACCGCGGCGGCCCCGCCGGATCGGCTTTACCGCGCGGCTTCCGGAACGGTCGGCAGGACCAGGAGCTGCCCGCCGGGGGCGACCGACGCGGCGGCCTCGCCGGATCGGCTCTACCGCGCGGCTTCCGGGACCGTCGGCAGGACCGGGTCGGCAGGACGCTGGTCCGGGTTCGGGCCAGGTTGTTCGCCCGACGTCGGGGCCGTGCGTGTCGGGTCTCGTCAGAAGCGGCCGCCGCCGCCGCGGCGGCCGCCGCCGAAGCCGCCGCCGCCCGTGCGGCGGGAGCGGGTCGCGCTGCCGCCGAAGCCGCCGCCCCAGCCCGCGGAGCGGGAGCGGTAGCGGCCGCCGCCGCCCGCGAGGATGCCGCCGAGCATCGCGCCAAGTAGCGCCTCGCCGCCGACGCCGCCGCGGCCGTAGCGGGGTTGGCCCCACGGGCCCGGTTGCCAGGACTCGACCTCCGCGTACGCGGCCTGGCTGGCCGCGCTCGCGAACCGGCCGGCCTCCTGGGCCGCCGCCAGCGCCGCACCGGGGTCGTCGGTGGCGAGCGCCTCGGCGCGGGCGAGCTGGCGGTGCGCCTCGGCCAGCAGCGTGCGCGGCTGGGGCCCGAGCGCGGCACGGCGCGTCGTCAGGTACTGGTCGGCCGCCGCGACCTCAGCGCGCGCGACCGGGAGGGCCTGGCCGAGCTGCGTCCGGGCCCGGGCCGCCCGCTGCGCCTGGTCCCGCGAGGCGGCCAGGGCCCGGTCGAGCTGGGCGTCGGCCTCCTGCAGCCGGCGCAGGTCCGCTGCGGGGTCCGTCCGGTCCGCGCCGAGGCCGGCCCGCACGGACGTCGTCACCGCGGTGGCGGCCGTGGCCGCGGTGGTGAGGGCGCCGTCGGGATCCGGGCGGGCGGCGCGGGCCTCGACGACCTCCGCGTCGATCTCCGTCAGCAGGGCGTCGGCGGCGGCCCGGGCGGCCGCCAGGTTGGTGCCCGCCTCGTCGACCCCGTCCAGCAGCGTCTCGGCCTGGCGTACCGCCTCCTCGGCGGCCCGGACCGCCAGGGCGGCCTCCGGGCGGCGACCCGCGGCGGCCGAGGCGTCGGCCCGGGCCAGCGCCGTGGTCACGAAGCCGAGCCGTTCCCGGGCCTGCGTGGGGTTGGCGGCGACCGTCGTCACCGCCGGGCCGGTGTAGCGGCGACCCAGGTCCGCGACCGCGCCCTCGGCGGCGGACAGCCGGGCGGACAGCGCGGTGGCGCGGCGGCCGAGCCCGGCCGACAGCGATTCCACGTTGGGCTCGATCTCGCGGAGCCGGTCGAACGCGTCGGCCTCCGCGTCGAGGCGCCGGTCGGCCTCCTCGCAGCGCCGGATGATCTCGGTGAGGACGGTCCGGGTGGCGGCGTCGTCGCCGGTGTGCTCGTCGAGGGTCAGCCGCAGCCGGAACGCCTCCGCCACCTCGGCGCGGGCGCGCTCCAGCGCGGCCGTGAACCCGGCGGTGGCCTCCGCGCCGTACTGTCCCTGGGCGATCGCCAGCTCCTGCTCGCTGGAGCGCAGCTCGTCGTCGAGCTCGACCAGCAGCGAGTTGGCCCGCTCGTGCAGCGCCGGCGTCGGTGTGCCGGCCGGTTCCGCGGCCGGGCGGCGGCCGGCGGTCCGGCGGCGGCGCCGGTAGAGGGCGAACGCGCCGATGCCCAGGACCACGAGGCCCGCGGCGACGAGCCCGCCGATGAGCGCGCCCCGCCCGCCCCCGCCGCCCGTCGGGTCGGGCTGGCCGGGCTGGATCGCGGGTGTCGGGATGGGCTGGCCGGCCAGCGCCGCCGCGTAGCCGTCGGACGCCCCGACGACCGCGCCCGCCCAGTCGTTCGCGGCGAGCGGCGGCTCGATGGCGGTCGCCGCCACGGACGCCAGCTCGGCGTCGCTGAGCGGGAAGTTCCGGGGGAACGAGTACGCGAACTCGCGGTCGTGCGTGGCCACCGCGAGCAGCGCGTCGCGATCGCCGAGGCCGCTGCGGATCGCCGTGTCGTCGGCCCACTGCTGCGCGCCGCGGCCGCTGAAGGTGTGCACGAAGACGACGAAGAGCTGCAGGCCGGTCGTGGTCCGCAGCCGCTGCAGGGCGCCGGCCGCCTCGCCCGCCCGGCCGCCGAGCACGTCCGACCGGTCGGTGAGCTGCTCGTTGAGCCGCAGCGGCTGGTCGGCCCGGGCCGCACCGCCCGGCAGCACCGTCAGCGCGGCGACGACCAGCCAGACCAGGGCGGCAGCGGCGGCGCCGCGGCGCGAGCGTGACATCGGCACATGGTCAGGTTAGTTCCGAAACGCCCCGACTCGCCGTGAACGGCCAGGCCTAGGCGGGGCGCAGCCGGCGGGTGAGGGTCGCGGCGGCCGCGAGGACGACCTCGCGGTCGGTGGAGGTGACGAGGTCGAAGCTGTCGGCGCCGTGCTGGCGGCCGAAGAGTCCGCCCGCGAACCGGCTGCCGACCACGATGACCGTCCACTCGCCCGCGAGGGGGTCGCCGCGCGGGATGTCGCAGCCGCGTACCCGCCCGGCCGGCCGGGCCGGCATGTCCAGGGCGAAGGCGGCGGTGAAGATGCCCTCCCGCGCGATCGCCTCGTAGCGGCGCCGGGTGGCGTCGTCGAACCGCCGCGCCTCCTGGAACGACGTCAGCAGGACGGTCGGCTCGGTCGCGGCGATGCCGCGCTCCTCCAGCGTCCGGCTCAGGCTGAGCATGTCGCGGCGCGACGCGCGTTCGGTCCGCTGCCCGGCCGAGGCCACCTCGTACGGCGTCGTGCCCCGCACCGGTCGCATCGGACGGCCGGGCGGCAGCGGCACGGTGGGCGGGCGCAACGTGGCCGGCAGCGGGCCGGGCCGGCCCAGCAGCCACCCCTGCCCGAGCGTCGCGCCGGCCGCCCGGACCGCGGTGAGCTGGCCGGCCGTCTCGATGCCCTCGGCCAGGATCAGCGCACCCGTCCGGGCGGCCTCCGCGCGCGCGGCGTCGACCACCCGTACCGCCTGCGGGGTGGTCAGGTCGTGGGTGACCGCCTTGTCGAGCTTGATGATGTCCGGTTCCAGCAGCGGCATCATCGCCTGGCTGTCCGCGTCGGCGCCGACGTCGTCGAGCGCCACCCGGTTCTCGCCGGACCGCCACTCGTCCAGCGCCGCGAGCAGGCCGGCGACGTCGTCGGTCACCGACCGCTCGGTCACCTCGACGACGACCTGCAACTCGTCGGTCGCCCGGTCGACGACGGGCTGGAGGTCCGCCGGGCAGTCGACCCGCGCCGAGACGGGCTCGATGTTGACGAACAGCGGCAGGGCGCGCGGGATCCCGGCGGCGAACGCGCCGTGGAACGCGGCGGCCCGGCAGACCCAGTCGAGCTCACCGAGCCGGCCGACGGATCGCGCGGTGTCGAGCAGCGTCTGCGGGCTGTGCCAGGGGGTCTCCGCGGGCCCGCGGGCCAGCGCCTCGTAGGCCACGACCTCGGCGCGGGCCAGGTCCACGATGGGCTGGTAGACGCTCGACACCGCCCGGCCAGCCAGGATCGCGTCGATGCCCCCCGCGCCGACCACTGCTCCCATACCGCACCCCCGCAGGTGGATCGTGCCTGACCGACGTTACCGGCTGGTCAGCGCGCTGTCCGACACCGCTGGGACCCCTGCGGTCGTACGCACCGGCAGTGCCGAACGGGATCGATGGTGTCGAGTTTTCCGTGGGTCGACGCGGGTACCCGTTGTGATGCGTAGGCGCAGGACCATCCAGGACGCCGTTGTCGTGATCACCGGCGCGTCCAGCGGCATCGGCCGGGCGACCGCGCGGGCCTTCGCGGCCGCCGGCGCGCGGCTCGTGCTCGTGTCGCGCGACGCGGACGCGCTCGCCGACGTGGACCGTGAGTGCCGGGGCCGGGGTGGGCAGGTGCTGGTCGTGCCCACCGACATCGCCGATCCGGCGGCCGTGGACCGGCTGGCGGCGCGGGCGGAGGAGCACTACGGGCGGGTCGACGTCTGGGTCGAGGCGGCGTCCGTCGGCATCGCGGGACCGTTCGGCTCGGAATCCGTGGACGAGATCCGCCGCCTCGTGGACGTCAACGTCCTCGGCACCACCTTGTGCGCCCGCGCCGCGCTGAACGCGTTCCGGCGCCAGGGAAGCGGCGTACTCGTCATCGTCGGATCGTTGCTGTCGTGTTTTTCAACCCGATGATCCCGCTCTACTCGATGAGCAAGTTCGCCGTCCGCGGGTTGGCGCTGAACCTGCGGCAGGCCGTCGCCGGCGAGCGCGACATCCACGTGTGCCTGGTGTTGCCGGGGCCGGTCGACACGCCGTTCTTCGTGCGGGCCGCCAACCACGCCGGCCACGAGCTGCGCGCGATCCCGCCGGCGTACGCGCCGGAACGCCTCGCGGCCGCGATCCTCGCCCAGGCCCGCAGCCCGCGCCGGCAGACGACGGTCGGGGTGGTCTCGTACGCGATCCTGGCCTCCCACCGGGTGGCGCCGCGCCTCACGGAGTCGCTGGTCGGCTGGTGGGCGGCGATCGGGCTCATCCGCCCGACCCGAGCCGCGCACGGCTCCGGAGCGCTCTTCGACTCCCCGCCGGCCGGCACCGTCCACGGTGGATACCGCCGGGGTCGGCTTCGCCGCCGCCTCGGCGAGTGGTGGGGACGGGAGCAGGCGGCCCGGTCCGGTTAGGACGACCGGCGGGACGCGACCGTCCGCCAGCCGACGGCCGCGGCGACCGCGGTCACGGCGGCCACCCCGGCCGGCCGGAGCCAGTGCCGACCCCACCCGGCGGTGGTGTCGTCGAGGTTCGGCAGGGGCGTGAAGACGTTGCCCGTGTGCGCCTCGACGGGATCGCGGGAGAGGCCGGCGCGCCGCATCAGGGGGCCGACGAGCCGGTCGTACACCGGAGGCATGGCGGCGAACCCGATGCGCATGAAGCGGTTGGCCAGCCCGACGGACCGTGCGCGGCGCGGCCGGTCGGCCAGGCCGACGATCGCCGCGGCGACCTTCTCGGGCGGGTCGACGGGCGGTGGCGGCCGACCGATCCAGCCGGTGTAGTTCGCGGCGCTGCGGTAGATCGGCGTGTCGACGCCACCCGGGTCGATCAGGCAGACGTGGATGGCCGGGGCGTCGCGGGTCTCCTGCTGCAGCACCCGCGCCAGCCCACGCAGTCCCCACTTGCTGGTGACGTACGCGCTCATGTAGGGCGCGGCGACGAAGCTGAGGACCGAGCCGCCGAGGACGAGCACCCCGGATCCCTGGGCGCGGAACCGCCGCAGGGCCTCGCGCGCGGTGGACGCGGCACCGAGGAGGTCGGTCCGCACGACCTGCTCGAAGACGTCCGGGGGCAGGTCCTCGAACCGCCCGTACGCCATCACCGCGGCGGTGTGCACCCAGACGTCGATCCGTTCCGGCGCGGCCGCGAGGGCACGCAGGCTCGCGGCGTCGTTGACGTCGACCGGCTCGACCCGTACGCGCGCGCCCAACGCCCGGCAGTCACGCGCGATGCGCTGCAGCGCCACCGAGGACCGCGCCGCCAGGACGAGCTCGTCGCCACGCGCGGCGAACGCCAGCGCGGTGGCCCGGCCGATCCCGCTGGACGCACCGGTCACGACCACCACTCGGGTCTTCTCCGCCATGCGTCCGGCCTACCCCGTGGCGCGGAACTTACTCGAACCGACGCGGTTGACAGCGCGCATAGCTAGCCGTTATCTATAGATGATCACGGAGGGGGTGCCGATGCAGGACGTGGTGCTGGCGATGCTGGCGAAGGAGCCGGCACACGGGTACGACCTGCGTACGCGCCTGCGTGCCGCCCTCGGTCCGCTCGGCGAGGCGATGAACGCCGGGCAGATCTACGTGACGCTCGGCCGACTGGCCAGGGCGGGGCTGGTGACGGCGGAGCGGTCCGCGGGTCTGCCCGACCGGCCGGACCGCCGGGTCCACACGCTCACCCCCGCGGGGCAGCAGCGCGTCACCGCCTGGCTGACCGAGGTGAGCTGGCCGAAGCCGGACCTCACGGAGTTCCACCTCAAGCTCGTGTCCGCCGCGGCCGCCGGGCTGGCCGATCCCGTGGCACTGGTCGACACGCAGCGGCGCGAGGTGCTGCGCCGCCTGCGCGACGCGCAGCGGGCCGCCCTCGACCGGTCGGTCGACCCGGTCGCCGGCCTGCTGCTCGAGGGCGTGGTGCTCCGGCTGCGGGCCGACCTGGACTGGCTGGAAGCGTGCGAGAGGGTGTGGACCAGGCGTGACTGACCCGACGGTGTTGCGAACACGCGGACTGACCAGGCGGTACGGCCGGGACAGCGGGCTGGTGCGCGCGGTCGACGACGTCGACCTCGACGTGCCGGCCGGGCAGACCTTGGCGGTGATGGGGCCGAGCGGCTGCGGCAAGTCCACGTTGCTGCACCTGCTGGGCGGGTTGCAGCGCCCCACCGCCGGCGAGGTGTGGCTGGCCGGCAACCGGATCGACACGATGAGCGAGCGCGCCCTGGCCCGGTTGCGCCGCGACAGCCTCGGCTTCGTCTTCCAGTCGTTCCACCTCATGGACGAGCTCACCGCGGTGGAGAACGTCGAGTTGGCGGCGCTGCTGGCCGGCCGGCCGCCGCGCCGGGCCCGGCAGCGGGCGCTGCACCTGCTCGACCGGGTCGGGCTCGCCGACCGGGCCACACACCTGCCGTCGGCGTTGTCCGGCGGCCAGCGCCAGCGTGTCGCGATCGCCCGCGCGCTCAGCAACGAGCCGCAGGTGGTGCTGGCCGACGAACCCACCGGCAACCTCGACAGCGCCGCGACGCTGGAGGTGCTGCGACTGTTCGAGGACCTGCGCGCGGCGGGCCAGACGCTCGTGGTGGTCACCCATGACGCCCGCATCGCCGCGGTCGCCGACCGGGTGGTCGCCATGCGCGACGGCGCGTTCGCCGACGACACGCGGCTGGCCGGCACCGTCTACGGTGGACGCCGCTGAGATGGCCGGTCGCCTCCTGCTGGTCTGCCGGCTGCTGCTGCGGGACCTGCGCCGCCGGCGGACCGAGACCCTGCTGCTGCTCGTCGCCATCACCGCCGCCACCGCCACGCTGACGCTGGGCCTGACGCTGAGCGAGGTCGCCGACCGGCCGTACGCGCAGACCCGGGCCGCCACCGCGGGCCCGGACGTGGTCGGGACACCGCTGTCCACCGGCCGGGCGGCGTTGGACGACCTCGCACCGTGGCCGGCGGAGGCAGGCGTCACCAACCACAGTGGACCGTTCCCGGTCGCCTACCTGACGATGACCGCGCACGACGCGACCGCGCACGTCGTCGTCGAGGGCCGGGACGCCGCGCCCGCGGCGGTCGACCGGCCCGCGGTGACCGACGGCGTCTGGGTCCGCCCCGGCGGTGTCGTCGTCGAGCGGGCCTTCGCCGACGCGCTGCGGATCAGCACCGGCGACACGGTCAGCGTCGAGGGCCGTCCGATGCGGGTGACGGGGACAGCCGTCACCGCGGCGCGGCCGACGTATCCGTACGCCGGGTGGCATCATCCCGGCAGCGTCCTGGTCGAGCGCGGCGGGCTGATCTGGGTCGACCAGCGGGACATCGCCGGACTCGCGGACGGACGGCCGCTGTCCTACACGCTGAACCTCACGCTGGCCGACCCGGCGGCCAGCGCGGCCTACCGCCTCGGCCCCGACCTCAGGACCTGGCAGTCGATCGGCGACCTCAACGGCCGGTTGTACGGCGACGCGCGGCTGACGTTGCTCGTCGGCGGTTGGTTGCTCAGCGGCCTGGCGCTGGCCGGCGTCGCCGGTGTCGTCGCGGGCCGGATCATGGCCCAGCGCCGCCGGGTGGGCCTGCTCAAGGCCGTCGGCGCCGGACCGGCGATGATCGCCGCCGTCCACCTCGCCGAGTACCTCGCGATCGGGCTGACCGCCGCCGCCACGGGCCTGGCCGCCGGCTGGTTCGCCGCTCCGGTGCTGATCCGCCCGAGCGCCGGGCTCATCGGCACCATCAACACCCAACCGCCGGCGCTGCGTACGGTGATCGCCGTGACGGTCCTCGCCCTCGCGATCGCGGTGGCGGCGACCCTCGTGCCGGTGGTGCGGGCCGCGGCCACCAGCACGGTGCACGCGCTGGCCGACGCGGCGACGCCACCCCGCCGCCGGCGGTGGCGGATCTGGCTGTCCCGGCGGCTGCCCACCGCGCTGTTGATCGGAGTGCGGATCAACGCCCGCCGCCCGCGCCGCGCCCGGCTGGTCATGGTCAACACCCTGATCACGACGACCGCGCTCGTGGGCCTGCTGGTGCTCCGGGGCCGGGTGGAGCACTTCGACCTCGGCTACACCGCGCTCGCCAACCCTCGCGGCGAGCGGCAGGACCAGGCCGTGGTCGTCGTCATGGTCGCGCTGTGCGGGCTCGCGCTCGTCAACGCGATCGTCAGCACCTGGACCGCGGTGCTCGACGCCCGGCAGCCGCTGGCGGTGGCGCGGACGCTGGGTGCCACGCCCGCGCAGGCGAGCGTGGGCCTCGCGGTGGCCCAGGTGCTCCCCGCCGTTCCCGGTGCCGCCCTGGGCGTGCCGGCCGGCCTCGGGCTGCTCACGCTGGTCAGCCGGGACGAGATCGCGTACCCACCGGTCGCGTGGCTGCTCGCCACCGCGCTCGGCGTGCTGTCGGCCGTGGCCGCGCTGACCGCGGTGCCCGCACTGGTCGCCGCCCGCCGCCCGGTGATGGAGACCTTGCGGACCTAGCCCCTGGGCTTGTGGTCGTACACACGTTGTCGCTCTCTGTCAGCACGCAATATATTGCATGCTGGATGGTGCACGCCGAGGCGTGAGGAGCAGCATCGTGAAACCCACCGTCGTTCTCGTCCATGGCGCGTTCGCCGAGTCCGCGAGCTGGAGCGGGGTGATCACCCGCCTGCTGAGCGCCGGTCACACCGTGATCGCCGCACCCAACCCCCTCCGCAGCCTCACGGGTGACGCCGCGAGCGTCCGTGCCCTGCTGGCCACCGTCGACGGCCCGATCGTGCTCGTCGGGCACTCGTACGGCGGCGCGGTGATCTCCAATGCCGCCGTCGGCAACGACGACGTCAAGGCGCTGGTCTTCGTGGCCGGGCTCGCGCCGGAGAAGGGCGAGAACGTCCCGGACCTCACCCTGAAGTTCGGCGGGGCCACGCTCGGGGAGCACCTGCTCGAGGTGCCGCTGCCCGACGGCACGTCCGACATGTACGTGGAGCGGGACGAGTACCACGAGCACTTCGCCGCCGACCTGTCCCCCGAACAGGCCGCCGTCGAGGCCGCCGCGCAGCGGCCGCTCAACACGCGCGCGTTGACCGAGGGGTCGGGCGAGCCCGCCTGGCGGACGATCCCGTCCTGGTTCATCCATCCCGAGTTCGACCGTGCCATCCCCGCGGCGGCCGCGCGGTTGATGGCGGAGCGCGCCGGCGCCCGCGCCACGGTCGAGGTGCCCTGTGCCTCGCACGCGCTGCCGGTCTCCGAGCCGGAGGCGGTCGCCCGGTTCATCCTCGACGCGGCGGCCGAGTGCAGTGGCTGACGCACTTCCCATCCGAACGCCCGACAACCGGCTCCGCGTCTACGTCAGCTCCACTCTCGACGAACTCGCCGTCGAACGCGCGGCCGTCAAGGACGCGGTGCTAGGCCTCCGGCTGATCCCCGTGCTGGCCGAGAGTGGCGCGCGGCCTCACCCGGTCCGCGACATCCACCGCGCCTATCTCGCCCAGAGTCAGGTGTTCGTGGGCGTCTACTGGCAGGCCCACGGCGACGCCGCCGACGGCGAGTTCGCGCTCGCCGCCGACCTGCCCAAGCTCGTGTACGTCAGGGAGCCCGCGCCGGACCGCGACCCGCGGCTCGCGGATCTGCTCGCGCGGATCCGGCGGGACGCCCGCGTGTCGTACCGGGTCTTCGGCGCCGCCGGGGACCTGGACCGCCTGGTCCGCGACGACCTCGCCCGGCTGCTCAGCGAGCGGTTCGACGCGCCCGCGGTGCCGCCGGAGCCCGATCCGCGGCTGGCGGCCGTGCCCGCGCCGGCGAGCCCGATCGTCGGCCGCGGCGCCGAGGTGCGCCGGCTCGGAGACCTGCTCAACGCCGCCGAGGTACGGCTCGTGACGCTGACCGGGCCGGGCGGGGTCGGCAAGACCCGGCTCGCCGCGGAGCTGGCCGGGCAGCTGACCCAGGCGTTCCCGGACGGCGTCCGGTTCGTCGAACTGTCCACTGTGACCACACCCGAGCTCGTCGGCGCGGCGCTGGCGCAGGTGCTGGGCGTGCACACCAGCACGAGCCGGCCTCCGGTCGACGACGTCAAGGCTCACCTGCGCGACCGTGCACTGCTGCTCGTGATCGACAACTTCGAGCACGTCGCCGATGCCGCCCCGGTGGTCAGTGACCTGCTCCGGTCGGCGCCCGGGGTCACGGCGCTGGTGACCAGCCGGGCCCCGCTGCGGCTGACCGGCGAGCACGCGGTGGAGGTCGCCCCGCTGCCGCTGCCCGCGACGGGCGCCGACTCCCTGGACGCACCGACGGATGCGGTCCGGCTCTTCGTCGACCGCGCCCGGGCCGCCCGGCGGGACTTCGCGCTGACACCGGAGAACGTCGCGGCCGTGACCGAGATCTGCCGGCGCCTCGACGGCCTGCCGTTGGCCATCGAGCTCGCGGCGGCGAAGGTCCGCGTGCTGCAGCCGTCCGCCCTGCTCGACCGGGTGCGCGGTGATTTCGGCTGCCTGCGGGGCGGGGCCCGCGACCTCCCGGTGCGGCAGCGCACCCTACGCGACACCATCGACTGGAGCCACCACCTGCTGGACCCGCCCGGACAGCACCTGTTCTGCCACCTCGGGGCGTTCGCGGGCGGCTTCGACCTGGCGGCGGTCGAGTCAATCTTCGGGATCGACGCCGTCGACACACTCGACGGTTTGATCGAGAGCAGCCTGGTCAAGCAGGTGGAGCATCACGGCGAGCGGCGGTTCCGGATGCTCGGCAGCATCCGGGGGTACGCGCTGGACCGGCTCCGCGACAGCGGCGGCTGGCGCGCGGCGCACCAGGCGCACGCGCGCTACTTCCTCGGGCTCGCCGAACGGCTGGAACCGCTGCTGGGCGGCGAACCGTCGGCCCTCGCGCGGTTGGAGACCGAACACGAGAACCTGCACGCGACGATGAACTGGTTCGTCGACGAACGCCAGTGGGCCGACGCCGTCCGCCTCGCCTGGGCCATCTGGGTGTTCTGGTGGTGCAACGGCGACCTCGAGGAGAGCGCGCGCTACCTGGACCGGATCGCCGCGCACGCGACCGACCTCGGTGACGGGGCGGCGGCGCACCTGGCGCTCGGCACCGGCGCCACCGCGTTCGTGAGCGGTGACCTGGAACGCGCGGAGGCCGCGCTCACCTGGGCCCGGTCGCTGTTGGGGGAACGCGGCGACGACGGCGACCGGGCACTCGCCGCGGGCATCCTGGGCGCGATCGCCCTGCGCCACGGTGCGCCCGACCGGGCCGCCGCGCTGCAGGCGGAGTCCCGGCGCCTGAGTGAAGGCACCCACCGGGCCTGGGTGCGCGCGCTGTGCCGCAGTCGGACGGGGATCATCGCGCTCGGTGCGGGTGACCCCGATACAGCGGCCCGAACGTTCCCCGGCCGCACCGGAGGACTGACGAGGTAGGGCCAGCGGTACCCGCGACCGGCCTGCCAACCGGCTGTCCACCCGCACCGGCGCTGCCTAGCGTGTGGAGCGTGCCGAACTTTCCGCAGCGCGCGCAGCAGAACGTCCGGGTGGCTAGCGCCTCGCCGGCCGACAACCGGATCGCCGGCGTCGACGCCCTGCGCGGGCTCGCCCTGCTCGGCATCTTCGTGGTGAACATCGCCTACTTCGCGTCGGGCTACCCGTTCCATCTGGTGCCGGATCCCCAGTACGCCTCCGGGCTGGAGATGCTGCTCCCCCGGCTGGTCGACGTCCTCGTCACCATGAAGGCGTACCTCGTCTTCTCCTTCCTGTTCGGCTACAGCTTCACCCTGCAGATGGACTCCGCCGCGCGCCGCGGCGTCGAGTTCACGCCGCGGTTCCTCCGCCGGCTCGCGGGGCTGTTCGCCATCGGCCTCGTCCACGCCGTCCTGCTGTTCCAGGGCGACATTCTCACCACGTACGCGTTGCTCGGCCTGGTGCTGCTCGGTATGCGCCGGACACGGGAGCGCACGGCCCTGGTCACGGGCGCGGTGATCACCGGCGTCGTGGCCTTCGCGATCGCGCTGACCGCCGTCGGCGGCGTCGACCTGGTCCCCGACCCGGCCGCGGCCCAGGCGGCGGGCGCGGCCTCGACCGAAGCACTGCGCGGCGGCCTGGGCTCGCTCGTCGGCGAGCACCTGCGGTCGATGCCGGCGATGCTGTCGGCGCTGGCGGTGCAAGGCCCGCTCGCCCTGTTCGCCTTCCTGGTGGGGCTGGCGGCCGGGCGGCGGCGGGCGCTCGCCGACACCACCGCCTACCAGCGGCAGCTTCGGCTCATCCAGCGTGTCGGCTACCCGATCGGCATCGCCGGTGGCATCGTCTTCGCCGCCGGCGGCGGCACCCACAACGTGACCGGGCTGCTCATCAGCATCCTCACCGCTCCCCTGCTCGCCGCGGCGTACGTGGCGACCGCTCTGCGGTTCTTCCACGGTCCGCGCGGTGCCCGGATCGTGGCCGCCCTCGCGCCCGCCGGCCGGATGGCGCTGTCCAACTACCTGGGCCAGTCCATGGTCGCCGTGCTGATCTTCAGCGGCGTCGGGCTCGGCCTGGCCGGCACGGTCAGCCCCACTGCCGCCATCGGCATCGCGATCGTCGTCTACTGCGGACAGTTGGTGGTGAGCCGGGCCTGGATGGCCAGATTCCGGTACGGCCCGGTCGAGTGGCTCCTGCGCGCGTGGACGGAATGGCGCCGGCCGCCGTTCGTGGCCTGACATCGGTCCGTCGGTCGATGGTCGTCATCCGCGACGCCGGCCACGACCCGGACGTCACGCCGTCCGGGGCCATCTAGGACTCGGCGGGCCACATCGCCGCCGGCAACGGGCGCCTGATCGTGGTGCGGACGACCTCGGCCGTGGTGCGGGTGAGCGTCACCCTGGAGACGTGAGACGCAGCACCGGAACGCGACGACACGGTGTGGAGGCGAAGCGCGAGGTGCCGCCCCACTCCCACACCGGAGTCGTCAACGTCGAACAGCTCTTCTCGGCGCCCCCCAACTGACCGGCAGTCGCCGCCCTTCACCACAGCCGTGCGGCGCCTCGGTCAGCACCGACGGCCAGATCACCGCCAAGGGTCACGGTCGACGTGCAGTGCTGCTCGGCGGACCGCAGACGCTGACACTGCGCCGTCTCGACGACAACACCGCTTCCCTTGACACGCCTCTCTACGGGATCAGCCTCGACGGACAGATCATCGCCGGCAACGCGGCATCGGCACAGGCCCGGCGGCACCGCACCGGTCGTCTGGCACTGCAGCTGAGCAATGAACCCCTTCCAGCTCGTCATGTAGGTGACTGGCCGGCGGCGGACGGGTGCGAGGGCGAGCAGCGGGCCGAGGGTGTCGATGACCCGGTGCGCGGCCGAGTGCGAGACCTCGCGCAGCAGGCCGATCGGTCGCACCGTCACGTTCGTGCGCCAGTACGCGGCGACCGGCAGCACCCGTTCACCGGCGACCGAGCCCGCTGGAGGGGTGCTGTCACCGCGGGCGATTTCTTCGGCGGCGAGGGCCTCGGCCGTGGTCGCGAATCCGCGTCGCCTCATCTGTCGACGGCAGCCGTCTGCGTGACGCGGGACGACGGTTCGCCGGCTCCCGCTGAAAGGTTTTCTGGTCGCGTGCCCCCGCTCGCACAACCATCCGCACCGCTGCCGTCGTACTAAAGGAGAAGGAAGGACGGTGGGTCTGTGCGAGACGACGACGGGTTCGATGAGTTCGTCCGCGGCAACGGTTACCGCCTGGTGCAGTTCGCCACCCTGCTGTGCGGCGGTGACCAGTCGGCCGCCGATGACCTCGTTTCCGAGGGAGTTGCACGGCTTTATGTGGCATGGGGCCGCGTGCGCACGGACGACGCATTCGGTTACGCGCGGCGAACGATCGTCAACTTGCACACAGATTGGTGGCGCAGACGCAAGCGGCGACCGGAGATACCCGCCGAGCGGCTGCCGGAGATAGGTCTTCCTGACCATGACAGCCACGTCTTGGATCGTGACACCGTAACTCGTGCGTTACGCGAGCTAACTCGTCGTGAGCGCGGCGTCGTAATATTGCGCTATTTTGCCGACCTGACTGAACAAGAAACGGCCCGTGAACTCGGCATTTCACTCGGAACGGTCAAGAGCACCAACGCACGCGCCTTAGCCAAACTGCGTGTTTCGCACGAGTTCAAAACCGATGACATGACGGTCTCCGCGAGCCAACGGGAGGGAAGATGAGAGAGATCCAAGACCTGCGGGACGCGCTTAATGAGGGGTCCGTAATAGTCGCGGGTTCAATTGATCTAACGGCCGTTCGCCAGCGAGGCCGTCAGATTCAGCGGCGACGACGTGCAGTGGCCGCGTCAGTCGTGTTGGCAGTGTGCGCCCTGGCCTTCCCCGTTGTATCCGTAATCATGGAGGTAGGGCGGGTCGGCGGGTCGGTGACGGCCATCTCACCGACTGATGGCCCCGCGTTCCTAGGCGAAAGCGTCGATACCGGCGCTGTACTTACAGCGGGGCGCAACGAATACGCGGTCGTCTTCGGCCTTGCAGGCACACGAGAGAACCCTGCGCTGACCGTGGCGTTTCGTGACTCGGCCACCTCCATGGTCGTTTCCTGGGATACGACGGTTCTCTCCCGCGCGGCCGACGGCAACATCAGCGGCAAGCGTCCTGATCATTCGAGTCATCGGTTCGATAGCTCCCAACTCCCCCTCGGACCGGGCAAACTGCTCGATGTTGGGGTATTCAGCGGCTCGGCGCAGCGCATCACTGTCGGATCGGAGGGAAAAACATCCGACGCCGCCATCATTGCAAATGGGGAGACAGGCTGGACTCTGTTCTGGGTCGTACGCGACGGTAAACCTCTTCCGCAAGAGGCATACCTGACGGCCCACGGTTACTCCGGGCCTGGGTCAATCACCGTTACGGCGTACGCTGCCGGCGGCAACGTGCTGGGAACGGCTACCAGCAAGGGCCCCGTCGTGGGGGAGGAACTCTCACGGTTGGGTGGCCGGGTGCAGGCACCCATTGACGATGAGGGACGACCAACGAATAGCGATCCCGAGCCCGCCATCAGCACCCCTTCCTGAAGGTGCAAATCCGCGGGAAGAAGTCCGTCGAACGGGCACGTCGCAGCGTTCTCAGCTTTCCGGAGGAAATCAATTGCGCGCTGGACCGTCCGTGCGTACCGATCGCAGCGAACCAGGTTTGGCGAACTGTCCGATCTACTTAAGTGAGACCCAACCAACTCCAAGACAATCACAAGAAGTTTCCAGATTTCTTCGTTCTTGGTTCTTGCTTCCGGTGGGCGCCTATCTGGCGAGGCATCTGGTATTTGCGTTGGCTGCAACCAGGGCTGATTTCGACTGGCTGGACACCGCGTCTCGAATTCGGTGGGACGGCGGTATTTATCTCGACATCGCACACAATGGCTACTATGCGGCGCCCTGTTCAGAAATCAATCCCTCAGTGGGAACGGCAGGTTCTCTCTGTGGCAATGCAGGGTGGTTCCCCCTCTTTCCTTATGTCCTCAATGGACTTTCCAGAATCACCGGGCTTGGCCTGGACGTTACTGGCGTGCTGCTGGCCGAGGTGTGCGCGTTGGGGGTTCTTGTTGCTGTTTGGCGGCTGCTTGACGCTAGGGTCAACGCAGCAAATCTCGGTTGTCTGACGGTTGCGGCAGCATTGCCGAGCAGTGTGTATTTCCATGCCACATTTCCCATGTCGCTGACTGTACTGCTCACAATGATCACCTTCACACTGCTGACACGCGGCCACTGGGCAATCGCAGGATTGGCAGGCGGCGCGGCGGCTATGGCGTACCCGCTCGCAGCGGTTCTTGCGCCCGCCGCTGCTGCGTTCTTCTTTCTCGCACCGAACAGGACCTGGCGACAGATCATCCCTGCGGCATACGTTGCAGGCTCGGTTAGCGTTGGAACATTTGCCGTCTTTGGCTTGTTGTTCTTTACTACTGGACGGTTTACTGCTTACCTGTCGATCCAGGGTAACTACGGGCACGGCGTAAATAATCCAGTGCGCACCGTACTGGCGCTCCTCGACCGATCTCCGCACATAGTCTCCGCCGAGCTGCTTTTTAGCGCCAGCATGGTGGGGCTCGCCCTCATCGCCGTAGTTAGACCGGCTTCGCGCGCACAGGTCACGACACTTGATAGGACGTTGGCAATGGTATACGGCCCGCTGCTACTCATTGTGCCTTTAGTGGTGGGCGCAAACTTGTCTCAATATCGGTCTCACACACTGATGTTGCCGCTCGTGCTGCTGATGCGACACCTTCGAACCGGAGTCGTGATGGGCTTGGCTGTGGTGTCGGTGCCACTGGTGTGCGCCATGGCGACGCTTTTCTTGACGGGCGATTTGGTGTGACGGCGCTACCGTCAAGCGTCCTCCTCGGCGGTGAGCGGTGAGGGCCGTGCTTGCGATCATCCTGACAGTAATCGTAGTTGTTTTTCTCTGCGTTCCCTTCCTCAGCCGCTGGGGAGGCCCGCTGTGAACTGGCGACGAGGCCGCCAGCGAAGGTCCCGTTCGTTGGTCCTGCGGCAGCAACTCGCCGCGACCGAGCCCGCTGGAGGGATCTCGCCGCTGTTGTGGCAGCGGGCGATCTCTTCGGCAGCGACGGCTCCGGCCGCGGTCGCGAATCCGCGTGATCCCGTCTGTCGACGGCGGCCGTATGCCTGACGTGGGAGATCGAAGACAACGTCCATGTTCCTCGCCGAGGGCCTACCTTCACATTCCACCGGGAATGGGGGCGCAAGATTGTATGGATCTAGCGGAGGCCGCATCTGGGAGCCGGCCCAGAATGGCCGCGACCTCGGCCTCACTCAGACGGTAGGACAACGGTGCAACTCCTTGATCAGGAGTTGCACCGTTGTTCCTACAGACCCGCATTCGGCGGTCACATCCGCGTCTCTCCTCCGGGTTACCTGGCCGTCACCTCCGCTACCTGTACGTTGCGGGTTCGTTCTGGCGGCTTGGTTCCGTCATAGGACGCGGTGATCACGAGACGGAGCTGGTCGGCGTCAACGTCTGCCACGTCGAAGGTAGCGGTCGCGTCCGGCTGGTTGAACGCGCCCAGGCTTCGCCACGCTCCGTTGACCCTGGCTTCCAAGGTCAGCGCCCTTGGGCCGAACGGCACCCGCGGCACCACGGTGACCGCCGTGATCCGGCGTGCGCTCCCGTAGTTGACGGTCAGGGTCTCCGGCCGAGAGGGCTGCGGACCCGCACCCTCGGTGGTGCCCGCGCTGACCCAGAAGGAGCTGGTGGAGCCGTCGACGGCCAGCGGGGCCGGGTAGTTCGGCTGTGCGCTGGAGGCGGTCGCGGTCGGGAAGGTAGGCGCGCTTCCCTGATAGGGAACGGGAGCCGCTTCCGGGACCGTGGACCGGGGCAGGTTCCCCTGACCCGGCGCGGTCTGGAAGTCCGCCACCCGGAACGCGGACGGCGCGTGGTTAACACTCTGCTCGATGTAGGCGACGCTGAGAACGCCGTCCCGCCGCAGTCGCTGCCGGTCGACGGTCAGTTCGGCGATCGGGCGCACCGCGGAGTCCTGGAAGACGACTCGCCAGTCCTGCCAGTTCGTGGCCGCGGTGGCGGCCACGATGCGGCCGTCCGGCAACACGACGTAGGCGGTGTCGTGGGCATCGAACAGGATCTTCGTCCGCCCCGCGCTGTTGTTGTAGAAAGGCAGCTCCATCGTGCGCCAGGTGCCGTTGGCCTCACGCCAGTGGTGGAACGGCTTGGCGTACTGCTTGCGTTGGGTGTAGGTCGACGTGTGGCAACCGCCCAGCCTGGCAAGGTCCGCAGCGTTGAACTGGGACGTCATCACGTGAATCCGGCCGGTGCTGTCGAAGGCCTGCGCCTCGGAGTTGATCATGCCCTGATTGATCGGAATCGGCACCACGACGTGCGGGTCGGACAGCGCGATCCGGTCGGCCGAGCCGGTGGTACCGATTGTGGTGCCCCCGTTGTTGACCCAGGTCCGGCCGCCGTCCGAGCTGCGGGCGTAGCCGATGTCGTGGTTGCCGAGCCCACCCGGATGGCACCATGCGCTGCTCTGCTCGCGCCAGGTGAAGGTCATGACGAGGTCGCCGTTCACCGGGTTCCGCGTGAACCCGTGCGGGTACATGTTCCGGCTGGGACTGGCGCCGAACGGGCTCGTGTAGGACCCGGTGGAGTCAGTGAAAAGACCTAGAAAAGTCCAGGTTCCGCCCGGGTCGTCGTTGTAGCGGAGGAGCGCTTGGCGCCCGTTGTTGCTGCCGCCCTCGCGGAAGGTGAGCAGCATCCGGCCCCCGACCAGCTCGAACTGGGGGTAGGTCCAGGTAGTCGGCGCGCCGCTGGCGCCGGGCAGTGCCCGGCGGAGCCCCTCGAAAGAACGCGACGACCAGGTCGCGTTACCGGTGGCCAAGCCAGGAACGCTGCGGATGTAGAGCTGGGCCGCAGCGTGGGTGCCGAGCGCGATATGGAGTCGGTTGTCGCTGGGCGTTACCGCCATCGATATCGTGTTGTGCGAGTCGTTGGCGTCGAGGAACCCGTCGAGCTCGAGACTCTGCCAGTTGCCACCGGGCAAGCTGCGGCGGGACACGGTCGCCCGGCCATCGGACCGGTACCAGGCGACGTACTGGTAGTTGCCGTGGGTCAACAGCCCGTCCTGCTGGAAGCTGGCGATGTTGACCGAACCCTCATAGGTGATGCGGGCATGGGCGGTGGGATCAAGGATGTCATCGGCCAGTCGGCCGGCGTTGGGTGTCACCGCCACGCGCGGGTCGGCCGCCCAGCCGACTCCGGTCGATGCGGTGCCGAGAATCACGGTGAGCCCGAGTACGAAGGCGGTCGACTTGACCAGGGCCGCACGTCGGGGGTGGGTGCCCGTTCTGGGTGGAGAGAGATTCACTGACTCACTTCCTGTGGGGGTCAGAGGGATGCGGATGCGGACAGTGGCACGGCCAGCCGTGGGATCGCGTGACGCCACATTGGACCGCTGCCCAACCGAGGCCTACGCCTAGGTGCGGCGCCGCCCGGGCTCCGTGTCGCGTCCGTCCACAGTGTTGTGCGCTACAGGTCCTTCTCGGGACCGGATCGGTTGCCCACCAGCTTCACCGCCGCGGCTTACAATTTGCCTTCACGCGTCAGATTGGCCGTGATGGCCCTACCTCTCTATGGCTCGAGGCGCATCGCACCCAAAGCGCTTTCATCGATCTCGACGCCGAGCCCGGCTCCGGGCAGGGCGGTGACCCGGCCGTGGCTCGGGCGAGGCAAGGTTGGTGCGAGGTCGCGGACCGCTGAGTTGACCAGCGGCGCGACCTCCATCTGGTGGCAGGTCGGGGATACCAGGGAAGCGGCGAGGCCCGCCGCATATGACAGCGGCCCAGCGAACGCGTGCGCGTTGACCTGCCGCTGTGCCGAGGAGGCATACTGGCTGGCCCGCATGAAGCCGGTCAGCCCTTCCGCCCGTCCGGCGTCGATGCCGACGACGTCGACGGTGCCGGTGTCGACGATCCGTCGGTAGCCGCTCACCGTCCACTCCCGCTCGCCGTACGCGATCAACGTGTTCGTTTTCGCCCTCAGGGTCGCGTAACCCGCTGGGTTGTCCGCACCCAGCGGCTCCTCGACCCAGTGGACGCGTTCCTCCTCGAAGCCGCGTACCCGGCGGACAGCGTCGGCGACGCTCCACCGCACCCGCACCCCGAGGTCGATCATGATCTGCCGCTCGTCGCCGATCGCGCCGCGGAGCCGGCGGACGAACGCGATGTCCCGGTCGTGGTCGAAGCCGAGGTTGGCCTCGCCGCGCTTGCCGAAGCCGACCTTGCAGCCGATCGCCCGCAGCTCGTCGATCCAGCCGGCGAACCGCTCGGCCTCCTCGCCCAGGTCGGCCATGGTGGCGTGGGAGGTGACACAGATCGGTAGGCTCTCATGCACCGCGCCACCGAGCAGGTCGACGACGGGCACGCCGCGCAGCCGGCCGGTCAGGTCCCAGGCCGCGATGTCGATGGCGGACAGCGCGAACGTGGCGATGCCACCCTCGCCGTACCACCAGGTCTGCTCCTTCACCGCATGCCACAGCGCGGCCGGCCGGCCGGCGTCAGCGCCGACGACCACCTCGGCCAGACCGTCCACCAGCACCGCCGTGGCGAGCGCTGCCTCGCGAAACAACGTCACGGCCTCGCCCCAGCCGGTGGTCCCGTCGTCGGCCGTCAGCCGCACGATCGTGACGAAGCGCTGTCCATCGTGGTCGTTTGGTTCGGTGTATGCGACTGGCCATGCCTCGACTCGGGCGATCCGCGAGCCGGTCACCGCACCGCCTCCGGCTTGCCGCTGGCCGCCGAGCGGTACGCTGCGTCGAGCGCCTCGACGGTGAGCTGGCCGAGCTCGCCCGGCGCCCGGTTCTCCTCGACGCGGCCGAGGGCGACGTCGACGAGCGCGTCGGCCGGTCCGGCGAACGCGTATGCGCCGTCGCCGGCGGCGAGCTCCAGACGCTCGTCGGTTCCGTCGTTGCGGTACAGCCAGACGCATTCCCGCTCGACGTCGACCAGTAGCTGGCCCTCGTCGCCGATGGCCCGTAGCGCGAGCGCGTGCTTGTTGCCGCCGGCGCCCAGGTGGGCCGAGCCCCCGGCGAGTGTGCCGACACCGCCGCCGTCGAACCGCAGCGCGATCGCGTCGTGCAGCTCGACACCCGCGCTGGGAGACGGCGACATCCAGGCGAACGCCTCGGTCACCCGGGCCGGTACGAGGTGCAGGGCGAGGCCGAGCGCGTGTGCCAGCTGAGCCTGTCCGTACCCGCCGCCGGAGAGCGCCGGGTCGGTCCAGGTGGCTGGCTCTGGTGCCGAGTCGGCGCTGGCGTCGGGGTAGGCGCCCCGGTCGGCGAGCAGCTCGCGGGTCTGGGAGGACATCGTGATGGCCATCTGCTCCAGGTGCCCGATGCCGCCGATCGCGACCAGCTCCTTGGCCCGCCGCACGATGGGCATGTAGTTCCACCCGAAGCTGACCAGCAGCTGTCGGTCGTGACGGCGGGCGGTCTCGACAAGGTCCCGGGCGTGGTCCGGTTCGATGGTGAAAGGCTTTTCGCACAACACGTGAGCGCCGGCCATGAGGGCGGCCTTGGCGTGTTCGTGGTGGAACGCCGCCGGGCTGGCCACGACGACGATGTCGCAGCCGGCGTCCACCACGACCCGGTAGTCCTCGCTCGCCTCGGTGAAGCCGTACCGCTCGCGTATCCGCCGCAGTGCCGGCTCGCCCTTGCGTGACACGGCCACGAACTCCACCTCCTTGCGGGCCGCGAGGGCTGGCAGGTGTGCCGCGTTGGCCCAGGAGCCGGCGCCGATAACGCCAAGCCGAAGCGTCATGAGGATTCCCCTAGCCGCGTGTGTTGGGTTGGAGGCGCTGGCGCAGCTGGTCGAAGGAGACCGCGAGGATGAGTAGGCTTCCGCGCGCGATGTCCTGCCAGAAGGTGTTGACATTCAACAGGATCAGCCCGTTGTTGAGGACGCCGATGATGACGAGGCCGACGATCGTGCCACCGACGCTGCCCCGCCCACCGGAGAGGCTTGCTCCGCCCAGGACGATCGCGGTGATCACGCTGAGTTCCAGGCCGCTTGCGGCGATCGGCGACGCCGCGGAGAGCTGGCTTGTAAGGATGAGGCCCGCAAGGCAGGCGGCCAGGCCCGAGAGCACGAACGCGGCGAAGATGACCGCCCGGTTGCGGATGCCGACGAGCCGCGCGGCTGCGGCGTTGGCACCGATGGCGTAGAGCGACCGGCCGAAGACGGTGTAGCGCATGGCCACGAACGACGCGGCGACGACCACGGCCAGCAGGATGACCGGCAGCGGAATGCCCAGCGGGCGGGCGGTGCCGAGCCAGCCGAACCCGATCCCCAGCAGTACGGTCTGGCCGTCGGCGGTGAGCTGGGTGAAGCCGCGCAGCACGGCGAGCGTACCGAGCGTCGTGATCAGCGCGTTGACCTTGACCACCGTGACCAGGAAGCCGTTGGCGACGCCCAGCGCCAGCCCGGCCAGGAGCGCGACGAGAACGCCGGCGGCCAGGCCGCTGCTCTCCGCGACCACCGCCAGCACGACCCCGCAGAACGCCGCCGCCGAGCCTACCGACAGGTCGACCTGGGCGGACACCAGCAGCATCGTGCCCGGCATCGCGATGATCCCGGTTACCGCGATGGCGGTGAGGATGTTGAGGAAGTTGTCCACGTTGAAGAAGTAGGGACTGCGCCAGGCGAAGAATCCGATCAGCACCACCAGTACGACCAGCAGGCCCGCCAGTTCGGGCAGGGACCGGCCTGGGCGTGTGGCGGTCAGGACGGCAGTGGTCTCGACCGGCGGCGGCCCGGCGGCCTGCGGATCGGACGTCAGCTGGGTCATGTGGGGATCTCCCGGCAGTCAGCCGCCGGCGGCGGCGATGAGGGTGGAGGTGGTGATCTCGTCGCCGTCCAGCTCGCGCACCAGGCGGCCCCGTGCCATGACCAGGGCCCGGTCGGCCAGCTGTACGACCTCCTCGTAGTCGGAGGTGACGACGAGCACGCCGATGTCCCGCTCGCGTGCGGCCGTGCGGACGGTGTCGTAGATGTCCTGCCGCGCGCCGACGTCGACGCCACGGGTGGGCTCGGCGAGGACCAGCAGTCGGGCGCCGCGTTCCAGCCATCGGGCGAGGAGGACCTTCTGCTGGTTGCCCCCGGACAGCGTGGCGATCGTCTGTGCCGCCCCGCCGCTGCCGCGGATGGTGAGCGCGGTTCGCCAGTGGTCATACGCTCGCTGCTCGCCACCGCGACCGATGAAACCGGCCCGGGACATCCGCCGCCAGGAAGGTGCGGCGAGGTTTTCCCCAGCGCCACGGGCCATGAAGGCGCCTTCCCGCTGCCGATCCGGCGGCAGGTAGCCGACGCCCGCGGCGATCGCCTGGCGGGGACCACGCACCGCCTGCCTCCCGCCGGGCAGGGTGAGGGTGCCCGAGGAGAGGCGGCGGAGCCCGAACACCGTCTCCGCGACCTCGGCCATGCCGGAGCCGAGCTTCCCGTACACCGCGAGCACCTCGCCCGGCCGCACGTGGAAGGTGACACCTTCGAAAGCCCTCCCCGCCCCGGCATCGGCGAACGCGAGCAAGGGCTTCCCCGCGGAGACCGCGCTTCTTCCTGGGCGGGTGACCGCGCCTAGGTCCCGGCCAACCATGGCGCTGACCAGCTCGCCGCGGTTGGTGTCGGCCACGGCCTCGGTGAGCACGTGCTGGCCGTCGCGCAGCACCTGCACCCGATCCGCGATGGTGTAAACCTCGTCGAGGCGGTGGGTGATGTACACCATCGCGACGCCCTCGACGCGGAGCCGGCGCAGGACTGTGAACAGCCGCTCGACCTCGGTGGCCGACAGCGCGGCGGTCGGCTCGTCGAGGATGAGCACCCGGGCCTTGTCGGACAAAGCCCGGGCGATCTCCACGATCTGCCGCTCCCCCACGGACAGCGAGCCGACCAAACGGTCGACGTCGAGGGCGACACCCAGCAACGCGAGGGCTTCGCGGGCCCGCCGACGCATGGCCGGCCACGAGACGAGTCCCCACGAGCCGGCCCACCGCCCGAGCGAGATGTTCTCCGCGACTGTGAGGGTCGGCGCGTCGATCATCTCCTGGAAGATCATCCTGATACCGAGGCGGCGAGCCTTGAGCGGATCCAACCGGTCGACGGTGACGCCATCGACCGCGAGCGTGCCCGCGTCCGGCTGGTGGTCTCCCGCGAGGACCTTGACCAGCGTCGACTTTCCGGCTCCGTTTTCGCCCAGCAGGGCCGTGATGGAGCCGGAATGCAGCTCCAGGTCGACCCCGTGCAGGACCTCCACGCTCGCGAACGACTTGCGTACGCCCTGCGCGGTGAGCACCGGGGCCTTGCTTCCACTCACTGGCGCCTCCACCTCGGTTCCGTGGTCAGCAGCTCGGCTGGTACAGCTGCTCGACGTTGTCCTTCGTCACGGCCTGGTGGTTGACCAGCAGGTTCGCCGGGACAGACTTGTTCTTGACCAGGTCGATGAGGTAGGGGATACCGATCTCGCCGTATCGCTCCGGGAAGTAGGCCGTGTCCGCGATCCAGTTGGGGTTGGACTTGATCTCGCACCACGAGGATGGGTCCGCGCCCTGGGCCGCGACGAAGACATCGCCTTGGCGGCCCACCGTGCGAGCGGCGGCGAGCGCGCCGAGGATGGAGTCGTCGTTGATCCCCACCACGATGATCTTTTTGGCGCCGGGCAGCGAGGTCAACACATCGGCCACCGCGGTCCGCGCCATGTCGACCCGGAACGCGTTCACCTTCTTGAGGTTCTTGACCGAGCCGGGCCCGCAGACGCTCTCGAAACCCTTGCGGTAGCCACCCATTCGAGCCTCGTTGACCGCGCCGGCCTCCGGTTGCTCCAGCGAGACGAAGCCGTCGTACTGGCAGTCCCACTGGCTCTTCGCGTGGTTTCCGACCGCCTCGCCGGCGATGAAGCCGGCCCGGTCGTTGTTGGCGCCCATGAACGCCTTCTGACAGGGATCCTGCTGGATGTCGATCGCCACGACCGGGACCTGCGGACCGGCCTGACAGATGGCCGCGGCGGCCTTGGCGTCCTGCTGGAAGTTCAGGTAGCCCTGCACACCCTGGGTCTTGAAGTTTCGGGCGCACTCGAGGGCCTTGGCCGCATCGCCCTGGCTGTCGCAGAAGACCAGCTCAGCGCCGGCCGCCTCGGCCTGCTTCTTTATCGAGTCGCTGACCAGCTTGATGAACGGCACCGCCTCGGACAGGGAGATGTAGCCCAACTTCAGGCCGGCGCCGCTCCCTGGCTCGACGGTCCGGAAGTCGACGAACTGTGGCCCGCTGTCCCCCGCGGCGGCGCTGCTCGCGCCGGTCTGCTGCGTCGCGGAGGGTGAATCGTTCGTCCCGCCGCCGCAGGCGCTGACCACGCCTAGCGCGGCGACCAGTGCCAAGGACAGCGAGACACCTCTGACTCGCCGCCGATGGTGACTCGGCCTCATCTGGCTGCCTCCTTACGGATTCGCTGGAAATGATTCCAGCGCAAGTTGGCTATTGGTAGACCGCGCGCTAACCAGATGTCAAGGGTGTGAACACCGAGGACGACGTGATCGTTACATACTGGCTGGTATAGGCAGCCTTCTTGGAGCGCAGGGGGCTTGCGGGAAACCTTTGGCCAGGTCTACCGTCCGGCGTACGAGGTCCTGGAATGGTTTCCAGGACTGGCCGTTACAGGGCGTTCAGGAGGCCCCCTCGGTGTCATCGATCTCGCCCGTCCAGGGAGCCACGACCGCGCGCCCCGCTGCCCGCCTTCCGATCGCGTCCATCGAGACGATCCCGCTGATCGCCCCGCTGGCCCGTGAGTTTCGGGGCAGCTACTACCGGATGACCCACCGTGCCACCTTGATCATCCGGATCCGCACGAGCGCCGGAGTCACCGGCGAGGCGTACGTCGGCGACGAGGACAAGTCCCTGCTGGACATCGAGGCGATCGTCCAGCAGGAGATCGCCCCACGCCTGCTGGGCATGGACGCGATGCGTACAGAACAGGTGTGGAAGGCGGCGTACCCGGCGACCTTCAACATCCTGCGCGACCGCCGACTCGGCCTGGTCGCGGTCGCCGGTGTCGACACGGCCGTGTGGGACGCCGTCGGCAAGGCGCTGGAGCAGCCGCTGTGGCGCCTCTGGGGCGGCTACCGCGACCGGATCCCGCTCATCGCCATCGGCGGCTACTACGGCGAGCCGCTCGGCAGCATCGCCGACGAGATCGCCTACTACCAGGAGGTGGGGCTGGCCGGCATCAAGTTCAAGGTCGGCGGCCGGACACCCGCCGTCGACGCGGCGCGGATCCAAGCGGCGCGAGAGGCCGCCGGGCCCGGCTTTGTCATCGCCATCGACGCCAACCAGGGCTACTCCACCGGCGAGGCGCTCGACCTGTGCCGGCGGGTCGCCGACCTGGACATCCGCTGGTTCGAGGAACCGGTGCAATGGGCCAACGACCGCCGCGCGCTGCGCGACGTACGCATGCGCGGCGGCATCCCGGTCTGCGCCGGGCAGAGCGAGCTCTCCCCGTCCGGCTGCCGCGACCTCATGGAGTCAGGCGCGGTCGACGTCTGCAACTTCGACGCCTCCTGGAGCGGCGGGCCTACGGCGTGGCGCCGCGCCGCCGCGATCGCCACGGCGTACGACGTTCAGATGGGGCATCACGAGGAGCCGCAGGTCTCCACCCACCTGCTCGCGAGCGTGCCGCACGGCACGTACGCCGAGTGCTTCCACCCCGAGCGGGACCCGTTCTGGTGGAACCTCGTGGCGAACCGTCCCCCGCTGGAGAACGGCGAGCTGGTGTTGACCGATGCCCCCGGTCTTGGCTGGGAGCTCGACCCCGACTTCGTCGAGCGCTGGACGGTGGCGCGGTGACCACCGAGCCCGACCGTGGCGCCCACTCGCTCGCGGGGCGACGGGTCCTGCTGACCGGCGCTTGCGGTGGCATCGCCTACGCGCTCGCCAACGGACTCGCCCGGGCCGGGGCCAGGCTGGCGCTCTCCGATGTGGATGGCGACGCGCTCGACGCGCTGGCCGAATCCCTGCCCGGAGGCGGGCACACAACGCTGCCGGTCCGCCTGTCCGGCGCGGACGGCGCCCAGGCATTGGCCGAAGGGTGCGCTGCCCGGCTCGGCGGGCTCGACGTGCTGGTGCACACCGCGGCGGTGCTGCGCCGCCAGGAGGTGCCCGACGTGACCGAAGCCGACTGGGACCACCAGCACGACGTCAACCTCAAGGCGACCTTCTTCCTCGCCCGCGCCGTCGCCGAGCAACAACGGGAGCAGGGCGGTGGCTCGATCGTGCTGTACACGTCGCAGTCGTTCTGGACCGGCGGTTACGGCGCGAGCGTCGTCTACGCCACCACGAAGGGAGGCGTAGCGACGATGGTGCGCGGCCTGGCGCGCACCTACGGCCCCTACGGCGTGCGGGTCAACGGCATCGCTCCCGGCATTGTGGACACACCGATGCTGAGCGGCGCGGCGATCGACGCGATCGTCGCGGCGACCCCACTGGGCCGCGTCGGCCAGCCGGAAGACCTCGTCGGCCCCACGCTCTTCCTCGCCTCCCCCGAGTCCGCCTTCGTCACCGGCACGATCCTCAACGTCAGCGGCGGCTGGCTGGCCTACTGAGCGATCGGCAAGGCCGACCAATGCTCGGACGCTAATCCAGATGCCATACCTCGGCGGCGTAACGGAGGTTGCCGTCGGAGTCGGTGAGCTCCTCGATGACGTCTTCGAACCAGGCCGACCAGCGGGCGTTCACCTCGCTGGCGCCCGCCAGGCCGAAAGCGGTCGGTGCGTCCGGCTCGCACTCGCAGTAGGCGATGACCGTGCGGCCGTGCCGGAAGAGCGTGTAGTTGCGTACGCCCGAGGCGCGCAGCACGTCCTGCAACTCCGGCCACACCTCCCGGTGCCGACGTTCGTACTCCGACTCGCACCCTGGTCGTAAAAGGAAGGTGAAGCATGCCCGCCTCATCCTCAACCCCTTCCGGAACCGTTTCCAGCCTGCTACGGTCACCAATCAACCGCATCCAGGTGTGCGTGTCAAGAAGCCC
This sequence comes from Asanoa siamensis, assembly GCF_016862555.1. GTDB lineage: Bacteria > Actinomycetota > Actinomycetes > Mycobacteriales > Micromonosporaceae > Asanoa > Asanoa siamensis. The sequence continues at coordinate 15,012 of NZ_BONE01000031.1, read as the reverse complement.
TTACGGGAGGAGTTGAAGGTGCGACTTGCCTGCGCCGACTACACCTGGCCAGCCGTCGACCACCGGGCGGCGCTCGACCTCATCGCCAGGCTGGGCTTTGCCGGAGTCGATGTCGGTCTCTTCGCCGGGGGCAGCCACCTCCGGCCGGAGCATCTGGCCACCATTGGCGTCGAGCGGCTGGCCGGACAGGTGCGCGAGCGGGTCGAGACGCGCGGGCTCGTGGTCGCCGACGTCTTCGTCCAGCTTGCCGACGACTTCGCCCGGTACGCGCCGAGCCACCCCGACGAGGGCGTCCGCGCCGAAGCGGTGCGGCTGCTCGAGCCCGCCCTCGACTTCGCCGCTGCGGTGGGCAGCGGCGGCGTGACTGTGCTCCCCGGCATCGCGCACCCGGACGAGCCGTGGCACGAGAGCATCAACCGCGCGGCAGGGACGTTGGGCGCCATGCTACGCGCGGCGGAGGCACGCGGGCTCCGGCTGTCGGTCGAGCCACACGTGGAGAGCATCATCGACACGCCCGGGCGGACCGCCGCGCTGGTCGCGGCCTGTCCGGGCCTCGGGCTGACCATCGACTACGCGCACTTCGTCTGCGCAGGCGCCACCGAAGACGACATCGAGCCGCTGCTGCCGCACGTGCGGCACGTGCAGGCCCGCGGTGGCGCACCGGGCCTGCTGCAGGCCTCTGCCGCGGAGAACACGATCGACTGGGCCCGGATGGTCAGGGCGCTCACCCACGTCGGCTACGACGGGTGGCTCACCACGGAGTATGTCTGGGCGTCATGGCGCGACTGCGACAAGGTCGACAACCTCACCGAGACCGTCTGCCTCCGGGACAGGTTGCGCGCCGCTCTGTCCGCCTGCCAGGACGACACGTCGACGCCGGCGGCGGGGACGCGATGACGGCCGCCCCCCTTGGCGCCGCGGCCGACACCTCCCCTGCCAGTCGCACGGGGATCCGGCAGGTCGCCGACCGGGCCGGCGTCGCCCCCTCGTCGGTATCGCGCGTGCTGTCCGGCCATCCCGACGTCTCGGCGGTCATGCGCAACCGCGTTCTCGATGCGGTCAGCGCGCTCGGCTACGAGCCGGACATGCTGGCGCAGAGCCTGCGACGAGGCGCGACGATGTCGATCGGCTTCATCGTCTCGGACATCTCCAACCCCCTGTTCGCCGAGATCGCATTGGCAGCGGAGACCCGGCTGCAGGACCGCGGTTTCAGCCTCCTCATCACCAACGCGTTCCGCGATCCGAGCACGGAGGCGGATCGCATCCGCATGCTCTCTCGCCGCAGGGTCGACGGCATGCTCATCTCTGTATCGGACGAAGGCCATCCTGGCATCACGGAGGCGCTGTCGAGCCTGAAGCTGCGGGTCGTCCTCATCGACCGTGAGCTGCCGGCGGTCCGGTCCGCGGTCCTCTCCGACCACGCGCGGGGCATCGGCGAGGCGGTCGCCCACCTGATCTCGCTAGGCCACCAGAGGATCGCGCTCATCAACGGCAGCGCCGCCGTGCGCCCCAGCCGCGAGCGGCAGCAGGCGCTGCGTCGGGCCTGTCGCGGGTCCGGGGTCAACGCGACCGTGCGGCACGGCACGTTCAGCCCGGAGCACGGATACAAGAGCACCATGGAGCTGCTCAGCGGCAAGGAACCCCCAACCGCGATCATCGCCGGCAGCAACCAGATCCTGGTCGGCGTGCTGCACGCGGCCCGCGAGCTCGGCGTCCACGTTCCGCACGACGTCAGCCTCGTCACCTGTGACGATCTGACGCTCGCCGGCTTCCTCACGCCGGCGCTGGCCACCATCTCGCGCGATACGGCCGCGATCGGCCGGGCCGCGGCCGGACTGCTTCTCGACCTCATCGATGGCCAACCACCACGCATCGAGGTCCTGCCGACCGGGTTCCGGCCCGCCGGTTCGTGCGCTCCCCCCGCACGGCTGACCTCCTAGGAAGAGCGAAGAGGAACCATGCCCGTCGAGCTGTCCCCCGCCACCGCATCGCTGGCCGGCGGCGCCCCCGAAGGCGCCGCCGACCTCCTCCGCCAGATGTGGCGGATCCGGCTGTTCGAGAACACCGTCATGGACCTGTTCACCCGAGGCCTGGTACGCGGCAGCACGCACCTGTGCCAGGGTCAGGAGGCTGTCTCAGTGGGTGCCTGCGCCGCGCTCCGGCCCTCCGACACGATGACCTGCACGTACCGCGGGCACGGTGCGGTGATCGCCAAGGGCGCGCCGCTCGACGCGTGCTTCGGCGAGATCCTGGGCAGGGCGGGCGGTCTCTGTGGCGGCAAGGGCGGGTCGATGCACCTGACCGACGTGTCGGTCGGTGCACTGGGCAGCAACGCCATCGTCGGCGCCCACCTGCCCATCAGCGTAGGCGCGGCACTGACCTCATCCTACCACGGTCGAGGCGACGTATCGGTGGCCATCTTCGGTGACGGCGCCACCAACATCGGCGCCTTCCACGAGTCGCTCAACATGGCGTCCGTCTGGCGGCTCCCGGTGGTCTTCCTCATCGAGAACAACCAGTACGGCGAGTACAGCCCGCTGCGCTCGACCACCCCGATCGACCGGCTCGCCGACCGCGCCGCCGGCTACGGCATGCCTGGCGAGTACGTCGACGGCAACGACGTGGTCGCCGTCCATGCGGTGATGGAGGCTGCCGTGGCACGGGCCCGGGTCGGGCAGGGCCCGACCCTGATCGAGGCCGACACCTATCGCCAGGTCGGGCATTCACGCAGCGACCCGGCGACGTACCGGCCGGCTGGCGAGCTCGACCGGTGGCTGGCCCGCGACCCGATCACGCTGCTGAGCGACGCGATGCGGGCCGGCGGCGCCCATCCGCCACCGGAGGACGTCGAGCGGGAGGCCGCCGCCGAGGTCGACGCGGCGCTACGCCGGGCCATGGACATGCCCGAGCCTGACCCGGCGAGCCGGCTGCGGGACGTGTATGGGGCGGCGGCATGACTCAGATCAATTACCGCAAGGTCATCGCAGTGGCCATCGCGGACGCGATGCGCGCCGACCCCGACGTCTTCCTGATCGGCGAAGACGTCGGCGCTGCCGGGGGGGCCTTCAAGACGACGGCCGGACTGTTCGAAGAGTTCGGTCCGCGGCGGGTGCGCGACACACCCATCTCCGAGCAAGCCATCGTCGGCACCGCGATCGGCGCGGCCATGACCGGCCTGCGTCCGATCGCCGAGATCATGTTCGCCGACTTCGCCGGCGTTTGCTTCGACCAGCTCGCCAACCAGCTGGCCAAATACCGGTACATGACCGGCGGGCAGGTGCGGCTGCCAGTCACCGTACGGATGGCCAACGGCGCCGGAGCCGGGTTCGCGGCACAGCACAGCCAGCCGGCGGAGAACTGGTTCCTCAACATTCCCGGCCTGAAGATCGCGGTACCAGGCACTGTCGAAGACCTGTACGGGCTGCTGCGCACCGCGATCGCCGACGACGACCCGGTGCTGGTGTTCGAGCACAAGAACCTGTTCGCGCTCAAGGGCGAGGTCTCCGCAGACACCCTCGCGATCCCACTTGGCAAGGCCACCGTCGTGCGCGAGGGCACGGACGTCACGATCGTCGCCATCCAGCAGATGCGCCACCGCGCCGCGGAGGCAGCGGACCAGCTGGCCGCGGAGGGTATTTCCGCCACCGTGATCGACCCGCGCACGCTCGTACCGTTCGACGACGAGGCGGTGGCGGACAGCCTGCGGCGCACGCACCGGCTCGCCGTCGTTCAGGAAGCGCCGCACGGCGGCTCCTGGGGCGCGTCGCTGGTGGCTCGGATGACCGCGGACAACTTCACTCTTTTCGACGCACCGCCGCTCGTGATCGGTGCCGACGAGACGCCGGTGCCCTACAGCCCCGGGCTGGAGGACGCCTGGCTCCCATCGGTGTCGCGGATCGTGTCCGAGGTCCGGAAGCTGGTCACCTGGTGAGCACCGAGCAGTACCTGGTGCGGTTGGAGTACGCCGAGCCGGCCGAGGTCTCCCAAGACGAGCTGTCGGCGCTGCGGCGTGCGGAACGTGAGCGCGCGCACGAGCTGCAGCGCTCGGGCATGCTGCGCGAGCTTTGGCGAGCACCCGGGCGGCGTGCGTCGTGGAGCCTGTGGTCGGTCTCCGGGGCCACCGCGCTGCACGAGGCGCTCACGTCGTTGCCCATGTGGCCCTGGATCACGGCCACCGTGGAGGTGCTCGCGTCACACCCCAACCGGCTGGCGGAGGGGAAATGACGCTCGCCCAGCCAACCGGCTACCTGTCTCCCGCGGTTCGCGCGCTAGCCCGGTTGCACGCGTTCGAGCCGTCGGCAATCGCGGGCACCGGTGTAGGCGGCCGAGTCACGCTGGCCGACGTCCTCGCCACGCTCGCCGCGGCCGGCCCCGCGCCGTCCAGCAGCGCCCGGCCCGCGCAGCCCGGCCGGCCCGAGGACGGGTTGATCGAGACGGCGGTCGACGTCACCGGCGGCGACCGGACGGACGCCGAGATCGGTACCGCGGTGCAGGGCGCCGTCCGCGCACTCCATATCGGACAAGACGTGCCCGTCGTGGTAGGCGGTCCGGGCACGACCCGAGTCGTCCCGCCGCTCGAGCCCGGCCGGTGGCTCGCCGTCGGCGTGGGCGCTCCATCTTGGACCGCGACCGCGGCCCTGACCGCGTCCGGCGAACGAGTACTGGCCGCACGGCTCCACAGATCCGTCGTCGTACGCTGGGCCGCCGGCGACGGACGCCATACGGCCGAGGCACTGCTGCGGGCGTCGGCCACCGTCGTGGGCCGCGGCCAGTACTGATCGCGTCACCAGAGCATCGGCGAGAGTGCCGGTGAACCGGTGCTCAGCGAGATCATGCGTTCGTGCTCCGTCGAGCTGGTCGACATTGCGTGGCAGCTCGTCACACGATCGCTGTCATCCTGGGCGGATGACGAACTCCTCCGGATCAGCCGTCCGGCCGAGCCCGGTCGGCCGGGTCGTGGGCTGGACCGGCATCGCCGGGCACATCGCGGTGCTGTTCCTCTACGTGGTCAGCGGGCTCGCCGTCCCCGCCTGGGCGGTGGGTGTCCTGCTCGTCATCTGGGCCGCCCTGCTGGCGCTCGCGATCACCCTGCTACGCGCCCGTCCACTCTGGACGCCGGCCGTGCCCGTCGCCGCCGTCGCGATCTGGGCTCGCGGTCCTCTCGGCCGGCGATGCCTGGCTCGACTGGACCGCGTAGCCCCTACCAGCTCAGGTGGCCGTACTCGTCCGTGAAGGTGCCCGTCGGGCCGTCCGGGTCGAGCGTGGCCAGGCGTACGACGGTCTTCGCGCTTTCCGTCACCGACCGCCCGATCCCGAACGCGGCCGTCATGTCGGTCGCGGTGGTGCCGGGCTCGAGGGCGTTGAACTTGATGCCCGGCTGGGACTTGGCGTACTGGACGGTGAGCATCGTGGCCGCCGCCTTGGACGCCGCGTAGAGCGGGAGCGGCATGCCGTACTCCGGCCGCTCGGGGTTGGTGACCGCCCAGAACGACCCCATGCTGCTGGAGACGTTGACCACCCTGGGGTTCGCGGACCTGCGCAACAGCGGCAGGGCGGCCTCCGTGACCCGGACGACCCCGACCGCGTTGATGTCGAACACGCGCAGCGCCGACGGCCCGTCGGTGGCGTCGGCGCCGAGCACGCCCGCGTTGTTCACCAGGACGTCGAGCCGGCCCTCGACCGCGTCGACGGTCGCGAGCGCCGCGCGCACCGAGGCGTCGTCGGTGACGTCGAGTTGCACGAACCGCGCGCCCAGCGCCGCCGCGGCCCGCTCGCCCCGCTCGACGTCGCGGGCGCCGAGCCACACGGTGTGGCCTCGTTCGAGAAGCTGCCTGGCGGTCTCGAAGCCGATGCCCTTGTTGGCGCCGGTGATCAGGGTGATGGTCATCTGGTTCCTCCGGGAGGATTTTTGTACCGGTCGGTTGCACGACCACCGTAGCAATTTCTGTACCGATCGGTAGTGAGCCCGATCACCTTTTGTACCGAGCGGTAGACTGAACGCCATGAGCACTTCAGCCATCGGACGACCGCGGGCCTTCGACGAGGAGACGGTCCTCGAACGCGCCACCGACGTCTTCTGGCGGCACGGCTACGAGGGCGCCTCCCTGAGCGCCCTGACCAGCGCGATGGGCATCAACAGGCCGAGCCTGTACGCCACGTTCGGCAGCAAGGAGCAGCTGTTCGAGCGCGCCTTCGCCCGCTACCACGAGGGCCAGGTGGCCCGGGCCCGCGCCACACTGGCCGCACCCACCGCGTACGCGGCCATCGAGGGCTTCCTGCGCGCCAGCGCCGACGGCCTCACCGCCGACGACCACCCGGCCGGCTGCCTGTCGATCCAGGGTGGCCTGGCCTGCTCGCCGGAGAACAACCGGATCGCCGAGATCCTGGCCACCGGCAGGGCGGCCACCGAGTCCGCGATCGTGGAGCGCCTCTCCCGGGCGGCGGAGGAAGGCGACCTCCCGGAGGGCGTGGACGCCCGCGCGCTGGCCCGGTTCGTGATGGCGCTGAGCGAGGGCCACGCCGTCCACGCGGCGGCCGGCGCGAGCCGGGAAGAGCTCCAGGCCTCGGTCGACGTCGCGATGCGGGCGGTCGCCCTGCGGCCCTGACCGATTAAGTGGTCTTGCCGGACCCGGGCCACCCACCCACGAGCACGTAACCGTTCATGAGCCGCCGCGGCGCTTGGCGAGGAATCCGCGTGGCGGCACCGACAGGACCGGCGCCGGGCGTACGCCGTGGTGGTCGAGGATCGCGTTGGCGGCGAGGAGGCCCGAGGCGGCGGCGCGTTCCATGAGCGCGCAGGGAAACGGCATCCGCACCCAGTCGCCGGCGACGTAGAGGCCGTCCAGGCCCGTCCGGGTGCTCGGGCGGGTCGCGTCGCCGCCGAGGTCGAAGGCCGGGGCGTTGTGCCCCACCCGGTGGTCACTGTCCAACACGGACAGCGCCCGCGTCTCGGGCCAGATGGCGTTGAGCTCCGCGCGCATGCGACGGGCCAGGGTGGACGCGTCCACGTCGCGCGGGGCCGCGTACGCGTGGAGCTCCAGCACGCTGCCACCCGTGCGGGCCGCCCACTGGCGTGCTTCCCGCTCGGCCCGGTGGTAGAGCGTGACGGAGTCGAGCGTGGCTTCCGCCGAGACGCTGGTGAACGTCGCCCGGTCGGCGTTGACGTCGCCGTCGAGCCAGATGCGGTCGACCGCGTACGGCGGGGCCGTGCGCAGCGCGGCGACGCGGGCGCCGAAGTCCGGGTGGGCGCGTACGACCTCCGGCGACGCGCCGACGATCTCGCGGGCCGCGGCCGGATCGACCGCCAGCACGACGTGGTCGGCCGAGACCCGGGCGCCACCGGTGACGCTGACCGTCCACCCCGGCTCGATCCGGTCGACCGTCGTGTCCGTGTTGACCTTCACGCCCAGGGCGGCCAGCCGCTCCGCCAGCGGTGACCAGATCGCGCTCTCGTAGTCGGCGTCCGGGGCGTCCATGTCGAGACCCTCGGGATTGCGTACGAAGAAGAAGTGGAACTGCATGAGCATCTCCGCCGCCGACATCTCCGCCTCGAGGTTGAAGAACGAGTGGGCGAAGACGTCGAACAGCATGGCGCGGGCGCGGGTCGTCAGGCCGAGGCTGTCCAGGAAGGCGGCCGCGGAGACCGTGTCGAACTCGCGGTAGGTCTCCGCCATGTCGAACGCGAGCATCGGCAGGGCGGCCCGGCTGTCCGCGTGCCGCAGGTCGCGCAGCCGCAGGCTCGGCGAGCGGGCGAGCAGCGACAGCAGGTTGACCGGCGGCAGGCCGAACAGGCCGGCGAACTCCTCCGGCGGCCACTGCCGGGACACGACCGGATAGCGGCCGAGCGGTCGCAGGAAGCCGAGCTCCGGGTCGATGCGGCGCAGCAAGGCCCGCAGGTTGTAGTACTGGCGGAAGAACCCGTGGAAGCCGTGCTCGACCACCTGGGGCGTGCCGTCGCGCAGGCGCATCGGCCACGTCGTCAGCCGCCCACCGAGGCGGCTCCCGCGTTCGAGCAGCGTCACCGCCACACCGCGCTCGGCCAGCGTCAGCGCGGCCGTGACGCCCGCGATCCCGCCGCCGACGACCACCGCCGTGGCGCCCGGGTCCACGGACGACCCGAGGGCGCCGCCTGGGGTGTCCATCCGCCGCGGGACATTGCCGGTGATCCGCCTTAGGAGCATCGACCGCTTCGCCATCGTGGGGCCGCCTCTCCGTCCTGTCTGATCCTAGGGAGGATCGACCGGTGGCGGATGCGACGCGCATGGGTAAGAAAGGTGCGTCCATCCGGTGCCCGCGGAGCGAATGGAACAGAGAACGGCTGCCCGGGAGGAGGTTGACCATTACCGACGACGAGCTCGCCGAGCGGCTGCGCGCCGGCGACGAGAAGGCGCTGCGCACCGCGTACGAGCGACACGGCGCCGCCGTGCTCTACCTCGCGCAGCGCCTGCTGGGCAACCGCGCCGACGCCGAGGACGTCACGCAGCTCACGTTCGTGGCGGCCTGGTCGGGGCGGGACTCGTTCGACCCGCAGCGGGGCACGATCCTGGGCTGGCTGCTGGGGATCGCCCGGCGCAAGGCGATCGACCGGATCCGGTCGGCCGTACGCGACGACCGGGTCGCCCGCAGCATCGGCGCGCAGGTCGCCCCGGCGGACCAGCCGGAGCTCCCCGAGCGCATCGTCGACCGGCTGGTCGTGGCCGACGAGCTGGGCCGGCTGCCCGCCGAGCAGCGGCGCACGCTGGAGCTGGCGTTCTTCGACGACCTCACCCACCCGCAGATAGCGGCCGTCACCGGGCTCCCCCTCGGTACGGTGAAAAGCCACATCCGCCGTGGGCTGGCGAACCTGCGACGCCGTTGGGAGGTGGACGGTGCGGCATCTCGATCCCGATCGGCTGGTTCTTCTCGCGCTCTCTGAGGAGACCGAGGTGGCCACGGAGGCCGACCACCTGACGGGGTGCACGGCCTGCCGGCACGAGCTCGACACGTTGCGTACGGTCGCCGGCCTGGGCGCGGAAAGCCAGGAGGTACGCGACCTGCCGCCGCCGCCCGAGCGGATCTGGCAGCGCGTCGAGGCCGACCTGGCCGGCGCGCCCGCCGCTGTCGTCGCGCCGGCCGAGCGGCGGCGCCGCCCACGCTGGCTGGTGCCCGTGCTCGCCGCGGCGGCGGCCGCGGTGCTCGCGGTCGCCGGAACGGTCGCGGTCGACCGGTGGCTGCACCGCGCCCCGGCCGAGACGGTGGCGGCGCGGGCGACGCTGTCCCCGTTGCCGACCGTGCCGGCGACCGCGGGCGGCAGCGTACGCGTGCTGTCCGCCGGCCAGATGCGCGTCGAGGTGCGGAACCTGCCGCTGACGACCGGGTTCCACGAGGTGTGGCTGATCGACCCCGACGATCCCACGCGCATGGTCGCGGTCGGCAACCTGTCGGACCGGCCCGACGCCGTGCTGACCGTGCCGCCCGGCGTCGACCTGAACCGCTACCGCCTGGTCGACGTCAGCGACGAGCCCCACGACGGCGACGCCGCGCACTCGGGCCGCAGCCTCCTGCGCGGAACCCTCACCTCCTAGGTGCATCCGCCATCGGCGGCACGTCCGAAGTACGGGGTGGTGGCACCGCAGCCATCACCCCCGTACTCGGAAGGGACACCCTGACGATGAGGTTCATCGGACTCGGCAAGCGCGCCGCGGCCATCGCGTCCGTCGCGCTCGTCACCTCCGCGCTCGCCGCCGCCCCCGCCGACGCGCACGGCAAGGGCAAGCCGTTGGGCACCAGGTCGCTCGCCGCGGTGCTGACCGCGGACACGAGCGGCTTCGACCGCAACGGCGGCGACTACGACATCCTGGCCGCCGCGGTGCGGGCCGTGCTGGCGGCCAAGCCGGGCAGCGCCGTCGGTGTGCTCGCCGACGGAAAGACGGCGCTGACCGCGTTCATCCCCAACGACCGCGCCTTCCAGCGGCTGGTCGCCGACCTGAAGCACACCGGTCGGCTGCCGGGCGAGCGCGCGTCGTTCACCGCGGTGGCCGGGCTGGGCATCGACACCGTCGAGTCGGTGCTGCTCTACCACGTGGTCCCGGGCGCCACGATCAACCGTGCGGCGGCACTGAAGTCGGACGGCGCGCGGTTGACGACGGCCGCGGGATCCACGATCAAGGTCGACGTGTACGGCCACTGGTGGAAGCGGGTCAGGCTGGTCGACGCCGACCGCGGCGACCGCGACCCGCGCGTCAACAGGTTCGACGTCAACAAAGGCAACCGGCAGATCGCCCATGGCATCGACCGGGTGCTGCGCCCGATCGACCTGCCCTGAAACCACGCCGGCGGGCGCGGGCGACCGTGCCCGCTGGCCCTCAACCAGCACACGGTCCTGGCCGAGTTCGGCCTGGGACAATTCTGCACGGAGTGGCAGGTGTCTACCCAGCAGGCGTCTCCGCCGTCGACCTTCACCTTCCCCGCCGGGCTGTAGTTCCCCGATCCAGCGCGGGCGCCGGTGTGCGGTGGCACGATCGGAAACGGACCGCTACCGCCGACGCGAGGGAGATCGCCATGGCCCGGCCCACCATCGTCCTGGTGCACGGCGCGTGGGCCGACGGGTCCAGTTGGAACGCCGTCGCGACGTCGCTGCGGACGCAGGGCTACACCGTCCTGACGCTGCCGAACCTGCTCCGCGGGCCCACCACCGACGCCGCCTACGTCGCGTCGTGCCTGGAGCAGCGGACGAGCGGGCCGGTGGTGCTGGTCGGCCACTCGTACGGCGGCTTCGTGGTCACCAACGCCGCGAAGGCCGGCGGCGACGTGCGGGCGCTGGTCTACATCGACGCCTTCGCCCCCGACGAGGGCGAGACCGTGTTCCAGATCCTGGGCGACTCGGGTTCGGCCCTCGCGGTCCCCGACCCGACCACGGTCCTGGACCTGGTCGGCTACCCGGGCGCACCGGAGGGCGACCTCGACGCGTTCCTCAAGCCCGACTCGGTCCACAACGTCTTCGCCCAGGACCTGCCGGAGGCCGACCGCTGGCTGATCGTGCAGAGCCAGCGCCCGATCACGCTGAGCGCCAACAACACCCCGTCCGGCGTACCGGCCTGGAAGTCGCTGCCGAGTTGGACGGTGGTCGGCAACGACGACCACGTGATCCCGGCGGCGACCCAACGCCGCATGGCCGAACGCGCCGGCGCCACGGTCACCGACGTGGACGCCTCCCACGTCTCGATGGTCTCGCGCCCGCAGGTGACGATCGACGCCATCCTCGCGGCGGTGGCCTCGGTCTAGCTTTCTGATCATTCGCGGCACCCAGCGAAGATTCGCGCATACCGCCGTTTCGCGTCGATCCTTTCCGGGCAGTGGAGCCGGCCTCAGGTCCACTGTCGATAGGAGACGACGTGAATCGTTACGGGGCATGGCGCGTGACCGCGGTGGTCGCGGCAGCGGTGACGGGGGTCGCCGCGCTTCCCGCCATGGCGAGCGCGGACGGGGTCGCCGACTTCCTTCCGCCACGGTATCTGTCCACCGGGGCACCGAACACCGACAGTGTCGCCGTCGCCGACGTCACCGGCGACCGCCGGCCCGACATCCTGGTCGGCGTATCCGCGTTCGGCAACGGCGACGTGAACGCGCTGCTGGTCTACGCGCAGCAGCCCGACCGCGGCTACGGCGCCCCGCGGCGAATCGTCGCGCACGGCGAGGCCGGTGGTGAGGTGCGGGTGGCGGTCGGCGACCTCGACGGTGACGGCCGCACCGACGCCGCGCTGTCGACCCGGGCCGGCGTGGACCTCTTCTACCAACGGTCCGGAAACCTGACGGCGCCGGTCCTCGCCGCGAGCGGCAGCGGCGCGGCCGACGTCGCGTTGGCGGACATGGACGGCGACCGGCGCACCGACCTCGTCGTCTCGGTCCTGCCGGGCACCGTCACGATCCACCGGCAGGCGTCGCGCGGCGTGTTCGCGGCCCCGGTCACCCTGACCGGACCGTTCGACACGGGCGCACCGGGCGAGCAGGTGTTCGTCGCCGATCTCAACGGCGACGCGCGACCGGACGTCGCCCAGTTCTACGGCAAGGGCACCTGGGTTCGGCTCCAGCGGGCGGACGGCACGTTCGCGCCGGCCTCGCACCATCTGGTCGCGCCGGACGCCGACGGCTACCGGTGGCCGACCGCCAGCGCCGCCGTCGGTGACGTGACCGGGGACGGGCGCGTCGACCTCGTCATGGCGACGGACGCGAACGTCCCCAACAGCGCCGTGAACGTCTTCGCCGGCCGCTCCGGCGGGCCGACGGCCGTACCGTCGGTGTATCCGGTCCATGACATCCCGGCCGGGATGGCGATCGGTGACCTCACCGGCGACGGACGCGCCGACCTCGCGGTGGCCCACCACAGCTGGCAGGCCGTCAGTGTGAGCCCGCAGCGGTCCGACGGCACGCTCGGTGCGTACGGGCTGGTCGAGATGGACAACGTGGCGCGGAGCGTGGACGGCGTCGCCGTCGCGGACGTCAGCGGTGACGGCCGAGCCGACATCATCAGCACCAGTTACATGAGTATCGCCGTCATCGTCCACCGATAGCCGGCGCCGAGGGGCCGGTCCCGCTGGGCGGGGCCGGCCCTGTCGCTATTCCGCGCCCACCGTGCGCAAGGTGGCGAGCACCAGCGTGCGGGCGACGGTGACGATGTCGCTGACGCGGACCTGTTCGCGCGGGCCGTGGGCCAGGCGCACGTCGCCCGGTCCGTACTGCAGCGTCGGGATGCCCGCGCCCGCGTAGAGGCGCAGGTCGCTGCCGTACGGTGCGCCGCGCTCGGCCGGTCGCGGGCCGCGGGTGACGTCCGCGTGCGCGGTGCCGACGACGGCGGCCAGCGGATGCCCGGCCGGCAGTTGGCCGCTCGCGAACTGGCCGCCGGGCCAGGTGACCGTGGCCGGGTGGGAGCGCAGCCACGGGTCGTCCGCGCACGCCGCCGCCACGCACTCCTCGAGGTCCGCCCGGGCCGCTGCCGGCTCTTCGCCCAGCCGCACGCCCAGTCGACCCTCGGCCACCAGCAGGTCGGGGACGCTGCTGGCCCAGTCGCCGGAGCGGACCGTGCCGACCGACAGCGGGTACGGGATCTGGTAGTCGGACATGAGCGGGTGGGCGTCGGCGTTCCGGCGCGTTTCGAGCGCGGCGAGCGCCCGGTGGATCGGCAGGTACGCGTCGATCGCGCTGACGCCCGCGTACCGGGTGCTGCCGTGGGTCGCCTGCCCGGGCACCTCGATGCGGAACGTCAGGGCGCCGGCGTTGGCGGTCATGACCGCGCCGCTGGTCGGTTCGGTGATGATGCAGGCGTCGCCGGTGTGGCCGCGGGCGAGGGTGCCGAACGCGCCCAGCCCGCCGTCCTCCTCGCTGACGACGAAGTGCACCGCCACCCGGCCACGCAGCCGCGCGCCCGCCTCGCGTACCGCCGCCAGGGCCGCGACGATCGCCACCACGCCGGCCTTCATGTCGCACGCGCCCCGGGCGTGCACCACGTCCCCTACGATCCTCGGCCGGAACGGGTCACCCGCCCAGCGCACCGGGTCGCCGGGCGGGACGACGTCGACGTGCCCCTGCAGGATCAGCGTCGGCCCGTCGCCCCGGCCCGTGGTGGCGCCCACGAGACCCCAGGCCTCCGTGCGCGGGGCCTCGAGACCCGGGAACTGGGGATGTGCCCGCAGTGCCGCCAGATCCATGGACCAGAGGTCGACGTCCAGATCGGCGACCGCGAGGTGCCGGGCGAGGCTGTGCTGAAGCTCCGACTCCGCCGCGGTGCCGGTGACGCTCGGCACGGCGAGAAGGTCGAGCAGCATCCGCGCGATGGCCGCTTCGTCGACCGCGGCCAGCGCGGAGGCCTCCACGTCGCTCATAGGACCACTTCCGCCGGGGGGACATCAGGAGTGCCAAGAGTATCGGGAGGGACTAGCGTCGATGTCATGATGCGAGCCGAGACGCTGGTGCGGCAGGGCACGGACGTCATCGTGGACGACGTCACGGATACGCGGTATCAGCTCGCCTCCGTGAGCAAGCAGTTCACCGCGGCCGCCGCGCTCCTGCTCGTCGAGGCCGGCACGCTGGCCCTCGACGATCCCGTGAGCCGGTGGATCGACGGCTGCCCGCGGGAGTGGCGGGACATCACGCTGCACCACCTGCTGACCCACACCTCGGGCATCGGTCACTGGCACGACTATCCCATGATCGACCTGGCCCAGTGGGTCGAGCCGGCCGAGCTGGTGCGGACCTTCCACCGGGTGCCGCCGCTGTATCCGCCGGGTGCGGGCTGGCGCTACAGCAGGCTACGGGTGTAAGTAGCGCCCAGGCCGAGCCGACCCCAGGTCGACGTTTCCGACGCTGCGCTGCGACGCAGCCTCGCTGGCCGACACCCTGATGCCAACGGATCTGGCCATCGAGGATCTGACTGACGGCTGAAATGCTTGACCCTCCTGTTGCGGGAGCGCCGATCGTGGGATGAGGTCGGCTGGAGCTCTGGTCGGCTTAAGTGACAGGAGGACCTTTCTTGATGACGATCGGCCGGTTCGCACATGCCAGCGGACTCACCATCAAAGCGTTGCGTTTCTATGACGAGAACGGCCTGCTCGAGCCGCGCAGCGTTGACCCAGAGACCGGCTATCGGCGCTACAGCGGCGGGCAGCTTCGCCGGGCCGCGATGATCAAGGTATTGCGTCAGATGGGGATGTCCTTGGCGCAGGTGCGAGAGGTGGTCGACAACCCGGACCGCGCTGCTGAGCACCTCACCCGGTTCATTGACGACCTCAACATTCTGCGGGCCCGCCAAGATTCGGCCGTAGAACGCGGTATGGAAATTCTCAGCTCTTACGATCAACCAGTTCAGGTGCAGACTCGCGTCGCGCCCGCGCAGCACTGGGTCGGCGCGGCGATGTCGGTGGATCCCACGAGGGTCGATCCGGTGAAGGGGGCGCAGGATTTCGAGGCAACCTTCATGCGTCTGGGCGAGGCACTTCAGGAGTCGGACAACCCCCCGGTGGCATCGTTCTGGACCACGAT
>NZ_BONE01000030.1 GCF_016862555.1 Asanoa siamensis | reverse complement strand
ATCCGGGTGCGCCCGCCGAAGAACTCCACCTCGACGCCGCGCCGGGACAGGTCGCGCTCGCAGAGCAGCGGCACGATCGCGCCGGCCTCCAGCCGCTCGACCAGGATGTCGAAGGGCGGCCGCTCACCGCCGGTCAGCGGGAGGATCTCCATGCCGATGCTGCGGCGGTACTCCACGAACCGCTCGAAGACCGCCTCCGGCTTGAGCCGCTCGGCGACCGTGGTCAGCTTCCAGCCCATCGCGGTCACCCAGGCGCCGGCGATGTCCCAGTTGCCGGAGTGGCTGAGCGCCATGATCACGCCCGGGTTCTCCTCCTGCATCTTCGCGAGGAGGTGCCAGTTGGCCACCCGGAAGTCGTCGAGGTGCTGCTGGTGCGTCCGGGACGGAAGGCGGAAGGCCTCTTTCCAGTACCGGGCGTACGACCGGAGCCCCGCCCGGGTCAGCTCGTCCAACTCGGCATCGGGCATCTCCGGGCCGACGACCCGCCGCAGGTTCGACCGCAGCCGACGCGTACCCCTGCCGTTCTTGCGATGCGCGTAGTCGGCGGCGCCCTCGAAGAGCCGGTGCGCGACGGGCTCGGGCAGGCCCCGCACCAGCTTCCACCCGGCCGCGTAGCCGAGGTCGACCGGGTTCATGACGACGGCTTCGCGGCGCGGTCGGCGGCGTCCAGTTCCTTCGCCTGCCGGTAGACGTGCGCCAGGCGCTGCCCGACCGTGATCGTGGAGAGCACGGCCAGGAACCAGACGGCGGCCGCGAAACCCCAGTCGAGGCCGAAGCCGGCCAGCAGCCCACCGACGCCGATGATGATCAGGCGCTCGGCCCGCTCCGCGATGCCGACGTTGGCCGTCATGCCGAGACCCTCGGCCCGGGCCTTCACGTACGACACGGCGGCGCCCAGGACCAGGCAGACGATGCCGCCGACGACGCCCCAGCGGTCGCCGCGCCCGGCCAGGATGTAGATCACCGTGCCGACGATCGCGCCGTCGGCGATGCGGTCCATGGTCGAATCGAGGAGGGCGCCGAAGCGGGTGGAGCCGCCGGACAGCCGGGCCATCGTGCCGTCGACCAGGTCGACGAGGGCGAAGACCGTGACGACCAGCGCACCGGCGATGAAATGGCCCGTAGCGCCCAGACCGACGGAGGCGCCGACCACGCCGATGGTCCCGGCGACCGTCACCTGGTTGGGCGTGACGCCCCACGAGATGAGTCGCCGGGCGATGGGTTCGATGACGTGGGCCATCGTGGCCCGCGCGGACACCTGGAAGATCTTCGCCATGGCGCACCCACGATAACGGTGCGCCGCCCGTGACGATACGGTGCCCGCTGTTCCCGGGCGGGTCGTCCGTCACTTGCGCACCTTCGGGGTCGGGCTTGTGTACGGCGGGTTGCGGGTGTGGGATCGAGAGATGACGTGAGCTAGCTCACCCAGGGAGGTCCCCATGGCTCAAAAGGGTCAGGAGAAGGGAGTCACCGGCCCCGCGCCGGTGGTGGATGAGCCCGGCAGGGTACGCAACGTGGTGCTCGTCGGACATTCCGGGTCGGGGAAGACGACCCTTGCCGAAGCACTGCTGGCCGCGACCGGCACCATAAGCCGTGCCGGTTCGGTCACCGAGGGCACCACGACCTGTGATCACGACCCGGCCGCGGTCAAGCAGCAGCGGTCGGTGAGCCTCGCCGCCGCGCCGTTCATGCACGACGGCATCAAGGTCAACCTGCTCGACAGCCCCGGCTACGCCGACTTCGTCGGTGAGCTGCGGGCCGGTCTGCGCGCCGCGGACGCGGCGCTGTTCGTGGTGCCGGCCGCGGACGGGATGGACGCGGCGACCGCCGCGCTGTGGGAGGAGTGCGCCAGCGTCGGCATGCCGCGCGCGGTCGCGGTCACCCGCCTCGACCACCAGCGCGCCGACTTCGACGAGACGGTCGCGCTCTGCCAGCGGGTGTTCGGCGACAACGTACTCCCGTTGTATCTGCCCATGCTCGGCGACGACGGCGTCTCGACCGTCGGCCTGATGGGTCTGATCACGCAGCGGGTCTTCGACTACAGCCAGGGCTTCCCGCCCGAGGTGCGCGACCCCGATCCGGAGCACCTGCCCGCGATCGCCGAGGCGCGCAACGAGCTGATCGAGGGCGTCATCGCCGAGAGCGAGGACGAGTCGCTGATGGAGCGCTACCTCTCCGGCGAGGAGATCGACACCGAGGTGTTGATCAACGATCTGGAGACGGCGGTCGCCCGTGGCCACTTCTACCCGGTGATCCCGACGTGCGCCGAGAGCAAGGTCGGCATCGACGCGCTGCTCGAGGTGCTCACGTCGGCGTTCCCGTCGCCGCTCGAGCACGACCTGCCGGTCGTCACCGGCGTCGACGGCTCGCCGCGGCCGCCGCTGACCTGCGACCCCGAGGGCCCGCTGGTGGCCGAGGTCGTCAAGACCACGATCGACCGGCACGTCGGCCGGGTGTCGCTGGTCCGGGTCTTCTCGGGCACGCTGCGGCCGGAGTCGGTCGTCCACGTCTCCGGGCACGGCATGGAGCAGCGCGGGCACCCCGACCACGACTCCGACGAGCGGATCGCGCACATCTACTCGCC
The DNA here is from genome assembly GCF_016862555.1 of Asanoa siamensis. Lineage (GTDB taxonomy): Bacteria > Actinomycetota > Actinomycetes > Mycobacteriales > Micromonosporaceae > Asanoa > Asanoa siamensis. The sequence goes on along the minus strand of NZ_BONE01000030.1, from coordinate 90,835 downwards.
GCTCGGCGCGTCGCTGCGCGAGGTGTCGTCCTGCATCGCCGGCGACATCTGCGCGATCACCAAGTCGGGCAGCGCGGAGACGGGCGACACGATCTCGGCGAAGGACGACCCGCTGCTGATCGCGCCGTGGGAGATGCCCGAGCCGCTGTTGCCGGTCGCGGTCGTCGCCAAGACCCGCTCCGACGAGGACACCCTGGCCAAGAACCTCGGGCGGCTGGTGGCCGGTGACCCGACCATGCGCCTGGAGCGCAACGCGGAGACGCACCAGATGGTGTTGTGGTGCATGGGCGAGGCGCACGCCGACGTCGTCCTCGACCGGCTGCGCGGTGGCGGTGCGGAGATCGAGACCGAGCCGGTACGCGTCGCGCTGCGCGAGACGTTCGTCACCGGCGCCAAGGGCCACGGGCGGCACGTCAAGCAGTCCGGCGGGCACGGGCAATATGCGGTGTGCGACATCGAGGTCGAGCCGCTGGAGCGCGGTTCCGGTTTCGAGTTCGCCGACAAGGTGGTGGGCGGCGCGGTGCCGCACAACTACATCCCGTCCGTGGAGAAGGGCGTCCGGGCGCAGATGGAGCGCGGCATAGTGGCCGGCTTCCCGGTGGTCGACCTGCGGATCACCCTGTTCGACGGCAAGGCGCACAGCGTCGACTCGTCGGACGCGGCGTTCCAGACCGCCGGCCAGATGGCGTTGAAGGACGCCGCCGAGAAGGGCCTGCTGGCGCTGCTCGAGCCGGTCGACGAGATCGTCATCCGGATCCCCGACGCCTACGTCGGCGCGGTGATGTCCGACATGTCGAGCCGGCGGGGGCGGGTGCTGGGCACCGAGCCGGATCCCGCGGGCGGCGAGCGGACGCTGGTGCGGGCCGAGGTGCCGGCGACGGAACTCGTGCGCTATGCGGTCGAGTTGCGGTCGATGACGTCGGGCGCGGGCACGTTCGGGCGGACGTTCGCCCGGTACGAGCCGATGCCCAGCCATCTGGCCGAGGCGGTGCGCAAGGAACAGTCGGCCTAGGTCTGCGTTCGTGGCGCGGCGGCGATCGTCCTGGCCGCCGCGCCCCTTTCTTGTCGGGGGTCCTTTCTAGACTCTGGTGCCATGGACGCGTCATCGATCGGGCCTCGGCGGTTGCACCAGCAGCATCTCGCCGGGCCGCCGTGCGCCGACCCGGCCGCGGCGGTGCGCCGGCTGGGGTGCGTCCAGTCCCAGGAATACGCGGTGGCCAAGTGGTCGCTCGCCCAGCGCTGCGCGCCCGGCGTGGTCGACGCCGACGTGCAGCGGATGGTCGACGACGGTGTGGTGCTGCGGACCCACATCCTGCGGCCGACATGGCACTTCGTGCTGGGCGAGGAGCTCGGCTGGATCCAGGCCGTGACCGGGCCGCGGGTCCACGTCTTCAACGGCTACTACAACCGCATGCACGGCCTCGACCCATCGACGGCCGCCGCCACCAACAAGCTGATCACCGACGCGCTGCGCGGCGGCAACCACCTGACCCGCAACGAGCTGGGCGCGGCCCTGGCCGCCGGCGGTTTCCCGGCGACGGGCAACAAGCTGGCCTACGTGGTGATGTTCGCCGAGCTCGAGGGGCTGATCGCCAACGGGGTGATGCGCGGAAAGCAGCACACCTACGCGCTGGTGTCGGAGCGGGTGCCCGCGCCGGTCGTCCGGTCGCCGGAGGAGGGCCTGGCCGAGCTGACCCGCCGCTATTTCACCAGCCACGGGCCGGCCACCATCAAGGATTTCGTGTGGTGGTCGAGCCTGACGGTGGCCGAGATCAAACGCGGCATCGCCGCGTGCGGCTCCGCTCTGACTTCGGCGACGCTCGACGGCCGCACACTGTGGTTCGCGGCCGACGCCCCGCCACCCGCTTCTCCACCGCCGGCGGCGCTGCTGCAGGGTTACGACGAATATGTGGTGGCCTACAGCGACACGAAGTTCGCCTACAACCTGTCCGGAGCGGCGACACCGGGCCGCTACCCGGAAAACACGATGCTCCACCCGATCGCCCTCGACGGCCAGGTGAACGGCTTCTGGCGCCGCAAACCGAGGACGAAGACGGTCACCCTGGAGATCGACCTCCTGGTCGAGCCGACGGCCAGGCAACGCCAGGCCCTGACAACAGAGATCGAACGCTACGAAGCCTTCGCAGGCGTGCCGGTGGCTATCTCCTTCGTCTGACTCAACCGGAATGGGGCCGTCAGGTCCAGGCCCCGCGGTGTCCGCCCGGGTCGCCGGGGCGGTCCGAGGCTCCCGGCCGCCGGGCAGGGGATCGTCGTATCTTGTCGGCGATCGCCCCGGCCGAAAGCTGGGACTGCACCCGGCTTGCCTGGGGTGAGCGCTACCCCGCACTGTTGAAGCGATCCGCTGCGGCGGCGCGCTGCGAGCGGCGTCGGGTGACAGCACTTTGCCGATGGTCATATATGGTCGAAAAGTCCTTTTTGCCCGAAGCCGCGTCCTGAACAGACTGCGCGTCGTTGACTCCGATGGCCGTTCAGCAGGCGCCAGCCGAACGAGAGCCGAGCGGCGAGGATGATCTTCGAGACTTGGTCACAATTGTTGATGAAGTCGTTGCTGTTTGGTGCGCTCAGTACCGAGTGATTCATCGAGCTGATTCTAATCTGATCTTCGGGGGCACGATGCGGCGATCTCTGGGAGACTTACCGGCTTCATTTACCGCATGGCTGACGGGCCTCAGCCTCCTAGAGGGAATCGCCGTCGGCCGGCTAGTTGCCGACATTCTGACTGGTGCAGTAAGTCTCATCAAGAAAATGCGCAAACGTCGTCTTGACATCTCAACAGTCTCGCAAATAGCGGTGTCGCCGACGGTTGAAATCAGGCGCCTTCACGAGTTGACAGTGTATTGGCGCGTCACAGAAAGTCGCGTTTCGGCCCATCTTGGCCCAGCGCCGGGGGAGCTAATTGAACGTGTTACTTTACTGGCGTTCATGTTCCGGACTTGCGAGCTTCTGCGGAACCCTGAACGCGACCCCGAAAAGGCGATCGAAGAAATTCTGGACTGTGCCGCGACCGCAGTGGACATGTACCGATTCCGCCAATCAGCCGACCGCTTCCACACCACTCCAGTAGACCAATGGATCAAACTCCTCGAGGGCTCGGAAGATTCTCAGCTGAGAGGGCTTGGCGGTTGATCGGCAGCACCGGCACAGTCGGCGCATGTCGTATGGACGAAAGACAGGGGCGTTATGGCCTACCGGCACACGCATGACCCCGACGATCATTTCGAACCGACCGATCTTGCAGACAACGTCGACTATGTCGATCTTCGGGCTCGTGCGAAAGTGCGTTCGCGTCTCATCGACACCGCGATCAGGGATGGTGAACTCCGCAACACGCCACCACCGTTGCCTAGCTATCGCTTGAGCGGGCGGCTTTACGACATCGGGATAATCGCCAAGCGGTGGCGCACGCCTTTGATAGTGACGGTACTGTGCGGAACGCTGGCCGCCGTTGGACCCGCGCGTCGGGCCATCGGTTGCGGCTCGGAAGTACTCGCGACTAAAACCTCGGCCTGTGTTGGCGAAATCATCACCGAACTAGGACGCGGGCCCGAGCCGTCTCGTGGACTTGGCACGAAGCCCGACGCCACAACCTCAGGCAACCCACGGGCTCTGGCTGGATCGAGATGGGTTGCGGCTCCGAAACTTTTTTCTACTGGAGTTGCCTCAGAAGAGCCTGCGAACAACGTCGAGCAGCCCAAGAACACAGCGTTCCAGGCGGTCGGCCCTTCCGCTGGTATGCCGCTCACAGCCCACGCCAATGACATTGCCGTCACCGTCGCCAGACGATTCGCAACGCTCCAGCCAGGAATTTTTGGACGGAACCTGGTCGCGGCGAGTACGCCCGTCCACCTCAAGTCGTTCCAGACCATCCTGCTCCCAGGCGCCAAGCGCCCAACGCCGCCCAATCCGACCGACGCGCCAGCAAAAAAGGCTGCTGGCGGTGATAGGCCACCGCAGATGCTGGACGATGAGCCCAAGCCCTCGGTACGGATGCCGAACCTGCGGCCCGTCCACAACCAGACGGAAGAGCCCACGTTTCCCGGCGGGACAGCGGAGGATATCTACTGGCTGATCGGCGGCCCGCCGTTGTTTGAGCAAGTCGGCACGGACATCGCTCCGACGGAGACCCTCCCTGCCAGCACGATCTTGAGTTGATCGTCCGGGCGCCTCCGCCGGTCCGTCGCCGACCCAGGCATCGTTCGACGGTTACGGCTCCCGGCGCGGAACCAAGGCGTCGAGGAGGTGGGCGCCGGGACCGCGGGTACGCAGGGTGTCGTCGGGGTTGACCAGGGCGCATTCGTCGAAGCTGAGGCACCCGCAGCCGGTGCAGCGGGTGAAGCGGTCGCGCATGCGTTGTAGCTGGGCTATGCGGTCGTCCAGCGCCTCGCTCCAGCAAGCCGACGCGCGGATCCAGAACTCGCGGGTCGGGGGCTCGCCCGCCGGTAGCAGGCCCAGGACCTCGCCCACCTGGGCCAGGGGGATGCCGACCCGCTGCGAGGCGCGGATGAAGGCTATCCGGCGCAGTGTCGTGCGGTCGTAGCGGCGTTGGTTGCCCGTCGTGCGGCGGCTAAAGATCAGACCCTGGCGCTCGTAGAACCGTAGCGCCGACTGTGGGACCCCGCTGCGGTCCGACAGCTCCCCGATCGTCAGCTCCTTCGCGGGTGGCATCCGGCCAGCCTAGCTTGACCTGAACAAATGTTGAGGTTTCAGGGTGGACGGCATGACCATCCTCGTCACCGGCGGCACCGGGAACATCGGCCGCCGTCTCGTCGACCGGCTGCTCGCCACCACGACCGACTTTCGGGTGCTCGTCCGGCGGGCCGGCACCGAGCAACACCTTCCGCCCGGCACCGCGGTCGTGCACGGCGATCTTCGCGATCCTGGCGGCCTCGCGACCGCACTGAGGAGCGTCGACCGCGTCTTCCTGCTCTGGCCCTCGCTCCGACCCGACGGCGTAGAAGACCTCGCCGCCACGCTGGCACACGCGGGCGTCCGGCACGTCGTCTACGTCTCCGCCCTGCACGTCACCGACGACAACCGCGACGGTGTCTGGGGCGCCGTCGAGCAGGCCCTGATCGATGCCGGCATCGGCCACACCTTCCTGCGCGTCAGCGGCCTCGCCACCAACACCCTGGGCTGGGCAACGGCGATCCGCGCCGGCGAGCCGGTGCGCGTCCCGTACCCCCTCGCCAAGCGCTCTTTGATCCACGAGGCGGACGTCGCCGACGTGGCCGCCGCCGCGTTGACCGACCCGGAACACCACATCGGACGATCGCACCGCCTCACCGGCCCCGCCGTGATCAGCCAGGCCGACCAGGTCGCCGCCATCGGTGTCGCGATCGGGCGGCCCGTCCAGGTCGTCGCGCAGGAGCCCGACGAGGCCCGCACCGCGCTGGCCGCCATGGCCGGCGTCGCGTGGGCCGACCAGGCGCTCGCCTACTGGGCCTCGCTCGTCGACCACCCGGAGCCCGTCACCGCCACCGTCGCGGAGATCCTCGGCCGGCCCGCCCACCCGTTCGAACGCTGGGCCGTCGACCACGCCGACGACTTCCGGGAGGTCTAGAACGCCGGTCGGACCGACGTCCATGTCCGGCCGTCGGTCGACCAGCTCACCTGCGGGGACGGGAGGCGGTTCGAGATCGTGTAACCGCCGCCCGGCACCGCGGTCAGCACCGTCTCCTTTCGCGGTGCGGCCGGGTCCAGCGCCGTGAAGGTCCGGCCGCCGTCCGTGCTGCGGTACAGGCGCAACTGCGACGCCAGGTAGAGCGTGCCGTCCGCGGTGAGCAGCAGCGTCGACCGCGACGGCAGCGGGTCCGAGAGCGTGGCCGTCCGGCGCCAGGTGCGGCCGCCGTCGCGGGAGACGTGCAGGTCCAGCGTCCTGATCGTGTCCGACGTCAGCGCGTAGACCAGGCGCCCGTCCGGCGTGACCAGGTCGCAGAACTCGGCCGCGTCGAACGGCAGCCGCGTCGTCGACCAGTCGCCGCCCGGGCGGGCCTTCGCCAGCGACACGTCGCGCTGCTCGGAGAACGTGACCAGCCACCGCCCACCGCCGGGCGGACCGACCGACCGGTACGCCCAGCCGGGCACCCGGAACGGCACCCGGTCACCGGTACGCGGGTCGAAGGCGCCGAGTTCCTCGATCGTCCGGAACACGGGCCAGTCGTCGGGCACCGCGTCCCGCCGGATCTCCCGGGACCGGTGCCACGTGGCGCCCTCGTCGGTGCTCGCCCACCAGACCGGCTCGGCCGCCCCGAGCGACTGCAGCGCCAGGACCGTCCGCCCGCTGGCGGCCACCAGCCGGAACGTGCCGTTCGCCGCCGTCGCCGGCACCGGGCGCACGGCCCAGGTCACGCCGCGGTCGGTGCTCACCGCGAGGCCGGCCCGGCACGCCGGGTCGTCGCGGCAGTCGTCCGCCACCGCGTAGAAGCGGTCCAGGTCACCCGTCAGCACCGTGCTCCGGTCCGGCGACACCACCACGCGCGGTGGCAAAGGAGGAGGCGAGGGCCGCTCGTCGCCGCCGGAGGTGACGAGGACGGACCCGCCCGCCCCCAGCACCACCGCCGCGGCCAGCGCCCCGAACGCACGCCGGAGGCGGTTGCGGCGGGCCGCCCGGGCGGTCACGTCCGGCCAGTCCGCCCGCACCGCCCGCGACACCACCTCGACGAGGCCGGCGTAGTCACGCTCACGCATCGCTCAACGCCTCCCTGTCGCCCAGTTCCGCCGCCAAAGCCCGACGCCCCCGTACGAGCCGGGTCTTGACCGCTTCGACGCTGCAGCCCAGCGTCGCCGCCACCTCCGCGACCGGCAGATCGGCGAGGTAGTGCAGGACGACCGCCTCGCGGACCGCCCGCGGCAGCCGGTGCAGCGCGGCGACCAGCATCACGTGGTCGGGCGACATTCCGGGTACGACCGTCTCCGCCCGCAACCGCCCCGAGCGGGCCAACCGGTCGAAGAGCGCCCGGCGCCGGTGCCGGGTGCGGACCACGTTGACCGCGACCGTGCGCAGCCACGCCTCCGGGTACTGCACGCCGCGCAGCGCGGCCGGCTTGGCCAGGGCCCGCGCGAACGCCTCCTGCACGGCGTCCTGCGCCTCGGCCAGATCGCCGGTCAGCCCGAAGATCTGCGCGGTCAGTCGGGCCACGCTCGCGTGGTAGACCTCGCGCAGGTCGGGATCGTCGTGCACCGTCACACCACTACGACCCACGAGCGGGGTCGGAAGGTGACATCAGGACGGCGCGGCGGCCAGGCCGGTGCACCGGGACGCGACGCGGAGCTTGTCCTCGATCTTCTTCTTCGCGGTGCCGGACACCAGCACCGGCTGGCCGCTCGACGAGACCGTCGCCGGTAGGAACTCGTTGCGCACCACCGACGAGCCGCGCACGGTCAGCTTCAGCACACCCGAGTCCGTGCTGTGCGAGTTGCCGTACCAGAGGAAGTTGCCCAATCCATAGTGGACGTAGGTCGAGCCGATCCAGCCGTCCGTCAGCAGGGTGTGCGCGTGCGTGCCCAGCACGATGTCGGCGCCGTCGCGGGCCATCCGCCGCGCGAACGTCTTCATCTGCCCGCTCGGGCACGAACTGCCCTCGACGCCCCAGTGCATGAACACGATCACCAGGTCGGCCCGCGCGCGGGCCGCCTTCACCGCCGCCGACGCCTTCGCACCGTCGAACGCCATCGCCACCCCCGGCCGCGTGTCGGTCGGCTTCCACGACCCCGACAGCTCGGCCACCTGCGACATCCCGAGCACGGCCACGCGTACGCCCCGGACCGTCGTGATCCACGGCGCGTACGCCTCGTCGGCGTTCCGCCCGGCCCCGAAGATCGGGTATTCGGCGTCGGCCGCGGAGGACAGCGTGTCGAGCAGCCCGACCTGCCCGTAGTCGAGGGTGTGGTTGTTGGCCACCGACGCGGCGTCGATGCCGGCCGACCGCAGCGCCGCGTACGCGGTGTCCGGCGCCCGGAAATGGAAGCGCTTCGGCTCGGGGGTCCCCCGCCCGGTCACCGCGGTCTCCAGGTTGACGATCGTCAGGTCCGCGTCGGCCAGCGTCGAGCTGATCCCGCCGAACGCGGTCGCCGGCTTGTCGAGCAGCGCCAGCGTCCGCCCGGTGAAATGCACGTCCCCGGCGAACGCCAACGTCAGATCGGACAAAGCGGCAGCGGACGACGGCGAACCGGACGGCGGCGAACCAGAAGGAGACGCGGCGGGAGGTGCCGACCCGCCCGACCGCCACCGCGGCTCACCGGCCGCCTCGCCGGCACATCCGGCCGTCAACGCCGCCAACAGCAGCACAGCCGCCCGTACCCGCCCTCGTCCCATGGCGAGAGGGTACGAGAGAAAGCCTCAGCTTCCCGTCCCCCAAGCGTCCGAGAGCAGGTCACGGGTGTCGGTGAGCAATTGGGGCAGAGCCTTCGTCTGCCCCACGATCGGCATGAAATTGGCGTCGCCGCCGTACCGCGGGACCACGTGCTGGTGCAGGTGACCCGCGATCCCGGCCCCCGCGACCGAGCCCTGGTTGATGCCGATGTTGAACCCGTGCGCCCCGCTGACCCGGCGGACCGTGCGCATCGCCTCCTGCGTGAGGGACGCGACCTCGACCACCTCCTCGTCGGTGAGGTCGGTGTAGTCCGCCACGTGCCGATAAGGACAGATCAACAGATGACCCGCGTTGTACGGATAGAGGTTCAGCACCGCGTAGGCGACCTTGCCCCGGGCGACGACCAGGCTCTCGTCGTCGGGCAGGTGGGGCGCCCGGTCGAACGGGCACCCCTCGTCGGACTTGTCCCCGCCGCTCTTGATGTACGCCAACCGGTGCGGCGTCCACAGCCGCTCCAGGCCGTCAGGGGCGTCAGTCATCAGGCCGCCGACGGCGACACGTTCGTACGCGACCGCACCACGTCGACGACGTGCGACACCGCCTCGGCCAGCGGCACGCCGTTGCGCTGCGACCCGTCCCGGTAGCGGAAGGACACCGTCGACCCCGACACGTCGTCGTCGCCCGCGATCGCCATGAACGGGATCTTCTGCTGCTGGGCGGTGCGGATCTTCTTCTGCATCCGGTCGTCCGACGTGTCGACCTCGGCCCGGATCCCCTCGGCCCGCAACGCGTCGACGAATGACTGCAGATAGCCGGCGTGGTCGTCGCGGATCGGGATGCCGACCACCTGCACCGGCGCGAGCCACGCCGGGAACGCGCCCGCGTAGTGCTCGGTCAGGATGCCGAAGAACCGCTCGATCGAGCCGAACAGCGCCCGGTGGATCATCACCGGCTGCTGCCGGGTGCCGTCGGCCGCCTGGTATTCGAGGCCGAACCGCTTGGGCTGGTTGAAGTCGACCTGGATCGTCGACATCTGCCAGGTGCGGCCGATCGCGTCGCGCGCCTGCACCGAGATCTTCGGACCGTAGAAGGCCGCGCCACCCGGGTCGGCGACGAGCTCCAGCCCGGACTCGCGGGCGGCCGACTCGAGCTCCGCGGTCGCCTCGGCCCAGTCGGCCTCGTCACCGATGAACTTGGGCGAGTCGTCGCGGGTCGACAACTCGAGGTAGAAGTCGTCGATGCCGTAGTCGCGCAGCAGGTTGAGCACGAACGAGAGCAGAGACCGCAGCTCCCCGGCCATCTGCTCGCGGGTGCAGTAGATGTGCGAGTCGTCCATCGTCAGACCGCGCACCCGGGTCAGCCCGTGCACGACGCCCGACTTCTCGTAGCGGTAGACGGTGCCGAACTCGAACAGCCGCAGCGGCAGCTCCCGGTAGGACCGCCCGCGGGCCTTGAAGACCAGGTTGTGCATCGGGCAGTTCATCGGCTTGAGGAAGTATTCCGCGCCCTCGAGCTGCATGGGCGGGAACATCGTGTCCTTGTAGTACGGCAGGTGCCCCGAGGTCTCGAACAGGTGGCCCTTGGTGATGTGCGGGCTGTTGACGAACTCGTAGCCGGCGACCTCGTGCTGCTGCCGCGAGTAGCTCTCCAGCTCGCGCCGGATGATCCCGCCCTTCGGGTGGAACAGCGCGAGACCCGAGCCGATCTCGTCGGGGAAGGAGAAGAGGTCCAGGTCCGCGCCGAGCTTGCGGTGGTCGCGCCGGGCGGCCTCCTCGAGCAGCTTCAGGTACGCCTTGAGCGCGTCCCGGGTCGGCCACGCCGTGCCGTACACCCGCTGCAGTTGGGGGTTCTTCTCGGAACCGCGCCAGTAGGCGGCGGCCGAGCGCATCAGCTTGAACGCGCCGATCAGCCGGGTGGTCGGCAGGTGCGGGCCGCGGCACAGGTCGGACCAGCAGGTCTTGCCGCTCTCGGCGTCGACGTTGTCGTAGATCGACAGCTCGCCGCCGCCGACCTCGACGGTCTCCTCGGAGTCGAGCTCGCCGGTGCCCTTGATGTCGACGAGCTGCAGCTTGTAGGGCTCGTCGGCGAGCTCCTCGCGCGCGTCGGAAGCAGAGGCGAACACCCGCCGGCGGAACCGCTGCCCGGACTTGACGATCTCCTGCATCCGCTTCTCGAGCTTGGCGAGGTCGTCGGGCTGGAACGGCTTGGCCACGTCGAAGTCGTAGAAGAAGCCGTTCTCGATGGGCGGGCCGATGCCGAGCTTGGCCTCGGGGAACACGTCCTGCACGGCCTGCGCGAGCACGTGGGCGGTGGAGTGCCGCAGCACGTCGAGGCCGTCGGGCTCGTCGATCGCCACGGGGGTCACCGTGGTCTCCGCGGCAGGCGCCCAGTCGAGGTCGAGCAGGCGGCCCTGGCCGTCGCGCACGACGACGATCGCCTTCGGGCCGTTCATCGGCAGGCCGGCCGCGGCCACCGCGTCGGCCGCCGTCGTGCCCGCGGCGACGACGACGGGGTCGGCCATTGCGGGGGTACGGGGTGCGGACACGGCGGGTCTCCTCGGTCGGTAGGACGTTTGGGTAAATGCTAGTCATCACGCCTGGCGACGCTGCGATCAGCCGTACCTCGGGGTTACATTCACCTCGTGAGCCCGTCGGACATGATCGCCACGCTGCGGCGCCGCTACCAGTCGTTTTCCGCCAACCAGCCGGCCGTCCCGTTCGCCGTCGCACCGCCCGGGCAATCCCCCGCGGTGATCGGCACCGGCGACCCGGTCTTCACCATCACCGTCAAGGACCCGCGCGGCGCCAAGCCGCTGGGTGCCCTCGACCAGTTCGGGGTCGCGGTCGCGTACCTCCAGGGCTGGATCGACGTCGACGGCGACCTGGCCGCCGCGTTGCGGATGCGCCGGTTCTTCAACGACTTCCACCCGATCGCCTTCCTGTCCCGGTTCACCCCGGGAGCCCTGATCCAGGGGCGCAAGGAGAACGACCGCCGGGCCATCTCCCAGCACTACGACGAGGAGAGCGAGTTCTTCCTGACGTTCCTCGACACCCGGCACCGCTGCTACACCGAGGGCGTCTTCGCCAGCGACGACGAGCCGCTGGAGGACGCGATGACCCGCAAGATGGACCTCGCGCTCGAGGCCATCGAGGTCAAGCCCGGCGACCGGGTGCTGGAGGTCGGCGGCGGCTGGGGCGCGTTCTCGGAGCACGCGGCCCGGCGCGGCATCGACGTGACGACGACCACACTGGCGGTCGAGTCCGAGCGCTACCTCAAGGACCTGTTCGCCCGCGAGCAGCTGCCGGTCAACGTGGTGCGCCAGCACATCTTCGGCTACCGCAGCGACCAGAAGTTCGACGCGATCGTCAACATGGGCGTCACGGAGCACCTGCCCGACTACAAGACGACGCTGGCGAAGTACGCGGAGCTGCTCAAGCCCGGCGGCCGGGTCTATCTCGACGCGCTGGCGATGCGCCGCAAGCACGGGATCTCGACGTTCATGAAGCGCTACATCTATCCGGGCAACTCGGCGCCGCTGCTGCTGCACCAGTATCTCCGCCACGTCGCCCGCTCGCCGTTCGAGCTGATCAGCCTCGACGACGACCGGCACAACTACTACCTGACCTGCCGGGAGTGGGCGAAGCGGCTCGACGCGCGGCGTGACGAGATCGTGGCCCGCTGGGGTGAGCCGCTCTACCGCCGGTTCCGGCTGTTCCTCTGGGGTTCCGCGGCCGGCTTCGACACCGGGCTGGTGCAGGCGTACCGCTGGGTCTTGAAGATGCCAGGCTCGCCCGCTTAAGCGGAAGGGGGACGGAGGCCGTCCAGGACGAAGCCGAGCAAGCGGTCGGCCATCTCCGGGGCGGTCTCCGTCGCCAGCACGACGCCGTGCACGAGCCGCAGCACGTCGTCGGGCTCCACGTCCTTGCGGATCTCACCGCTCTCCTGCGCGCGCACCAGCAGGTCGCCGATCGCCCCGCGCATGATGCCCTTGCACTCCACCAGCGTCGGCGAGCCGGTGCCGAGCATCTGCTTGACCGCCGTGCCGAGGCCGCGCTTGCTCTTGATGTAGTCGAACTGCATCCGCAGCCACTCGGCGAACGCCCGGCTGGGCGGGAACTGCTCCTGGAGCCGGCGGCCGCGCTCGGCCAGCACCTCGATGTCGTTGCGGTAGACCTCGGCGAGCAGCGTCTCGCGGTCGGGGAAGTGCCGGTAGAGGGTGCCCGGGCCGACCCCGGCCCGCCGGGCGATGTCGTCGAGCGTCGCCTTCTCGCCGTGCTCGGTGAACGCCGCGCGGGCGGCCACCATCACCTTCTCCCGGTTGCGGCGCGCGTCGGCGCGCAGCGGACGTTCGGTCGTCACCGCTCCCGCACCTCCAGGTCCTGTGGGGCAACACACTGTTTCCGGAGACTGCCTCCGGATAGTGTTGCCAATCGGAGACGTCCTCCATATGCTAGCTCACGAGCAAAGCGGAGAGTCTCTCCGGTTCCACGCCTCCCGGGGGAAAAGAATCTTGTCCACTCAAACGTCCGCGCCGGCGATCACCTCGAGCGCCGGCACCGAGGCCCGCGCGCCGGGCCGGCTGGCGCTGCTGATCATCGTGGCCGCCCAGCTGATGCTGGTGGTCGACGGCACCGTCATGAACGTCGCGCTGCCACACATCCAGGAGGGCCTCGGCTTCTCCACCGCCGGCCTGTCCTGGGTGATCAACGCGTACACCCTGACCTTCGGCGGCCTGCTGCTGCTCGGCGGCCGGGCCGGCGACATCCTCGGCCGGCGCCGCCTGTTCGTCGCCGGCATCGCGCTGTTCACGATCGCCTCGCTGGTCGGCGGCCTCGCCCCGAACGCGACCTGGCTGCTGGTCGCCCGGGTCGCCCAGGGTGTCGGCGCCGCGATGGCCGGTCCCAACACGATCGCGCTGATCTCCACCACGTTCACCGAGCCACGCCAGCGGATCCGGGCACTCGCCCTGCTCTCGGCGATGGCCAGCGCCGGCTTCGCGATCGGCCTGATCCTGGGCGGCGTCCTGACCGACGTGCTGTCCTGGCGCTGGGTGCTGTTCATCAACGTGCCGTTCGGCCTCGCCGCGGTGCTGCTCGCGCCCCGGCACGTCCGGGAGCCGGAGCGCCACCAGGGCCGGCTGGAGTGGCCCGGCGCGGCCACCGCCACGCTCGGCATCGGCGCACTGACCTACGGCTTCATCCACGCCTCGTCGCACGGCTGGACCGCCGGGCAGACGCTGACGGCCCTCGGGCTCGGCGTCGTGCTGCTCGTCTCGTTCCTGGCCGTCCAGATGCGGTCCGCGCAGCCGCTCGTACCGCTGAGCCTGTTCAAGGACCGCAACCGCGCGGTGGGTTACGTCGGCTTCCTGTTGGCGCCCGCGGCGATGATGTCGGCGTTCTACTTCCTGACCCAGTACGTGCAGATCGTGCTGCACTTCGGCCCGCTGGCCACGGGGCTCGCGTTCCTGCCGATGGCGGGCTCGATCTTCGCGGTCAGCCGGCTCGTGCCGCGGGTGCTGCACCGGATCGGCCCGCGGCCGCTCGCGCTGACCGGCGCGCCACTGATGATCGCCGGCCTGGCCTGGCTGACGCAGCTCACCACGACCAGTTCGTACGCGGGATCGCTGCTCGGCCCGATGTTCCTGCTCGGCCTCGGCGGCGGCCTGATCTTCGTGCCGCTGACGCCGGTGATCATGGGCTCGGTCGCACCGCGCGACGCGGGCGTGGCCGGCGGCGTGCTGCAGACGATGCAGCAGGTCGGCGCGACGCTGGGGCTCGCCGTGCTGATCGCGGTGTTCGGCGCCGCGGTGGGTCCCGAGGGTGCCGCCGGCGCGACCGATCCGGTCAGCTTCGTGCACGGCATGAACGTGGCGAACATCGTCTCGGTCGTGATCGCGGCCGGCCTCCTGGTGGTGGCGCTGAGCTTCCGCTCGGTCCGCCGCCCGGTCGCCCAGCGGGAGCCGGAGGTCGTCGTCGAGGCGGCCTGACGGAGGGGCGACGACGGGTCATGGGCGGTTTCACCCATGACCCGTCGTCGTTTGGGAAAGATGCCGGCATGGATGACGCACGCAACCGGGTTGCGGACTGGGTCGACGCGTACGAGAACCTCTGGCGTACGCCCGGCACCGACGGCCTGAACCAGATCTTCACCGACGACGCCCGCTACTGGCGGGGGCCGTACGAGGAACCGGTCGTGGGCCTGCCCGCCATCGCCGCCATGTGGGAGGCCGAGCGGGACAGCGCCGGCGAGCCGTTCACGATGACGAGCGAGATCGTGGCGGTCGACGGCGATACCGCGGTCGTCCGCCTCGAGGTCCGCTACGCCGAACCGGAGCCGCACGAGTACCGGGACCTGTGGGTCATCCGGTTCGGCCCCGACGGGCGAAGTCGGGAATTCGAGGAATGGCCGTTCTCTCCGCCGGGCCAGACCGCTATGTCCGATTAAGACGGTGTAAGTCCGGCGAATCGGGCGGAGCTGGTCGGATGACGGACAGTGTGCCCGCTCGCCGACTTGCCAAGGGCAGTAGGTTCTTCACGTGGCCACGGTCCTCCTGGTCGAAGACGACCATGTCGTACGCGGCGCCATGCTGCGGTCCCTGGCCGACCGCGGGCACGCAGTCCACGCGGTCGGCACCGCCCTCGACGCCCTGCGCCGGGTCGCGGCCGAGACACCCGACCTGGTGGTGCTCGACCTCGGCCTGCCCGACCTCGACGGCGCCGACGCCCTGCGCATGCTCCGCGGCATCACCGACGTCCCGATCATCATCGCCACCGCGCGCGACGACGAGCAGGGCATCGTCCGGCTGCTGCGGGCCGGCGCCGACGACTACATGGTCAAACCGTTCACCGGCGCCCATCTCGACGCCCGCATCACCACCGTGCTGCGCCGCGTCGGCCGGGCCAGCCGCACCGTCGCGCCCGCCGTGCACGAGGTCGGGGGGCTGCGCGTCGACGTCGGCGAGCGCAGCGCCGCCCTCGACGGCGAGGCGCTCGCATTGACGCGCAAAGAGTTCGACCTGTTGGCCTACCTCGCGGCACGCCCGGGCCGGGTAGTCTCCCGCCGGGAGTTGTTGGAGGAGGTATGGCGCCAGCCGTCCGTCGGCGAGGATCAGACGATCGACGTTCATCTGTATTGGCTCCGCCGCAAGCTGGGCGAGTCCGCGGCGAAACCCCGCTACCTGCGCACCGTGCGGGGGGTCGGGTTCCGGCTGGTGGCCCCCGACTGAGGCCGGCGCTGGCCGCGCTCGCGGCCGGCATGACGACGATCGTCGCTCTGGCGTTCCTGATTCCGCTCGGCATCGCGATCCAGCGCGACAACCGCGAGGACGCGCTGTCCGAGGCGGCCCGGCGCAGCGGCGTCGTGGCCGGGGCGCTCGCCGTCAACGCCGACACCGACCAGCTCGCCACCGTGATCCAGGCGGCCGGCGGCGACATCCACGTGCACGGCATCGAGGCCGGTGCCAAGTCGCGGGCGGCCGAGGTCGACATCACCCGCGCCTCGGCCGGGACCGACCCGGTGGTGGTCGACGTCGACGGCGGGGCGCTGCGGCTCGAGCCCGTCCGCGTCGGCAACCGGATCGCCGTGATCGAGGTGTTCGTCACCGATCCGGTGCTCTCCGGCGGCTCCGGGCAGACCTGGCTGCTGCTGTTCGGCATCGCCCTGGCCCTGGTCGTGGTCACCGTGATCGTGGTCGACCGGATCGCCGGCCGCGCGGTCGAGGCCGCCCGCACGCTGGCGAAGGCGGCGGTGGCGCTGGGCGACGGCGACTCGACTTACCGCGTCAAGCCCAGCGGCCCGAAGGAGCTCGCCGAGGCCGGCCTGGCCTTCAACCGGATGGCCGAACGGCTCAACGTCACCCGCACCGACGAGTTCGAGCTGGTCGCCGACCTGTCGCACCGGCTGCGTACGCCGCTGACGGTGCTGCGCCTCGACGCCGACGCCCTGGACTCCGACGACACCAGCATCGGCTCGTTCACGGAGGCCGAGCTCGACCGGCGGCGCACGATCCGGCGCATCCGGCAGGCGATCGTGACGCTCGAGGGCGAGATCGACGTGCTGATCAAGACCACCCGCAAGACGATCTCGCAGGACGCCGGCCCCGGCAGCTGCGACGCGAGCGAGGTGGTCCGCGAGCGGATGGTGTTCTGGTCCCAGCTCGCCGACGACCAGAACCGCCCGCACCGGGTGGTCGGCGCGCACACCCGCATCCAGGTGCCGGTGCCGCGGGCCGAGCTCGCCGCCGCGCTCGACGCGGTGATCGGCAACGTGTTCCGCTACACGCCGCAGGCCACGGCGTTCGAGGTGGCGATCTCCCGGCGCGACGGCTACATCGCGGTCCGCGTCGACGACGCCGGCCCGGGCATCGCCAACCCGGAACGGGCGCTGCGCCGCGGCGCCAGCGACCGGGGTTCGACGGGCCTGGGCCTCGACATCGCGAAGCGGGTCACGCTGCAGGCGCACGGCTCGGTCAGCATCGACCAGGCGCAGCTGGGCGGCGCCAGCGTCGTCATGCTGCTGCGCGACCCCGACACCCCGGAGAAGCAGGTCAGCCGCTTCGGCCTCGTCGGCCGCCTGGCCCGCGAGCCCGCCGCCCGCCGCCGCCGCAAGCAGGGCGGCGGCTGACCCCTTTCGCAGACGATCGACCGGCGGCGATACTGGCGCGGTGAAGCCCACGCTCCGGCGCGCCGCCGGTCCGCTCCTCGCCGTTGTTCTCGCCCTGCTGCTGTGGCCGGCACCGGCCCTGGCGCACGGCGGAGCGAAGATCACCGTCAACCACGACGGGCGCGGGTCCGTCTGGGTCAACGTGACCTACGAGGACGGGCACCCGGCCGAAGGCTTCGTCGACGCCACCCTGACCGCCAAGGAGGCCGACGGCACGGCGGTCGCGCCGGCCAAGATGGTGCAGTCGTCGGCGCCGGGCACGCTCGTCTACATGAGCACGCTGCCGGCCGGGAAGTGGGCGGTGACAGTCGAGTTCGGCCCGCCGATCGCCCGCACCTGCAACGCCGCGTTCGACGTCGGCACGGCCAACAACACGCAGCAGTCCAACTGCGACGCGCCGACGCCGCTCGCCGCCTCGGGCAACGCCGCCGCCGGGAACGCCGCCGACGACGGGGGCAACGGCAGCGCCTGGCTGCTCATCGCGATCGCCGTCGTCGGCGGAATCGTCTGCGTGGGGCTCGCGCTGGCACTGCGCCGCCGGCGTCGCGAAGCCGAACGCGAAGCCGCGCGCAAACCGAAAGCCAAGGCCAAAGCCACGGCCAAGCGATAAGAGCGCTGTCCCGGGTGCGCGGTGGGCGCGACCGTCGCTCCCGCCGGACACCGCTTCGCTGCCACGTCCGCGGTTGGTCCCGCTTTTTCAGCCGGCCGTCGCGGCGTACGCGTCGATCTCCTCCGTGATCCGGCTCTTCTCCCCCGCGGGCAGGAACGACGCGTCCACCGCCGCGACGGCGAGGCGGGCCACACCGGCCGCGTCCAGGTCGAGCAGGCGCGCCGCGACCGCGTACTCCTGGTTGAGCGTCGTGCCGAACATCGGCGGGTCGTCGGAGTTGATCGTCACCGGCACGCCGGCCGCCACCAGTGTCGGCAGCGGGTGCTCGTCGAGGCTCGCCACCGCGCGGGTGCGGACGTTGGAGGTCGGGCAGACCTCAAGGGGGATCCCCTCGGCCGCGAGGTGCGCCATCAGGGCCGGGTCCTGGGCCGCCGAGATGCCGTGGCCGATCCGTTCGGCACCCAGCTCCCGCAGCGCGTCCCAGATGGTCTCCGGGCCCGTCGTCTCACCGGCGTGCGGCACCAGCCGCAGCCCCGCCGCCCGCGCCTTCTCGAAGTAGGGCTTGAACTGCGGGCGCGGCACGCCCACCTCGGGACCGCCGAGGCCGAACGAGACCAGGCCGTCGGGCCGCTCCTCCAGCGCGATCCGCAACGTCTCCTCGGCCGACGGCAGGCCCGCCTCGCCCGGGATGTCGAAGCACCAGCGCAGCACGATGCCCAGCTCCTTCTCGGCGGCCAGGCGCGCGTCCTCGATCGCCGCGCAGAACTCCGGCGCCGGCATGCCGCGGCGCACCGACGAGTACGGCGTGACCGTCAGCTCCGCATACCGCACCTGCTGGCGGGCCAGCTCGCGGGCGACCTCGTAGGTCAGGATCCGGACGTCCTCCGGCTCGCGGATCAGGTCGACCACCGAGAGGTAGACCTGGATGAAGTGCGCGAAGTCGCTGAACTCGAAGTAGGAGGCGAGCGCGTCGATGTCGGTCGGCACCGGGGTGCTGCCGGCGTGCCGGGCGGCCAGCTCCGCGACGATCCGCGGTGAGGCGGAGCCCACGTGGTGCACGTGCAGCTCGACCTTGGGCAGGCCGGCGATGAACGCGTCGAGGTCGGTCAAGAGGACGCTCCTTGGATCTGTGCCACGACGAAGACGCGGCGGAAGGGGAAGAACGCGCGGCCGGCGCTGAGCGGGTAGGCCTCGGCCAGCCACTCACCCAGCTCGGCGCGGTAGGCGGACCAGCCGGCCGAGTCGGCGCCGGCGCCGAAGGCGGCGCGGACCGGTCGCAGGGCCGTGCCCTCGAGCCACGCGAGGACGGGGTGGTCGGCGCCGCCGGGAAGGACGTGCACGTAGGTAGTCTCCCAGGCGTCCACCGCGCAGTTCAGCGAGGTGAGACGGGTCGCGTACGCCGCCGCCGAGGGCACCGGCATCCGCCGCACGACCCCGCCGAGAGTCGGCGCCCAGCGGGGGTCCGCGGCCAGCGCGTAGACGGCGTCGTGGGCCGGCGAGGCGAAGTTGCCGGGCACCTGGAAGGCCAGCCACGCCCCGGGCTCCATGGCGCCCACCCAGCGGTCCAGCAGCGCGAGGTGGTCCGGCACCCATTGCAGGGCGGCGTTGGAGACGAGCACGTCGACGCCGGCGGGCGTGACGTCGCGCAGGTCGCCCAGGGCGAAGTCGACCCGGGACCCGAGTGCGCGGGCTGAAGCGATCATCTCGGTGGACGAGTCGATGCCCCGGACCACTGCGTCGGGCCAGCGCTCCGCCAGCGTGACGGTCAGGACACCAGGCCCGCAGCCGAGGTCGACCACCTGCCGCGGCGCGGCCACCGGGATCCGGGCGACAAGCTCGTGGAAAGGCCGTGAGCGCTCGTCACCGAACCGGCCGTAGACATTCGGATCCCACATTGGCATAGCCTCCAAACCGTACGTACGTCTTGTTACAGAGTAAGGATCGGTCGGGGCCGCGAGCAAGGACCTTTAAACGTTTTAGATAGGGTGCCCTCGTGGAGTTCCGCCAGTTCGGCCGTCTCGGCCGCGACGTTTCCGTAGTGGGTCTGGGCGCTTGGCAGCTCGGCGCCGACTGGGGCGAGGTGACCGCCGACGACGCGTTCGCGACCCTGGACGCCGCCGTCGACGCCGGTGCCACCTTCATCGACACCGCCGACGTCTACGGCGACGGCCGCAGTGAGCAGTTCATCGGCCAGTTCCTGGGCCGCCGGCCCGAACCGCTCATGGTCGCCACCAAGATGGGCCGCCGGGTGCCGCAGGAGCCCGCCAACTACACCGCCGCCAACTTCAAGGCCTGGACCGACCGGTCCCGGGCCAACCTCGGCGTCGACCGGCTCGACCTGGTGCAGCTGCACTGCCCGCCGACCGCCGTGTTCCACGACGACGAGGTCTTCGACGCGCTCGACGCGCTGGTCGACAACGGCGCGATCGCCGCGTACGGCGTCAGCGTGGAGACGGTCGACCAGGCGCTCGCCGCGATCGCCCGGCCGCACGTGGCCAGCGTGCAGATCATCCTCAACGCGTTCCGGCTCAAGCCGCTCGACGCGGTGCTGCCCGCCGCGCGGGCGGCCGGCGTCGGCATCATCGCCCGCGTCCCGCTGGCCAGCGGCCTGCTCTCCGGCCGCTACAGCGCCAGCACGACGTTCGCGGCCGACGACCACCGCACCTACAACCGCCACGGCGAGTCGTTCGACGTCGGCGAGACGTTCTCGGGCGTCGACTACGAGACCGGGCTGCGGGCCGTCGAGCGGCTGCGGCAGTACGTGCCGGACGGCGTGACCATGGCCCAGTTCGCGCTCCGCTGGGTGATCGATCAGCCCGGCGTCACGGTGGTCATCCCCGGCGCGCGCGGCCCGGAGCAGGCCCGCGGCAACCAGGCCACGGCCGACCTGCCTGCGCTGACGCCCGAGGCGCTGGCCGGCGTGCGCGAGACCTACGACGAGCTCATCCGGCCGGCGGTCCACGACCGGTGGTGACCGCATGACGGGCTGGTTCCGGCTGACGCTCGGCCTGCTGGCCGTGGTCGTCGGTTTGGTGTGGACCCTGCAGGGGCTCGGCTACCTGCGGGGCAGCCTCATGTCGGGCGACGACGTCTGGGCGATCATCGGCCCGATCTTCGTCGTCATCGGCCTCGCCCTGCTGGTCGTCGGGCTGCGGGCCCGCAACCGCGCGAAGCGGCAGCCCCGATGACCGTGGCGGGTGCCGTGGCAAAAAGTCGAGCCCCGTACGCCGATCGGCGGGCGGGGCTCAACCTACTCGATGGGCCGGCGGTCGCCGGCCACTCACGTCTGGTTCTCGAAACGTCAGATGGGGCGGACCTGCTCGGCCTGCGGGCCCTTCTGGCCCTGCGCGATCTCGAACTCCACCCGCTGGTTCTCCTCCAGCGTGCGGTAGCCGCTGGTCTGGATGGCCGAGAAGTGGACGAACACGTCAGCACCCCCGCCGTCGACGGTGATGAAGCCGAAGCCCTTGTCTGCGTTGAACCACTTCACGGTTCCCTGCGCCATGTGTATCTCCTTGTCGAAACTGGCGGCCGAACGCCGTGCGGCCGGTTGGCCGTTTTCGAGCAGCGGCGCCTGAGTCGGCCTCCATCTCAACGAAGGAGGTCTCTCTACCCCGATGTCTCTTCAACAGCGGGGACCAGCAAACCACGTACCGAAAAACTCCGCATAGCCTACCCGACGAATTTCTCCGACATGTGATCTGCGGGCGCAGAGTTCGATACCGGAACGGCCACAGCCGGGCCACGGGCATTGACGTCCCGCCCCGCCAATGCGAGCGCGACGAGCGCTCCCAACCCGCACAACACGGCCGTAGCCAGGAAAATCTCTCGGTACTCCTGACGGAGCGCGGCCGCGACCGCCGCCTGGTAATCCGCGAGTCGCCGCGCCTGGGTCGCAGCGTCCACACCGAACCCGAGCGGGGGTACGAGGTCGCGGGTCAACTCCTGGAAACGGTGCAGTCCCCACGCGGTCAGGCCGGCGACACCGACGAGCATGCCCACCGTTCGGGCGACAACCGCGGCCGCGGAAGCGATTCCATGTTGCGCACTGGGCACGGCCCGGAGCACCGCGGCCGACAGCGGCGCGATCACCAGTCCGAGGCCGAGGCCGGCGAGCGCGAGGTCGGTGTCCATCCGGGGCAGCGGGCCCCAGCGTGCGGCGGCCAGGTCGGCCGGCCAGTTCGCGATCAGCAGGTAGGCGACCGCGGCGAGCGCGAGCCCGGCGGCGGTCACCACCCGCTCGCCGAGCCGCCGGGTGAGCAGCCCGCCGAGCACCGCCCCGACCGGGAGCGCGACCAGGAACCGGGTGAGCACCAGCGCACCGTCGAGCCCGTCGCGACCGAGCGCGGTCTGGGCGAGCAACTGCACGTCGACCAGCGTGACCATCAGGGCGGCACCGGCGAGCAGGTTGGCGACCAGCGCGGCCGAGAACGGGCGCAGCAGCGCGCCGGCCGGGTCGAGCAGCCGGGTGCGGGCCTTCGCCTCCCAGATCACGAACGCGACCACGGCCACGGCGGCGCCGGCCAGCGCCGGCCAGCCCCAGCTCGGCAGCACGCCCACGCTCGGGTCGGGGTTGTAGAGCGCGACCACCAGCAGCCCCAGCGCGACCGCCAGCAGCAGTCCCCCGACGACGTCGACGGGCTGCCGCTCCCGTCGGGCATCGGCGCGCCCGGGCAGGCCCCGGTGGACCGCCAGGGCGACCAGGGCGGCCAGGGGCAGGTTGATCCAGAAGACCCCGCGCCAGCCCGCCACGGCCGCGATGGCGGCGCCGTAGAGCGGCCCCAGCACGCTGCCCAGCTCCTGTGCGGCGCCGACCAGGCCGAGGGCGAGCGGGCGCTGGCGGACCACCAGGTCCGCGGCCAGCGCCATCGTCACCGGCAGCAGCGCCCCGCCCGCCAGGCCCTGCACGGCGCGGCCGATCGCGAGCGTGACCAGGCCGGGCGCGAGCGCGGCGACCAGCGAGCCGGCCGCGAAACCGGCCAGGCAGATCTGGATCACCAGGCGGCGCCCGTACCGGTCGGAGAGGCGGCCGAGCAGCGGCATGCCGGCGACGTAGCCGAGCAGGTAGCAGGTCACCACCGGCGTGATCCGCTCGAGCCGGTTCACCGGGACCTGCAGGTCTTTCATGATCTCGACGAGGATCGTCACGACGACGTACGCGTCGAGCGCCGCCAGCAGCACCGCCACCCCGCCCGCCGAGAGGGCGAGGCGGCCGCGGCTAGACGGCGGGGACGTCGACATCGACCGGCTTGTCGAAGTCGCTGAACCTGATCGTGACGGTGCCCTTGCCGTCGCCGGGCACCGTGAACCGCAACTGGCGGACCAGCGAGTCCGTGGCACCGATCCAGACCGTGCCGGTCACGTCGCCGGTGACACCGGGCACGAGCTTGGCCATTGCCGCCCCGTCGAACGTCGCGTCGACCAGGTAGTGCTCGGCCCCGTCGATCGTCTCCTTGCCCTTCGTGGTGCCCTTGGCGTCGGAGAGGACCGCACCGATGCCCCGGTCGGGGTCGAGGATCGCGGTCGGGTCGTAGAGCGCGGCCGCCTGGGCCAGCGGCACCTTCTGCCAGCCGGCGGTCAGGCCCTTGACGTAGAGCGTGTCGTCCTTGGCCACGAAGGTGAGCTCGATGGGCATGCCGACCTGCTCCAGCGTCGCGGTGCCCTCGGCGGTGCCGGTGTGGTCGATCGCGCCCTTGGCGGACTTGATCGGCAGCGCGCCGGTGTCCCCCTCGGTCGTGATGTCGAACGCGGCCGCGGTGATCGCGCGCATCTTGGCGGCCGCGGCCGGGAGCAGCGTCGAGGCCGCGGGCAGGTTGGGGTCACCCGCGGCGGCGCCGCTGTCGTCGTCACCGCAGGCGCTGACCGAGGCCAGGGCCGCCAACAGGACGGCAATGATGAATGTGCGGGGAGGGCGCATACGGGGATGCTACTCACCCCCGGGCGCCCCGCCGCGTTGGTCGTGCGGCCGAGAAGCCGTGCCGCTCTAGTCGTGCGGCCAATGGCCGGTGAACTTCCGGACCCCCGTCGCCCCCGCCCGGTCGATCGAGGCGCGGATCATCGCGACGATCGCACCCTGCAGCGCGGCCGCGAGCAGCACCTCGCCCCAGCCGCGGTCCTCGTCGATCGGATGCGGTGCCGCACTGCGCATGCTCATCGCCCAGATCCGCTGGAACACCATCCCGGACAGCGTGCCGGCCGCGAGGCCCAGCACGATGCCGATCGGCTTGTAGTTGGCTTTGCTGATCTGCCTGGTCACTTCGGTTCCCCCCGTAGAAACCTCGGACCGCCGCCGGGCCTACCGGCGGCGCTGAGCCACCAACGCCGCCGCCTTCAGCGGCGACGCCGACGCATCACCAACAGAATGACAGCAACCGCACTGGCCGCGACGCCGATCAGCGTTGCCACCGGCACCGGATTCGGGCGAAGCTGGCTCGCCGGCCGGCCGCCGTTGGTGTCCCGCATCCGCGAAGCGGCCGTGCTGGCCTTCGACTTGAACCGGTCGCGGGCCTGGCTGGCCGAGGTCTTCATCCGCGCCTTCACGTCGGCCTTCGCGGCGAGGAGCTGGACCGTCTCACCGAGCTCGGCACGCGTGCGCCGTATCTCGGCCCGCAGCACGGCCGGGTCGGACGACGTGGTGTTGCCGTTGCTGTGGCCGTTGCTCGCTGCCGTCATCGCCCCGCACCCCCTGCGACGTGCCCGTTCTTGTGGTGGCCGTTGCCGCGGAAGCCGTCCTTGACGGTCTGCACGTCGGCCTTGAGCCCTTCGGTGACGTCGGCGGGCACCGGCGGCACCGCGCGCTTCATCTGACCGCGCCCCACGAGGGCGAACAGGCCGGCCACGATCAGCAGGAACGCGCCGACGATCAGCGCCGACAGCCAGAGCGGCAGCGCGATGTCGATCGCGATCACGGCGGTGGCGATCAGCACGGCGATGCCGAAGTAGGCCAGGCCGGCGGCGCCGCCGAAGAGCCCCGCGCCGATGCCGGCGTGCTTGGCCTTCTGCGTCAGCTCGGCCTTGGCCAGCGCGAGCTCGTCGCGGACGAGCCGCGAGACCTGTTCGGTCGCGCGCTGCACCAGCTCCGACGTCGACGGGTCGGCATCGGCACGTGGTGGTGCGGCGGCGTTGCGGGCGTCGACCATCGGGCCCCCTCTCTCGAGGCTTTCGTATGCCCCGTGCCCGCTCCGGTCAATCCTCGTGTCCGGAGCGAGTCACAGGTGCGTGGCGGATACACCGCGGAACGGACATATCCGATGATCAGTCTGTCAGACCTTGCGGTACTTCGACTGCAGGAAGCAGAACAGCGCAAAAGCGGCAATTCCGACAGCGATCAGGGTCAGGAGAATAGCGCCGTACGCCTGGTCGCGCAGCGTTTCCAGCGCGGCGTCGAGGCCGCGGGCCTTGGCGGGGTCGTAGGTGGCCGCCGCGACGACGAACAGCACGCCGGCGATCCCGTACGCGACGCCCTTGGCGCTGTAGCCGGCAGCGCCGAGCCGGAGCGCGGTCTTGCGCGTCTGCGGCGACATCTCGCCGGTCTTGAGGTGCTTGGCGAACTTCTTCTTCACCCCGTAGACCACGAGCCCGATGCCGAGCCCGGCCAGGGCCAGCCCGGCGATGATCACGACCGCCCGGCCGCCGCCGCTGGCCAGCAGGTCCTGTGTCTTCTGCTGCTGGGTGTCGGCGGTGGACGACGGGGAGCCCTTGAATACCTTCCAGGCGGTCCAGGCGAAGTACGCGTACACGATGGTCCGGAACGCCGACGCGATCCGCTCGAAGACGCGGTGCTTGCCCCGCTCGTCGCGGTGGCCGATGATCGCCTCGGAGAGCTGCCAGATCGACATCGCGAGCAGGCCGACCGCGATCGCGATCACGAGGAACGTGCCCAGCGGCTGCTCGGCCAGCGTCATCAGAGCGCCGGACTGGTCGCCCTCGGCGGCCGGCTTGCCGAACGCGATCTGCAGGGCCAACCAGGCGAACAGCAGGTGGACGATCCCGTAGCCGATGAACCCGGCCCGGGTGAGGGCTTCGAGGCCCGAGCTGTTGGCGGCCCGGGTCGCCGTTGACTCGGCGCGACTGACTGCTGACATGGCGGTCAATGTGCCCCGCCATGCCAGCTTCTCAAACGTCCTAGCGGGAGATCTGGACCGAAACCTCACTGTCGGTGATGGACGACAGCGAGACCTGCAGGCCGCCGACGTCGACCGCCTGGCCACCGGTGGTCAGCTGGATCTGCTCACCGGCCACCTCCAGCGTGACGGTGTCGGCGTCGGCCTGCACGAACTTGGCGTCCACGCCCAGGATGCTGGCGTTGCCCTGGACACCCCGGTCGAAGGTGACGGTGCACTGGTCGAGGCCGCAGTTGGTGGACGCTCCTTCGGAGCTGCAGCCGGCGAGAAGGGCGCCGCCAAGGGCGAGCGCCGCGAGAAGGCTCACGGTCGTTCGTCGCGTATTCACCCGGCCAAGGGTACGGAGTGCCGTCCACCCGGGACTAATCCAGCAACCGCCCGGCGGCGGCCCGCAGGGCGGCGAGCTCACGGTCGGCCCAGCCCTCACCGATCGAGTCCGTGCCCCGGAAGGTGGGCTTGTCGACCAGGTGAAATCGCAGGTTGGCGAGCAGGTTGCGGACGGTGAGCCAGGGCAGGGCGGCGACGGCCGTGGCACCGAACGGGCGCACGTCGCGATAGCCGGCGAGGAACGCCGGCCACCACGGCGTCGTCGCGACGCCGGTCAGGTCGGCGGCGAGCCAGTCCCCGCCCGCGCGGTCCAGGTCGTAGAGGACGAGCCGGTCCCCGTCGCGGTGGACGTTGTCGAGCGAGACGTCGCCGTGGCAGATCCCGCGCTCGAGGCCCGCTGCCGCGATCCGCTCCGGAAGCGCCGCGGCGAGCAGGTCGAGCAGCTTCCGGTCGGCCGGGTCGACCGCGGCCCGAAGCGCGTCGAGCGGCGGCTCTCCGTGCGGGCCGCGACCGGGTGGCGGCGGGGCGTCCGCGGCGGCGGTGTGGAAGGTGGCGATCGTGCGGCCGAACGTACTGGCCGTGCGGTCGTCGAGGGCGGCGCCGGGCAGCGCGCCGGGTGCCCACTCCCAGAGCAGGTAGGCCCGCTCCCCTTCCGGTGCGTCGAGCGTCCCCACGGGTGCGCCGTGCGCCAGCGGCAGCGCCCGCGTCACCGGGACGCCGCGGTCGGCCAGGTGCGCCGCGAGGTCGGCCTCCCAGGCGACCTCGGTCACGCTCCGGCCGTGCCGGTAGAGCTTGAGCACGAGCGAGCCCTGCCCGGTTTCGACCCGGTAGACGTCGTTGACGAGGGTGCGCAGCAGCCGGGCCCCGGTCACCGGCCGGTCGTAGGCGTCCCGGACCAGCGCGGCGACGTCGGCCGGTGCGAGCAGGGACCGCAGTGGGCGGATCACGATGTAGAACTGTAGGCGTGGAAACAGTCGTCAACGACAACCCCGGCAGGAACCGCTTCGAGATCTCCGCCGACGGGGAGGTGGCCGGCTTCGCGGCCTACCGTCTTCGCGAAGGCGCCATCACCTTCACCCACACGGAGATCGACCCGCGGTTCGAGGGCAAGGGTCTCGGCAGCAAGCTGGCCCGCGCCGTGCTCGACGAGGCGCGCTCGCGGCAGCTGCGGGTCTACGCGCAGTGCCCGTTCGTCGCCGGCTACATCGACAAGCACCCGGAATACCAGGATCTGCTGGCCGGCGAATGACCACACGGGCCATCCGCGCCGCCCGCCTCTTCGACGGGACGCGCACCACCAAGAACCCCGTCGTGTACGTGTCGGACCGCACCGTCGTCCGCGTCACCCACGACGAGCCCGTCGCACCCGACGTCGACGTGCTCGACCTGGGCGCGGTCACCCTGCTGCCCGGCCTGGTCGACGCGCACACCCACCTGGTCTTCGACGCGAGCACCGACGCGGTCGGCCGCCTCCAGGCGGTCTCGGACGACGAGTTGCTGCGCGGCGCCCGCGTGGCGGCCACCCGGGCGTTGCAGACGGGCATCACGACGGTGCGCGACCTCGGCGACCGCGGCTACGTGGCCCGCCGGCTGCGCGCGGAGCTCGACGCGGCGCCGCACACCGGCCCGCACGTGCTCGCCGCTGGCCCGCCGCTGACCAGCCCGCGCGGCCACTGCTGGTGGCTCGGCGGCGAGGTCGAGGGCGTCGACGCCATCCGGGCCTCGATCGCCGCGCACGCGGCGCGGGGCGTCGACGTGGTCAAGGTGCTCGCCACGGGCGGCGAGATCACCCCGGGCACCCGGCCGTTCCTCATGCAGTTCACGCCCGCGGAGCTGGCGGTCGCGGCCGACGAGGCGCACCGCCACGGCCTGCCGGCGGCGGCCCACGCCCACAGCGCGGAGGCGGTCGCGGCCGCGGTGGACGCGGGCTTCGACACGATCGAGCACGCCTCGTTCCTGACGCCCGACGGCGCCGCCGCGGACGACGCGGTGATCGCGAAGGTGGCGGCGGCGGGCACG
Organism: Asanoa siamensis; assembly: GCF_016862555.1. Taxonomy (GTDB): domain Bacteria; phylum Actinomycetota; class Actinomycetes; order Mycobacteriales; family Micromonosporaceae; genus Asanoa; species Asanoa siamensis. The sequence continues at coordinate 62,762 of NZ_BONE01000030.1, read as the reverse complement.
GTCGTCTCGGCCACGCTGGGCTATCTGCCGGGCCAGCCGGTCAACCCGCGGTCGGCGGCCCTGTCGGCCACGCTGACGGCGATCTTCACCCGCCAGCGCCGGGCCGGCGTCCGGATGATCGTGACCAGCGACGCCGGCATCGACCCGTCGAAACCGCACGACGTGCTCCCGTACGCCGCCGAGATGTTCCTGCTCTTCGGCGACGAACCGGAGACGGCCCTGCGCGCGGTGACCTCCGACGCGGCGGCGGCGATCGGCGTGGGAGCGACCAAGGGCCGGGTGGCGGCGGGCTACGACGCGGACCTGCTGGCGGTCACCGGCGACCCGACCACCGACATCACGGCGCTCCGCGAGGTCCAGGCTGTCTTCCGCGCCGGCGTGCGGGTGCGTTAGCTCTCCGGTTTGACGGCGCCGTAGAGGAGGACGTCGACCAGGTCCTCGATCGCCACCGTGCGGGGGCCGCTGGGGCCGCCGACGCGGGCCGGGAAGAGCAGCCCCAGGAACGCGTTGGTGAGCGTCTCGACCGGCAGCCGGAGGCGGTCCTTGTCGGGCTCGATGAGCTCGGCGACCGCCTCGAAGGTGGCGCTGACCGACCGCTCCCGGTCGCCCGTTTGGGGTGCCGGGCGGCGGTGTCCGGTGTGGCCGGTCGCGTGCAGGGCGCCGAGCACCGACCCGACGCGGGCGAAGTGCGCCTCCAGCGCGTCGGCCGCGTCGACCAGGCGGACGGCCAGCGGTTGGTCGAGCGAGACCGACCGCAGCTCCTGCAGCACGACGGTCGGATCGAGCGCGGCGGCCACGACCGCCTCCAGGACGGCCTGCTTGTCGTCGAAGACGCGGAAGATCGTCGCCTCGCCGATGCCCGCGGCTCGGGCGATCTGGGCGGTGGTCACGGCCGCGCCGTGCTCGCCGACCAGCGGCAACGCGGCCCGGACGACAGCCTCCCGACGCTGCTCGGGACTCATTCCCGGCGCGCGCCGCCGGATCTCGCTCTCGGTCATGCCCCCACCCTCGAACCTCGACACGTGTTCAGGTCAAGAACACTACCGGAGTGAGCACTCACTCCGCCAGAATCAGCCGACAACAGCCGACAACACGGCGACGGCCCAGCCACCAGGAACGAACCTGGGTGGCTGGGCCGTCGGATGCGGTCAGGTCGCGGGTGCCTCCGCTACGCCTGGCCGCCGGCGAGGACTTCGGCGGCCGCGAGGCCGCTGGAGCGGGTGGCCCCGTGGGTGGCGATGTGGGTCGTGCCGACGACGGCGGCCGGGACGCCCAGCTCGACGACCACCGCGTCCGGCCGGGCGACCAGGGACGCCCGCACCAGGGTGCCCATCCACGCGTGCCGGTGCAGGTCGCGGACCACCAGGACGAGCGGGCGGTTCGAGGCCGGCGCCAGCACCACGGACGGGTCGGTCGCGTCCGCCTCCGTCAGGCGGACCGCCGTCGTGCCCGGCAGCAGCGCCGCCAGCGGCGCCGCGACGCCCCACGGGGTGTCGGTGCCGACGGCGACGTTGGCCGGCGGCGACAGCTCGACCACGTGCGGCGGCGCCGTCAGCGGCAGCGACCGGCCCGCGCCGGTGACCTTCACGGCCCGCCGGGCGGCGGCCAGGCCGACGGGTGAGCCGGCGGCGCCGTACCACGGCCCCAGGTCTGCCGCCGCCCGCGCCGTCGCGGCCCAGGCGGCCAGGTGCTCCACCCGCTTCGCGGCCTCGATCAGGCGCTCCTCGGCGAGCCGGCCCGCGACCACGGCCTCGGCGATCGCCGCCCGCAGCCGCACCGCGACGTCCTCGTCGGCGTTCTCGCCGCCCACGCAGATCGCGTCGGCGCCGGCCGACAGGGCGGCCACCACGCCCTCCTCGAAGCCGAAGCGGGCCGCCACCGCGCGCATCTCCATGGCGTCGGTGATGACCGCGCCCTGGAAGCCGAGCTCGTCGCGGAGGAGGCCGGTCAGGACGGAGCGGCTCAGCGTGGCCGGCAGGGCCGGGTCGACGGCCGGGACCAGCAGGTGGCCGGTCATCACCGCCTGGACGCCCGCCGCGATCGCCGAGCGGAACGGCAGCAGCTCGATCGCGTCGAGGCCCGCCCGGTCGCGCGGGATGTGCGGCAGGTCGTGGTGCGAGTCGACGGCCGTGTCGCCGTGGCCCGGGAAGTGCTTGGCGCAGGCGGCGACGCCGGCCGACTGCAGGCCCGTGACCCACGCCCCCGTGTGGCGGGCGACGAGGGCGGGGTCGGCGCCGAAGCTGCGTACGCCGATGACCGGGTTGTCGGGGTTGTTGTTGACGTCGGCGTCGGGTGCGTAGTCGAGGTTGACGCCCACCGCGGCCAGCTCCCGGCCGAGATCGCGGGCGACCTCCTCGGTCAGCGCGACGTCGTCGACCGCGCCGAGCGCCAGGTTGCCGGGACGCGAGCTGCCGGCGCGCGACTCGAACCGGGTGACGTCACCGGCCTCCTCGTCGATGGCGACCAGCACGTCGGCCCGCTCGGCGCGCAGGGCCGCGGTCAGCTCCGCGATCTGCGCGGGGGTCTGGACGTTGCGGGCGAACAGCACGACGCCGCCCAACCCCTCCCCCAGCCACCGGCGCACCCAGTCGGGCGGCGCGGTGCCCACGAACCCGGGCTGCAGAACGGTCGCGGCCAGCCGCAGCAGTTCGCCGCCAGGCTCGGTCATGTGTGTATCCCCCCGCTAGGACAAGGCTTCGGTCCCCGAAATGGTCACACCAGCCACGGAAATAGTCAACAAACTTTCCAATTATGAACGGCGCTACGCTGCCGGCATGGCGGCGGCGGAGAACGTGAGTTGGTACGACGTACCCGGTGTCCAGATCTTCGGTGCGATCCTCGGCACCCTCGTCCTGGTGTACGCGATCCGGCGCATCTTCAAATGACCCAGGCATGAGCGGCCCCGGCGCGGGTACGCACGCCGCATGCGTATCGGATACTTCCTGTCCTCGGAGGAGTACACCCCCGCCGAGCTGCTCGCCCAGGCCAAGCAGGCCCAGCAGGCCGGGTTCGAGGCACTGTGGATCGGACCACTACCACCCCTGGGTCGACGCCCAGGGCCAGAGCCCGTTCGTCTGGTCGACGATCGGCGCGCTGAGCCAGGTCTGCACGCTGCCCGTCACCACCGCCGTGACCTGCCCGACGACCCGGATCCACCCGGCCGTGCTCGCCCAGGCCGCGGCGACCAGCGCCGTCCTGCACGAGGGCCGGTTCGTCCTCGGCGTGGGCAGCGGCGAGGCCCTCAACGAGCAGATCCTCGGCGACGACTGGCCCGAGGCCGACGTCCGCCTGGAGATGCTCGAGGAGGCGGTCGCGGTGATGCGGGAACTGTGGCAGGGCGGCGTGGTCTCGCACCGCGGCCCGCACTTCACGGTCCGCAACGCCCGGCTCTACACCCTCCCCGACACGCCGCCGCCCGTCTACGTCAGCGCGTTCGGCCCCAAGGCCGTCGATCTGGCCGGCCGGATCGGCGACGGCTACGTCTGCACGATGCCCGACGCGGACCTCGTCAAGGGTTTCCGGGAGAGCGGCGGCGGCGACAAGCCGGCCCAGGGCGGGTTCAAGGCGGCGTTCGCGGGCACGGCCGACGAGGGCGCCGACATCGCGTTCGAGAAGTGGCCCAACGCCGCCGTGCCGGGCGAGCTCTCCCAGATCCTGCCCACGCCGAAGCACTTCGAGCAGGCCTCGCAGCTCGCCACGAAGGAGAAGGTCGCCGAGGCGTTCGTCTGCGGCAACGACCCCGAGGCGCACCTCGAGATGATCGACCGGTACGCGCAGGCGGGCTTCGACGAGGTCTACGTGGCCAACACCGGCCCGCACTACGAAGGGCTCTTCGACCTGTACGCGTCGGCGGTGCTGCCGAAGCTGCGCCGGTGAGTTTCGGGCGCGGGCGCCCCGGGTAACGCGGCTCGGCGATGAAGTCGACGATCACTTCCCTGCGGCTGCGCCGGGTCGCCCGCAGCCTCTTCGGTTGGAAGACCCTGCGACCCGGCCAGCTCGACGCCATGCGCGCGATCCTGCGCGGTCACGACGTGCTCGCGGTCATGCCCACCGGCGCCGGCAAGTCGGCCCTCTACCAGGTGCCGGCGACGCAGCTGCCGGGCCCGACCGTGGTCGTCTCCCCGCTGCTGGCGTTGCAGCAGGACCAGATCGGCGGCCTCGCCCGGCGCGGCGCGGCCAGCCTGCACGCGGTGCGGATCTCCTCGGCCGAGACGCCGAAGCAGCGGGAGGCCGCGCTCGAGGCGCTGCGCGACGGGCGGGCCGAGTTCCTGTTCATCACGCCGGAGCAGCTCGCCGACCCGAAGCGGCTCGAGGCGGTCAAGGCGCTGCGGCCGTCGCTGGTCGCGATCGACGAGGCGCACTGCATCTCGGCCTGGGGCCACGACTTCCGGCCGGACTACCTCGCGCTCGGGCACGTGATCCGGGCCCTCGGCCGGCCGCCCGTTATCGCGCTGACCGCGACCGCCTCGCCGCCCGTACGCGACGACATCGTCGAACGGCTCGGGCTGGAGCGGCCCAAGGTGATGGTGACCGGGCTGGACCGGCCGAACCTGTTCCTGGAGGCCAACAACTGCGCGACCGAGGACTACCGCTGGCGCCGGCTGCAGGCCCTGCTGGCGGAGGGCGAGACGCCGGGCATCGTCTACGTGCCGACCCGGCGCGGCGCCGAGGAGCTGGCCGCGCGGCTGCGGGACGCCGGGTACGAGGCCGCGCACTACCACGGCGGCATGGCGGCGGGCGCCCGCGAGACGCTGCACGAGGAGTTCCTGGCCGACAAGGTGCCGATCATGGTCGCCACGTCCGCGTTCGGCATGGGCATCGACAAGCCCAACATCCGCTGGGTGGCGCACGTCGCCCTGCCAGACTCGCCGGACAGCTACCTCCAGGAGATCGGCCGCGCCGGCCGGGACGGCCTGCCCGCCCGTACGCTGCTGCTCTGGCGGGCCGAGGACGAAGGACTCCAGCGGTATTTCACCGGCGCTCTCCCGTCCGTGGACGAGCTGCGCGATCTCGCCGCCGTGCTGCGCGCCGACGGGCCGCTGACCAAGGCGACACTGCGCGAGCGCACCGGCCTGGGCGCCCGCAAGCTGGGCCAGCTCGTCGCCCTGCTCGAGCAGGTGGGCGGCGCCGTCACCCGATCGGGCGGCAAGGTCGCGAGCCCGCGGTACGCGCCACCGGCGGCGGAGGTCGCGGCGCTCGCCGTGGCGGAGGCCGAGCGGCAGCAGAGCCTGCAGAAATCCCGGACCGACATGATGCGCGGGTACGCGGAGGCGCGCGGCTGTCGCGGCCAGGCGCTGCTCGCCTACTTCGGGGAGAAGCTCACGCACGCCTGCGGCCACTGCGACAACTGCGTGGCCGGGCGGGGCGTGCCCGACGACGGCGCCGTGGGCCCGTTCCCGGTGCACACCACGGTGCGGCACGCGGAATGGGGCTCCGGGATGGTGATGGGCTACGAGGAGGACCGGATGACGGTGCTCTTCGACGAGGTGGGGTACAAGACCCTGTCGGTGCCCGTGGTCTCGGAGCAGGGCCTGCTCGTCGCCGACCCGAGTTGACTACGCTGTCGTTTGGTTTCCGACTGGAAGGTGCGCCATCGTGACTGACACTCCCGTCTTCACCGAGTTCGGTTTCTCCGACTCCGAGTGGGGTCTGCTCGTCGGCCTGCCACAGTCGGTGCTGACCGCCGCCAGCGCGGCCGAGCACGACGGCAAGCGCCGCACGCTGGCCGAGAACGCGGCGGGCCTGGAGGCGATCGCGGAGGGCCGCGAGTCGGCGAGCCCGCTCGTCACGGCCGTGGCCGCCGAGCTGGTCACCCGCGTCGGCGACCCGGAGACGGGCGAGGAGCTGCCGGCCATCGAGCCGCCGGACCCGGCCGCGTACGCGCAGGACGTGCTCGCCCGCGCCCGCGCCGCGGCGGAGCTGCTGACGGCGAAGACGTCCGAGGGTGAGGCCGGCGCCTACAAGCACTGGCTGGTGACGATCGCGGAGCAGGTCGTCACGGCGGCCCCGTCCGGCGGCATCCTCGGCGTCGGCGGCGACGTCGTCACCGACACCGAGCGGGTCTTCCGCGACCGGCTCGCCGCGGTGCTCAACGACTGAGGTGCTCGCCTACGAGGTGGTCGGGCCGGCCTCCGCGCCGGTCCTCGTGCTGGGCAGCTCGCTCGGCACCACGCGGGCGATGTGGGCGCCCCAGATGGCCGCGCTGCGCGCCGGGTTCCGGATCGTCGCGTTCGACCATCGTGGACACGGCGGGTCGCCCGTGCCGCCCGGCCCTTACTCCATCGAGGACCTGGGCCGGGACGTGCTCGCGCTGCTCGACCACCTCGGGCTGGAGCGCGTGCACTACGCGGGCCTGTCGCTGGGCGGCATGGTCGGGATGTGGCTGGCCGCCCACGCACCGGCGCGGATCGACCGCTTGGCGCTGCTGTGCACGGCGGCCCACCTGCCGCCGGCGTCCGGCTGGCACCAGCGGGCGGCGACTGTCCGCGCGGAGGGCATGGGTGTGCTCGCCGACGCCTCGCTGGCCCGCTGGTTCACCCCCGCCTTCCCGCCCGACGAGGCCGCCGCGTTCGCGAAGACGTTGGTGGCGCTCGACCCCGGCGGCTACGCCTCCTGCTGCGAGGCGATCGCGGGCATGGACCTGCGGCCGGTGCTCGACCGCATCACCGCACCGACCCTCGTCGTCGCGGGCGACGCCGACCCGGCCACACCACCGGCCCAGGCACAGGCCATTGTGGACGGCATCGGCCCCGGCGCGACGCTCGTCGTGCTCCCGGACGCCGCCCACCTCGCCAGCGTCGAGCGGGCGGAGCAGGTCACCGACCTGCTCCGCCGCCACCTCACACCCGGGTGAGACGGATCGCGTCGGCTATCACGTAGCCCGTGCCGCTGGTCCAGCGGCTGACGCCCACCTTGTTGCCCGCGCCGGCCGGGAGCGTGAAGACGCCCAGGGACACCCACTGGCCGCCGCCGGCGCGCTGGTTGACGGTCACCGACTGGTTGCCGGTCGTCGTCGCGACGATGTAGGGCGCCGCGGTGTTGTAGCCCGCGTCCGCCGGGTACCAGACGTCGACCGCGTAGGTGTCGGTCGCGGGCGTGGTCGTCGAATACCAGGCCACGTCGCTCGACGACACCGGGTTGGCGAACCGGTAGTCGGCCCCGAACCGCTGGGCGGAGAACGCCGACGTGCCCCAGTTGGCGCTGGCCGTGAAGCCGGGCCCGGAGTTGTCGAGCGTGACGCTCCACTCCTCCCCCGGCGGCGGCCCGGTCGCGTTGCTCACGTCCAGGTAGTTGCGGTCGATCCGGATCGTCACGCCGCCCCAGGTCTCGGTCACCTCACCGGCGTACTGGTGCAGCCGCTGGTGGTTGGCGTAGTAGTCGTCGGGGCAGTAGCTGCCCGCGTCGGTGTCGGCGACGCCGTTCCACCACGCGATCCAGATCTGGTCGAGCCGGGTGTACGCCGGGTCGTGGTAGGCGTCACAGACGTCGCGGATGCCGGACGACCCGCTGGAGTACATGCCCGCCAGGTAGCCCCGCGCGTGCAGCCGCTGCGTCCAGCCCGACAGGAACGAGAGCACCGCCGCCTTGCAGGACGCGTTCGACGGGTAGTGCTCCATGTCGTTGTAGATCGTGCTGCCGGCGCCGATCCCCAACGCCTGCGCGGCGCTCACCGCGGAGTCCGCGGCCGAGCCGCCCTGGGTGCGCGCGGTGGCCGGGTTGGCGGACATCTTGGGCGTACGCGTGCCGCACGGCGCCTGGTAGCCCAGCTCGATCGGGATCAGCCGCCACCCGTTGGCCACCTGGTTGGCGACCCAGGTCGCGGTCAGGTTCGGTTGGGCGCACGACCGGCTGGCACCGCTGATGTAGATGCCCACGGCCCGGTACGGCGAGTTGGCCCGCCACGCGTTCATCGCCGACTGCGACGGCGCCGTGCAGGTGTCGAACCCGCGCCCGACGAACGTGCCGGGCTGCGGCGCCACGGCCGCCACCGCCGGGGCGGGGCCCGGCACCACCGACCAGGCCGCGACCGCGACCACGAGCGCCGCCAGCCGCGCGACGGTTCTGCGCATCAGCCCACCCCCTACGAAGAAAATCTCCCAATGCATCGACGTACGTGAAGGTTTCTATCACGAATCGATGGATGACGGTATATCTCTTCGCGCCCTGCGGGCATCCGCGCCGTGAACAGCGGCTTTCGTGTGATCCAACCGTCCGTCGGTCATGTTGACCATGGCTGGGAGGCGTGGTGGACTACGCCCGACGGTCCTTGTTGCCAACACTATGCAATAGCCGGACCGGCGCAATATGCTACCGGCGACCTCGCCGCCACGGCGCGTCACGATCGACGCCCGGCGGCTCGATCGCCTCGGGGAGGGGTCCATGAACGGTGTGGCGATGCACATCGCCAACGGCATCGTCAACGCCCAGGTGTCGGCGGTCTTCGCCGCCATCGCGGCGGCGGCGCTGGCGATCTGCGTATGGCGCGGACGCGCCGACCTCGACGACCGGTTGGCCCCGATGGCCGGCCTGGTCGCGGCATTCATCTTCGCGGTACAGATGCTCAACTTCCAGGTGCTCCCGGGCGTCTCCGGTCACCTGCTCGGCGGCACGCTCGCGGTGGTGCTGGTCGGCCCCTGGGTCGGCGCGCTCTGCGTCTCGACCGTGCTGATCATCCAGTGCCTGCTCTTCGCCGACGGCGGCCTGACCGCGCTCGGCCTCAACATCACCAACATGGCGGTGATCGGCACGGCGGCCGGCTACCTGCTGGTCGCTGGCCTGCTGCGGCTGCTGCCGAAGACGCCGCGCGGCGTCGCGGTCACCGCGTTCGTGGCCTCGATCGTCAGCGTGGTCGTCGCGTCGCAGGCGTTCGTCATCGAGTACGCGCTGGGCGGCACCACGGAGCTCTCGCTCGGCACGATCGCCGCCTCGATGGCCGGCGCGCACGTCCTGATCGGCATCGGCGAGGGTCTGATCGCGGCGGTCACCGTCGCGACCGTCGCCCGGGTCCGGCCCGACCTGGTCTACGCGCTGCGCCGGTTCCGCACCACCCGCCCGGCCGTCGCCACCCAGAAGACCGTTGGAGCGCAGGCATGAGGAAGCGACTCGGTTGGTTCGTCGCCGGCGGCCTGCTGGTCGCCGCGCTGCTCGCGGGTGTGGTCTCCAGCTTCGCCTCGTCGAGCCCCGACGGCCTCGACGCCGCCGCCCGCGAGGGCTGCACGTTCGACGCCGACGACAACATCACCGGTGGCACCTGCATGGCCCAGCAGGAGCAGGACCACCAGATGAAGGACAGCCCGCTGGCCGACTACGGCATCAAGGGCATCGACAACGAATACCTCTCGACGGGACTGTCCGGCATCCTGGGCGTCGCGGTCACGTTCGCGATCGGCGGTGGCGTGTTCTGGCTGGTCCGCCGTCGCGGCAACCATGACGAGCACGAGAACGACGGAGACCGCGCGGCCTCCGGAGCGACGAGCGCCTGATGGGCGCGGGCCACGCGCACCCGCTGCACCTCGACCACGACAGCCGGGTCCACCGGCTGCCGGCCGAGGTGAAGATCGTCGCGACCCTGCTGTTCACGATCGTGGTGGTGGTCACCCCCCGCGAGAAGTTCCTGGCCTTCGCCGGCTACCTGGTGCTTCTCGTGGGGGTGCTGGTCCTCGCCAAGGTGCCGCCGCTCTGGCTGGCCAAGCGGGCCACGATCGAGCTCCCGTTCGTGCTGCTGGCCATCGCCCTGCCGTTCGCGGGGCACGGCGAGCGCACCGAGTGGCTCGGCATGTCGCTGTCGATCGACGGCCTGCACGGCGCCTGGAACATCTTGGCCAAGGGCACGCTGGGCGTGCTCGCCTCGCTGCTGCTGGCGGCCACGACCACGGCCCGCGACCTGCTGCTGGGCCTCGACCGGCTACGCTGCCCGCAGGTCTTCACCCAGATCGCGACTTTCATGCTCCGATACCTCGACATCCTCGCCGACGACGCCCGCCGCATGCGCGTGGCGCGGCTCTCCCGTGGCTACGACCCGCGCTTCCTGTGGCAGGTCAAGGCGTTCGCGGTCGGGGTCGGCGCGCTGTTCATCCGGTCCTACGAGCGCGGCGAGCGCGTCTACCTGGCCATGGTGGCCCGCGGCTACAACGGCCGGCTCCCCCGGCCCGAAGGCCCCGGCGCGACCACATTTGACTGGGCACGTTCGGCCGCTCTGCCGCTCGCCGCCGCCGCCATCGCTCTCGTGGCGGTGCTCGCATGACCGCCTCGCTGACCATCGCCGGCCTGCACTTCGCCTATCCCGACGGGCGCGAGGTGCTGCACGGCGTCGACCTGACCGTCGGCGACGGCGAGCGGGTCGCGCTGCTCGGGCCCAACGGCGCCGGCAAGACCACGCTGGTGCTGCACCTCAACGGGATCCTGCACGCGGGCTCCGGGTCGGGCGCCGGCACCGTCGACGTGGCGGGGCTCACGGTCGACCCGGGCGACCGGGCGCGGCTCGCGGAGATCCGGCGCCGCGTCGGCATCGTCTTCCAGGACCCGGACGACCAGCTCTTCATGCCGACCGTGGCCGAGGACGTCGCGTTCGGCCCGGCCAACCTGGGCCTGCGCGGCGCGGAGCTGCGGGAGCGGGTCGACGAGGCGCTGGCCGCGGTCGACATGGCCGCACACCGCGACCAGGTGCCGCACCACCTCTCGTTCGGCCAGCGCCGCCGGGTCGCGGTGGCCACCGTGCTGGCGATGCGGCCGGAGATCCTGGTGCTCGACGAACCGTCGTCCAACCTGGACCCGGCGAGCCGGCGGGAGCTGGCCGAGATCCTGCGGACGTTGCCGGTCACCGTGCTGATGGTCACGCACGACCTGCCGTACGCGCTGGAGCTCTGCCCCCGCGCGGTGATCCTCGACGGCGGCCGGATCGCCGCCGACGGCAAGACGGTCGACCTGCTCTCGGATCCCGAGCTGATGCGCGGCCACCGGCTGGAGCTGCCGTTCGGCTTCGACCCGGCGTTCGCGGCCGCCCAGCTCCGCTCCACATAGGAAAGGGCCCGCGCGTTCCCGCGCGGGCCCGTCCTGATCTCTCGTTACGGCGTCGGCCGGTCCACCTCGCCGCGCCAGCCACCTGTCTCGGCGCCGCGGCTCTCGATGAACTCCTTGAACCGCTTGAGGTCACCCTCGACCCGGCGGTCGACCACGTGCAGCTTCTCGCCGGCCTTCTCGATCATGCCGTCCGGCTCGAACTCCATCTGCGCGGTCACCCGCGTGTGATCGGCGTCGAGCCGGTGGAACGTCACCACGCCGGACTGCTTCGTGCCGCCCACGGAGGTCCAGGCGACCCGCTCGTCCGGGAGCTGTTCGGTGATCCGGGCGTCGAACTCCCGCTTCACACCGGCGATCTCGGTCTTCCAGTGCGTCGTGGTGTCGTCGAGCTGGCGGATCTCCTGGACCCCCTCCATGAAGCGGGGGAACTCCTCGAACTGGGTCCACTGGTTGTAGGCGGTGCGCACCGGCACCGCGACGTCGACGGACTTGGTCACGCCACCCATGTGGCTTGATACCTCCTCAGTCAGCTGGTGCCCGCACCTGGGCGGACAGTCACCAGCGTTGTGTCTCGTTCCGGTGGCCGAGCGCGGCCCAGGCCTCGGACACCGTCTGGAACCGGACTCCGGTGGGGAGCCGGTCGATCTGTGCGAGCACGTCGTCGGGCGCCTCGTTGGACTCGGCGTCCTTGCGCAGCCGGTCGCGGTCGCCGGGCAGCGCGGTGCGGTTGATGTACCGCCCGAACCTGCTGCGCTGCTCGACCTCCTGCGCCGTCATGCCCTGCGGCGCGCCGGTGCCGTCGTCGCCCTCGGGCACCATGCTCGCCTCCGGTTGGTCGTCGCCCGACGGTTCCGCCTCACGGAACTCCTCGGCGCGACCGCCGGCGGTGCCCTTCACGATGCCGTCGACCTCATGCGCGAGCTCGTCGTCGACACGTGGACTGTGTTTTGCGTTGCCCCGTTCCATGCGTTTTGGGCTACCCCGGGGTCCGGCGGCTAAACCGGAACACCCGTCCCAGTGGTGTCACTCCGCAGGTGTACGCGGCGGCAGCACCGGGTCCTCGACCTTGTCGGCTCCCGCCTGCAGCTCGCGACCCCGCTGCACCTCGGCGTTGACCTCCACGCCGAACAGGATCGCCGAGTTGACCAGGTAGACCCAGACCAGGAAGGCGATGACCGCGCCGAGACTCCCGTACGTCTTGTCGTAGGAGTCGAAGTTGGCTACGTAGAGCCCGAACCCGAACGAGGCCAGCCCGGTGGCGAGCAGTGCCACGAACCCGCCGACCGTGAGCCAGCGGAACTTCGGCTGGCGCACGTTGGGCGCGATCCAGAACAGCATCGCCAGCAGCAGCATCGCGATCGCCACGAGCAGCGGCCACTTGGCGACGGTCCAGGCCAGCCGGGGCGCCTCGCCCAGGCCGAGCCGCTCGCCGAGCGCGGTGGTCACGGACCCGCTGACGATCAGCATGACGGCGACGATCGCGAGCAGCAGCAGGCCGGCCACGGTCAGCGCGATCTGCAGGGGGCGCAGCTTCCAGAACGGGCGGCCCTCCTCGACGCCGTACACCGCGTTGGACGCCCGGGTGAAACCGCCCACGTAGCCGGACGCCGACCAGATCGCGGTGAGCAGACCGAAGCTCAGCAGCACGCCGGCCGCGCTCTTCTGCTCCACGACGGCGCGGATCGCGTCGACCACGCCGGGCTTGTTGACCACGGACGACGCGCCCATGTCGCGCAGCAGCCCGACCACGGTGTCGACGGTCCGGTCGCCCTGCGAGACGAGGTTGACCAGCGCGACCACCACGATCGCCGACGGGAACAGCGCCAGCACCGTGTAGTAGGTCAGGCTCGCCGCCCAGTCGGAGCAGTTGTCCTTGACGAACCCCTTGCCCGCGCGCACCAGCACCCCGCGCCAGGTGCGCCAGCGGAGCTGACGGATCCGCCGCGGCAGCGCCGAGGGTTCGAGGTCGAGGCCGGCCGTCGTCGCCATGTGTCCGCCCTTCACTGTGAGCGCGGCCGTTCGTACCCAGAGCAACCGGCTCGCAAACCGCGACCTGCTGGTACATGCGGGGCCGGTGATGTTTAGGGCCGGCGCTTGGGGATACCTCTGAGCCCTGGTGAGGCCAACGTCACGAGCGAAATCTCCAGAAAAGGCCAGACTTGATCGGGTACGCCGGTTCGGCGCGGGAGGATGAACGCATGCGCATCGCGATGATCTCCGAGCACGCGGACCCGTCCGACGGGGCGATGCGCGGCGGTCGCGGTGCCTACGTCGGCGACCTGTCGTCCGCGCTCGCGGCCGCCGGCCACGACGTCCGGGTCTACACGCGCCGGGTCGCCTCCGACGGCCCGGGTGCCGCCGACACGACGGTGGGCGGCGTCACGGTCGTCCGGGTGCCGGCCGGCCCCGCCCGGATGCTCTCCGACAGCGAGCTGCTGCCGTACACGAAAGATTTCTCGCGCTGGCTCGTCGACTCCTGGCGCGGCGGCTGGACGCCCGCGGTGGCCCACGCCCATTTCTGGACCAGCGGCCTGGCCGCGGTCACGGCGGGCCGGCAGACGGGTGTGCCGGTCGTGCAGTCGTACCACGACCTGGGCACGGCGGCGCGGCGCAACAACGCGTTCGACGGGCCGCCGCAGCGGATCGGCTACGAGCGCGTGCTCGGCCGCGCGGTCGACCAGGTGGTGGCGCAGAGCCAGGACGAGCTGCGGGAACTGGTCCGGATGGGCGTACCACGCTCGCGCCTGGTCCTGATCCCCGGCGGCGTCGACGACGACCTGTTCCAGCCGGAGGGCCCGGCCCAGCCGCGCGGCCCACGCCGGCGGGTGCTCTCGGTCGGCGCGCTCACGTCCCGCAAGGGCCACCAGGACCTGATCGCGGCGCTGCGCCTCGTCCCCGACGCGGAGTGCGTGGTGGTCGGCGGCCCACCGGCGGAGGCACTCGGCACGGACCCGGCGGCGCGCGAGCTGCGCGAGCTGGCGGACCGCCTCGACGTGGGCGACCGCGTCCAGCTCGTCGGCGGGGTCCCCCGCCGGGAGATGCCACTCTGGTACCGCTCGGCGGACCTGCTGGTGGCGGCACCGTGGTACGAGCCGTTCGGCCTGAGCCCGCTGGAAGCGATGGCCTGCGGCGTCCCGGTGGTGGGCACGGCGGTGGGCGGCATCGCGGAGACGGTGGTGGAGGGTTTGACGGGCGACCTGGTATCGCCGCGGGACCCCCGGGCGCTGGGCACGGCGATCCGCCGGCTGCTGGGCGACCCGGTCCGCCACCTGGCCTACGCGACGGCAGCGATCGACCGAGCCCGCCAGGTCTACTCCTGGAAGCGCGTAGCGGCGCAGCTGTCGTCGGTCTACTCAGCCCTGGCCGCCCTCCACACCCGCCCGAGCGGCGCGGTGGCCTAGGCTCTCGCCCGCGCCACCCACGGGTGTCGGCCAGGAGGTCGGCGGGTCGCCGAAGGCGCGGCGAGCGGCCTTCACCGCCAACGCGGCCAGCGCGGCGTTGGCGCCACCCCCGATCACCGCCCCGATCCCGAACGGCGCCACCCGACCGAGCACGATAATCCCCTGTTTGGTCCCGTACTTCGTGACGAAGTGCCTCCCCAGCACCCGGTTGATCTGGCGCAGGGCCTCGACGGGCACCTTGGCGACGACCTGCCGTCCCCAGTGCTGCCCCGTACGCTCGGCGACCTTGCCGATGGTGGTGGCGCCGCTCCCGCCGAGCATGATCCCCATGACGATCGTGCGGCGTCGTTCGAGCTCGTCGATCGGGACGCCGTGGATCTCGGCGATCGAGAGCGCGAACAGGGCGCTCAGCTCGAGGGACGAGAGAAACTCACCCGCGGACAGCGCGAGCGCGACACCCGTGCCGACACCGGGAGCGGCCGCGGTCCCCCCGACCGCGGCGCCCGTACCGGTCAAGGTGCTGACGTAGATCCGCTCCAGAGTGCGGATCACCTCCGCCGGCGTCGCCTCCGGGTTCCGCTGCCGCGCCCGGGCGATGTTCTTACGCACCAGCGGGCTCTGCAGGCCGATCGCCTTGTCCAGGAGGTCGAGGGCCCGCCCGCCCGTGGCTTGTTCCGGGACATGTCCGTCGTGGGCATCCGCCACCATGCGTCGAACTCCTCAGGTCGTTGCCGAATCCGCCGTCCTGTCCACAACGCACAGACGATCGCGCGGCGGCCGCGCCACGTCTACCTACGTACGGCCAGATGTCGACCTGCATAACGCCATGGCGACGGGTCGGGTTCGGTCAGAAGTCGACCCGCATGACGACGCGGCGGAGCGTGGGGGTGCTGACCTCTTTGAAGCCTGCCTCCGCGAAGACCGTGGCGACCCCCACGAAGAGTTCGCCGCCGCCTGTCTGGCCCTCCTCCACGCGCATCGGGTAGCCCTCGATCGCGCAGGCGCCGCGCGCGCGGGCGAAGTCGACCGCCGCCTTCGCCAGGGCCCGGCTCACCCCGCGCCGGCGGTAGCCCGCGCGGGTCACGAAGCACGTCACCGCCCAGACGTCCGGGTCCTGCTTGTCCTCGTCGCGGCCCGACCACGGCACCCGGGCGCGGAGCAGGCGTTCGTAGGCCACCCGCGGCTCGACCGCGCACCAACCCACCGGCTCGTCGTCCAGGTAGGCCACCAGGCCGCTGGTCCGCGCCGCGTCCGGCGCGTCGCAGTGGGTCTGGGCGCGCAGGCGGTCCACCCGCTCCTGTTTCGGCAGCGCCCACACGTCGCGGGCCTTGAACCACTGGCACTGGCAGTTCGCCGGGTCGCCGCGGGTGCCGAACACGGCCCGCAGATCGTCCCAGCTCGCCTCGTTGGCCGGGCGCACGGTGACGGTCACCCGCGCGACGTTACTCAGTCGCGGCTCGCTGTCCAGCCGTGCGCGCGGAAGAGGGCCGCGTCGCGCGGGCGGCGGTCGTCGAAGACCACGACACCCGACGGGCCGTGTACGCGTACCGCGTCGACGTAGATCCCGCGTCCCTGCGGCGGCGCGCCCGTCGTCGCCCGCCAGCGCAGGTCCGTGGTGCCCGCCGGCAGCGACGCGGCGACCGTCAGCCACTGCCGGCCCTCGAAGCCGCTGAACGTCCCGTCGGTATGCCACCGGTGGCCCGGCGCCCGCAGCAGCAGCGGCACCAGCCGCCAGGTGCGGCCGCCGTCGGTCGACGCCTCGACCGCGCCCGCGTCGGTGTCGGCCGTGTCGTACCAGAGGTCGAACGCGAGCCGCGTGCCACCGCGCAGCGGGATCGTCAGGGTGCCGCTGCCGTCCGCGTACCAGGCGGTCGGTCCCTGGCTCGGTCGCACCGGCAACGCGCGCGCCAGGTCCGTGCCGACGGCGGCGCGGGACGGGTTGTTGTTGCCCCACTCCCGGGTCGGGTGCACGCGGTTGGTCAGCAGGATCGCGAACGAGTGCGCTAGCGGGTCGAGTACGATCGACGTACCGGTGAAACCGGTGTGCCCGGCCGTGACGGGCGAGCTGAGCGCGCCCATGTAGCGCCGCTGGTCGAGCTCGAAGCCCAGCCCGTGCGCGTGGGTCGGGAACGCGCCGTTGTAGTCCGTGAACAACGCCCGGGTCGACCGGGACGAGAGGATCCGGGCCCGGCCGTACGCGCCGCCGTTGAGCAGTGCCTGCGCCAGCGTCGCAAGGTCGCGGGCGGTCGAGAAGACACCGGCATGACCCGAGACACCGCCCATGCAGTACGCGTTCTCGTCCTGCACGCTGCCCCGCACGAGGCCGCGGCCGGGCTGGTATTCCGTCGCCGCGATCCGCGGCCGCAGCGACGCCGGCGGGTTGAACATCGTCTCGCGCATGTGCAGCGGCCCCGTGATCCCCCGCTCGACGACCCGGTCGAGCCGCTGCCCCGTGATCGTCTCGATCACCTTGCCGAGCACCATCATGTTCGTGTCCGCGTACAGGAACTGGGTATTCGGCGGAGCGAGCGGCGCGATGTCGAACAGCGCCGCCCACTGCTCCTCCGGCGTCGGATAGGCGCACAGCGACGGGTTCGGGTCGGCCGGCAGCCCCGACGTGTGGGTCAGCAGGTTCCGGATCGTGATGTGGCCCTTGCCGTGGGCGCCGAACTCCGGGAGGTAGCGCACGACGTTGACGTCCAGCACCAGCCGGCCGCTCTCGACGAGTTGGACCGCGGCGATCGCGGTGAACAGCTTGGTCATCGAGGCGACGTCGAAGACGGTGTCGCGGCGGGTGGGGACCCACTGGTCCCGCGGCAGGTCGGTGCCGGCGGCGTCGGCGTAGCGCAACGCGTGTCCGACCGCGTCGTGGGCGACGATCACCCCGTCCTGGCCGGCGAGCGCGACGGCGCCGGGATACATGGGATGCGTCGGCGACGGCTGGAGGAACGACGCGATCGTGTCCTGAATCCGGTCGACGTAGCGAGGCGTCAGGCCGGCCTCACGGGCGTTGCCGTGGCGCAACGTCACCGGCGGCCTGGCGAAGCGGATGTCGGCGCTCGTGACCGTCGGCGGGCCGGCCGCGTCGGGTGGGGCGTCCACAGCGGACGCGGGTGTCGCGGCCAGCGCGGCGACGGTGGCCACGGCCGCCAGCGCGCGCACAGCTCGTCCGAATCGCAAAGGCCGGCTCCCCGAAGCCGTAGCTGGTCAGATGGCCGCCAGCGTAGTCCCTCCGATTCGGACCTACAGGACAGGAAACGCCGATCCCGGGTACGTGGCCAGCCGACCACACATGCCGTAACCACGCTCGGGCGGGGCACCCAGCACCGTGAGCCGGCCGTCGTGCAGGTGGTGGAAGCCGCCGTCGGCGAGTCGCTCGATCTGCGCACCGGTGGCGGTCGCGGCGGTGAGCGGGCCGTCCCGCCACCGCCCCCGCCACGCGGGCAGCTCCTCGCGGACCAGCGCGGCCGCCCGCGCGTAGAACTCGGCCAGGGCGCCGGGCCCGTCGCGCTCGACCGCCTCGCGCAGCCGCAGGAAGCCGTCGACGGCCAGGTCCTTGCGCCGCCGGGCACCGCCGGCCGGGTCGTCCGGTGGCAGCGCGGCCGCGGTCGCGTAGCGCGCCGGGTCGGCGAGGTGGTCCGGCGGGAACGTGAGCACCGCGTCGCCTGCCTCGGGCAGGCCGGCGTTCTGCATCACCACGAGGATCTTCAGGCCGCCGTCGTTGACCAGCCGGTGTACGACGCCCGGGGCGAACCAGGCGACCGTGAGCGGCGCGAGCGGCGTCTCGGCGTAGCCGTCGGCGCCCAGCGTCTGCAGCCGGCCGCGGCCCTCGAGCACGACGTAGCCCTCGGTGCAGACGAGATGCACGTGGGCCGAGCCGCCGGGCAGGCCGTCGGGGCCCGCCCAGTCGTAGACGGACAGGTGGGTGACGCCCGTGCCACCGGGGAACAGCGTCATGCCGCGAGCCGGGCGCAGGTCTTGTGGTCGAGGTCGCCGTCGGCGACGACGACCCGGTAGCGCAGGGTCAACGTCTCGCCGGGCCCGACGGTACGGACCTGGGCGAAGGCGGCCGGGCAGAGCACCGCGTAGACCTCGCTGCGGACGAACCACGCGGTCGGGCCCGTGTGGTCGGCCATCAGCACGGTCGTCTGCTCGCCGTCGCCGTCGTGCCGGCCGGTGAACGCCATCCACGGCGCCTGCGCGCCGTTGAGCTCGTCGGTGCCCTCCGCGTCCGGGATGCGCACGGTGCCGCCGCTGAAACTGCGCGGGCCGCGCCAGAACAGTCCGCTGTACGCCGCCCCTTCGCGCCCCTCGGTCTCCGGGCTGCCGATCGCCACCTCGGCGCCGGCGAGGTTGTGCAGGGCCGTGGTCAGGTCGAGCCGCCAGGCGGAGTCCTCGGGCAGCGCCACGACGTCGAGACTGCGCTGCTCGGCGAAGACCGGGCGGCCGTCCTGGGCGATCCAGGTCAGGTCCTCCTCGACGGCGATCCGGTGGTCGTCCGCCGCGAGCGTGGTGAACCGGTCGTGCCGCTGCGTACCGTTGTTGGGCAGCTGGGCGTAGCCGCCGTAGCCGCGCAGGTAGGTCGGGCCGCCCCAGAAGTTGTCGGTGCCGACGTTGGCCAGCGCCAGCGACAGCCCCTTGTGCCAGACGTGGTCGTGGGGGCGGTAGAGGCTGACCGGTCGCCCGTCCAAAGTCCACATCGGATGGAGGTACGGCCGGGGCGACTCGCGCTGTTCGTCCCAGGGCTGGTAGACGTAGCGGAACAGCTCCCGGTCGCGCCAGGTCACCCGGAGGGCCCGGTCGTGCTCGTGGGTGAGGGCCAGGCCGACGCGCCCGGGCTCGGTGCTCATGCCACCTCCTGCCGCGCGACGAGCCGCCACGGCGGGCCGCCGCCCTGCATCCGTTCGTGGAAGGGCGATCCCGGGCCGAGGTCGCCGGGCCCGACCGGGCTGCCGGTGAACGACGCCGCGTAGATCGCCGCCACCAGCCGCATCGTGCGCCGGGTCTCGGCCAGGGTGACCGGCGGCCGCGCGCCTGCCTCGAGCGCGTCGAGCACCGCGGCGAACTGGGCCTGGTGCCCGCTCGGCACGCCCCGCTCACCGCCGTGCCAGGCGCTGAGCACGGCCTCCTCGTGGCCGGGCGCCGGCGTGACCCGCCACGCGTCCTCGCCGTACCCGTAGAGGTGGGTCAGCTCGATCGTCGCGCGGGCGAAGTCGAACCGCAGGTAGCTTTGCTCGCGCGGCGACAGCACGCTGTTGACGACGCTGGCCACGCAGCCGTTGGCGAAGCCGACGTGGGCCAGCGACAGGTCCTCGGTGTCGACGTCGCGGGCCTGCCGGCGGGCCAGTGCGTGGACCTGCGTCCACTCGCCGAGAATCGCCAGCAGCAGGTCCATCTGGTGGATGCCGTGGCCCATCGTCGGGCCGCCGCCCTCGGTGTCCCAGCGGCCGCGCCAGGGCACGTCGAAGTACTCCTGGGTGCGGTACCAGGTGGTGTGGCAGATGGCCAGCAGCGGCCGGCCGAGCACGCCGGCGTCGTGCAGGGCCCGCAGCCGGCGGGCGCCCGAGCCGAACCGGTGCTGGAACACGGTCGCGACGTGCCGTCCACTGTGGTCGGCGGCCGCTTCCAGCTCGGCGAACTGGCGCAGGGTCAGCGTCGGTGGCTTCTCGACCAGCACGTGCGCCCCGTACGCGAGAGCGGTGCGGGCGGCTTCCAGGTGCGCGCCCGGCGGCGTGCAGACGTGCACCAGGTCGGGCCGGGTCGTGTCCAGGACCCGGGCCAGGTCGGTGCCGCTGTGCGGGATGCCGTGGGTGCGGCAGAAGCTCTTCGCGGCCGCTCCGTCCACGTCGACACCGGCGACGATCTCGGCCCGGCCGCCGAGGCCCCGTAGGGCCTCGGCGTGGATCCGGGCGATGTTGCCGGTGCCGACCAGGGCGACCCTCATCGGATACCGGACTTTTGCAGCTGCTCGGTGAACTCGGCGCGGACCTTGTCGCCGCCCTGCGACTTCCAGTTGCTGATCACCTCGTCGAGGTGGCTGAGCGGCTGGCGGCCGGCGATGATGTCGTTCTGGCCGTTGAGCACGAGCCCGCCGAGCGTGGGCTGCTTGCGCGACCACTCGTCGGAGAACAGGTTGTTGGCCACGACCGGGTCCGGCACCGCGGTGTCGATGATGGACTTCTGGTAGTCGTACGACGCCTGGGTGGCCTCGGGCCGGCCCGGGATGAAGATGGTGTCGGGCGCGTCGACGATGTAGCGGATGCCGAGCGCGGTCTGGCTGACCCCGGCCTGGGTGTAGACGGGGCCGCCGTTCTGCATGGTGTAGTGCGCGCCCTCCTGCCCGTACCGCCGGAACAGCCATTCGGCCGTGCCGAACGGGGCCGCCAGGTAGTCGCAGAGCTTGAGCAGGTCGCGGATCCTGCCCTCGTCGGCCTTCTTGAAGACGGTGAAGTTGTTGATGGAGCCGGCGCTCGACTGCCAGGTCGGCGCGAAGCCACCACCGTCGTACTTCGGCGGCCGCATGCCGCTGATCCTGAACTCCGGTCCGGCGATGTTCTCGGCGTAGAACTGCGGCCAGGCGGTGTAGCGGTCGGCGGTCAGCACGGCCTCGCCCGCGTTGAACCAGCGCTTCACGGGCGCGTTGTTGGCGAAGCTGTCGGGGTGCACGACGCCGGCCTTGTAGAGTTCCACCACATCGGACAGTGCTTTCCGGAACTCCTCGGTCTCCACGACGTTGGTCAGCTTGCTGCCGTCCCAGCGCCAGCCGTTGGGCGCGCCGAGCATCTGCTGCACGAGGTGCATGAGGCCACCGGCGTTGACGATCGCCCAGCGGTTGGCCTTGGCGTCGGTCACCTTTTGGCACAAGTCCTTGAACTCCGCGAAGCTCTTCGGGTCGGGATCGACGCCGAGCTTGGCGATGATGTCGTCGCGGCGGAACATCAGCGTCCCGCCGACGCCGCGGTGCACCGGCACGCCGTAGATGCCGCCGTTGTAGACGCACTGCTTCCACGCCGCGGTCGGGATGTTCGCCAGGTTCGGGTACTGCTTGACCGCGTCGCCACCGAGGTACGGCGTGAGGTCGGTGCACTTGGTGGCCATCCACTGTGGCAGGTTGCCGATGCCCGCGGGCACGCCGTTGGGCAGGAACAGCGCCGGCACGATCAGGTCCGGCAGGTCGTCGCCGGTGATCAGGGTCGAGAACTTGGTGGCCATCTCCGCGCTGGGCGTGATGGTGAGCTGCAGGTCGACGCCGAGCTGACGGTCGAGCTCCTGCCAGAACGCGTTGTTGCCCTTCGGCGGCGGCACCGGCGAGCCCGTGAGCACGAACGCCGAGACGGTGCCGCCGCCCAGCGGTGGACCGGTGAACTGTTTGACGGGTGGGCTTGGGTACGCGAGGAACGCGTTGAGCAGGCCGTCGGCGTTGCCGGCGAGGTCGGGCTTGACGACCGTCGACGGCACGTACGCCGGCAGCTTGACGCTCTGGTTGTTCGCCGCGGTGTTGTCGTTGCCGCCGCCCTCGCCGTCGCCGCAGCCCGCGAGCAGGGAGCCGGCGGCGAGGGCGGTGGCGCCGGAGAGGAGCGTACGACGGTTGATCGGCTTGTGCAGGTAGCTGTGGCTCATCCGGGTCTCCTTGTGGTGGGTGGTCAGCCTTTGACCGCGCCGACCAGCACTCCCTTGGTGAAATGGCGTTGGATGAACGGGTAGATCAGCAGGATCGGCACGATGGAGATGACGAGGATCGCCATCTGCAGCGCCTCCTGCGGTGGCAGGCTGCCGGTGCCGACCTGGTCGACGCCGAGCTGCTGCTGGTTGACGACATAGGTGCGCAGGACGAGCTGGATCGGCCACTTCGCGGAGTCGTTGAGGTAGAGGAGCGCGCTGAAGAACGCGTTCCAGTAGCCGACCGCGTAGAACAGGCCGATCACGGAGAGGACCGCTTTGGACAGTGGCAGGACGATGCGGGCGAAGATCTGACCGTCGGAGGCGCCGTCGATGCGCGCGCTCTCCAGCAGCTCGGCCGGGATCTCCATGAAGAACGCCCGGAGGATCACCACGTTGAACGCGCTGACCACGGCGGGGAGGATGACCGCCCAGTACGAGTTGATCAGGCCGAGCAGGTCGATGGTGAGGTAGGCCGGGATGATGCCCGGGGTGAACAGCAGCGCGGCCACCACCAGCATCAGCACGGGGCGGTGGGCTCTGGTGTGCGGCCGGCTCAGGCCGTACGCCAGGAGGGTCGTGCTGGCCAGGCTGAGCGCCGTGCCGACGATCGTGATGAACATGCTGACGGCGACGGCGCGGGGCACGACGCCGCCGGTGAACAGCGCCCGGTAGGCGGCGAAAGTGATCTCGTCGGGGATGATGACGAAGCCGCCGCTCCGGACAATCTGCTCCCTTGTGGACAAGCTCGTGGAGATGATGCCGACGAACGGCACGACGATCAGTGCACAGCAGACGGTGAGCACGACGCCCTTCAGCGCCCGGATCGGCGGCGCCGGCGCGGCCTTGGCGCTCATCGCGCCTCCCGGCGGTAGAGGCCGGCCTCACCGAAGGCGTGCGCGAGCCGGTTGGCGCCCAGCACGAGCGCGACGCCGACGATCCCCTTGACGAGACCGACGGCGGCGCTGACGCCCCAGTCGCTCTGGACGATGCCGTTGTTGTAGACGTAGGTGTCGAGCACCTCGCTGGCCGCGATGCCGACCGCTTGCTGCTGCAGGATGATCTGCTCGAAGCCGACGGTGAGCGCGTCGCCGAGCCGCAGGATCAGCAGCAGGACGATGACGCTGCGCAGGCCGGGCAGGGTGACGTGCCAGATCTGCCGCAGCCGACCGGCGCCGTCGACGGCGGAGGCCTCGTACAGCTCCGGGTCGATCCGGGAAAGGGCGGCGAGGAACAGGATCATCGCCCAACCCGCTTCTTTCCAGAGCACCTGCCCGGTGATCAGCTCCTTGAAGACCGCGGCGTTGCCGATGATGTCGATCGTCCCGAGGTCGTGCTGGCGCAGGAACGTGTTGATCGGCCCGCTGCCGCCGAGCAGTTCGTTGAAGATCGATATGACGATGACCCACGAGAGGAAGTGCGGCAGGTAGAGGATCGTCTGCACGACCCGCTTGAGCCGCTCCGAGATCATGCTGTCGAGCAGCAACGCGAGCGCGATGGGCAACGTGAACACGATGCCGATCTGCAGCAGCATGATCACGAGGGTGTTGCCGAGGGCGGTCAGGAAGAGCGGATCACCCTCGACGATGACGCGGAAGTTCTCGAGGCCGACCCACGGGCTGCCGCCGAGGCCGAGATAGGGCTGGAAGTCCTTGAAGGCGATGACGTTGCCGAGCAGGGGCAGGTAGTGGAAGGTCAGCAGCAGCCCGAGGCCGGGGAGCATGGCCCACAGCAGGAAGCGGTCGCGCCGCACCTTGGCCGGTTGCGGAGGCGGCGGGGGTGCTGGCGGCTCGTCGACCGCGGTCGCCGGGCCGCTCAAGGGTTGCCCCACCTTCCGCCCCCTCCCGTTTCCGGACAGCGACCATCGCCCGGGCGCTCTGGTGGGCGACCCGGCGGTGGACCGGCATGCTGCGCTCCGAGAAGGTCCCGATACATCTCGAAA
The DNA here is from genome assembly GCF_016862555.1 of Asanoa siamensis. Classification (GTDB taxonomy): domain Bacteria; phylum Actinomycetota; class Actinomycetes; order Mycobacteriales; family Micromonosporaceae; genus Asanoa; species Asanoa siamensis. The sequence continues at coordinate 38,741 of NZ_BONE01000030.1, read as the reverse complement.
CTCTTCCGGAAGATTTCCCACACGCTACGATTAACAGCGTCGTACGTCAATGCCACCCAGTGGCGCGATTCGATGTTGCGCTTGCGGCTGCGGATCCGGGATGGCGCGCCGCCGGGTAGGCAGGTTGACGCCGCAACTTTCGGAAACTCTCTCGGTGCATGAGCGGACAGCCATTGACGGCCGTGCGGCCTGGCCCCGGCCGCGGGCCGCGCACGGAAAGCCTGTTGCTCACACGCGTCATGCCACGGCGCGATCCGTCCATGAGCGCCCACTCCCCGACCCGCAGGGCGTCGACGAGCGGGGCGAGGGCGGCCCGGGTCGCGGTCGCAGCAGGCGGCCCGCGCTTGGCTGCTCGCCGAAGCGCTCCGGCGCTCGCGCGATTGAGCGCTCGAGGGCTGGCGCCAGGGCGATGGGGCTGCGGTCGATACCGGCCGCTCGGCCCGCGTTCAGCGGACGGCGAGGCCCGCGTCAGGACGATGGGGCTGCGGTCGATGCTGGCCGGCTTCGGCCGCATTCAGCCGACGGCGAGGCCGACGTCAGGGCGACGGGGCTGCGGTCGATACCGACCGCTCCGGCGCGTTCAGCGCACCGCGAGGCGGCCCGTCCACTTCGGATAACCGACCTGCTGCGCACCGCCGGGCGGCCGTCGGGTCGTCGACCACCGCCTGCGGGTGGTCGACGGCCCGGATCGGCCGCGTCGGTGTTGGAGTCGTACGCCAACGGATCTAGCGAGCCGACAGCATCGTGTCGGCGCGGGCGAGGACCGTGGTCAGGACCCGGCCCGCCGTTGCCAGGTCGGCTGGCGGTAGGTCGCCCCACAGCGTCCGGGTGATCGGGGCGACGGCGTTGCGCACCTGGTGCCAGCTCGCCGTGCCCTGGTCGGTGGCTGCGGCAACGCCGTCCGTGATGCGGGTCAGGCCCGCCGCCTCGAGCTCGTCGAGGCGTTGCCGTGCCGTGGCCGCGTCGACCCGCAGCGCCTGCGCGATCCGACCCACGAGCACCTCCGCCCCGGTGCTGCCTCCCGTCACCGTCAGGGTCAGCGCGACCCACTGCGGCTCGGTGATGCCGATGGCCGCCAGCTCCCGGTCGAGGATCGCGTTGAGCGCCTTCTCGGTGCGGCCGATCAGCTGTGCGTTGAAGTCGGTCATGGTGGTTCCTCTCGGCAATCGTTAGTAACACCAACGAAGCTAGTTCGTTAGTGCCACTAACGCAACTGCTACCATCGAGCCCGTGACCGAACGCGTGGACCGGCTGCGCAACCTGCGCACCCGACTGCTGTCCCTGGCCGCCAACCATTCCGACCGGCTGGTCAACGAGGCGCTGGCGACCGCCGACGCCCGGAAGTGGCACTACGCGGTGCTGGCCACGCTCGCCGAGCAGGGGCCGGCGAGCCAGTCGCAGCTCAGCGACCGCACGGGCATCTACCGCAGCGACGTGGTCGCGGTCCTCAACGAGCTCGCGACCCGCGGCCAGGTCGACCGCGCACCCAACCCGGCCGACCGCCGGCAGAACGTCATCACCCTGACCCCCGCGGGCCGCCGCCAGCTAGGCAAGCTCGACCGAATCCTGTCGGGGGTGGAAGAGGAGCTACTTGCCCCGCTCACCATGCCCGAGCGTGCACAACTGACCCGCCTCCTCACCACCCTCGTCGACCACCATGGCCACCCGATGTAGCCGTCGACCGGGCTCACCCCTGTACCGGAGCCGTCACGCAGCTGACCCGCGTTATGCGGCCGACCCCGGGTCGCGGCGGGGTAGATCGGATCGACAAGCGGAGGCGGAGGCCGTGTCGCGGATCTGCTCGATGACGAAGGGTCAGCGAACGACCCCAGCCATCCCGTAGCTATCAGGCGACGGCGGACCCCGCCCTCGTGCGGGTGGCGGCCGCGTAGAGGCCGATCAGCAGAACCGACAGCACGAGCAGACACAGGCCCAGCGCACCCGCGCCGAACTTGCCCAGAAGCAGGCCGATGCCTGACGGGATGAGGGCGCCGCCGAGGCCTGAGCCACCGATCTGCATGCCGATCACGCGGTCCGCGTGGGCCGCGCCTACGCGGTCCGCTGTCGTCAGGGTCAGGAGGGGGAAGACAGGGGCCGCGGCGAAGCCGATCACCGCCAGGCCGAGGATCGCGGACCAGGCGCCGAACGGAAGCGCGACCAGCGCCGCGCCCGCCGCCATGCCGAACAGGCTGCCCACCAGGATCCGCGTCGGGTTGAAGCGTTCCGATGCCACGCCCTGGACCACCCGGCCGACGAAGAGCATGCCCCAGTACAGCGACACGCACAGGCCCGCGACCCCGGCGCTGAGGCCGCGCGACTCCGTCAGCAGCAGGAAGGCCCACAGGCCGGCGGCCACCTCGACCGCCACGTACACCGCGAAGGCCAGGACGCCCAGCCAGACCGCCGGGATGGCCAGGGTCTCCCGGATACGGACCTTCGTCGCCGGCGGCGCGGTGGCGACCGCCGTGGCCAACCCGTCGCCCGGGACCCCGGCGGGCGCCACGGTCGCGGCCGGATCCGGGGCGTCAGGGGCCGACGGCGGAGCGTGGCGGACCCAGTTGCGGACCGTCGCGAAGAACGCCAGTGCCAGGCACGCCTGCGCCGCGGCCACGACGGCGTAGCCCCAGCGCCAGCTCCAGCCCCCACCCGTGATCACGGCGGTCATGATCAAAGGACCGATCGCCACCCCCAGGCCGAAGAACGCGTGCAGCCAGTTCATGTGCTTCGCGCCGAACGCGGAAGCCGCGTAGGCGTTCAGGCCCGAGTCGATCGCGCCGCCGCCGAAGCCTGCCAGGAGGGCGAAGGGGGCCAGCACCGCGTACGCCGGCGCGAGCGCGTAACCCGCCAGCGCCGCGCTCGCGCACGCGGTGCTGATCGCCAGCAGCCAGCCGACACCGATCCTGGCCAGGGCGAAGCCCGCCGTCACGCTCGAGACGAAGTAGCCGATCGTCGAACAGATCAAAAGCAGCCCGACCGCCTCCGTGGCCACCCCGAAACCGTCCGCCATCGACGGCCAGGCGACCCCGAGGAGGCCGTCGGGCAGGCCGAGGCTGATGAACGCGAAGTACGCCAGCAGCAGCAGGGACATCCGGATCGGGCGCGGAGCGGGGGTGGTCACCGCGCGACTATAAAGGCGAGAGCGCTCTCCCCTCACCTTCAGCCGCGGTCGAGCACCAACCGCGAGACCCCGGCGGCCAGGTCCACGTCGTAACGGTCCGCCGCCGCGGCCCAGGTCGGACCCTCCACGACCGTTCCGCCCGGTACGCCCGTCCGCGTCACCCCGTCGACCACCACGCTCCCCGCTCCCCCGCCGACCCGTACGCGAACCGGGGCATCACCGGGCAGCACCAGCCGGAACGAGTCGGCGCCACCGCTCATCCGCACCGGCACCGTCCCGCGGGGCGGCGGCAGCGTCAGCGCGATCCGCCCGAAGCCCGCCACGAACTCGACCCCCGAGACCGCGCCGTCGCGCAGGTCGACCTGGGCGTCGCGGGCGCCGCCGCCCAACCGCACCTGCCAGCGGACCGCGCGGTGCAGCGTCACGTCGAGCGCCGCCGCGCCGCCGAGGCCGGTGCCCGCCGTCGTCAGCCGCACGTCGGCACCGGACCGCGAGGCGACGGGCACGACCGAAGAGCCATCGGGGGTACGCACGCGGAACAGGTCGCCGCCGAGGTCCGCCACCCGCACGGTGACACCGGTGACGCCGCTGTCGAGGACCACAGTCGCCGCGTCGAGGCCGGCTCGCGGGCCCACCACCGTGTGGGCCGAGTGGCGGGCGACCTGACCGCGCGCCTGGTCCGCCGCCCAGTGCGGGCGGGGCCGCGCGGCACCCGGTGCGGTGCACGCGGTGACGAGCAGCAGGGCCAGTACGGGCACCAGAGCCCGTACCAACCCAGACAGGTCACTCAAACTCGGCCGAACGGCCGACTGGTGCATCCCGGACCTCCAGGCAGACTTGCGGGAATGCGCGAGACGAACCACAGCATCCTCACGCTCGGCCAGCGTCGCTTCGCCTGGCTCGCTTTCCTGGCCATCGCCGTCCAGGCGCCGATCTCGGCCCACCTGTTGCAGGACGACTCCTGGTTGCTGAGCATCCTCGTCGGCATGATGTTCGGCACGCTCATCCTCGTCGATGACGCGCAGCGGCGCCAGCCGGCCACCGAACAGGTGGAATAGCCGGCCGGCGCCACCGGGCTAGCTCTCGCGGGCGTCCCGCGGCCGGATCACCTGGGTCTCCTCGACATCGGCGGAAGCCGGTGCCGGCGCGGCAGGATCCGTCGGCGCGTCCGACGAGGAGATCTCCGCCGGCCGTTGACCCGCGACCGGCAGGCCCTCCGCCGGCGTCGGCTCCCGCATCCCGGGCACGATGTGCTGCTCCTCCGGACGCGGGATGACCTGCGTCCGCTCGGCCTCGGTGCCGATCACCGCGGTCGGCCCCGAGTCCACGTCGGCCCGCGCCGCCGCCTCCCGCTGCTCGGCCTCACGCCGCGCCGCGGCGGCCGCCTCGTCGCGCTCCGCGGCAAGACGAGATGCCTCGGCCCGCGCCCGCTCCGCCGCCGCCTCCTCGTCGACCCGCCGCTGCTCCGCCGCCGCCTTCTCGGCCTGGTAGGCCCGCGCCCGCTCACGGATCACGGCCGACTCGGCCGCCGCCCGGTCGAGCCAGCGCTCCCAGCGCCCCTGCATCGGCCGGACCAGCCCACCGCCGACCCCCACGATCAGGATGCCGGCGACGGTGGCCAGCACGGCGACCAGCACCGGCTGCGTCACGGTGGTGGCGATGCCGACCTGGTTCAGCGCCGCGATCACGCCGAGGCCCACGACGAACGCCCAGACCAGGGTCGCGATCAGCCGCCCGTACGTGAGCCCGCCCAGCGCGCCGTTGATCAGGTCCCGCAGCGCGCTGGCGATCGCGGCCGCGACCACCACGATGACGATCGCGACGAACGCCTTCGGCAGCCAGGCGACCACTGCGGAGATCAGGTCGCTGATCGGGTTGGGTCCCCAGACGCCGAACGCGAACTGCAGGGCGAACAGCAGGATCGCGTAGTACGCGAGGCGGGCCAGGATGTCGCTGGCGTCGTACTTCGAGTTGGCCAGCCGCCGGCCGATCCCGGAGCGCTGCACCGCCCGGTCGAAGCCGACCCGGGTCAGCAGCGTGTCGACCAGCCGCCGGACGACCCGCGCGATCAGGTAGCCGATCAGCAGGATCGCCAGGAACGCCAGGGCCTTCGGCACGAAGAGCAGCACCGACCGCCACATGTCAGTCAGGGCGGCACCGATGTTCATGTGAGACCTTCCGTCGGGGTGGATGTCAGCGCGGGGGTTTACCCGAACCGCGCTGTCGGCAATCCGGGATCTCGTCACCGCGCCACTCCGGTCACCGGCGGTTACGCTGCAGGCATGCCAGGCTCCGGTGTGTCGCCGCCAGCGGGCGCGTCGGACGTGCCGACGGCCGGCTGGGATCCGGGCCTGCTCGCGGTCGTCGACCTGGTCCTCGGGTCACCGGTCGCGATGGCGTTGCTGCACGGCGACCGGTACCGGCTGATCTACAACGACGCGTACGGGCAGTTGCTCGGCACCCGGCACCCCGACGCGTACGGCGCTCCCGCGGCCGAGGTGTTCGGCCCCGCCTGGGACGGCCCGGCCGGCGAGGCCGTAAGGGCGACCCGGCACACCGGTTTCGTGCCCCGTGACCAGGAGTGGCCGCCGACCGACGAGGGTGAGCCCGACCCGGCACTGCCCACCCGCGGGCTCTCGGCCGTGCGGGACGGCAGCGGCCGGGTCGCCGGCGTGCTGGTCGTGGCGACCGAGCCCGTGCCGGTCGCGCACCGCCTGCAGGGTCTCAGCGAGCTCGCCGAGGCGCTGGCCGGCACGCTCACCCTCGACGAGGTCGCCCGGGTCGCGCTCCGCTACGGACTGTCGTTCCCGGACGTACACCTGGTGGCTTTCGGGGTCGACGACGGCGACGACTGGCGGATGGTCCGCCGCATCCGGGGCGAGGTGCTCGACGACGCCGACGAGCGGCTGCCGCCGGTCTGGCGCCGGATCCCCGCCGAGTCCGTCGCACCGCTGGCGGTCGCGGCCCATGCCGGGCTCGCCCGGTTCACCTCCGACGGCCGCCCGATGCGCGACGCCGCCCAGGACCGGCACGACGAGAAGGTCCGCGCGCTGGCCGCGCTCCCCCTGCGCACGCCGTCGCTGCGCGGCGCGCTAACGGTCGGGCGGGCCGACCAGCATCCGTGGTCGCCGGCCGAGCGGGCGCTGCTGACCGCGGCCGCGAAGCTGGTGGCGCAGGCGGCAGAGCGGGCCCGCCGGTTCGAGAACCAGCACGGCACCGCGCAACTCCTGCAGCGCAGCATGCTGCCGGAGCACCTGCCCGACGACCCCCGGTTCCGGCTGGCGGCCCGCTACGAGCCCGGCGTCGACGGCAACGCGGCCGGTGGCGACTTCTACGACGCGTTCGCGCTGCCCGGCGGCCGGCTCGCGGTGGTGCTCGGCGACGTCGCCGGCCACGACGTGCGGGCGGCGGCGTTGATGGGCCAGGTGCGGGCGGCGCTGCGCGCGCTGGCGCTCGCGGATCCGGCGCCGCCCAGCGTCCTTTCCGCCCTGGACCGGCTGGTGGCGAGCCTCGGCGCGGAGGCCGGCACCGACGAGCTGTTCGTCACCGTGGCCTACGGCGTGATCGAGCGCGACGGCCGGCTGACCATGGCGACGGCCGGGCACCCGCCACCGCTGGTCCGGCACGCCGCCGGCACGGCCGACTATCTCGAGGTGCCGGCCGGCACGCCGCTCGGGCTGGGCGGCCGGCGCACCGCCGCGGAGGCCCGGCTCGCCCCGGGCGACACGCTGCTGATGTTCAGCGACGGCGTCATCGAGCGGCGCGGGCTGGACGTGGGCGCCGGACTGGAGAAGGTGGCGGCGAGCGTGGCCGACGCGCGGGGCGGGGACCCCCGTACCCTCTGCGCCGTCGCCTGTGCCGCGGTCGGCGGCACCACCGACGACGACGTGGCGGTGCTGGCGGTCGAGCACGCGACGGCGCCGAGCCGGTCGGCGGGCATGGAGATCCCCGCGGAGCCCACCGCGCCCGGCCGGGTCCGGCACTGGATGTCGGCGCAACTGACGGCCTGGAACGTGCCCGACCAGGTGATCGGCGCCGCGGTGCTGTGCGCGAGCGAGCTGGCGACCAACGCGCTGCTGCACGCCGGCACCGCCGCCCGGGTGCAGGTCGACCTCAGCGCCGAGCGGCTGCTGGTCGCGGTCTCCGACAGCGGCACCCGCGGCTCGGTCACCCGGGCGCACGCCGAGACGCTGAGCAGCCGGGGCCGCGGCCTCGGGCTGATCGAGGAGCTGAGTGACGCGTGGGGCACCGACCCCGCGGTGCGCGGTTCGACCGTCTGGTTCGAGATCGGCCTGCGCGCATCGAATGAACGCGAGCGGGGTATCGGGGTGCCATGAGCTCACCCGCGGGCGTCCTCTTCGACGTCGACGGCACCCTGATCGACAGCACCTACTTGCACGCCGTCACCTGGTGGGAAGGGTTCCGGGCGGGCGGCTACGACGTGCCCGTCGCGCAGATCCATCGCGCCGTGGGCATGGGCTCCGACCGGCTGCTCGACCACCTGCTCGGCACCGAGCGCGACCGGTCCCGCGACGACCTGATCCGGGCGGTGCACGGCGAGCGCTACGCGCCCTACCTGACCCGGCTGCGCCCGTTGCCCGGCGCGGCCGACCTGATGCGCACGTGCCACGAGCGCGGCCAGAAGGTGGCGCTGGCGTCGTCCGCGACGCCGGAGGAGCTCTCCGCGATGCGCCGCGCCCTCGACGTCGACGACGCCACCGACGTGGCCACCTCGTCCGGCGACGCCGAGCGCAGCAAGCCCGAGCCCGACATCATCCAGGCGGCGCTCGACAAGCTCGGCCTCTCGGTCGGGCAGGCGGTGTACGTCGGTGACTCCATCTGGGACGTCGCCGCCTGCGCCAAGCTCGGCCTTCCGTGCGTGGCCCTCACCTGCGGTGGCACGTCGCGGGCCGAGTTGGCCGGCGCGGGCGCGGTCGCCGTCTACGAGGATCCGGCCGACCTGCTCGCCCATCTCGACGAGTCACCGCTGACCACGGCGTGAGCGCCACCGACGCCGCGTTCGCGATCCTCGGCGTCGGTGCCCTCCTCGCGGGCGTCCTGCCCCGCGTGCTGGAGCGCCGTCCACTGTCGATGCCGATCGCCTTCCTCCTGCTCGGCGTGCTCGTCTTCGCGCTGCCGACCGGGCTGCCCGCCCCGGACCCGCTCGACCATCCGGAGCTGGCCACCCACCTGACCGAGATCGGCGTGATCGTCGCGCTGATGGGCGCCGGGCTGAAGATCGACCGGCCGCTGGGCTGGCGGCGCTGGTCGTCGACCTGGCGCCTGCTGGCGATCGCGATGCCGGTGACGATCGCCGCGGTCGCGCTGCTGGGCTGGTGGTGGGCGGGCCTGGTGCCGGCGGCCGCGCTGCTGCTGGGTGCCGCGCTCGCGCCGACCGACCCCGTGCTCGCCGCCGACGTGCAGGTGGGCGAGCCGACCGACGAGGAGGACTCCGAGGACGAGGTGCGGTTCGCGCTGACCTCGGAGGCCGGCCTCAACGACGGCTTGGCGTTCCCGTTCGTGTACGCGGCGATCCTGATCGCCCAGCACGGAGCCGCGCCCGGCGGCTGGCTGGCCGAGTGGTTCACAGTGGACGTGCTCTACAAGGGCGTCGTCGGCGTGGTCGGCGGTGTCCTCATCGGCCGGTTGCTCGGGAAGCTCTTCTTCCGGGCCCGCTCCGAGAAGCTCCGGCTCGCCAAGCATTCGGAGGGCTTCCTGGCGCTGGCCGCGACGTTCCTCGCCTACGGGGTGGTCGAGGTGGCCGGCGGCTACGGGTTCCTCGCGGTGTTCGTGGCCGCGCGGGCGATCCGGGCGGCCGAGCGCTCGCACGACTACCACCAGGTGCTGCACGACTTCGCCGAGCAGGTCGAGCGGCTGCTGACCGTACTCCTGCTGCTGCTCTTCGGTGGTGCCGTCGTCTCGGGCCTGCTGGCGCCGCTGACCTGGCCGGCCGCGCTGGTGGCCCTGGCGCTCGTGTTCGTGATCCGGCCGTTGGCGGGCTGGCTGTCGCTGCGCGGCGCACCCGGGCGCCCGGCCGAGCACTGGGTGATCGGGATCTTCGGCATCCGCGGGATCGGCTCGTTCTTCTACCTGGCGTACGCCACCGCGCACGCGGACTTCCCGGGCGAGCCGGTGGTCTGGGCCACCGTCGGCCTGGCCGTGGTCGTGTCCGTGGTGGTGCACGGGATCGCGGCGACACCCGTGATGGCGTTCCTGGATCGCGCCGGAGAGCGTACGGGAGCCGAATCTGGCGCCGGGTAACGGGTTCTTCGTGCTTCAATCCCCTCGTATGTCTACTTTACGGGGGTTTTCATATGGTTCACCAGCTTGACCGCCGCGCCGCACTCGGCCTCGGCACGATGGCCACCGCCGGAGCCGTCCTCGGACTGCCCGCGGTCGCGGTGGCGGCGGCACCGGACGTGGAGGGCGCGATGCCCGTCGCCGAGTCGACGCCGCTGGACGCGGCCCGCCAGGTGCGCCAGGCGTACGCACGGGAGACGGCGACGGCCGGCGGCACCTGGCAGGCGTACATCACCGTCGCGGGGTCGAAGGAGGTGGCGGTCGACGACCAGGCGGACACACCGGTCGAGGCGTACAGCGTCAACAAGATCGCCGTCGCGGTGGCCGTGCTGGACAAGGTGGACCGTAAGCACCTGTCGCTCACCCAGCGGATCAACGTGACCTCGGCGATCGTCGGGACCGGCGGCGACGGCATCTTCGCCCTCGACGGCGCGTACCCGAGCTCCGTCACGCTCGGCCACGTGCTCGCCGCCCTGCTGACCGTCTCCGACGACGTGGCGTCCCGGCTCTGCGGCGAGGTCGTCCCGGCCGCGGAGATCAACCAGATCCTGCGGAAGAAGGGCTTCAAGCGCACCCAGGTGCAGCAGGTGGCCAACCCCAGGCGGTTCTACCTCGGGCGGTCCACCCCGCGCGAGACGCACACGCTGCTGCGCGCGCTGGCCGCCGGCCGGCTGCTCTCCCCCACGTCGACGAACGTGATCCTGTCGAAGCTGCGCTCGCCGATCGCCTTCACCGACGGGATCCGCCGGGAGATGTCGTCGGCCGAGCGGTCCCGGATCGCCACCAAGGCCGGCTGGTTCGGCAACGGGCGGCACGAGGCCGGCCTCATCTTCGGCCGCAACGGCAAGCCGGCGCTGACGTACGCCATCTTCGCCACCGGCCAGACCGGCGCGACCAACTTCGGCGCCACCCATCCGGCCCTGCGCGCCCGCTCCCGGATGGGCCGCGCGTTCTACAACGCGGCCTCGTCCCTGAACGGCGAGGTGACGGACCTGTCGGTGGCGGAAGCGCTGCAGCAGCCGTCGAACGGCGTCTAGCGCGGGGCGGTGGATGAAACTCTTTCGTGGTTGGATCGAGCGGTCTGTCCACGAGGGAGGGTTTCATATGGTTTCGCCGCTCAACCGCCGGTCCGCCATCGGGCTCGGCACGCTGGCCACGGCGGGTGCCGTCCTCGGCGCACCCGCCGTCGCCTCGGCCGCGCCGTCCACCGCCGAGCCCACGCCGCTGCGGGCCGCGCGCAAGGTGGGCCGGGTCTACGCGCGCGAGTCGGCGGCGGCCGGCGGCAACTGGCAGGCCTACGTCACGGTCGCCGGGTCGAGTGAGGTCGCGGTCGCCGACGAGGCCGACACCGTGCTCGAGGCCTACAGCGTCAACAAGATCGCGGTGGCAACGGCGGTGCTCGACAAGGTCGACCGCGGCCTGCTCACCCTCGACCAGCGGGTCGACGTGACGGCCGCGATCGTGGTGCCCGGTGGCGACGGCATCTTCAGCCTCGACGGCGCGTACCCGAGCTCGGTCACGCTCGGCCACGTGCTCGCCGCGCTGCTCACCGTCTCCGACGACACCGCGGTGCGGCTCTGCGGGCTGGTCGCGCCGGCCGCCGAGATCAACGAGATCCTCGTCGCCAAGGGCTTCCCGAACACCCAGGTCGAGCCCGTGGCCAACCCCAACCGGTTCTTCCTCGGCCGGTCCACCCCGCGCGAGACGCACGACCTGCTCCAGGCGCTGGTCGCCGGAACGCTGCTCTCGCCGTCCTCGACCGACGCGATCCTGTCGAAGCTGCGGGCGCCGATCGCGTTCACCGACGGCATCCGCCGCGAGATGTCGTCCGACGAGCGGCTGCGGATCGCCACCAAGGCCGGCTGGTTCGACTCGGCCCGGCACGAGGCAGGCGTCATCTTCGACCGGTCGGGCGCGCCGGTGCTGACCTACGCGATCTTCGCCGACGGCCAGCCGGGCGCCGAGGACTTCGGTGCCACCCACCCGGCGGTACGCGCCCGCGCGACGATGGGCCGCCAGTTCCTCGACACGGTCGACGCGCTCACCGGCGACAGCGCCGCGCGCCTCTCCCGCTCGCCCCGCTACCAGCCGTCCAACGGCGGCTAGATCTGGTGCAAAGCGACCTCGGTCAGCGCCCCGCCGGCGATCTCCACCGTCAGGAACGTGTGGTGGGGCTGGCGCCGGCGGTCGGTCGGTGAGCCGGGGTTGAGCAGCCGCAGCCCCGTGGGTGCCACGGTGTCCCACGGGATGTGCGAGTGTCCGAAGACCAGGACGTCCGTGTCCGGGAAGCGCGCCGCGCAGCGCGCTTCCCGGCCGGTCGCCGCGCCGGTCTCGTGCACGACGGCCAGCCGCACCCCGTCGAGGTCGACCCGGGCCACCTCGGGCAGCCGGGCCCGCAGCGCCGGGCCGTCGTTGTTGCCGTAGACCCCGACGAGCCGGCGGGACCGCGCCTCCAGCCGGTCGAGCAGGTCGACGTCGACCCAGTCGCCGGCGTGCACCACCACGTCGGCCTCGTCCACCATCATCCACAGTGGAGCAGGCAGGTCCTTCGCCCGCTTCGGCAGGTGGGTGTCCGACATGACGACCAGCAGCATGCTCCCCACGCTACTTGTGCGGGCCGGGCGCACATGTGTCATCGTCGATAAGGTGAAGGTCAACGACGCTGCCCGGCCCGAAGCCCCCGTCCACTGGGTCGCCGACGGCATGCCCCGCGTCGAGCTGGCCAACCAGTTCCTGGCCCAGCTCGACCACGCCAACGGCACGCCCGACCAGGTCGTGCTGACGCTCGGACAGGCGATCGACGCGGGGACCCCGCCGACCGTGCTGTCGGCCCATCCCATCGGCCGCTACGCGCTGACCCCGGCCCGGCTCGACGAGCTCATCCTGGCGCTGCTCAACGCCCGCCAGGAGCTGCTCGGGCTGACCGAGCCGATCCCGCCGGCCGATCCGGCCAGACCGGTGGTCGCCCCGCTGGAGCCGCGCGCGGGACTGCGCTGAAACCCGGTCGCGGCGGCCCGCCGGTGCGGTTAGCCTGCCGCGCGTGACCCGTCTCGCCCGCCTGGTCCTCGTCGACGCCGCCGGCACGCCGCTCGGCGTGCTGCCGCCCTATCCGGTGCCGGTGCCGTGGTGGCAGGAGTCCGCGGACGTCGTCGCCGGTGCCCGGGTGCACTTCGGCCTGGACGTCACGATCCTGCGGCTGCTCGGCGCCGACCGTCCCAAGATGCCCGGCGGCACGGTGACCTACCTGGCCGAGTGCGTGGCCGCGCCGGCGGCCGCGGAGCCGCTCGCGACGGCCGGCGTCGACCCCGCCGGCTTGGCCGCGCCGCAGCCCCACCGGGCGCCCTACGCCGAGCCCGGCGGCCCCGCCCGCAGCCTGGCCTGGGCCCGGGCGCGGCTGGCCGCGCACGGCTGGACGTCGGAGATCACCGCGCACCAGCACCGCACCTGGAACCTGTCGGCGATCTGGCGCCTCGAGGCCGCCGACGGCCGGCAGGCCTGGCTCAAGCAGGTGCCGCCGTTCTTCCGCCACGAGGGCGCCGTGCTGCGCTGGCTGGCCGGCGCCGCTCCCGGGCAGGCCCCGGGCCTGCTCGCCGCCGGCGACGAGGGCCGGTTGCTGCTCGCCGACGTGCCCGGCGTCGACTGGTACGAGGCCGACCTGGCCGGCCGCCACCGGATCGGCGTGGTCGCGCACGGCATCCAGCGTGCGGCGACCGGCGACCTCGAATCGCTCGCCGCGGCCGGCGTGCCCGACCGGCGCGGCCCACGGCTCGCGGAGTGGATCAGGGCCACGCTGGCGCCGCACCGGCCGGCCGTCGACGAGGTCCTCCCCGACCTCGACGAGCGGCTCGCCGCCGCGGCCGCCGCCGGGCTGCCGGACACGCTCGTGCACGGCGACCTGCATCCCGGCAACACCCGCGTCGCGGGCGACGGCGACCCGGTGGTGATCGACTGGGGCGACGCGTACCTGGGGAACCCGGTCTTCGACATCCTGCGGCTGAGCGAGAACGTCGACCGCGACGCGGCGGCCGGGCTCGTGGCGGCGTGGGCGGCGCGCTGGCGGGCGGCGGTGCCGGGCTGCGTCCCCGAGGCGGCGGTGGCGGCGCTGCGGCCGGTCGCCGCACTGCGCAACGCGGCCGTCTACGCGTCGTTCCTCGCCGGCATCGAGCCCGCCGAACACCCGTACCACGCGGCCGACGTGCCCCACTGGCTCCGGGAGGCGCGCGAAGCCGCGGGGACGCCTACGGTAGGTGCATGAGCGAGGCGTCCGGGCTGCGCGCACGGCTGGTCGACGTGCTGCGCCGCGACGGCGGGCTCACCCGCGACGACCTCACCCGCGCCTTCGCGACCGTGCCGCGCGAGGTGTTCCTGGCCGACGGCTTCCACAGCCAGGACGCGGGCCTGCTGCGCCCGGGTGACGACGGCTTCCTGGCCGGCGTCTACCGCAACGACGCGCTGGTCACCAAGCTCGCCGACGGGCGGCCGGTCAGCTCGTCGAGCCAGCCGTCGCTGATGGCGCTGATGATCGAGGAGCTCGGCGTCGCGGCGGGCATGCGGATCCTGGAGATCGGCGCGGGCACCGGCTACAACGCGGCGCTGATGGCCGCGCTCGGCGCCGACGTGACCAGTGTGGACGTGCAGCCCGACGTGGCCGCCAAGGCGGCCGACGCGCTGCGCACGGCCGGCGTCACCGGCGCCCGGGTGCTGATCGGCGACGGTTACCTGGGCGAGCCGAGCGGCGCGCCGTACGACCGGGTCATGGTCACCGTCGGTGTCACCGGCATCTCGCCGCACTGGCTGGCGCAACTCGTGCCCGGCGGGCTGATCGTGGCGCCGGTCGCGCACGCGGGCAACAACCCGGTGCTGCGGGTGTGGACGGAGCCGGCCGCGCGCATCGCCGAGCCGGGCTGGCCGCCGCGCACCGACATCTGGGCCGGCGGCGTCTGCGGCGCGGGCTTCATGGCGGCGGGCGGCGCGCTCGGCGCGACCTACCCGTGGGCGCACCCGGCGTCGGTCCGCGCGGCCGACTGGGCGGCGCTCGAAGAGGTGGAGACGGCCCGCTGGCCGCAGCCGTTGGACGGCCTGCGCTACCACGACCTCTGGTTCGGCATCGGCGCCTGGGACCGCCGGACGACGGGCGCGCCGTACGACGGCGGCACCGGTTGCGTGCTGCTCGACGAGACCCGGACGGGCGGGGCGGCGATCCTGGCCGACGGCGCGATCCTGGCGGCCGGCGCGCACGCGGCGACGTACGCCTCGGACGCCGGGATCCTGGTCGACCGCTGGGCCGACCTGGGCATGCCGGGCATCGAACGCTGGCGGGCGGCGCTGGTGCTGGGCGGCGACCCGGCGGCTCCCATCTACGTGCCGCGCGAGTGGTCGCTGGTCTAGAACCGCCCCTTGAGGCGTTCGCGGAGCGGGCGGCCGTCGGGGTCGTAGACGAGGCGGTAGACCGGGACCGCCCACAGCCGGGTGCGCCGGCTCAGGCGCTCCGGTTGGTGCGGGCGCAGCCGGCCCGGTGGCCGCGGGCCCCGGCGGCCGCCGCGGTGCCACTCCTCCAGCCGCGCCGCGGAGTCGACCAAGGCCTCGATCGCCTCGGCGGGATCCACCAGGCCATCCGGACCGGACCGGTCCAGGTGCTCCGCCAGCAGGCGCAGCCGCAGGTCGCGGGCGAAGACGCGGGCGCCGTCACCGTGGCCGCCGGGGTCGCGCGGCTCCCGCGGGTCCGGTGTGGAGTCGAGTACGGCACAGGACAGCTCGCTGTCGTGGGTCCACGAGCGACGGTTGAGGTTGTCGGAGCCGACGCTGGCCCAGACGTCGTCGACGACGCAGACCTTCGCGTGCACGTACACCGGCGTTCCTTCGTGGTTCTCCACGTCGAAGACGTGCACCCGGTCGTGTGCCGCCTCCCGGCACAGCCGCAGCGCGAGCTCGCGGCCCACCTGGTTGGGCGGCAGCGCCAGCCGGCCGTCGATGTCCGGATGCCGGGGCACGACCGCGACCAGGTGCAGGTCGGGGTTGGCCCGCAGGGCCTCGGCGAACAGCGCGGCCACCTCGGTGGACCACAGGTACTGGTCCTCGAGGTAGATGAGCCGGCGGGCGCGGCGGATCGCCTTCGCGTAGCCGCGGGCCACGGTGCGCTCGCCGTCGGGGGCGAACGGGTAGCGCGGCCGGATCGCCGGATAGGTGCGCAGCACCTGCACCGCGTGCGGACCGGCGGCGCGGGCGGCCGGCGGGCGCGCGGGCAGCGGGTCGGCGGTCAGGTCGGCGTGCCGCCAGCGGTCGCGCAGGTAGGCCAGCGGGTTCTCGATGTCCAGCGGCATCGGGTCGGTCCAGCGCTCGCGGAACACCTGGTCGAGCACGTCGACGACGGGGCCGCGCAGCTTGAGCTGGACGTCGTGCCAGGGCGGGCGCGGCCCGTACGCCCGGGCCATGGTCACCGGCTGCGGGTCACCGAGGTGCGTGGCGTCATCGCGGCGGCTGTGGCACAGGTCGATCCCACCGGCGTACGCCACGTCGCCCGCCGGGTCGTCAGGGCGGCGCACCACGACGAGCTTCTGGTGGTGCGAGCCGCCCCGGCGGACCCGCTGGTCGAGCAGCACCTCACCGCCGGCGGCCCCGACCGTCTCACCGAGGTGGCGGTTCTCCTCCTCGCTGTAGGACAGCTTGTCGAGGTGGGACCGCCACACCAGCCCCTTGACCACCACGCCGCGCTCGGCGGCCCGGGAGGACAGCTCCGCGACCGTGGGGCCGTCGGGCAGCAGCCGCTCGTCCGGGTCGCCGCGCCAGTCGGTGAACAGCAGGTGGTCGCCCTTGCTCAGCCCTTCGACGGTGCGCACGAGGTCCGCGAAGTAGCTCGCGCCGTGCACGAGGGGCTCGCAGTGGTTGCCTTCGCTCCAGTTGGGTAGATCCGACGCGGGATTGCCGCGCTCCGCCCCTGTGAGAAACCAGTCCTCCATCGGCATTCATGGGGGATTTCCCTGTCGACCGTCCGTTCACACCCCGGCCCGGACGTGAGCCGCCGGACACGTTGACACAGAACCGCGGGGGATGGCGCGAAACCGCGATTTCTCTCCGTAACGGCGCGCCTACCGTCATCGTCAAAGGACGGCAGGTAAGGAGGCCCCGATGAGCAGTGAGATCATCCCGGAGTCGGACGGCCGTACGCGGGAGTCCAACAGCGAAAACGGTCTCCTTCTCGCCATCCTGGTCATGGTCGTCCTGGGCGTGATCGCGATATTCCTGGTGACCGCCTGACGCTCGTCAGGGGCGGTCGCCCTCGCCCGCCGAGTGCGGGACCCGCTCGGCCGGGATCACGCCGAGCCGCCCGGCCTGGTAGTCCTCGAACGCCTTGACCAGCTCCGCGCGGGTGTTCATCACGAACGGGCCATAGTGCGCCACCGGCTCCCGGATCGGCTCGCCACCCATGATGTAGAGGTCGAGGGCCGGCGTGTGCGCGTCCTGCTGGAGGTCGGCGGTGATCCGCAGCGCGTCGCCCGCGCCGTGCACGGCGAGCTGGCCGGTGTGCATCGGCCGCTTGTCGAGGCCGACGGTGCCACGGCCGCCGAGCACGTAGACCAGGGCGTTGAAGTCCGGCCGCCACGGCAGGTCGACCTCGGCGCCGGGCTGCACGGTCAGGTGCGCGATGGTGATCGGCGTGTGGGTGCTGCCGGGGCCTGTCTGGCCCGCGATCTCACCGGCGATGACGCGGATCAGCGCGCCGCCGTCGGGCGTGGTCAGCAGCCCCGACTCCTTGCCGCGGATGTCCTGGTAGCGCGGCGGGTTCATCTTGGCGACCTTGGGCAGGTTGACCCACAGCTGCAGGCCGTGGAACAGGCCGCCGCTCATCACCAGGTGCTCCGGCGGGGCCTCGATGTGCAGCAGGCCGGAACCCGCGGTCATCCACTGGGTGTCGCCGTTGGTGATCGTGCCGCCGCCACCGTTGGAGTCCTGGTGGTCGAAGATCCCGTCGATGATGTACGTGACGGTCTCGAAGCCGCGGTGCGGGTGCCACGGGGTGCCCTTCGGCTCACCCGGGGCGTAGTCGACCTCGCCCATCTGGTCGAGGTGGATGAAGGGGTCGAGGTCGGTCAGCGCGACGCCGGCGAACGCGCGGCGCACTGGGAAGCCCTCGCCCTCGAAGCCGCTGGGCGCGGTGGTCAGCGAGCGCACCGGCCGGAACGTGGTGGCGGCGGGGTCGAGGCGGGGCAGGCGCGGGAGGACGAGGACGTCTTCGACGGTGACGGCGGGCATGGGACTCTCCTAGCGGGATTCTGCGGGGGCGGCGGTCAGCCGCTCGTCGGTGCGGGTGAAGATCCTGGTGAGCGCGGCCAGGTCGGCCTCGTCGACCTCGTCGAGGAAATGCCGGCGTACGGACCGCAGGTGCTCGGGCGCCGCTGCGCGCAGGGCGGCCAGCCCGGCGTCGGTCAGCACGGCCTCGCTGCCGCGCCGGTCCTCCGGACAGGGCTGGCGGATGACCAGCCCGCGCTTCTCCATCGTGCCGATGTGGTAGGTCAGCCGGCTCGGCGCGAAGATCAGCTTGGCCGCGAGGTCGCCCATCCGGAGTCGCCGGTCGGGCGCCTCGGAGAGCCGCACCAGCACGTGGTAGTCGGCCAGGCTGAGGTCGCTCTGCTCGCGCAGCTCCCCCTCGATCCGGGTGAGCAGCCGCTGGCTGGACTCCACGACCGCGCGCCAGGCGGCCAACTCCGCCGGGCTCAACGACCGTTCGTCACTCATCACGCCTCCGACCGTACCGCTTATTTCAAATCTGAACAACTGCGCCGGTGCCGCTGTTGTTCCCGGGGCTAGCCTGGTGGTGTGGATGACCTTGACCTGGCGGACTGGCGCGAGCGGGTGGCCCGCCTCTACCTCTCCGACGCGGATCTCGACGGCTTCCGGGCCGGTCGCGATGAGCTGTTCGCGAACCACGCTCAGTCACCGATCCCGGCTGACTCCCGGGCGTCGTTCGCGGGGCTGCGCTATTTCGCCGCCAACCCGGGGGCGATCGCCGAGGTGTCTGTGCGGCCGGCCGAGGGTGTGGAGAGCATCGACACGGGCGGCCCGGACGGGGTGGTGCACTACCGCCGGGTGGGCATCGCGGAGACGCCGTGGGGGCCGCTGACGCTGTTCTGGATCTCGGCGTACGGGGGCGGGCTGTTCGTGCCCTTCCGCGACGGGACCGCGGGGCCGCAGACCTATGGCGCGGGCCGTTATCTGACGGACACGGTCAAGGGCACGTTCGGTCGCGGTCTCGAAGTTTTGGGCGAGGGCCGTGTCCGGCTCGACTTCAACTACGCCTACAACCCGTCCTGCGCGTACGACGACCGGTGGGCCTGTCCGCTCGCGCCGGAGGAGAACCGCCTGGCGCCGCCGATCGAGGCGGGTGAGCTGAACTACCACGGCCAGGAGCCGAGATGATCACACTGGGCGACGTACGGGCCTGGGCGCTGGCGTTGCCCTCGGTGATCGAGAAGCCGCACTTCCGCTTGCCCGGCTTCCGAGTCGCGGCCACGCTGATCGAGCTGGGGTGGCGCCACAGGGCGCCGAAGCGGCTGGTGGCCGCGTACGACAACCGCTGACAGCACGTAGGCGGGCCCACCGCGACGGTCGCGGTGGGCCCGGTGGTGGGTGATCTCAGAGGCTGTGTGCGGTGATGTCGCCGTGCGAGGTGGTGGCGCGGATGGTCAGGTCCGCCGCGCCGTCGTTCTTGAGCGAGTTGCTGACGCGGCCGTAGCCGGTGCCGGCGTCCAGGGCGGCCGAGACGCCGGCGGCCGCGCCGACGGAGATGTCACCGAGCTCGGTCCGCAGCACCACCGCGCCCCGCACGGCCTCGGCGATGCGGATGTCACCGCGGGCGGTGCTGATCTCCGCCGGCCCGCCCAGCCGGACGACCTCGACATCGCCGTCGATCGCCGTCAGTCGGACGCTTCCGGCCTCGTCGATCCTGATGTTCCGGTAGGCGCCGTCGAACGTGACATCGCCGAGACGACCGACCCCGCGGACCTCGCAAGCTGCCGACTTCCCCTCGACCCGCGACCCGGCGGGCACTTCGACGGTCACGGCGACGGACCCGGAGGACCCGACGAGCTTGTTGCGGTCGGTCGGGTCGGTGATCCGCAGGACCCGTCGCCGTACTCGACGGTGACCCGCTCGGCGGCCTTGACATCACGCCCCTTGCCGGCATCGGCGGGCCCGACAACGACGCTGGTGTGACTGCGGTCCCCGGCGATGAACTCAACCCGCCCGGCGGGCACATCGAGAACAACGGAGATGGCGTTGGGCGTTTCGAACGTCTGCTTCGTCATGCGTCGACTATCGGCAGCAGCCCTGCCACACCCCCGCCACAGCCCTGACACCATCCCTGACACGCCCCCGCCCGCGGCCCGAAGGGCTGATGTTGGCACCGCGCAAACCGCCTACCGTGGACGGGAGTTCGCAGAGGGGACGGGGCGTGACCACTGACAGCACGGCACAGGTGCCGGTATGGACCTTGGCGACCGAGTCCGTGAACGTGCCGAACGTGCTGGGCGACGAGGGCATGACGCCGGCCCGGCTCTCGGACCTGCGCACGGTGCTGGCGACGCTCGCGGATGCCCCCATCGCGACGCTCGAAGCGCACCCGTTGTCGACCAGACGCGATCGCAACGGCGGGATTCCGCTCAACGCGGCCAGTCCGCTCGCTCAGCAGCTGTCGCAGCTCGTGACGGCGACGACGAAATCACCGACGCTGGACGTCGGGGCTACCGGCGACGTGCTCTACCGGATGGTGGTGCCGGCGAAGGTCGCCGCTCAGGTCGGAAAAGGACTCGTCGCGCCGATGGCGTCGAAGGCCGCCGCACAAGGGGTGCACAGTGCGCTGGTGACGTCCGGCGGTGGCATCGCGGCCCAGGCCACGTTCGTGCCCGTTGCCGGGAAGGCCGCTGTCGCGGGTGCGGCGACCGGGTCGGCCACGACCGCCGGTGTCGCCGTGGCCAGTGCCGGAGCGCTGACGGTGGCCGCGCCACTGGTGCTGATGGCCGTCGCGGTCGGCGTCAGTGCCTACGCCGACCAGCAGCGGCAGAAGGCGATCGCGCGCATCACCGATCTCCTGGAGCAGCTGCACGAGGACGCGCTGGAGACCGAGCGCAGCGAGCTGGACGGTTGTCGCGACGCCATCGACAAGGCGACGTCGGTTCTTCTCGACCAGGGCAGGATCGGGCTGTCGTTGGGGCTGGACTCCTCGTCGTACGCGATCAGCACCGCCCTCGAACGCACCAAGAGCCGGCTCGGGAAATGGCAGGACGCCTTGGCCGCGCTGCCCGAAGGGCCGGTCGAGGTCGGTGCGCTGACGAAGGCGTTTCCCGGCATCAACGAGGACGGCGGCGCGTTCCGGGCACATCTCGAACTCGCCCGGCTCGTCATCGCTCTCAAGCGTCGGGTGCTCGTGCTGCAAGCCGTCGAGCACGCTCAGGCGGTGGAGACGCACAATCCGTTCAAGAGCTTCATCGGCACATTGCGCGACGACGAGCGTCGCCTCGACGAGTTGGAATCGGGCATCCGATCGGTCCTCCTTCGGCTGTCGACCCTCGAGGTGAAGCGGCCGGGCGGGTTCCGCAGCATCATGTTCACGCAGGGTGAGGTCGACGAGCTACTCCGGACCGCGTACCGCCTCCGCGCCCTCGGCGACGGCCTCGACGTGGGTGTCCACCAGGCCGACGTCGCGATCGAGATCGAGCGGAGCGGCGACGGGTCGCTCGTGGTGTTCCCCGCGACCGCTGCCTGAGCACCGGCGCGCCTTCCAGCAACAGCCCCGAGTACGCTGACACGATCTTGAGAACCGACCGTTACCGTTCCGGCGTGCCCGCTACTCGTGTCCGTCGGCTGCTGGCCGTCGTGTCGCTGGTCGCGTTGAGCGCCTGCACCTCGCACGCCATCGCCGGACCCGTGACCGTGGCCAGGCCGAGCGCGTCGCCGCCGAGCCCGAGTGTGTCGCCCTCGGTCAGCCCCACCCCGAGCACACCGCCGAAACGCGGAACCCTGGAGTGGTACGTCGCCCAGGTGCCGGAGTTTCCACCGTTGCCACCGACGCCGCAGCTCCGTGAGGCGATCAAGCCCGGGGAGCCGCCGTTCTGGCTGCGCGTGCCGACGGACCAGAAGGTCGCGTTCATCACGATCGACGACGGCGGCCTGGCCCGGCCGGAGGACGTGCCGGCCTTCATCAGGTCGGCGGGTATCCCGGTGACGATGTTCCTGAACTCACCGGCCGCGACGGCGCACACGGACTATTTCAAGGAGATCGAGGCCGCCGGCGGTGTCGTGGAGAACCACACGATCAGCCACCGCTCGCTGCCGGGCTTGTCTTACAGCAGCCAGAAACACGAGATCTGCGGCTCGGCGGACAAGCTCGAACAGCTCTTCGGCAAGCGCCCGACCCTGTTCCGGCCACCGTTCGGCGACCACAACGACACGACGATGACGGTAGCCCACGAGTGTGGCGCGAAGGCGGTCTTCTACTGGTCGGAGACCGTCGACAAGGGAATCGTCCGCTACCAGACCCCGGAGAAGATCCTGCACCCAGGCGACGTGCTGCTCATGCACTTCCGCCCGGCACTGATGGACGACCTGCTGGCGGCACTGAAGGCGATCCACAAGGCGGGCCTCACTCCGGCGCTGCTGGAGGACTACGTGGGCTGAGGCCCCGCGCCACGAGCACGAGCGCGGGCAGACAGAACGCACCGAGACAGGTGAGCAACGCCCACCGCAGGCCCCAGGAAGATCCACCGCCAGCCCCAGAACTGGGTGATCAACGCCCCGCCGAGCACGCCGGCCACGAAACCGAGGCCTGCCATCGACCCGTACACGCCGATCGCTCTGATCCGTTCCCGTTCCCCGCGGAACGCCGCTGCCGGGGCATCCGTCCACCGTAGACTCACGGCCGCCAGATGACGATCTCGATCTCGCGTAGGCGTTCCGCGAACGGGCCGTCGCCGAGCAGCTTGCGCAGGTCGTCGACGAACGCGGGGAGGCGGTCGCCGAACAGGTGCGGCGCCGAGCCCGACAGCGACAGCACCGCGGCGACGACCTCGTCGGTCGTGCGGGTCACCACCCGGGCCGGGACGGCGGTGATCCGGGTCGGGCCCTGGAAGCCCGTCGCCCGCATGACGTCCTCCTCGCCGTCCTTGGTGCCGTTGCGCAGGAAGCCCTGACCGGCCCGCTGCACCGGGCCCAGGTAGCCGCGGACGAGCTCGTCGATCCCGTCCCACGGCGGCGGCGGATGGGGCAGGCCGTCGGTGTCGGGCAGGCCGCGGTGGGTCTGCGCGAAGACGTGCACCCAGGCCTGGTCGACCATGGGGCGTATGCTCCGCGCCACCCGCGGCTGGTCCATCCAGTGGAAGGACTGGGCGAAGGTGACCACCCGGAACCGGCCGAGGCCGCCCGGTAGGTCCTCAGCCCGCATGGCGCGCCAGTGGACGGTGGCGCCCGGGTCGCGGCGGCCGGCCTCCGCGAGCATCCCCGGGTCGGCGTCGACCCCGACCGCCGCCGCGAAGAGCGGCGCGAGCAGCAGGGTCAGCGAGCCGGGGCCGCAGCCGACGTCGAGCAGCCGGCCCGTGCCGTCCAGGCCGAGCGCGTCACGGATCGCCGTCGCGAGTGCCGGCGGGTACGCCACCCGGCCGACCGGGTAGTGCACCGCGCTTCCGGCGTAGAGCGTCTCGTCCCATTCCCAGTCCGGCACGTCGGGCGACGCTACCGCCGGTGCGTACCCCCGCGACAGCGAGTTTTGCGGTCTTCACACGGGAGGGTCGGCGCCGTATCCTGCCTGGGAGCGCTTCCACTGACGGTCCTCTATTTTGATGGGAGAACCGTTATGCAACGCAGATCCATCCTCGGCGCGGCGTGCGCCGGCGTGGTGGGCCTCGCCGTGGCCCTGACCGCCCTGGTCGCCCCGGGTGCGCAGGCGGCCGTCGACTCGGTCTTCTACGTCGACCCGGAGACCAACGCCGCGCAATGGGTGGCGGCCAACGCGTCCGACAGCCGGGCCGCCGTGATCCGCGAGCGGATCGCCGAGGTGCCGCAGGCCCGCTGGTTCACCACGACCAACACCTCGGCCGTACGCGGACAGGTCTCCGCGTTCGTCGGTGCCGCCGCGGCGGCCGGCAAGATCCCGATCATGGTCGTCTACAACATCCCCAACCGGGACTGCGGCGGCGCGAGCGCCGGCGGGGCGCCCTCGCACGCCGCCTACCGGGCCTGGGTCGACGAGGTGGCCGCCGGGCTCGCCGGCCGGCCCGCCACGATCGTGCTCGAACCCGACGTGCTGCCGCTGATGACCAACTGCCAGAACGCGAGCCAACAGGCCGAGACCAGAGCTTCGATGGCGTACGCCGGAAAGAAGCTCAAGGCCGGCTCGGCGCAGGCCCGGGTCTACTACGACGTCGGGCACTCGGCCTGGTTGTCCGCCTCCGAGGCCGCGTCGCGCGCGGTGGCGGCCGACATCGTCAACAGCGCCGACGGGATCTCGGTCAACGTCTCCAACTACCGGGCCAACAGCGAGGCGGTGCCGTGGGCCAAGGCGGTGCTCTCGGCGATCGGCGCGCCGGCGCTCAAGGCCGTGATCGACACGAGCCGCAACGGCAACGGGCCGCTCGGCTCCGAGTGGTGCGACCCGGCCGGGCGGGCGATCGGCGTGCCGAGCACCACGCAGACCGGTGACACGGCCATCGCGGCGTACCTCTGGGTCAAGCTCCCCGGCGAGGCCGACGGGTGCATCGCGGGGGCGGGGCAGTTCGTGCCGCAGCGGGCGTACGACCTGGCGATCGCGGCCGGTCCGTGGAACCCGCCGACGGGCCAGCCGACGGGGCAGCCGACAGGTCAGCCGACGGGGCAGCCGACGGGGCAGCCGACGACCAACCCGCCCACGAGCCAGCCGACGACGCCGCCGGCGGCCGGTGGGTGTCAGGTGCGGCAGCGGTTCAACATCTGGCAGGGCGGCTTCACGGCCGAGCTTACGGTGATCAACAACGGTCCGGCCGTGTCCGGTTGGACCGTGACCACCACCCTCGGCGGCGACGCGCGGCTGACCCAGGGCTGGAGCGCGACGTGGACCCAGTCGGGCAGCCAGCTCACCGCCCGCCCGCTGTCGTGGAACACCAACCTGCCGACCGGTGGGTCGACCACGATCGGCTTCCAGGGCACCTACACGGGCACGTTCGCGCAGCCCACCCAGTGGCGCCTGGGCGACCGCGTCTGTTCGGTCATTTGACGACGAGTTGACGGGAACGACACCACGGCGACGGTTATCCGGTCGAAGATCAGGGAAGTTGGTACGCGAACAAGGAGGAAAGATGACCACTCCCTCGACGCCGGCCGGAAACATCCCGCCCGGGCCCGGCGGCGTACCAGCGGCACCCGCCGGCCCCGGCGCGCCGATGCCCGGCAGCGGCCTCGGCGGCCGCGGTGGCGTCTTCGGCGGTGCCCCGGTCACCGACCCGGGCCCGAGCCGCCCGACCGTGAACGTCGCGACCTACACCGACTACGCGGCGGCCCAGCGGGCGGTCGACTACCTGTCGGACAACCAGTTCCCGGTGGAGACAACCGCGATCGTCGGCAGCAACCTGCGCTTGGTGGAAAACGTGCTGGGCCGCCTGACCACGGGCCGCGCCGCCCTGGCGGGCGCGGGCAGCGGCGCCTGGTTCGGCCTCTTCATCGGCCTGCTGTTCGGCATCTTCACGGACGCCAACTGGTTCGCCGTGGTCTTCTCGGCCCTGGCCATCGGCGCCTTCTGGGGCGCGCTGTTCGGAGCCCTGGCCCACGGCATGACCCGCGGCCAGCGCGACTTCACGTCACGCAGCTCACTACAGGCAAGCGAATACTCGGTCATGGTCGACGCAGAACACGCCGACGCGGCCCGCCAGCTCATCACCCGGATGAACTGGCAGGCCAGCGGCGCCAGCTGAGACCGGGACGCCGTCTCGGCGGCAACGGCGGGGCGCCGGCCACCAGGCCGGCGCCCCACCCGCCGTCACGCCCGCCGCCCCACCTGCCGCCAGGCCCGGCGTCCTGGTGGCCTGGCTCGGTTGGTCCAGGCCGCCCTACCGGGCCGCAGGGCCCCGGTAGGTCACAGTCGGCAGGCCCGCGGTGCTGGTCGCGGCGTCCAGTCAATCGAGACCGCCCAACCAGGCCGCAGGCCCCATGGATCCCGGCCCGCAGTCCCGCGGCGCCGATCCCGATCATCCAGCCAATCGAGACCGCCCAACCAGGCCGCAGGCCCCATGGATCCCGGCCCGCAGGCCCGCGGCGCCGATCCCGATCATCCAGCCAATCGAGACCGCCCAACCAGGCCGCAGGCCCCATGGGTCACGGCCCGCAGGCCCGCGGCGCCGATCGCGGGGGTCCGGTCAATCGCGGCCACCAGACCCGCAGCCCTGGTCGCGGCGCTCGGCCAGTTGTGGGCGCCTACCGGGTCGCGGGCCCGGTCCGCTTGCATGACCTCACTGGCGAGAGTGACAGCGAAGCCGCTCAGGCATCGATTGGACCGCGGCGAGCGTTCAGTGCCCTGCTGCGGCGCGCCCAACAGGCCCGCGCCGTTCGAGACGACGTCGAACTGCCTGAGGCCTGTGCCTGCGGCGCTGCCGGCGCTCAGGGTCGCCGACCGACAGACCACCACGGCCGGCGCTGTGACGGCAGGGCGGGCGGCGGGGTGCCGTCGAAGGCCGTCGGCGTCGCGTCGGCGACGACTTGCACCAGGTCCGGGCCGTAAGCTCCCGGCTGGCGGACCTTCAGGACCAGGCAGAACGGGGAGTCGTCCCCGTATCGGCGTCGCAGGTCGCGGTGGTGGGACGCCAGGTAGCGGGCCGCCGCGAGGTTGCTCAAAGCAGTCTGGCCGATCAGCAGGAAGACCGGGTGCGCGGTGGGCAGCGCGCGGGCCAGGACCACGTGTGCCTCCTCGTGCGGTAGGCGCTCGTAGCGCGCCTCGCCCACGATGATCGGCACCCCCTCGCCGGCCTCCTCGAAGGTCGTCACCCGGACGCCCGGCAGCAGCGCCGCCAGGTGCGCCGCCGTGCGTGGGTTGCTCTCCGGGCCGCCGATGCAGAACTCGGTGACCTTGCCCAACTCCTTGGGCGCCTCGGCGGCGGGCACCAGGTCGGCCCGGCCACCGCACTCCTTGACGATCGCGCCGAGTTCCACGATGGCGCCCATGTCGTTGCGGTGCACGCTGGACACCCGCGGCGACGACCAGTGCCGTCCCGCGATCAGCAGGCTCGGCGCACCCTCGCGCAGCCCGAAGAAGGCCCGCATGCGGGCCAGCCGCCGGTAGCGGATGCCCCGCTGGATCAGCCACGCCGCCACCGCGGCGAGGGCACTCGCCACGAGGTTGATCGCCAGGTCCTGCACGCCGCCACAGTAGACGGTGCGTCAGTGGTTCATCGGCGCGACCGCTTCGCTCGCGGCCATCCAGGCGGCGAACGTGAGGTGGCCGAAGCCGAACGCGACCAGGTCGGCGTCCCAGCGCGCGGCCTTGCCACGGGCGGACCACGTGAGCAGGCCGACCGCGACGGCGACGTTGAGCGCCGCCCACGCGCCGTTGACGGCCGGCCCGGAGTCTCGGCCTGCCAGCGGAGTGAGGTGCCGCCGGCGCGTGACCGCGGTGGCCAGGTGCGGCGCGGCGTTGGCGACCAGCATCCCCGCCGTGAACGACGCGATCCTCGAGCGGTGCATCCCCGCACGCTAGTCGCCGCGCTCCTACACCGCAGCCCGCACCGGACGCGGCCTATCCGCGCATCTTCGCGCTCGCGCGGCCGCGTCAGGAGCGCGGGCGCCGCGGTTTGAGCATGAAGACCTTCGGCGCGAGCTTCGACATCTCGCCGTCGCGGGCGACGATCAGCCCCGCGGCGAAGTCGACGAGCGGGGTCGGGTCGGTGTCGGCGAGGTCGGTCAGGTCCATCACGACGGTGATGTCGTTGCAGAAGTAGTGCCCGACGTGGATCACGTCGCCGTAGCTGCGCGGCCTGAGCGTCTTGAGCATTGTTTCAGTTTCCCGCACGACCGGCCGATCGGTCCCACGCGGCGCGCAGCGTGTCGAGCACACCGTCGTCGAGGTGGCCGTGCAGCCGGAGCCGGGCCATCCCGCCGTCGGGGTGGATGTCGAGCCGGACGTGGGTGACCGGGTCCGTACGCAGCACGAACCGGTGGCGGGTGTCCGGGCGCAGGTCCGTGCGGGGCAGCAGGTCGCGCCAGGCGGCCTCGTCGGCCGGGTCGGCCTTGCGCTCGTCCACGCCGCGCAACGACGCCGCGCCGGGCGCGTTGCCCTTGAAGTGGGACGTGTCGAGCTCCGCCAACCGGAGCCGGCCCGGCGCGGCGAGGCGGACGACGACCCAGTCGTTGCCCGCGTCCCGGCGCCGCCGGGTCTCCCAGCCCTCGCCCATCGTCCGGGCGAGGCCGGGCTCGACGAGCTGTGCCGGCGAGCCGTAGAACAGGTCGCTGCAGCCGACCACCCGCCCGCCGTTCTCGACCGCGGCCAGGTCCAGCCAGCCGTCCGGGAAGCGCGTCGGGTCGGGCACGACCTCGCCGTGCACCCGCAGCCGGGCCACTCCCCCGTCCGGGTGGATCACCAGCTTGACGTGCGTGATCAACCCGGCCTGCGAAGAGAAGAACATGTTGGCGGTGTCGCCCTCCAGCGCGCCGTGCGTCACCAACGGCACCCAGTCAGCCGCCGACAGCTCGTCCAGCGACGGGTGGCCGTCGAGCCGGCACCCGTGGACCGACGCCGCGGGCGGGTAGTTGCCCGTGAAGAACGACGTGTCGACGACGAGGCCGCGCACCACGCCGGCGGCGCCCAGCCGGACGATCGCCCAGTCCTCACCGGGCGTACGCCGGCGGCGGGTCTCCCACCCGTCGTACACCTGGCCCTTGGGGCCGAACGTGCGCGGCGTGAAGCCCGGCGGCTCCGGCGTGACGAGGTTGTCGGCCGCGGCGAACAGCTCGTCGTTGGTGCCGACCACACCGCCGCCCAGCCGGCGCGACGCCAGGTCCGGCAGCGCGAGCCAGTCGGGCGCGCTCATCGGGCCCCCTCCAGCAGCGCGGCGGTGAGCAACTGCCCGCGCGGCGGGTCGCCCGGCGTCACCTTCACGCCGCGCAGCCACACGCGACGCACCACACCGGACAGCCGCCGCCCGGCGTACGGGGTGGTGGGATGCCGGTGGTGCAGCCCGTCCGGCGTGACGGTGAAGGTGGCCGACGGGTCGAAGGCGAGCAGGTCCGCGTCGGCGCCCGGCTCGATCCGTCCTTTGTGGCGCAAGCCCACCAGGTCGGCCGGTGCGGTCGCCATCCAGCGCACGACGTCCGCGATGTCGTGGCCCCGGGCGGCCGCCGCCGTCCACACCAGAGGCAGGCCGAGTTGCAGCGAGGCGATGCCGCCCCAGGCCGCCGCGAAGTCGCCCGCCTCGAAGCCCTTGAGCGCCGGCGTCGACGGTGAGTGGTCGGAGACCACGATGTCCAGGTCGCCCGCGGCCAGCGCCGCCCAGAGCCGGTCCTGGTTGGCCGCGCCGCGGATCGGCGGGCAGCACTTGAACTCGGTCGCCCCGTCGGGCACGTCGGCGGCGTCGAGCGTCAGGTAGTGCGGGCAGGTCTCGGCGCTCACCCGCACGCCGCGGGCCCGGCCGGCCGCGACCACGGCGGCGGCGTCCGCGTCGGAGACGTGCAGCACGTGTACGCGCGACCCGGTCGCCTCGGCGGCGTCCAGCGCGGCAGCGACCGCCGCGCACTCGGCCGCGCCGGGCCGGGACTGCTCGAAGTCGGCGTACCGCCGCGAGGTCGGCGCCGTCCGCAGCCCGGCCGGATCCTCGGCGTGCACCACGAACAGCGCGTCGACCGCGGCCATCGCCGCCCGCAACTCGGCCGGCGTCACCGGCGGGAACTCGGGCACCCCGGAGTCGGCGAGGAACGCCTTGAAGCCGAACACGCCGGCCGCGTGCAGGTCGGCCAGGTCGCCGGTGTTGCCGGGGATCGCACCGCCCCAGAAGCCCACGTCGACGTGGCACTGCCCGGCCGCCGCCGCCCGCTTCTCCGCCAGCGCCGCCGCCGAGGTCGTCGGTGGCAGCGAGTTGAGCGGCATGTCGACGATCGTCGTGACGCCGCCGGCCAGCGCCGCGCGGGTGGCCGTGGCGAAGCCCTCCCACTCGGTGCGGCCGGGCTCGTTGACGTGCACGTGCGTGTCGACCAGGCCCGGCATCAGCACGAGGTCGCCGAGGTCGACGTCGGCCTCCCGGGCGCCGGGCACGACGGCGACGATCCGCCCGTCGGACACCTCGACGCCGGCCGGCTCGACGGAGCCGTCCGGCAGCACCACCCGCGACGAGCGGATCACACGGCCCATAGCGCCTCCAGGGTCTGGCGGTGCAACGGCACCTCGGGGGGATCCAGGGCACCGCAGTCGAGGCCGCGCAACAGGAAACCGGCCAGCGCGCGGGCGGTCGCGGGCTCGTCGAGGATGCCGCCCGCCTGCCGCTCCAGGTAGGCGCCGAGCCGCTCGACCGCCGCCGGGCAGCCCGAGCGGAAGAACGCGTACGTGGCCGCGTACCGGGTCGGCAACTGCGCCGGGTGCAGGTCCCAGCCCTGGTAGAAGCCGTGCGCCAGGGAGCGCAGCACGAGCCGGTGGTGCAGTTGCCAGGCGGCGTGGATGCCGGGACCGACCGGCAGCACGTTGCACGAGCCGTCGGACAGGCGCACGCCGGTGCCGGCCACCGCGACCTGCATGACGGCCTTGGCGTGGTCGGCGACCGGGTGGGCCAGGCTCTGTTCGGCGGCCGCGACGCCGAGCGCGGCGCTGTAGTCGTAGGTGCCGTAGTGCAGCCCGACCAGCCGGCCCTCCCCGGCGACGGCGAGCCGGGCGACGGTCGCGGTGCCGTCGGGCCCGAGCACGGCGAGCGGCGTCTCCACCTGCGCCTCGACCAGCAGCGACCGGGCCGGCAGCCCGTGCGCCTGCTCGAGGTGGGCGCAGAGCGTGGCCATCGCGGCGATCTGGGCGGCGGCGCTCACCTTGGGCAGCGTCACGACGAAGCCCGGCGGCAGGACACCGTCCACTGCGGACAGGAACAGGTCGAGGGTACGCACGGCGCGGCGCCGCGTGGCCGCCTCCAGCGACTTGACCCGCACGCCGAGGAACGGCGGCGCCGGGGCGAGCGAGAGCAGGGCGGCACCGGCCGCGGCCGCCGCCACGTCCTCCGCGTCGTCGCCGCGCGCGCCGTACCCGTCCTCGAAGTCGATCCGCAGGTCCTCGACGGGCTCGCGTTCGAGCTTGGCGACCACCCGGTCCCGCAGCTCCGCCGGGAACGGCAGCGGCGGCGACGCGTCCAGCGCCGCGAGGGCCGCGGCACCCCACTCCGCGACCACCGACGGCGCGAACCTGTCCGCCGGCAGGTAGACCGTGTGGACCGGCTGCCGCCCGGTCACCGCGGGCCGGGCCCGGGCCCGCAGCACCGCGTCGACGGGCGCGAGCCGCTGGTCGAGTTCCCGGTAGACCGACTCCGGCAGCTTTCCGGTCATAGCGCGATGTGCTCCGGACGCACGGGGACGCGGGTCAGCGGGCGCCCGGTCGCCGCCCGGATCGCGGCCACCACGGCCGGTGTCGACGAGATGGTCGGTGGCTCACCGACGCCGCGCAGGCCGTACGGCGCGTCCGGGTCGCCCATCTCCAGCACGTCGACCGCCATCGGCGGCATGTCGAGGATCGTCGGGATCAGGTAGTCGGTGAAGGACGGGTTGCGGATGACCCCGTCGACCACCTGCACCTCCTCCATCACCGCGAGGCCGAGCCCCTGCGCGGTGCCGCCCTGGATCTGGCCGACGACCGCCTGCGGGTTGACCGCCTTGCCGACGTCCTGCGCGGTCGCGATCTCGACCACCCGCACCAGGCCCAGCTCGGTGTCGACGTCGACGACGGCCCGGTGCGCGGCGAACGCGTACTGGACGTGGGCGTCGCCCTGGCCGGTTACCGGGTCCAGCGGCCGGGTCGGTTTGTGCCGCCACTCCACGGTCTCCTCGACCACGTCGTTGCCGAGCAGGTCGACCAGCGACGCGACGACCGCGCCGTCGGAGGCGACCACCTTGCCGTCGACCAGCGCCAGCTCGCCGGCGCGGCCGACCCGGGCGAGCACCGTGGCCTTCACGGCCTGGCAGGCCGCCCGCACCGCACCGCCGGTCATGTAGGTCTGCCGGGACGCCGACGACGATCCGGCGCTGCCGACCGAGGTGTCGGCGGTCGCCACGGTCACCTTGGTCACGCCGAGCTCCGTGCGGGCGATCTGGGCCTGCACGGTGACGAGGCCCTGCCCGACCTCGGCGGCCGCGGTGTGCACCAGCACGGCGGGCTCGCCGCCGACGACCGACAGCCGCACCCGGGCGGTGGCGAAGTCGTCGAAGCCCTCGGAGAAGCAGACGTTCTTGATGCCGATCGCGTAGCCGACGCCGCGCACCACGCCCTCGCCGCGCGTCGTGTTGGCCACCCCGCCCGGGCGCTCGCGCGGATCGCCGGTGGCCGCCGGGGGCAGCGGGCGGTCCCGCACGAGGGCGAGCAGGTCCGCGACGGGCGCCGGGCCGTGCACGAGCTGGCCGGTCGGCATCACGGAGCCGGTCGTCATCGCGTTGCGGCGGCGCAGCTCGACCGGGTCCAGACCGACCTCGGCGGCGAGCTTGTCCATCTGCGACTCGTACGCGAAGCAGGCCTGCACCGCCCCGAAGCCGCGCATCGCGCCGCACGGCGGGTTGTTGGTGTAGACGCCGTACGCCTCGACCACCACGGTCGGCACGTCGTAGGGCCCGACGCCGAGCGTGGCCGCGTTGGCCACCACGGCCGGCGTCGACGACGTGTAGGCACCACCGTCGAGCACGATGCGGGCCTTGACGTAGAGCAGCTTCCCGTCGCGGGTGGCACCGTGCTCATAGGACAGCCGGGCCGGGTGCCGGTGCACGTGGCCGAAGAACGACTCCTCCCGCCCGTACACCATCTTGACGGGCTTGCCGGTGTGCAGCGCCAGCAGCGACGCGTGCACCTGCATCGAGAGGTCCTCGCGGGCGCCGAAGGCGCCACCGACGCCGGCCAGGCTGAGCCGGACCTTCTCGGCCGGCAGCCCCAGGCAGGCGGCCACCTGCTTCTGGTCGACGTGCAGCCACTGCGTGGCGACGAACAGGTCGATCCCGCCGTCCTCGGCCGGCACCGCGAGCCCCGACTCCGGGCCGAGGAACGCCTGGTCCTGCATGCCGACCTCGTAGGTCCCGGTGACCACGACGTCGGCGGTCAGCGCGGTGCCACCGGCCGACGCGAAGCGGCGCACGGGAACGTGCCGCACGAGGTCGCCCCGGGACAGCGCGTCCTCGGGGTCGGTGACCGGGGCGCGGACCGCGTACTCCACGGTGATCCGGGCGGCGGCGCGGCGGGCGGTCTCCGGGTGGTCGGCGGCCACGATCGCCACCGGCTCGCCCTCGTAGCGCACCTCGTCGATCGCCAGCACCGGCTGGTCGACCACCTCGAGGCCGTAGTGGCGGGCGCCGGGCACGTCGGCGGCGGTGAGCACGGCGTAGACGCCCGGCAGCGCGACCGCCGCCGTGATGTCGATGGCGCGGATCTCGGCGCTCGGGTGCGGCGAGCGGACGGTCGCGCCCCAGAGCATCTCGTCGGCCCACAGGTCGGACGAGTACGCGAACTCGCCGGCCACCTTGAGGATGCCGTCCGGGCGGCGGGCCGACGTGCCCACGCCGCCCTCGACGGTCGCCGGCGCCACGGTGCTGACGGTCATCGCGCCCTCCGCATCAGTGTGCGGTGCGCCCGCCGGCTGCGCCGGGTCAGGTCCCGGTCGTCGGCGGTCCGCAGCTCGCCGTACTCCACGATGGTCCGGCCGCCGACCGTCAGCAGCTCCAATGTGGCCGGTGGGCCGAACACCAGCGCGGCGACCGGGTCGTCGATGCCGGCGTGCCCGAGGTCGTCGAGCCGCCACAGGGCCAGGTCGGCCAGCTTGCCCTTCTCGATGGAGCCGAGCTCCGCCTCGCGGCCGAGACAGCGGGCCCCGCCCATCGTGCCGAGCCGCAGCGCCTCGCGGGCGGTCAGCCCGGTCGGCCCGCCGCGCAGCCGGGCGGTGTAGAGCGCCTGCCGCAGCTCGGCGCCGAGCTGGTTGGCCTCCTGCGACGCGGCGCCGTCGACACCGAGACCGACCGGCACGCCGGCGTCGAGCAGGTCGCGGACCCGGGCCAGGCCGGCGCCGAGGCGGGCGTTGGAGCTCGGGCAGTGCGCGACCGCGGTGCCGGTGGCGGCGAGCTTGGCGATCGCGGCGTCGTCGAGGTGCACCGCGTGGGCGAGCCAGACGTCCTCGCCGAGCCAGCCGACCCGCTCCGCGTACTCGACCGGCGTGCAGTCGAACTGCTTGCGGCAGAAGTCGGTCTCGTCGGCCGTCTCGGCCAGGTGGGTGTGCAGCCGCACGCCGTGCCGCCGGGCCAGCGCCGCCGCCTCCTCCATCAGCCGGCCCGTGACCGAGAACGGCGAGCAGGGCGCGACCGCGATCCGCAGCAGCGAGTCGGGCGCGGGGTCGTGGTAGCGGTTGATCGCCTCCTCGGTGGCCGCGAGCGCCTCGTCGGTCTTCTCCACGACCTCGTCGGGCGGCAGGCCGCCGGCCGACCGGCCCAGGTCCATCGAGCCGCGGGTCGGGTGGAACCGCAGGCCGACCTCGCGGGCCGCCTCGACCTGGGCGGCCATCAGGTCACCGGCGCCGCCCGGGTAGACGTAGTGGTGGTCGGTGCTGGTCGTGCAGCCCGACAGGGCCAGCCAGCCGAGCCCGGCCGCGGTCGTCGCCGACACGATCTCGGCGTCGATCCCGGCCCAGATCGGGTAGAGCGTGGTCAGCCACTCGAACAGCGTGCCGTCCTGGGCCAGCCCGCGGGTCGCCCACTGGTAGAGGTGGTGGTGGGTGTTGACCAGGCCGGGGGCGAGCAGGCATCCGGTGCCGTCGATGCGGCGGATCGACTGGTAGCGGCCGGCGTGCCCGGCGCCGACCGCGGCGATCCGGCCGTCGTCACCGATCACCACGTGCCCGTCGGCGTACTCGGTGCCGTCGGCGTCGACGGTCGCGACCGCGCAGTTCTCGATGAGGATCATGACGTCGCCGCCAGCCGTACGGCTTCCATGATCTTCTCGTAGCCCGTGCACCGGCACAGGTTGCCGGCCAGCGCCTCGCGGATGTCGGGGTCGCTCGGCGCCGGGTCGCGGGCCAGCAGGTCGTGCACCGCGACGATCAGGCCCGGCGTGCAGAAACCGCACTGCACGGCGCCGGTCGCGAGGAACGCCCGCTGCACCCGGTCGAGCTGCTCCTCGCCGGAGCCGGGCGCGAGCCCCTCCACCGTGGTGACGGTGCGCCCCTGAGCCTGCCCGGCCGCCACCAGGCAGGCGCACACCGGCTGACCGTCGAGATAGACCGTGCAGGAGCCGCACTCCCCCTGCTCGCAGGCGTTCTTGGCGCCGGGCAGGCCGAGCCGTTCGCGAAGCACGAACAGCAGGCTCTCGCCGGGCCAGACGTCGTCGGCCTCGCGGGTCTCGCCGTTGACCACGCAGGTGACCCTCACACCGCACCTCCCGGATCCGTCCAGGCCCAGGCGAGCGCCCGCCGGGCCAGCACCGCCAGCGCGTGCCGTCGATAGTCGGCGCTGCCGCGCACGTCGTCGATCGGCCGAGCGGCCGACCCGACCAGCTCGCCGAACCGGGCCGCCACGCTCTCCGGCACCGCGCCGCGCGTCTCCCACGGCAGCTCGGCGGCGAGGAACGCCTCCGCCTCGGTGGCCCGCAGCGGTGTCGGGCCGGCCGAGCCGATCCCGGTGCCGACCGTGCGGGTCGCGGCGTCGAGGGAGAGCGCGAACGAGCAGACCGCGATCACCATCGCGTTACGGGTGCCGACCTTGGCGAACTGCTCGGCGCCCGGCCGGGCCGGCACCAGGAACGCGGCGATCAGCTCGTCGGGCGTGCGGACCGAGCGCTTCGGGCCGGTGAAGTACTCGGTGACGGGCACCCGCCGGGTGCCGCGCACCGAGGCGAGCTCGACCAGCGCGCCGGCGGCGAGCAGCGCCGGGTGCGCGTCACCGGCCGGCGAGGCGGAGCCGAGGTTGCCGCCGACCGTGCCGCGGTTGCGGATCTGCGGCGAGCCGACCGTGCGGGACGCCAGCGCCAGCCCCGGCACCCGGCCGGCCAGCTCGTCGATCAGCCGCCGGTAGGTGACGCCGGCGCCGACCCGCAGCCAGTCGCCGTCGGTGCCCCAGTCGGTCAGGTCGGTCACCCGGGTGAGGTCGAGCAGCGCGCCGGGGCGGGCGCGGTCAAAGTTGAGGTCGACCATCACGTCGGTGCCGCCGGCGATCGGCAGCGCGTCGGGGTGGGCCGCCTTCACGGCCAATGCCTCGGCCCAGTCGGCCGGCTGCAGGAACTCCATGGTCACCACGCTTCCGGGGCAGGCGGCACGTCGTCGCGCAGCACGGTGCCTTCGATCAGGCCGTACGGGCGGTCGGTGGCGACGTACACCTCGTTGTCGTTGCCGAGCCCGAACGGCGCCAGGTCGACCAGGAAGTGGTGCTTGTTGGGCAGCGTGAGCCGCACCTCGGCGATCTCCGGGTGCTTCTCCAGCGCCCGGCTGCCCATCGCGTACAGCGTCTGCTGGAGCGAGTAGCTGTAGGTCTCGACGAACGCGGCCACCAACTCGTCGCGTACGCCCTGCCAGGAGGTCGACCATGACGGGCCGGAGCCGACCGCCGCCCAGCGCCAGCGCGCCTGGACCTCGGTCGCCAGGATCCGGTCGGTGGCCTCCGGCAGCGTCGTGTAGCCGTCGCGCACGTAGCCGTGGAACTCCGAGTCGGTGGTGTTCAGCAGCACCAGCCCCGACAGCCCGCTGACCACGTGGGACGCCTCCGCGGTGACGGTCACGGTGGCGTGCCGGGTGGTGCCGCCGTCGCGGGCGAACGAGTGCGGGCCGAGGCGCGACCACGGGTGCTCGGTCAGGTCGACCCGGGCCCGGTGGATCGTCGGCTGGGTGTCGACGAAGTGCCGGGCCAGCAGCAGGCCGAACGCCTCCGGCTCGCCGACGCCGTAGCGCTTCGCGAACGCGTACACCGTGTTCTTCTGGGTGTCGGTCGGCAGCACGCCGCTGTTGTCACCCTGGTGCGCGGCGGCCAGGTCGCCGGCCAGCGCGACGCTGACGGTCAGGTCGCGCAGTTCGTGCCGCGGCCCGTCGCGGGCCACCCGGACGAGGCGGACCCCGGCCTTGCCGTACTGGTTGTCGCCCAGGGTGATCGCCATCGCCGTCAGCTCCCCCGGTAGGTCGTGTAGCCGTGCCGGTTGAGCAGCAGCGGCACGTGGTGGTGCTGGTCGGGTGCGGTGACCCGGAAACCGACGGTGACCTCGGGGAAGAACGTCGCGCCGTCGAGGTAGCCGGCGACGTCGAAGACGAGCCGGTAGTCGCCGGCCGCCCAGCCCTCCGCCGGCACCCACTCGCGGAGCCGGCCGTCGTCGTCGGTGCGGCCCTTGGCCAGCATCTCCGCGCCGCGTTCGAGGCGCACCGCGACACCCGCCGCGGGCCGGCCGCGCTCGAGGTCGAGCACGTGGGTCGTGAGCGGCGCCGTCGGGTCGGTGACCAGCCGCTCCAGCCGTAGCAGCGCGATCTTGCGGAGCTCCTCCTGGACGACCCGCTGCTCGGTGGCCGCGTCGTTGTCGAGCCGGTGCCGCAGCGCGTCGAGGATCTCGGCCTGCGACTTCCCGGTCGCGAAGACGAGGAAGACGTGGTCGAAGCGGCGCTCGTAGTCGAGGTTGGCCCGCTTGAGGGCGGTCAGCGTGTCGGCGTCGGCCGCCACTCCGGACTGCTCCTGCCGCGACCAGTTGGACTCGCGGTCGCCGCCGCTCGGGCGCTCGCCGATCCGCGGGTGCGCGGCGATCGCGAGCGAGACGTCGTTCCAGGTGAGCCGGCGCAGCGCGGCGTCGGCCGCGGCCAGCAGGGCGGTGCGATCGGGGTACGGGCGGCCGGCGGCGACCGCCTCCGCCCAGACGGGTGCCGCGCAGCAGGCGAGCAACTCGCGCTCGGCCTCGGCGGGCGGGAGCCGGTTGAAACGGTCGACGTCGCCGATGACGTCCTCCTCGTGAAGCGGATACCGAATGACTACTCCAGCGCGCGCCCCCGATCAAGGCGTTCCGCACCCGGCGACGGCGTGTCCTGGTCGTCGGGGGTGTCCGGGCCGATGTCGTCGGGGGTGTCCGGGCCGATGTCGTCGGGGGTGTCCAGGTCGGTGTCGTCGGCGACGTCGCCGCACGGCACGACGGTGACGGCGGCCGCGTGGGCGCGCAGGTAGGCGCGGGCGCCGGCGTCCCCGGCCGCGGTGTCGGCGACGCCCACCCAGTGGCCACGCCCGAGCACGACCGGATGGCCGCGGCGGTCGTCGTAGCCGCCCATCGCCAGCGTCTGCGGGCCGGCACCGTCGGTGACCCGGGCGATCGCGGCGGCGGTGATGCCGGGCATGTCGACCAGCAGCACGGCGGCCGCCTCAGCCTCGGTCTCCCGGAGCGCGGCCAGGCCGGCCCGCAGGGACGAGCCCATGCCAGTCGGCCAGTCGGGGTTGTCGACGAGCACCGCGTCGCCGAGGTCGGCCTCGGCGCGGACCCGGTCGGCGGCCGCACCGACCACGACATAGACCGGGGCGAGGCCGCCCGCACGGGCCGTGGCGACCGCGCGCTCGACCAGCAGGGCCCCGTCGCGGCGGACGAGCGCCTTCGGGCCGCCGTACCGGCGACCGGCTCCGGCGGCGAGAACGAGCCCGGCGGTCATGCCCCATCACCCTAGTCGGAGTCGAAAATCTTCAGTAATACACCCCGCTATGCCCCATTCGCGTGTTATATCCATCGGCCGTTCGGCTAGCTTTTCGCTGGACGAACAGGCTACGGTGAGTGCCGAACGGCCAGTCCGTGCTCCATAGCAACATTCAGCTTCAGGCACATATCAACTGCAGGAGGTCCCCCCGATGACCGTGCAGACGGTGGAGAAGGTCGACGAGACGCGCACCGCCCCGCTCACCGACACCGCGACCGAGCTGCTCACCGCCCTCGCCGCACTGCCCCCGACGCACCCCTCCCGGGCGGCCTTGCGCGACCGCACCATCGAGGCCTGGCTCCCCCTGGCCAACCACCTCGCCCACCGCTACAGCGGCCGTGGCGAGCCCACCGACGACCTGCTCCAGACCGCCGCCGTCGGCCTCATCAAGGCGGTCGACAAGTTCGACCCCAGCCGCGGCGTCGACTTCGCCGGCTACGCGATCCCGACCATCATCGGCGAGCTCAAGCGCC